>QCNJ01000045.1 GCA_003213235.1 Prochlorococcus sp. AG-424-P18 | reverse complement strand
GCAATTTCTTTTTTAAAAATATCAATAAATTCAGGTTCTAAAGATGTTTTTAAAGCTTTTTGAAGCTTTTTTTTTATCTTGGAATCCGAATAACATTTTTTTGAATTGCAAATGTAAGCTGAACGCCCCATTCCCTCTTCGAACATGATTCCATACATATGATCTTTTGTAACCTTTAACAAATTTTTCCTATCAAAAGTTTTTCTGCATGAAATGCATATACGCATAACAGGGGTTTGTTGTATCACCGTTTTCTTTCCTCTTTTGCAGATACCTCATTATCTTGAGAAGTTTCTAGTTGATTATTATCTGAATAAGGTTCTTCTTCGTATTGATCTTCACTATATTCTTGATCATCTTCAGGCAGGGGGTAAAGTTCTCTCAATCTTGCATCTTCTGCTGCTCGCTCAGCTTGTTCTGCTTCTAATCTCAACTCAGCTTCTCGTTGAAGATTCTCTTCATCTTCTCTTTGAATGATTAATTCAGAGACTGCTGCATCTTCTGCTTCTTGATCATATTCATGTGAGTTTTTAACATCAATTTTCCAACCTGTTAGTCTTGCCGCAAGTCTGACATTTTGACCCTCCCGTCCAATTGCAAGACTCAATTGATCAGGAGGTACTAATACGTGTGCATGTTGCCCTTCTGGATCAACTAGCCTAACAAGATCTACTTTCGCAGGACTTAAAGAGTTTAAAATGTATTGTATTGGATCAGAAGACCATTTAATAACATCAATTTTTTCTCCTCTCAACTCATTAACTACTTGTTGAATTCTTGCTCCTCGAGCTCCAATACAAGCTCCCACAGGGTCAACTTCTTTTTCAACACTATCTACTGCTACTTTGGTTCTTGGACCAACAGCTCTCGAAGGTGGGTTTGCTTCTCTTGAAACAGCAACAATTTTTACTGTACCTTCTTGAATTTCCGGAACTTCATTTTCAAATAAATAAACAACTAATCCAGCATTTGCTCTACTAACAAAAAGTTGCGGTCCTTTTCTTGCTATTTCGCTAACTTCTTTTAAAAATACTTTAAAAGTTGCATTTGCTCTGTAGTTATCATTTGGTAATTGATCCCTTTTGGGAAGTTCGGCCTCCACTTCAGGTCTGCCAATACCCGAACTAACTCCCATTATTACTGATTGTCTCTCAAATCTTATAACTCGCGCGGTTAAGACAGGATCCTCTAAATCTGCAAACTCCTCTTGGATCATTTTTCGTTGTTGATCCCTTAATTTTTGAGCTAAAACTTGCTTTGTAGTTGAAGCAGCCATTCTCCCAAAATCTTCTTTTTCAGGAGTAACATCTAAGACAACTGTGTCACCAATTTGAGCGTCGTCAGCAACTTGTTTAACTTCTACAAGAGAAATTTGATGATCTTCGCTTTCAACCTCATCAACAATTATTTTACTTGACAATATTCTATAACCTTCTTCATCTAGGTCTAATCCAACATCAAAATTACTGAAATATTCTTCATCAAAAGGATCTTCGTTGACGCCAATGTAAAAGGTTCTTCTATATTTTTCGTATCCTTTTAATAATGCTTCGCGCAAAGCTAATTCAACGATATTAGGAGGTAACTTTTTTGCCTCACTAATGTCCTCAATAAGATTGTTTAAACCGGGGAGAATAACTAATGCCATCTATGATGGGAGAATTGAATAATGGATGAAAAAAAATTAATCTTTTAATTTACTAAGATTAATCTTTAGTACTTCATTAAAAGGGATCTTTTTTATCTTACCTTTTATGTTAATGGCTAAAAAATCTTTAGACTTTTCATGAAGTAAACCATTCAGAAATTTTATTTTTGAATTCCTTTGGTTTAACTCAACATTAACTGGAAAACCCTTAAAAGTTTTGAAGTCTCTTTCTGAGGTTAATTCATCACTGACACCTTGACTACTAATTTCTAAAACATATGAACAATTTAAAAGATTTGATTTTTCAATTTCATCTGATGCAGGAGTATTAAATTTTGCGCAATCTTCTAGAGAAATGTCATTCCCATTAGTATTTTTTATAATTATTTCAATAGTTATTGGATT
>QCNJ01000044.1 GCA_003213235.1 Prochlorococcus sp. AG-424-P18 | reverse complement strand
TCTTAAACTATAATATATAAAATATTTAAATATATTGAAAAAAATTGATTTATTAAAAAAAATTGAAGAAGCAAAAATAAAACATAAGGCAGGAAATTCTTCAGAGGCAAATCAGATATTTCATGAATTATTAAAATCAAATAATGATTCTTTTGATTTACTCTATGCTTACGGATTTTTTTGTAGAGATTTAAAAAATTTTAATTTAGCAAAAAGAGTATTTCTAAATTTAATTAATAAATTCCCATCATCAATTAATTCTTATATTTTATTAGCCGAAATATTAAAAATTGAGAATAAATTAAAAGATGCAGAAAGCGTACTCAAAAAGGCCATAACAATTAATCCTAATCATGGAGATTTACTTTATAACTTTTCTCTTTTATATTTTGCCTTAAGAAACTTTGATTATGCATTAATCTATATAGATAAAGCTATTAGAGTATCAAAAAATAATGATATTTATAAACTTTTAAAGTCTGAGATTTATATCAATAAATTCAATATTGATGAAGCTTTAAATATCTTAGAGGATTTAAATAAAATAAATATAATTAAAAAAGATAGAAACATAGAAATAAGAATAAATATTCTATTGGCCGATGCATTCTTAAAAAAAAGGAAGTACGAAGATGCAGAAACCATTCTTTTAAAATTAATCAAAAAATATCAAAGATTAGAAATTGCTTATTTAAATCTGAGTATTCTTTATAACGATAAGAATCAATTAAGTAAAAGTATACAAATACTAAAAAAGGGAATAAGTCTGTCGCCTAATTTCATCCCTTTTTATAAAAATTTAGCAAGTTTCTATAGAAATTCAGGACAGCTTAAACTTGCTATTGAGACTAACTTATTTATTATTTCTAGAAATAAATTTGACTTCAATAGTTTTTATGAATTATCTGGGATTTATGATTTTAAGAATCATAAAAATGAATTAAATTTTTTATTAAATACAAAACTAGAGAATCTTAATCCAAACTCAAAGATATACGCAGCTTTTGCAATCTCAAATTTACTACATAAACAAGGAAAATTTAAAGAGAGTGCAAAATATCTTAGAATCGCAAACGATGAAGGCATGAAGTATAAAAAATCTGACTCAACTCTGAAAATAAAACATACTGAATTATATAGATCAATAAAAATCAAAAAAACAAAAAATGAAAATTTGAAGAATTCTTCTAATTATGTTTTTATTGTTGGCATGCCAAGATCCGGGAGCACTTTACTGGAAAACATATTAAGTTTAAATTCTGAAGTAACTGATATGGGTGAGGTTAACTTTTTAGAGGAATCAATCAAGGAAGCTAAAGATTTTGAGGATGTTTATGGTTTATATGAAAATAAAGTTATTAATCAATTTAAATCATCTATCATTTACACCGATAAAAGTTTATTTAATTATATGTACTGTGCCATTATTTCTAATTTTTTTCCTAAAGCAAAAGTAATAAATTGCATAAGAAATCCTCTTGATAATATTTTATCCATATATAGAGCAAACTTTTTAAATCAGTCTTTCTCTTTCTCTTTGCCTGATATTTCTCGTTTATATATGCACTATTTTGAAACTATGGAGGAATATAAAATTAAATTTGGTGAAAATATTTATGATTATTACTATGAAGACTTAATTGAAAATCCCAATAAAGTTATACCTAGGATAATAAATTGGCTTGGTTGGGATTGGGACGAAAAATATCTTTCGCCCCATCAAAACAAAAGAAATGTACATACCGCAAGTAGTGCTCAAATAAGAAAGAAATTTTATTCTTCGTCTATAGGGATTTGGAAAGAATATAAGGAACTTTTGGAACCTGCAATTGAAATTATTAAAACAAATAAACTTCTTGGAGAAAAAATTTCACTTTGAAAAGAGTGTTTTATTAATAGCCGGCTCGAATTTTGTCTACTGGAGGTTGTAAATTCCAATCAAATAGATTAACATAAAATACCTTAAATTGTGTGAGGAATTTTTATGAAGCTTTTTAAAAGCTTGTTAGTAGCCCCAGCAACACTTGGTTTACTAGCTCCATTTACTACGTTTGCTGGCGAGGCAGACTTAAATAATATCTCTAAATACTCTAATTTAGAGCATATTGATCTAGCTAATGCTTTTGTAAATGATGAACCTATTCATGACCC
>QCNJ01000043.1 GCA_003213235.1 Prochlorococcus sp. AG-424-P18 | reverse complement strand
TATTTAAAGTCTCTAAGAGAAAGTCAAAACAAATTGTTTATAAATAATTTCAAATAGGTTGCATTAAGCCACCACTTCCTGAATCAGAATCATCATCATCATTTTCTGTTTCTTCTCCAAATAATGCAAATATGCCTAATACAATGGATGAAAGAATAATTGATAAGGGTAAAATCGAAGTTTGGATTCCGACGTCTATATATTCACCCATAAAATAAATAAATTTTTATAAACCTAACCGAAATCAAACTGATTCGCGGATTTTAAATAATTATTTAATAATTTAATCTCTTTTAATAAGTTCTTTATCGAAATTCTTTATTTCTCTTTCAAAAGACCCGAACCACAACATTAGTTGATCAATTTGATTTTGAATTTCAGTTGCACCTAAGCCCCTTATAGTGATGATTGAAAATGGTTGACCTTCATTAAAATTAAATTTATTTTGAACACTACTTGCTAAAGAATTTTTAAGAATTTTAAAAGTAGAATTTTTTAATTTTGTCTCTATCAAGATGTTTGGCTTTTTGAGCTTGATCTTATTAAAACCACATTTTTTAGCTAGTAATTTTATTCTCATTATCATAATTAAGGACTCAACAGGTTTTGGTAAGTTTCCATATCTATTAACCCAGTCTGTAGCTAATTCAGTTAATTCATCATTATTTGAACATTCAGTAACAGATTTGTAAGCTTCAAGCTTCTCTTCTCTGTTTAATATCCATGTTGCAGGTATAAATGCATTTATTGGTAGATCAACTTGAGTGTCGTTAACTTCAGGTATTTCTTGCCCGCTGATTTCTGAAATAGCCTCATGGAGCATTTCTATATATAAATCATATCCAATAGCACTAACCTTTCCACTTTGTTCTTCTCCTAGTAAACTACCAACACCTCTTATTTCCATATCTTTCATTGCAAGTTGGTATCCACTGCCTAGTTCTGAAAAATCTTTTATCGCTTTCAATCTTTGTTTTGCAGCGTCATTAATTTTATTTATATTTGGATAAAATAACCAAGCATGTGCTTGTACACCGCTTCTACCTACTCTTCCTCTAAGTTGATAAAGTTGTGAAAGGCCAAATTTGTGAGAATCTTCAATAATTATTGTATTTACTTTTGGGATGTCTAATCCACTTTCAATTATCGTTGTGCATATCATTAAATCTACTTCTCCATTATTAAAAGCAATCATTGCATTTTCAAGTTCTGTTTCGTTCATTTGTCCATGAGCAACAATAAATTTTAAGCTGGGAAACATATTATTTAATTTGTTTACAGCTTGATCTATATCAGAAATTCTTGGAAGAACATAAAAAATTTGACCTCCCCTATCAAGTTCTTGATTAATTGCAGTTCTTATAACATCCATATCTATTTCAGATAAATATGTTTTTATTGATCTTCTTGATGGTGGAGGCGTGTTTAGTAAGCTCATTTGTCTTAGCCCAGATAAGCTCATATAAAGAGTTCTTGGAATAGGAGTTGCCGAGAGAGTTAAAACGTCTATGTTGGTTTTGATTTTTTTTATTTTCTCCTTTTGCCTTACTCCAAATCTTTGTTCTTCATCAATAACTAGTAGCCCTAAGTTTTTAATTTCTATTTCTTTTCCTAAAATTTGGTGCGTTGCTACAACTAAATCAATTTTGTTATTTTTCAATCCTGCATAGATTTCCTTTCTTTCATTAACAGTTTTGAATCTATTGAGTAATGATACTTTTATTGGGTAAGGTGAAAATCTATTACTTATTGTCCTCCAATGTTGCTGAGCTAGGATTGTTGTAGGAGCTAGTAATATTACCTGTTTGCCTGATGTAATAGCCTTAAAAATAGCCCGAACAGCTACTTCTGTTTTGCCAAATCCTACATCTCCACAAACTAGCCTGTCCATTGGCTTTTCGCTTTCCATATCAGATTTTATTTCTTCTACAGCATTAATTTGGTCAGGTGTTGGTTGATAAGGGAATGATTCCTCTAATTCATCTTGCCAAGGACCATCTTTTGGGTAAATGTAACCCTTTAATTTTTCTCTCTTTGCATAAAGTTTTAAAATATCGACAGCAACTTTTTTGATTTGTTTCTTATTTTTTTCTTTTATTTTTTCCCATTCTGTCCCACCTAATTTATTTATTTTCGGCTTTATTTTTCCGCTTGATCTATATCTGTTA
>QCNJ01000042.1 GCA_003213235.1 Prochlorococcus sp. AG-424-P18 | reverse complement strand
AGATTTGTAGAAGACCTTCTTTGCGTCAAAATCTCTCTGCACAAATTCAGGAATTATTGACCTGTTAACTAATAAATTTACAGGAGAAATAAACCTTACTTTAAAATTGAGAATCTTTTTAGCAATAAAAGCAGTAATCCTACTTACTCTGTAACCAACAATCTGTGGAATTCCATATAAAGCTAATTCCATGTTAACTGTCCCAGATTTACAAAGTGCAATTTTTGTAAGCGCATAAATATAAGGTTTTAATCTTGAATTATCTTTTTGAGAAATAACTCTTCCTATAACTTGATACTTTCTAAATGCCTTTTCAAATCTTTCATCATAAACTCTCCTACATGAGGGTATAAAGACAACTAAACTTGGATATTTTTGTTGTAATTTTTTTGCCGCCATCATGAAAGTAGGCAATATATATTTTAATTCTTGAGGTCTCGATGCAGGCATTAAAAGTAGAATGTTTTGATCTGGGCGGAGGCTGAGAATAGTTCGGGCACTTTTCTTTAAAGGGAGTTTTTTTTGTTAAATCAATCATTGGATGTCCAACCCACATGACATTTCCACCTCTCTTTTTGTAAAAAAATGCCTCTTTTTTGAAAATCGCAAAAATTTTATCTGAAAAATTTATTAAATTTGTCGTACTATTATTCCCAACTCTCCAGGCCCATTCTTGAGGAGCGATATAGTAGAAAATTGGAATTTTAGTTTTCGATTTTTTTAATTTAGTTCCAATTTTTATATTAGGACCCATATAATCAATTAAAATTAAGCAATCTGGAGGGTATTTTTTTAATAATTTATAAAATTTTTTTTGAATTCTTATTGTTGGAAGAATGAGGGGCAAAGCCTCCCAAATACCTATTGCACTTATTGATGTTGTATCCTTAAGAATTTTTACACCTTCTTGCTTCATCCTTTCACCACCTAATCCGCAAATTTCTAAATCTATAGATTTCTTCTTCGCTTCATCAAATAATGATTTTGATAACAAACTTCCATGCAAATCTCCAGAAACTTCTCCAGTACTTATAAATATTTTTTTTTTTCATGAATTCACTATAGGCATTGGTCCTCGTCTTTCTTTAGATATTGAATCTTTTAAAAAATCACATAATTTTGTTGCAGATATATCTAATTTGCCTCTTCTTGCCATGACCAATGCATTAGACAATACATTATCCGACTTAAAGAGTAAATTCCAAGTATTTTGCAAAATTTTCAAATCAAATTCTTTATTTTCCATCAAACCACTTCTTTTAATTCCAATCCTATTCAAGCCTCTCAATCTACCAGGATGTCCTTCAGCCAAACAAAACGGGGGGACATCTCTATCTACTCTAGTCATTCCTCCAATCATTGCTAAATATCCAATATGTACAAATTGATGAATACCTAAACAACCACCAATAATGGCTTTATCTTGAACCTTTACATGTCCTGCGACTTGAACACTGTTTGATAAAACTATTCCATTTCCAAGTTCACAATTATGCCCTATGTGAGTGTATGCCATCAACAAATTATTATTGCCAATAATAGTTTTTTCCCCTTCATCAGTTGCTTTATTAATAGTCACACATTCCCTAAAAGTATTATTATTGCCAATAATTACTTCTGTAGAAGCACCTTTATATTTAAGATCTTGAGGATCAAGACCTATAAAAACATTTGGGAAAACTTTATTATTATTGCCAATCTGAGTTCTTCCCATAACAACAGCATTTGGTCCTATTTCAGTTCCTTTACCGATAATTACATTAGGCCCAACAATAGCTCCTTGAGAGACAATAACTCCATCATGTAATTCGGCACTTGGATCGACAAAAGCATTTGGGTGAACTTTTACACCACTAAAGCTTGACTTTGATTCAGTATTATTCTCCATATCCCTAATCTACTAATGAGAACATTAATTCTCCAGCACATACCAACTTCCCATCAACATGTGCCTCAGCTTTGACCTTCCCAAATCTTTGTCTTTTTATACTCAGTAATTCACAAGTAATTATTAATTGATCTCCTGGTACAACAGGTTTTCTGAATTTAACGTTATTTATTCCTGCAAAGACGAAAAGTCCTTTGGGGAGATCTGGCATTTGCGTTACTATTATTCCACCGACTTGAGCCATTGATTCCACAATAAGGACACCAGGCATTAATGGTCTTTCAGGAAAGTGTCCTTGAAATTGAGGTTCATTTATAGTTACATTTTTCACTGCAACAGCCCGCTCTCCAGGAATATGCTCTATTACTTTATCCACGAGAGCAAAGGGATACCTGTGAGGCAATAGACCTAGTATATTCTCAGATGAGAGTTGATTATTTTCACAAAATAATTTCTTTTCCAA
>QCNJ01000041.1 GCA_003213235.1 Prochlorococcus sp. AG-424-P18 | reverse complement strand
AATGATGTTGCCTTATGAAGCATATACTGACAAATTAGATTTTAATTTCTTAGAAGATTCAATTTAAACCTAAATAGTATACTTTTTATTAAATTCATATACTTCTTTTGATATTAATGGCAAGAAAGAAGAATCTTTAGAATATTTTTCACCATCACAAAAAACAACTAATAAAGTGTGTAGAGATTGACTATTAGTCCACCAAGCAGAATCATGTCTAACTTCTGACATTAAGCCTGCTTTACTCCAAAGATTAATGCTTTCTGGTAAGCCTGCACCCAAAAAACCATCTATTTGATTAAGAGAATCGTTTTTAAGAACAACTTTATCTAAATTTCTTTTTAAAAAGCTTCGTAAATTTAAATCGTTTTTTTGATAATCAATATGAATCATAATTTCCTCCAAAACCCTTGCAGCCGAATCAGAATTCATAGCATTTCTATTTTTATTATTATGTCCATAAAATTCTTTTTCACGACCAAATGGTCCATCATCCCAGGTCTTCTGACAGCAATTTAAACCACTCAATTCCTCCCAATTTAAATCATGTAGCCAATCGTTTATTATACTTCTTTGATATTTCCAATTTTCCCATGATTCGCCCTCAATACAGGGTCCACTTGTTGTTCCAGTAAGTAAATCAATTAAGAAGCTTGTTGCATTATTACTTGAGAAAGATAACATTTTCTTTACAGCATCAATAATTTCATCCGATAATAATAAACTTCCTTTTTTAATCCAAGAATATGTAGCAAGACCATAAACCAACTTGACTATGCTGGCTGGATAAACCAATTTTTTATTATTTAGGCCAGTACCAAAACCTTTAAATACACTTTTATTTCCACTTTTATAATTAATCCAAGTTATGGAAATATCTTTAATTGAAAAATCTTTATTATAAGAGCATACTCTCCCTAAAATATCATTTAAGGCTATACCCATCTCTTCACTTAAATAGTAAAAGGACATTGTATGGAAAATTATAAAAATCCTATCTCACTATTAAAACAAACTAATTTTTCAAAAACTATTTGGTGGAAATTAAAAGTTAATATTTCGGGATATCAAAATGAAACAGAAGATAAATTAATTACTGAAATATTTCAAAATAGAATTTTTAGGCTTATTTATCCAAATATTGATAAAAACAACCTTGAATTTTCAAGAATACTAGTTCAACTCTATGAAGATGGTTACGTCTGTTGGATAAATTTAGATGGATTAATTATTGAGAAATACGAATTAGGAAAACCTGAGATTGCAAAAAAAGAACACTTCTTTATAAAAGACAAAGTGAACTCAATTTTAAAATGGATTGAGGATCAATCTGAGTTAAATAATGAATACCTTTGGGGAGGTACATTAGGACCCAATTTTGATTGTTCTGGATTAATTCAGACTGCTTTTTTAAAGCATCAAATTCATATACCTCGAGACTCTTTTCAAATAAAAAGTTTTTGTAAACACCTTTTTTATTACAAAGAATCGTATTCGGCTCTACGACCTGGCGATCTTTTGTTTTTTGGAAATAAAGAAAAATGTGATCATATTGGAATCTACAAAGGGGACGGATTGTATTACCATAGCTCTGGAAAGTATTTTGGAAGAGATGGAATAGGATTAGATACCCTAAAAAAGTCTAATGACAAAATCTCATTGCATTATAAATCTAAACTAATTTCGGCAGGAAGAGTAGTTAGAAACTATAGATGGGACAGAACTATACGGTAATTAATAGATCTCTCCTTTTAATTTTTAATTCAATTTAAATATTACTTATTTCTTTTATTTAGGGATTAACCAGCAGTCCAAATATTTTTAATGATTGGCATTATTGTATCTAAGTGTAATGTCCCAACAAGTAACCAAGCAAAAACAGCTCCTCCACAGCCTCCTAACCAAAATCCACTTGTAAAATCAGCCCAACCAGCTCTTGTAAATAAGTCCTTTGGCGGATTATTAACAGTCGCATCTGGTGGTTGAATATTAGGTGCTTTACCAGGTGCATTATACAGAACAAAAAGTGCTGTCAAAATATGAACAGCTCCAATAGTAGCTAGAAGTCCAGCTGTTAAAGCAAATTCAGAATTTCTTAATGGGCCAGTCATAGTGAAAGGTCCATATAGAAGATATCCAAAAGCTGCTCCAGTTTCTAAACCTCTAAAATTAGGAGAGATACCTTCTCTGTAAAAAGGTAAATTATTTATAAAGGCTTTTGTAAAATAACCACTATTAACTGGAGTAGCTAAATTACCAACGCAAGGATCAGCAACTGTTTTTACTGCCCATTGTTCTGCTACACCAATATCATTTGGTTGAACAGAAGTATCTATGTATTTCTCATCAAACTTAATAGAATTTGTTGATTCTGAGAATGATTTTTGAAAGTCGCTCATTTTTTTAATAATTTAGTGTTTGATAATTTATTCAGTTGCTGTAATTAATCTTCCAATCAATACGATAAAAACAGCAGGCATTGCTATACCAATTAATGGAACAAAAATTGAGGGTAAA
>QCNJ01000040.1 GCA_003213235.1 Prochlorococcus sp. AG-424-P18 | reverse complement strand
TATAACTTCCCCATCCGGTAATACCCCTTGAACATGGATCAAGTAATACTTTTTTTTCAAAGTTATTATTAATTTCATTATTTTTTTGTTTCACTCTAAAAGCATAAATACAACCTTCATCTAGATTTTTTATTTCCGCATGCCAGTAAGGACCTGTATTATAAGTATGATCTAATTTGAATATGCTTTTTGGGGAAATAGAGTCCTCTTTCTCAAACAATAAGATTTCTACATATTCTGCATTTGTGGCTACTAAGGAAAAATTAATCCCTTGTGAAGTTAGAGAACTCCCTAAAGGAAATGGTTTACCTTTGTTGAGATGAATCACTTTCTCTTTATCATTGATTAGTTAAATATTGAGATAATTTATTTAAATTATTGATATTTGAATAATAGATGCAAAATTAAAAAAAAAACTCAAATTTAAGGCTTCACTAATCAACTTTATTAGATCTTAAAGAGTATTAATTTTTAAATTAATTAAAATTTCTTCATCCATCTGCTCAGTGCATAAAACGATTTATAGAGAAAGTTTAATAATGAGAAAATCAGATATTTCTTGATTTCAAAATACAAATTGTGTTTTTTCATGTGATGAGAAGGAAATATATCTGAAAATTAATAAAACATAATAAATAGCTCAAATTCTTAAATTCATCCCCCCTTGACATTTTCCGCCATTGCTAAATGTAGTTGGATTTTTAATGCTAAATCCAGTGCTACCAATGCTTTTTGCTGTTCTCTAAATGAAGAAGCTATTTTTTATAAATGAAAAAGCTCGGCTATAAGAAATAAATAATGTTGCTAAAAATGTCCCTAAAATTTGTATAAAGCTTTGCGCCGCCGGCATTTTCGGTTGCCGTATTTGTATTTGCTCCATATGATGTGAAAGTTCGAGGTTTAAACTCGATTTAAATCTTTTTTTTAACCCCTAGCTTTAATTTAAATTTCAATGAACAAAGCTGATTTAGTAAATCTTGTTGCAGCTCGTACAGAGCTCACAAAAACGGATGTTTCTTTAGTTGTTGATGCAGCTATTGAAACTATTGTTGATTCAGTAGTGGAAGGCAAAAAAGTCTCTTTACTAGGATTTGGTTCTTTTGAACCAAGAGATCGTTCTGCAAGACAGGGATTAAACCCTAAGACAGGCGAAAAAATAGCAATACCCGCCAAAAGAGTTCCAACATTCTCTGCAGGTAAACTTTTTAAGGATAGAGTGCAAGGGTAATTTTTTTCATCTATTTCTTCCTTTAATAACAAGATGCTCTTTTAGGGCATCTTTTTTTTTAAATCGCAAAAAGATGCAATTAGCTCAATGCCAAACGCTCTTAACGAGGTATCCAAAATTTTAAATTCTTTAGAAGTAATGAAATGTTTAACTATTTTATTCCTGAAATTTTTGTTGTTATCTAATTTTGTTATGGCTGAGACAATACCAACAAAGTCAAAGATTTTAAAACAATCTAGTGATTGTATTAAAGATTCTCGAACCCAAATATGTAAAGAATTAGTTTCTGAAATAGAAAAACTTCAATTAGTAGTATTTGACCAAAATAGATTCAAATGTCAATCAAGTTTATTAGGACTGCAAACGGAAATTATTGAAGCTCATTTTTTTAAAAATCTTTCAAATGAGAGAATTTCATTAATGATCCCATATGTGATTAAAAATTGTTAATTATTAAAATAATTTATTATTTTGGAATATTATAAATTTGTTATTTAATTTGTAATGGTAAAAGGTTTTTCTGATAATGAAGTTAAGAATAATATTCAAAATACTCAAATAAAAGAAAAAAAAGGCTTAGCTGGTTTTCTTAAAGGCAAGAAATTTACTTACACTTTACCAGGCAAAAAACAAATAAATATTTTTGGATCAATAGTAATATGCTTAAATATCATTTTAGTATTGCTAGTAATCCTGTATTTAAATAATCAAGAATTCCATGACTTTGTATTTAATGTTGGACGTTAGCTAAATTTTTAGATCGAAAGATTTTATTAGATGATATATTTAAATTTTAGAATAACTTATGAAGGTAGTTAATTTAGTTTCTCAAGTATTTTTTTTGTTGATAACTATTCTATTTTTAATATATTTTCTAACTGGTTATGACTCCGCTTTTGAGGCAGACCAAAATTGTCATTCATATCTATCAAGTTATGATAACCCATCTGGAAATTATGGTTGTGATCATGATACTGAGACACATCAATGGATACTGTACGAGTCCAATGAAAGTAAAGAACCAGCAAAAATTATTAAGAAATTTAGGTACAAGTTTTTATAAATCAATTTTCCTATAAAAAAACTTTGCAGATAGAATAGAAATAATCCCTGTAACTGTGAAAGTAAGATATTGATATATGCTCCCTTCTAAGTAGATTTTATTTTTATATAGAGGAAAATCGACTAAAGATCCTATAGTACCCCAAATAATTACCCATACAGATATGTAGAGGAATACTTTTATTGGATTAGATTTTTTTGCTTCCATTTTTTAATTAATACCAAAAATTGAAGAAGT
>QCNJ01000039.1 GCA_003213235.1 Prochlorococcus sp. AG-424-P18 | reverse complement strand
TGATTCTGCTTCTAAAGTTGTTATAAAAAATGAATTTAATACTCCTGAAAAACCTATAACAAAACCAAAAAAAGAACTCCCAGTAGAGAAAAAGCCTTTTCAAGAATTTATTAACATGCACCTAATTCCTTCACTTACTGAGGAAATTAATCAAAGAGGATTAGAAATAAACAATATTAACCTCACTAACACAAATAGACCTATCGCTGGAGATAAATGTTGGGTAATAAATTGTGAAATTAAAGATACATGTAACTTTTGGTTATCCTTTGAGAAGGATGACATTAGTTCATTAAAAAGTATTTCTTTATCAAAACCTAATCAACAACCCAGTATTATTGAATCCTTTCTTATTGACGAAAAAAGAATTACACTAAAATTAATAATTTCAAGAGTACTTCAAAGATTGAATGGGCAAAAATTAATAGGAGTTAATTAGAAAAACAATAACACCAAGTTAACTTTTCCCTCGAAAATACAAATCATAGTAAATAATAGTATTAATAAACAGAATAAAAAATGGCTCAATCAACTGTTGAATCAAAAAATAAAAAAGATATTAATAATGGAAAGATACCAGCAAAAGAAACAATTTTGTCTCCAAGGTTCTATACAACAGACTTTGAGGCTATGGAAAATATGGATTTATCAATAAACGAGGAGGAATTGGAAGCTATTTGTGAGGAATTTAGGAAAGATTACAATAGATATCATTTTGTAAGAAATAGTGAATTTGAAGGCGCTGCAGAAAAATTAGATCCTGAGACAAGAGAGCTTTTTGTTGATTTTCTCGAGGGAAGTTGTACATCAGAATTTTCAGGTTTTTTACTTTACAAGGAACTTAGTAAGAGAATTAAAGTCAAAAACCCTCTACTTGCTGAATGTTTTGCTCATATGGCCAGAGATGAAGCAAGACATGCTGGTTTTTTAAATAAATCAATGAGTGACTTTGGACTTCAGTTAGATTTAGGTTTTTTAACAGCCAATAAAGATTACACTTATTTCCCTCCAAGAAGTATTTTTTACGCTACTTATTTATCCGAAAAAATAGGTTATTGGAGATACATAGCAATTTATAGGCATCTCGAAAAGAACCCTGATAGCAAAATTTTTCCACTATTTAATTACTTTGAAAATTGGTGTCAAGATGAAAATAGACATGGGGATTTCTTTGACGCATTAATGAAAGCACAGCCACGTACTGTTAAATCATTAAGCCAAAAAATTACCATTGGCGGCTCTACTTTTACACATCCATTATTCGACTACTTCCATAGGTTTAGATATTTCTTGAATAATCTTCCATTAACATCCAAGTTATGGTCAAGGTTCTTTCTATTAGCTGTATTTGCAACTATGTATGCAAGGGATTTGGGAATTAAAAAAGATTTCTACAGTTCTTTAGGTTTAGATGCCAGAGATTACGACCAGTTTGTTATTAATAAAACAAATGAAACTGCAGCTAGAGTTTTCCCTGTAGTAATGGACGTTTATGATAAATCTTTTTATGGAAGATTAGATAAAATAGTTGAGAATAACAAGATTCTTTCTGATATTGCAAACAGTGATGGAAATAAAGTATCTAAAACTTTTAAAAAATTACCTAAATATTTATCAAACGGTTACCAGTTATTAAGACTATACTTATTAAAACCTCTTGATAGCAAAGATTTCCAACCTTCGATTAGATAATCTTTAATACAGAGAAGATTTATAGACTCATATGCTTTCGTCACAAATCAAATCAAATGAAATAGTTTTTGGTATTTGTAATAAAGATTTATTAGAAGAAATTATTTTCTACGGAATTGGATTAGGTGCTGATTTTGTAGAAATATTTTTAGAGAATACTGACAACTCAAGCGTGTTAGCAGAAGAAGATTTTATTACAAGTGTAAGTCCATCATTTGGAAGGGGTGCTGGAATTAGAATCTTCAAGGGAAAAAAGGATGGATTTGTGAGTACAAATGATTTAACAAAGCATGGCTTGATGAGATCGGTATCTCAGGCTATTGAGATGTTAGACATAACAGATAACAAAAGAGAACTATTTAACGGTTTAAATAAACATAGGGACTATAGTTTATCCAAGAAAAAATGGATTAATGAAGTCCCATCTATTCATGAGATAAGTGAAAAACTACTAGTTAGTACAAAGTCTTTAAAAAAAAATAATAAAATAATAACTAGGAAAGGAAGTTACTCAAGAAATCTTCAGGAAGTGATTATAGCCTCCAGTGACGGAACCTATGTCTCAGATATTAGATTGCATCAAACAGTTGGTCTCAACGTAATTGCATGTGATGCCCAATATAGATCTAGTGGAAGTAGAAGATTTGGATCGTCAGGAATGCCTAATGAATTTAGATTATGGGATCACGAAAAAGCAGCTAATGATGTGTTTGAAAGTTCAATGAACATGTTGTATGCAGATTATGTTGATGCAGGACAAATGCCTGTTGTATTAGCTAATAAATTTGGTGGCGTTATATTCCATGAAGCCTGTGGGCATTTACTTGAAACCACTCAAATAGAGAGAGGAACAACACCATTTGAGAATAAATTGAATGAAAAAATTGCTCATGAATCTGTAACCGCAATAGATGAAGGGATATCAGAAGGATCCTTTGGTTCATTATCAGTAGATGATGAAGGTATGGAACCCGAAAAATC
>QCNJ01000038.1 GCA_003213235.1 Prochlorococcus sp. AG-424-P18 | reverse complement strand
GTTCTGTTCCAACGAAATTATGACCAAGCCTTCTAGCTTCCTCTTGAGCAAGCATGATGACTTTTATGGCTTTTTCTGTAAATCTCTCAAACATTAGATCATTAAATCCTATTAATAACCTACCAGTAATATGTCAATTTTGTGTTCAAAATGAGCTTTTATGAATACCTAAATCTACATTTTCTTCAATTAAATTTAAATTTTTCAATGATATAGCAAGAAAATATAGTAATTTCAAGCATTCTGGTTATCCGCACAATTAAATTTAAAAATTATTTTTTGTTAGATCTTTTTCTTTTAAAAGAGCATCTGAACCATCTTTATAATATTTCCTTCTTATTCCTACAGTATAAAAATCAAATTTTTTGTAGAAATTTTCAGCTATAACATTCTTATGAGAAACTTCCAGCAGTAATTTATTTATAGCTTGTTTTTGACAACTTTTTATTAGATAACTCATAAGGTAAGATCCAAAACCTCTTTTTCTGAATCTCTGATTAATTACAAAAAAATTTATTTGAGCTTCATCAAGAATTATTTGAAAAACGCATATTCCTATAATTTCGTTTGAAAGTAATAATCCATAGACTTTTACATATTCTTTTTCGAATTCATTCACCCACTGATTTCTGCTCCATAGTGAAGTCGTTTTTGAATCTAAGTCAAAACATAAATCAATATCTTTCTCATTTATTCGTTTAATAGATAACATTTATAATATATTTATACTCTTAAAGATTCTGATTTTAAGGACACTATAAAATAGGACAGATAATACTCTGCTCCCATTAAATGTTACCTCATGGAAGAAAACAAATCCTTTTTAACACAAGAAATTGATCTCAAAAGCCCCAATAGAAATATAGTCCCTATTACTACATCTATTGGAAATGATGGGAAGTTATATATCGGTGGATGTTCTATTGAAGAACTAATCAAAAAATATGATTCTCCTCTTTATATTTTAGATGAAATCACCTTAAGAAAATCTTGTAGAGCCTACAAAGAAGCATTAGAAAAATATTATCCAGGGAAGTCTCTACCAATATATGCCTCAAAAGCGAATAGTTCTCTTTTCATGAGTAACCTTGTTTCCTCAGAAGGTTTAGGACTTGATGCGGTTTCTGAGGGAGAATTATTAACTGCTCTAAAAGGCGGAGTTCCAAATGAGAAAATTGTTTTTCATGGGAACAATAAATCAGACAAAGAAATAGAGTTTGCTGTTAGGAATAACATACAAGTAATTTTAGATAATGATTATGATTTAGAAAGATTAGAGAAAATCTCAAACACATTTAATCGTAACCTAGAAATAATGATTCGCTTTACTCCTGGAATAGAATGCCACACTCATGAATACATAAGAACGGGATCATTTGATAGCAAATTTGGTTTTGGGATTGATTATTTAAACACTTTATTTGACAGAATCAAAAATGCAAAAAATTTAAGCTTGAGAGGTTTACATGCTCATATTGGTTCTCAGATTTTTGAGCTAGACCCTCATAAGGATTTGGGAGAAATAATGGTGAATGTTATTTTAAATGCCAAAAAATTTGGTCATGATATTAAAAAATTAAATTTAGGTGGAGGTTTAGGCATCAAATATACAGAAAATGATGATCCTCCCTCAATTGATGAATGGGTAAAAACAATTTCCACCTCGGTTGTTAAAGCTTGTAAAAAATATAATTTAGATTTACCTACATTGATGTGCGAGCCAGGAAGATCTATTGTATCAACAGCAGGAATAACAATTTACACGATAGGGGCTTTTAAAGAAATTCCCGGTATCAGAACATATTTGTCCGTAGACGGTGGGATGAGTGACAACCCAAGACCCATAACATATCAATCGAATTATTCTGCGTGTTTGGTGAGTAATCCTCTTAATATTAATTCCAAAAATACATATACAATTGCTGGCAAGCATTGCGAATCTGGAGATGTGTTGTTTAAAGAGATAGAACTAGCTGATTGTAAATCAGGAGATCTAATATGTGTATTTGGTACCGGTGCATACAATATTTCAATGAGCTCTAACTACAACAGAATACCAAGACCTGCTGCAGTATTAGTTTGTAACGGTGAATCAGAAATTATTCAAAAGAGAGAATCTCCATTAGATCTATTAAATTATGATGTTTTGCCTAATCGCTTTATTAAACAAAATTAGGTACATTTAGATTAATTTTGTTTTTAATGTGAATTTCTGGGGGTTTATAAATTTCAAGCTTTTATTAGACATCTTATTTGCGGTTAGTTTTGGACTGTTATTGTTTTCAAGAGTTAAAGAACAGAGGACACTATGGCTTTTAAGGGGTTATTTGTTTTTAGTTTCAACTGCTTGGTTTATACAAAGATATGCCTACCTTCCATTAACATCAAAATTAATTGATGCTGTAGTACTAGCCTGTTCACTTTCTCTTGCGATCCTTTGGCAAGGAGAGCTGAGAAGATTAATGGAATTATTAGGGACTGGGAGGCTAGCTGTATTATTAGGAAATCCACCAAAAGAATTTAGAGCAACATCTACTACTATCACTCAATTAGTTGATACTGCAGGTAAACTCTCTCAGAATAGGAGAGGAGCTTTAATAGTTGTAGATTTAGGGAGTGATTTAAGACCGGAAGATTTTTTATATTCAGGGACAACTATTGAGGCACAATTATCAACTGACCTTTTAATAA
>QCNJ01000037.1 GCA_003213235.1 Prochlorococcus sp. AG-424-P18 | reverse complement strand
TATTGAGTTTTCTTTAACTGATATCCTCTCTGGCGTATCAATGTGAAAAGAAGAAATATTTTTATTAATTGCTATTTCTTGAAGGTGAGTAGTATTAGAAGAATTGAAGCCTCCAATAACTACTAAAATATCAAGGTCTTCATCAACCAAAGAGAACATTGCATCTTGCCTTTCTTCTGTTGCATCACAAATAGTATTAAAAGCTAAAAAATGACTATTTAAGTTTTCTGGTCCAAATTTCTTTAACATCGTCCTTTCAAAAACCTTTCCAATTTCCTCAGTCTCGCTCTTAAGCATAGTTGTCTGATTTGCAACTCCCACTCTATCTAAATCTTTATCAGGATCAAATCCATTAGAACAAGCTTTAGCAAATTTGTTCATAAACTCATTTCTATTTCCTCTCCCCAGAATATATTCAGAAACATAGTTCGCTTCTTCTAGATCTAGTACTACTAAATATTTATCCGCGAATGAACTTGTGGCGAGGGTCTCTTCATGTTTAAATTTTCCGTGAATAATAGATGTGAAAACATGTTTTTTATGTTTTTCAACTGTATGCCAAACCTTAGAAACCCATGGACAAGTTGTGTCAATGATATGACAACCTTTCTCATGCAAGAGTTTCATTTCTTGAACAGTAGCTCCGAAAGCAGGAAGTATCACAACATCCCCATTAGAAACTAAAGAAAAATCCTTAATACCATTTTTAGCTGAGATGAATTGTACATTCATTTTTCTTAAATGATCATTAACCGAGGGATTATGAATTATTTCGTTTGTTATCCAAATGTTCTCATTTGGGTAATGTCTTCTAGTTTCATAAGCCATTGCAACAGCGCGTTCAACTCCCCAACAGAAACCGAAGGCTTGGGCCAACTTAATATTTAGTCTGCCTTTAGTGTAAGTAAAATTATTATCTCTAATAGAACTTATCAAATCACTTTGGTAAGCTTCTTCTAATGCTTGAGCTCTTTTTGTTGGAGAATCGAAACCTCTTCTATTGTATCTATCAGAATGATGAAGGGATCGTCTAAAAGCTTGAGTATCCATCTTCCTATATTACAACGTTTTAAATAATTTTTCGTATAAAAAAAGAAACCTGACATAAGTCAGGTTTCTTAAATTAATTTTTAGTTAGATTATTTAGCAGATGCAAAGTCTGGATATGCTTCCATTCCATGCTCTCCTATATCTAAGCCTTGAGTCTCTTCCTCTTCAGATACTCGGATTCCGCCGAATAATCCTCCAATTACAGACCAGGCAATCCAGCAAGTAACTAGTGACCAAATAGCATAAGCTGCGGCACCAAGAGCTTGAACTAGAAGAAGGGTAATACCTCCGCCATTGAACAATCCCATACCTGCTCCATCACCTTGTACAGCTGTACCCCAAAGACCGATAACAACGGTACCCCATACACCACAAACTCCGTGAACAGAGAATGCGCCTACAGGATCATCGATCTCAGCGGCATCAAGTGCTGCAACAGAAAATACAACGATTATTCCGCCCACTAGTCCTGCAAACCAGGCTCCAGCAAGAGTCATATCACCACAACCAGCAGTGATACTAACCAAACCAGCAAGGATTCCGTTAATTATCATTGTAAGATCAGGCTTACCAGAAGTTAATGTTGAAACAATAGTTGCGCCAATAGCTCCAGCTGCTGCTGCTAAAGTAGTTGTTACAGCAACATATGGAACCCATTGATCCATAGCAAGTTGAGAGCCGGGGTTAAATCCATACCAACCTATCCATAGAACTAATGCACCTAGAGTAGCTATAGCCATGTTGTGTCCTGGCATAGCCTGTGGTTTTCCATCAGAGTATTTGCCAATTCTTGGTCCAAGAAGCATAGCTCCAACTAGACCCGCCCATGCTCCAACTGAGTGAACAATTGAAGAACCAGCAAAGTCTACAAAACCTAATGAATCAAGCCAACCACCATTCCATTTCCAGCTACCAGCAATTGGATATATAAATGCAGTTAATACGACAGCAAAAACAACAAATTCTCCAAATTTAACTCTTTCAGCAACAAGACCGGAAACGATAGTTGCCGCAGTTCCTGCAAAAGCAGACTGGAACAAGAAATCAACAGTTGGGACTAATCCAGCATCAGTTACCATATCTGCGGTAACTGTTGGATCAAAAAATAAGC
Source organism: Prochlorococcus sp. AG-424-P18 (assembly GCA_003213235.1). Lineage (GTDB taxonomy): Bacteria > Cyanobacteriota > Cyanobacteriia > PCC-6307 > Cyanobiaceae > Prochlorococcus_A. The sequence goes on along the minus strand of QCNJ01000037.1, from coordinate 582 downwards.
CGCCAAAATAAAGCCAACCGTCGGCAACACTTCCTCCGTACATTAATGAATAGCCGATAAACCAATAAGAAGTAACAGCTAGAGCAAATACAAAGAGGTTTTTAGCAAGAATGTTGACAGCGTTCTTAGAACGGCACATACCTGCCTCAACCATAGCGAAGCCGGCGTTCATAAAGATCACTAAAATAGTAGCGATCAAAAGCCATAAATTGTTAGCAAGAAAAGCTGCATTCAACTCAGGTAAATCAGCTGCGTGAGCTGAAAGATTAAAAATACCTAAACCAAACAAAGCTAGGGGAACAGTTGCAAGCCACAACATGGAGCGGTTTGAACTAAATCCTCGAATACTCCTCAAAAGGAGCATAGGTCCATTAACAAGACTTGCATCTTGAAGTCTGGACCTAGAGCGCCTTTGAGGCGTTTGCAAAGCAGTGGTCATAAAAAAAAATTAGATCTGCAAAAAAACAGTTTTACTGTTTCCTTTCAAAATTAAATTTATTCAAAAAACTTATCAGTGTCTAGTAGTTGTTGTTACCATTTTTATAGTTGCACCTCAAAAAATTATTTGTTAGATTTAAAAGT
>QCNJ01000036.1 GCA_003213235.1 Prochlorococcus sp. AG-424-P18 | reverse complement strand
ATATAAATAAAACTACAGCAAAAAATTTTAATGGTAGGACAAATACCCCTGAGCTTGTAGGAGCTCCTATTAGGAGAGAAGATCCAAAGGCAAATCGTAATAACCCAAAAATCAACAATAAGCAAAACCTTTCTTCTAGACAACCACCCGCTAATAGACCATTTAATCCAAATAGGCCTGATTCTCCCAACAGACCTGGTTCTCCTAACAGACAAATTAATACAAATAGACCTGTTTCTCCCAACAGACCTGGCATGCCAAACAATTCTGGATTAAGAAACAAACCAGCTGCTTCAGGAAGATCTGGATCATTTAATAGGCAATTTAACTCAAACAGACCTGGAAGTCCTAGTGGGAACATTAGATCAGGAAATTTCAATAGGTCTGGCTCTAAATTTAATGGTCAAAATTCCACTAGGGTCAGGAAACCAGTATCACCTAATGAACTTTTGCAACTTCAAAAAACTAATAATTCTCAGAAAGATCGACCAAATATTAATAAAGAAAAACAAAATGTTGAGACACCAAAACAAAAGGTAAAGACTCCTAATCTTCGTTCAAATGCTCCAACGAATGCCAAAAAACCACCTCATAGAACATTTTCAAATAGTTCAAAAAAACCTGGGAAGACAGATTGGGACGATAGTGCAAAGCTTGAAGCACTAAGAAGTAAAAATACTCAAAAACAAAGACAAAAAGTTCATATTATTGGAGATAATGATGATTCATTAACATCTGAAACTAGTGGTTATTCAGGTGAAAAAATTTCAATATTATCGGCTAGTTTGGCAAGACCAAAAAAAGAAAATTCTAATGAAAATAAGTCTCAAAAATCTACAAAATCACTTAAGAAAAAGAAAAAAGAGACAACAAGGCAAAGGCAGAAAAGAAGAGCTATGGAATTAAAGGCTGCAAAAGAGGCTAAGCAAGTAAGACCTGAGATGATAATAGTTCCCGAAGATAATCTAACTGTTCAAGAGTTAGCTGATAAATTAAGTCTTGAAAGTTCTGAAATAATTAAATCACTTTTCTTTAAAGGAATAACAGCAACTGTAACTCAATCTCTTGACTTGGCAACTATAGAAACAGTAGCAGAAGAATTTGGAGTACCTGTTTTGCAAGATGATGTCCAAGAAGCTGCTGAAAAAACAGTAGATATGATTGAATCCGATGATATTGATAACCTAATAAAAAGGCCACCTGTAATTACAGTAATGGGTCATGTAGATCATGGCAAAACTAGTCTTTTAGATTCCATAAGAGAATCAAGAGTAGCTTCTGGCGAAGCAGGGGGAATCACTCAACATATAGGTGCATATCAAGTTGAATTTGAACATGAATCCAAAAAGAAAAAATTAACTTTTCTTGATACACCTGGCCATGAAGCCTTCACCGCAATGAGAGCTAGAGGTACAAAAGTCACTGATGTAGCAGTACTTGTAGTGGCAGCTGATGATGGTTGCAGACCTCAAACACTTGAGGCAATAAGTCATGCAAGAGCTGCAAAAGTACCAATTATTGTTGCAATTAATAAAATTGATAAAGAAGGGGCATCTTCAGAAAGAGTGAAACAAGAACTATCAGAAAAAGATTTAATTGCTGAAGATTGGGGAGGAGATACTGTAATGGTTCCAGTAAGTGCAATTAAAAAACAAAATATTGATAAATTGCTCGAAATGATTTTACTAGTCGCAGAAGTTGAAGATTTACAAGCTAACCCAGAGAGATCCGCCAAAGGTACCGTAATTGAAGCTCATCTAGATAAAGCCAAGGGTCCTGTAGCTACTTTATTAGTACAAAATGGTACCTTAAAATCTGGAGATGTTTTAGCTGCAGGTTCAGTCCTTGGCAAAATCAGAGCAATGGTTGACGAACATGGTAATAGAATCCGAGAAGCCGGCCCGTCCGTCCCGGTGGAAGCTCTAGGATTTAGTGAAGTACCAACTGCAGGCGATGAATTTGAAGTCTACCCTGATGAGAAAACTGCTCGAGCCATTGTCGGAGATAGAGCCAAAGATGCCCGAGCTACAAAATTAGCTCAACAAATGGCTTCTAGGAGAGTCAGCCTATCATCTTTATCAACTCAAGCAAATGATGGGGAATTAAAAGAATTAAACTTAATTCTTAAAGCTGATGTTCAAGGTAGTGTTGAAGCGATATTGGGATCACTAGAACAATTACCAAAAAATGAAGTTCAAGTCAGAGTACTCCTCTCTGCTCCAGGAGAAATAACAGAAACAGATATAGATCTCGCAGCTGCATCAGGTTCAGTAATCATTGGGTTTAACACCTCATTGGCATCTGGAGCGAAGAGAGCAGCTGACGCTAATGATGTTGATATAAGAGAATATGAAGTAATCTATAAACTTTTAGAGGACATTCAGTTGGCTATGGAAGGTCTACTTGAACCCGATCTAGTCGAAGAATCATTGGGTAAAGCAGAAGTTCGAGCGACTTTTGCGGTAGGCAAAGGTGCTATCGCAGGCTGCTATATACAAACTGGTAAATTGCAAAGGAATTGTTCCCTAAGAGTTATTAGATCAGATAAAGTAATTTTTGAGGGTATTTTAGATTCTTTAAAAAGGTCTAAAGATGATGTAAAGGAAGTTAATACAGGATTTGAGTGTGGGGTTGGTTGCGATAAATTTTCATCATGGATCGAAGGTGACATAATCGAAGCATTCAAATTTGTTACTAAAAAAAGAACATTAACTCAATAATTCGATATCTAACGTATTAATCTTTATTCCTATCTAGGAATAATAAAGTAGGAAAGAGAATACAAGCTCCCAACTGTATGAGTAGGTTATTTTGCTGTAATTCACTCCCGCTTGCAATTTTAGAAAGCATTATAAACAATCCCAAAAATGCCGAACCACTAAAAGCTATCC
>QCNJ01000035.1 GCA_003213235.1 Prochlorococcus sp. AG-424-P18 | reverse complement strand
TATAGCTGTAGAAAAATATACAAAAAAATTTGATGGTTTCGACCCTAACCCTATGCAAATTAGTAAAAATGATATAGAGGATGCATGGAACACAATTGACAGTAACTTAAAGCGCTCACTTGAGGTGGCTCATAAAAGAATTAAAAAATTCCACGAAAAAGAAATTCCATCATCTTTTACTATAGAGGGTGAACTTGGTGATAAAGTTCAAAGGAGATGGAGACCAGTAAGAAATGCAGGGATTTATATCCCTGGAGGCAGAGCTGCTTATCCAAGCACTGTACTGATGAATGCAATACCCGCAGCGGTAGCTGGAGTTGAAGAGATTATAATGGTATCACCTGGAAATACAAAGGGTGAAATTAACAAAACTGTTTTAGCTGCAGCTCACTTATCAGGAGTCAGTAAAGTTTTTAGAATAGGAGGAGCTCAAGCAATAGGTGCATTAGCATTTGGAACTAATCAAATCGATAAGGTTGATGTTATTTCTGGTCCAGGAAATATCTACGTAACTACTGCTAAAAAATTAATTTATGGCTCAACAGGAATAGATTCCCTAGCGGGTCCAAGTGAAATATTAATCATTGCAGATGAAACAGCTCAAAGCGAACATATAGCATCTGATTTATTAGCACAAGCAGAGCATGATCCTTTAGCTTCTTCAATCCTTCTGACCACATCAAAGTACCAAGCGAAAGAAGTCTTAGAAGAAGTTTATAAAAAAATCAATGATCATCCAAGAAAAGAAATTTGCATTCAATCAATAAAAAATTGGGGATTAATTGTAATTTGTGAAAATTATGAATCATGTATTGAACTAAGTAATAACTTTGCTCCGGAGCATTTAGAAATTTTGACTTTTGATCCAAAAAAGATTCTTGAAGAGATAGAAAATGCAGGGGCAATATTTTTGGGGAAATGGACGCCTGAAGCTGTTGGAGATTACCTGGCTGGACCAAATCATACTTTACCCACTTCAGGAAATTCCAGATTTAGCGGATCTTTAGGAGTTGAAACTTTTATGAAAAATACCTCGATAATAGAATTTAATGAAGCAAGTTTAAAAGTTCACAATCTTGATATTGTTAATCTCGCTAAAAGCGAGGGCTTATATAGTCATGCTGATTCAGTGCAAATAAGATTTAAAGACTAAATAACTTTTGAAGGGGAGTAGACAACTGGAATATTATTTTCAATTTTTCCTACTAATACTTTATCCGTGAGATCAACAAATAATCCGTTTTCTAATACTCCTGGAATATTATTAATACGCATTTCAATGTCTTTGGGATTTTTAATCCCTTCATTAAATGATACGTCTAAAATTAAATTCCCCTGGTCAGTAACAACTGGACCAGCTTTTTTTGTGGCCATTCTTAAAGTAGAGATGGCCTTCATTTCTGAAATTACTTCTTGAACATGCTTCCAAGCATTTGGAAGGACCTCTATGGGCAAAGGGAAAGATTTATTTAAATTTTGAACTAATTTAGTTTCATCAACAACAATTAACAACTTATTAGCTTTAGATGCCACTAACTTTTCTCTAACATGACAAGCTCCTCCCCCTTTTATTAGTTGAAATTCTGGATCAACTTCATCTGCTCCATCAATAGCTAAATCAATTTGAGGAACAGAAGCCAAATCAATAAGCGGGATATTGAGTTCTAACGCTAAAACTTCTGACTGAAAAGAAGTTGCAACACCTCTTATATTTTGCAATCTCCCAGAACGAATTTCATTACCAAGGCTTTTAATCATGAGTGCCGCTGTAGATCCAGATCCTAATCCGAGTATCATTCCACTCTCCACTTCCTTAATTGCTGCATCTGCAACAATTTGCTTCATTTTAGTTTGTGAATCCAAAATCTTTTTTTTTGAGTTTATAGATTATTTAATTTCAATGGGTGATTTATGTCAAACCTGGAAGAGGCTCTGGTTTAATATTTATCTGGATCTCTTTATTATCTCTTAAAACATTCAAGAGAAATACTTTACCTATCTGAGCTTTTTCTACTTCATCAAGCAAAGCCTTGGGTTCTTTTATAGAAATATTCTCAGCCGCTATTACTAAGTCACCTCTCCTTAAGCCAGCTTTTTCAGCTGGACTATTAGGTATAATTGATTGAATTAAAGCTCCATTTCTTTCAGGCAATTGAAAAAGTGAATTAGGGTCTTGATTATGCTCTTTAGCAATTCTAGGATTCAAAGAAATCAATTGCACTCCTAAATATGGATGAATAACTTCTCCATTTTCGAGAAGCTTATCAGAAACACTTTTAGCTAGATTGATAGGAATCGCAAAACCCAAACCAGCTCCAGGACCACTTCTTACCAAAGTATTGATTCCTATCACCTCACCATTTGAGTTAATAAGTGGACCTCCAGAATTTCCTGGATTAATTGCAGCATCTGTCTGAATAAGATCAAGTCTTTTATCGGAAAATCCAAGACTATTAATATCCCTATGTAGGCTGCTTACTATACCTAAGGTAACCGTTTTTTCTAGACCATATGGAGTCCCCAATGCTATTGCCCAATCACCAACTTCAAGATCTTCAGAATTTCCTAGTGGCGCAAAATTAGAAAAAGTAGATTCTTCAATTTTTACTAAAGCTAGATCAGTGATTGGATCTGTTCCCAAAACTTGACCATCGCAAATAGTTCCATCTGCCAAAGTTACTGAAACATCATCAACTCTCTCTACAACATGAGCATTTGTAAGTACCAAACCATTTTTGTTAATAATGACTCCAGAACCTTGTCCTCTCTCTCTATCAGGTGTTATTCCAGGTTCTCCAAGTAAATCCCTTAATAAAGGATCTAATAAAGTTGGATCAAATTGTTGCCTTTCTACTAATCTCTCTGTATCAATTTTTACAACTGCTGGACTAACATTCTTCACCGCTGATGCTACGAAATTATGATTTTCAAAAGAAGTTAAAGCTAAAACCTCTGCCGTTCTGGAAAAATTAATTAAACAAAAAAATAAAATGATGAATATTTGGATTAAATTTAAAAATTTAATCTTAAGGAATTTCATTTTATCTTAAAGGTTTTAGGATATATGAAATGCA
>QCNJ01000034.1 GCA_003213235.1 Prochlorococcus sp. AG-424-P18 | reverse complement strand
TAGTTAGATGTTTATTTTATCTAAGTTTTAATAGATGCCCACCATCTCACAATTAGTAGGTTCAGAAAGAAAACGTCTGACAAAGAAAACAAAGTCTCCTGCCTTAAAAGCTTGCCCTGAGAGAAGAGGGGTATGTACAAGAGTATATACATCAACTCCTAAAAAACCTAATTCAGCTTTGAGAAAAGTCGCTAGGGTTAGATTAACTTCTGGGTTCGAAGTAACTGCTTATATTCCTGGTATTGGTCATAATTTGCAAGAACATTCTGTAGTACTGCTTAGGGGTGGAAGAGTAAAGGACTTGCCAGGAGTTAGATATCATATAATAAGAGGAACTTTAGATACGGCTGGAGTCAAAGATAGACGTCAATCCAGATCTAAGTATGGAGCAAAAGCTCCAAAAGATTAATTTGTAAACATCACTTTTTTTAAACATGTCACGTCGTAATGCAGCAGTAAAAAGACCAGTCCTTCCTGATCCTCAATTTAATAGTCGTCTTGCTTCAATGATGATTTCTCGATTGATGAAGCATGGTAAAAAATCTACAGCTCAAAGAATATTGTCTGACGCGTTTTCTTTAATCAGCGAGAGAACAGGAGGTAATGCAGTGGAATTATTCGAAACAGCTGTAAAAAATGCTACTCCTCTTGTCGAGGTACGAGCTAGAAGAGTTGGTGGTGCAACATATCAAGTACCTATGGAAGTTCGCCAAGAGAGGGGTACGGCTATGGCATTAAGATGGCTTGTTACATTCTCACGAGCAAGAAATGGCAAGAGTATGTCCCAAAAACTTGCTGGAGAGTTAATGGATGCTGCAAATGAAACTGGTAGTGCCGTTAAAAAAAGAGAAGATACTCATAAAATGGCAGAAGCTAATAAAGCTTTTGCGCATTACAGATATTAATTTCATCAAAAGGTACTTAAGTAGTTTATTATTATTAAAGTTTGCTTTTAGGGTGAACTACACTTATCAAAAATTATTTTATTTGGAGCTTTAAAATTGGCACGCGACTTTCCCCTAGAACGAGTAAGGAACATAGGTATAGCCGCTCATATTGATGCAGGTAAGACAACAACTACTGAAAGAATTTTGTTTTATTCAGGTGTAGTCCACAAGATAGGAGAGGTTCATGATGGTGCTGCAGTAACTGATTGGATGGCTCAAGAAAGAGAAAGAGGAATAACTATTACTGCTGCTGCTATATCCACTAGTTGGCAAGATCATAGGATTAATATTATTGATACTCCCGGACACGTTGATTTTACTATTGAAGTTGAAAGATCAATGCGTGTATTGGATGGAGTCATAGCTGTATTTTGCGCAGTTGGTGGAGTTCAGCCTCAATCCGAAACAGTTTGGCGTCAAGCAGATAGATACTCTGTGCCAAGAATGGTTTTTGTTAATAAAATGGATAGAACTGGTGCAGATTTTTTAAAGGTTAATAAGCAAATTAAAGATCGACTAAAGGCAAATGCACTTCCTATTCAGTTGCCGATTGGGGCTGAAGGTGATCTCACAGGCATTATTGATTTAGTAGCTAACAAAGCATATCTTTACAAAAACGATTTAGGTACTGATATTGAAGAAGCACCAATTCCATCTGACATGGAGGAGGAAGCTGCTGAGTGGAGATTTAAGTTAATGGAAAGTGTTGCAGAAAATGATGAAGATTTAATAGAAATATTTCTCGAAACAGGAGAATTATCTGAAGAACAACTTAAAAAAGGTATTAGGGAAGGGGTTTTAAAACATGGATTGGTTCCAGTACTATGTGGTTCGGCTTTTAAGAATAAAGGTGTCCAACTTGTATTAGACGCTGTAGTTGATTACTTGCCAGCTCCAGTTGATGTGAAACCAATACAAGGTGTTTTGCCAAGTGGCAAAGAAGATGTTAGACCTTCAGATGATAATGCTCCCTTTAGTGCATTAGCTTTCAAAGTGATGTCTGATCCCTATGGAAAATTAACATTTGTAAGAATGTATTCAGGTGTGCTCTCAAAGGGAAGTTATGTGATGAATTCTACTAAGGATGCTAAAGAGAGAATTTCTAGATTAGTGATTCTTAAAGCTGATGAAAGAGAGGAGGTTGATGAATTAAGGGCCGGTGATTTAGGGGCTGTTTTAGGTCTTAAGAACACAACAACTGGTGACACTTTGTGTAACACCGAAGATCCAATAGTTTTGGAGACATTGTTTATCCCTGAACCAGTTATTTCAGTAGCTGTTGAGCCAAAAACTAAAGGCGATATGGAAAAATTATCAAAAGCTTTAACTGCTTTGTCTGAAGAGGATCCAACTTTTAGGGTAAGTACAGATCCTGAGACAAATCAAACTGTTATTGCAGGTATGGGTGAGTTGCACTTAGAAATTCTTGTTGACAGAATGTTAAGGGAATTTAAAGTTGAGGCAAACATCGGAGCTCCACAAGTTTCATATAGAGAAACTATTAGGTCTAGTTCTAAAGGCGAAGGTAAATATGCAAGACAGACTGGAGGTAAAGGTCAATATGGTCATGTAATTATTGAAATGGAACCCGCTGAAGTTGGTAAAGGTTTTGAATTTGTAAACAAAATTGTCGGTGGAGCTGTACCAAAAGAGTATATTGGACCTGCATCTAATGGAATGAAAGAGACCTGTGAATCTGGTGTTCTTGCCGGTTATCCACTCATTGATGTAAAAGTAACACTAGTCGATGGTTCATTCCACGATGTAGACTCATCTGAAATGGCCTTCAAAATTGCAGGTTCCATGGCTTTCAAAGACGGGGTTAAAAAATGCAATCCTGTCCTTTTAGAGCCTATGATGAAAGTTGAGGTCGAAAGTCCTGACGACTTTCTTGGATCTGTAATTGGTGATCTCTCTTCAAGAAGAGGTCAAGTAGAAGGACAATCTGTTGATGATGGATTGTCTAAGGTACAGGCCAAAGTGCCCTTAGCCGAAATGTTCGGTTATGCCACTCAACTCCGATCAATGACTCAAGGTCGGGGTATATTTTCAATGGAGTTCGCAAATTATGAGGAAGTTCCTCGTAATGTTGCTGAAGCTATCATTTCCAAGAATCAGGGCAACTCCTGATCTCTAAACTAAAACACTCTTAAACCCTCGATTCTTTAATTCAAAATGGCTCGCGAGAAGTTCGAAAGAAACAAACCACATGTCAACATAGGTACTATTGGCCATGTTGATCATGGAAAAACAACACTAACAGCTGCTATTACAAATGTATTAGCTAAAAAAGGTCAAGCTCAAGCTCAAGACTAT
>QCNJ01000033.1 GCA_003213235.1 Prochlorococcus sp. AG-424-P18 | reverse complement strand
CCTTTAATATCTAAAAGATTTGCTGATGGAGAACTTTATGTTCAGATTCAGCAATCTATTAGAGGTTGCGACGTATTCCTCATCCAACCTACATCCGCCCCTGTAAACGACAGTTTGATGGAATTGATGGTTATGGTTGATGCTTGCAAAAGAGCATCTGCCAGGCAAATCACGGCTGTAATCCCTTATTATGGCTATGCAAGGGCAGATAGAAAGACTTCAGGAAGGGAGTCTATAACTGCAAAACTCACAGCTAATTTACTTGAGAAATCAGGTGTTGATAGAGTCCTAGCTATGGATTTGCATTCTGCTCAAATACAAGGTTATTTTGATATACCATGTGATCATATTTACGGGTCACCGGTTTTAATAGATTACTTAGAAACTTTAAATTTAGAGGAAGTAGTTGTTGTCTCTCCTGATGTTGGTGGAGTCGCTAGAGCTCGAGCATTTGCTAAACAAATGAAAGATGCTCCTTTAGCCATAATTGATAAAAGAAGAGCAGCTCATAATGTTGCTGAAAGTTTAACAGTAATTGGAGAAGTTAAAGGTAAAACAGCGATTTTGATAGACGATATGATTGATACTGGAGGTACAATTTGTTCTGGAGCTAATCTATTAAAAAAAGAAGGTGCTAAGAGAATATTCGCATGCGCATCTCATGCGGTGTTTTCACCTCCTTCATATGAAAGATTGAGCGTCAAAGATTTATTTGAGCAAGTTATAGTAACTAACAGCATACCCGTAGTTATTAAAGATAGTTTCCCTCAGTTAAAGGTTTTATCAGTAGCAAATATGTTAGGTGAAGCAATTTGGAGAATACATGAGGAGAGTTCAGTTAGTTCAATGTTTAGATAATAAATTTATTTTTATTATTTTTTATTTCCTTGTTTTTTAAATTTATTAATAGCTTCTTTAAAACTTTTCTTGACATCATTAGGTATTTGTTTGGGACAAATTTTGATTGCGCTGTTAAGAATCTCAACCTCTCCAATATAAAGTACTTTTTCTGTGGTTAATTTTTCTTTGCTTGCTCCTTCAATTAAATTGTCATGCTTCGAAAAAATAACTTCTGCGAATGTAAATGTTGAAATTGCGAGAGCTTTTTTGAAGTCAAAATCTATCTTTTCATTAATAGCTTTGCAAAGGTATGATGCACCCATTTGTTTATACAGAAAAAGATCTTGCTGAGTAGCTTGAGGTTTTGTATTAGCATATATTCTTTTATTCAAAATATTTATTTCACACATGATTAGCAAAACAAATAAGGATATTTTTAATAAATAAGAGAAATTTTTTGAACTAAGATTTATAATCATTAAAGTATGAATATATTGATAAAGATAACATTTTTAACGTTATTTTTAAGTTGTATAAGGTCTTACTTAATAATTTTTATTTCATGATGATTTTCTACTATTTTAAGTTTATTTTTGTTCCATGAATAAATAACTCTGAATCTAAAATTATCAGAATCTACTAGTCTTGTATGTTCAAGAATGTACCAATCTTTGTAAGAAGATTCGAAAATCATTTCGTGTTCATCTACTTGCTTTATATTTGAAATACCTTCAATGTTACTTAAATAAAAATTTTCTCTCATAAGCTGATGCCCCCTTAGGAATGCACGCATTTCACCTTGTTCTTTATATTGAGGATTTTCTTCAAAGAAATTATATTTTTTTTCTGGATACCAAGTGAATTTATAGTGAGACTCCCATTCAGATTTATTTTCAAGAGCCTCTATTTTTATATTCATACATAAATTATAAGTTTTTTGCATTTCATCAAGAAAATATGTTCTATTGGATTTCCAGAAACCAATATTTCTAGAAAACCATCTTCTTAAATTACTATTTAAACTAATATCTGGGGGGTTAGCTCCAAAATTTGGATTTTTCTTCTGATTAATAACAACCATTTATAAATGAGACCTATTTATTAATAGCTTATTTGTAGAATAAAAATAAATATCTTAAGGTGTTTATAAGGATTAACAGCTTTTCAACACTTCAGGGGAAATCATTTGAATGATAAAAAAGAGCTAAAATTAATACTTGTAGCAGCTAGAAATCAACTTTCTAGTAATGACATTAAGTCTCTAATAGCTTATTTAGAGTCAGATGATTGTGAGTTTGAGATATCTCTTCAAATTTCTGAGCCCATAGAACAGCCTGAATTACTCGAATTACATAGATTAGTTGCTATCCCCGCTCTCATTAAGGTTTCCCCAGCTCCTAAGCAAATATTTGCTGGAAGTAATATTTTTTCTCAGTTGCAGAAATGGCTGCCAAGATGGACACAGGAAGGTTTAACAAAAAACCTTGGGATTAATTTGCAACCATCCAAAATTGATTCAATAAGAACTCAAAAAGAATTTCTTCTGGAAGACGAACTTCTTGTCTTAAGACAAGAGAATGAGACATTAACAAAGAGAATAGAATCTCAGGAAAGATTATTAAGAATGGTCGCACATGAATTAAGAACTCCCTTAACTGCCGCTACTTTGGCGGTTCAAAGTCAAAAACTTGGACAAATAGACATTACAAAATTGCAGGAGGTTATTAAAAGACGTCTTGAAGAGATTGAACTCTTATCTCAGGATCTTTTAGAGGTTGGAACAACTAAATGGGAAGCATTATTTAATCCTCAGAAAATTGATTTAGGTAATATTAGTGCTGAAGTAATACTCGAATTAGAAAAATTCTGGAGATTAAGGAATATTGAAATTGATACTGATATTCCATCTGATTTGCCAAGTGTATTTGCAGATCAAAGAAGAATGAGGCAAGTATTTTTAAATTTAATTGAAAATGCTATTAAATTTTCTAAAGATTCTGGATCTATAAAAATCACTATGATTCATAAGACAAATCAATGGGTAGAAATAACAATTTGTGACAAAGGTGCAGGTATTCCTTTGAGCGAACAAAAAAGAATTTTTCTTGATAGGGTTAGACTTCCCCAGACTTCTGAAGGAACCTCAGGATTTGGTATAGGGTTATCAGTATGTAGGAGAATAGTACAAGTCCATGGAGGGAGAATATGGGTCGTATCTGAAGTAGGGGAAGGTTCCTGCTTCCATTTCACAGTTCCTGTGTGGCAAGGACAAAACAAAGAGCAACAATACTTGACGAAAGGCTAGCCTTACTCTTAGTTTTTAATAAGCTGTTATGCTAATTTCCTGGCCCCATCGTCTAGAGGCCTAGGACACCTCCCTTTCACGGAGGCGACAGGGGTTCGAATCCCCTTGGGGCTATTAATTTAAATTTATAACGATCTTTTTGATGATTTTGCTTGCCTATCTACAGCAATTAAATTTTCTGAAAGATCCTTTTTAAGTCTTTTCTCTATCATCCCTATTGGCATCCACTGACAACCTTGAACAGTAAGATCATAAATTAAAGAGTTTGTTGAAGTATTTTTAATATTTTGAATTTTCCAACTACCCTCAAACTTTCTGAAATCTCCTTTTATTAAATTAAATTTTAAGAGGCCAAGCTCCTTATCTTCAAATAAATCTATAGTTACTTCAGCTGAAAACTTCATGCCAAGGAAATCCTGAGCCCCAACTTGTTTAAGGTGGACATTATTTCCATTCTGAAATATTTTTTTGCTTGATAAAAGATTTGGTATGTAAAGATTTAGCCGATCATAATCTGTTAAAACACTCCACAAAGAATCAAAACTTGC
>QCNJ01000032.1 GCA_003213235.1 Prochlorococcus sp. AG-424-P18 | reverse complement strand
ATTTGAATTTGATCAATACTCAAAAATTAGTAAATTTATGGGGGAAATTGAGAAATTATGTAAAGAAAGGGATATCTATCCAAATATCAGCTTCGGTAAGAATTTTGTAAGTCTTTCAATATTTTTAGACAATAAAGAGATATCAGACAAGGAAAAAGACTTTTCAATGGATATTGATAAATTTTATTTAGAAGATTAGTCCTTTTTAATAATTATTTGGCTTTGCAATATCTCTTTTGATTAAAGCCATCAAATACGTTGGTGCTTTATATCTACCAGGTAGACATCTATTTAAAGTTTCAAGATGACTCCAACAAACTGTCTTTTCTATATCCTTAACTGAGTTTCCTTTTAAAATTAATAGTCTAAGAGCTTTGCAAAATAAAGGATAACCTGCTTCTAGTTCATCTATATTAAGCTTTGCTGCTGACATAGATCAAAGATGAATTATCAACTAATAATCTATACAACTATGGTGCACAATTGGTTCATATTTCAAATTTCTCAATAATTAGAAATTAATCAAGAAATGCGACGCAATCTATTTCAACTAAAACTCCTTTTGGTAGAGATGAAACTTCCACACAGGCCCTTGCTGGAGGATTCTCAATATTAAAAAAATCACTATATATTTTATTGACAATTTGAAAATTATTTAAGTCCGTTAAGTAAATAGTTGTTTTTATTACATCTTCTATTTTGGCTCCACCAGCTTTTAGAACTTCTGCGAGATTTTTTAAAACTTGAATAGTTTCCTTCTCTATATCACCTAAACATGTTATTTCATTTAAAGCTGGGTCTATAGCAATTTGACCAGAACAATAGATAAAATCCCCAGCTTTTATTGCTTGATTATAAGGTCCTACTGGATCTGGAGCATTTGATGTTTTAATTACTTGTTTTGGGGACATTTGTTTAAGAAGATACCTATCTATTTAAACCCATAAATCTTTATTTGCTCTTAAAAAAGTGAATTCTTCTAAATTTTTTGCTCTTAAGAAAAGGTTTATTTTCATCTCTTCATCAAGTAAAAATGGAATTGTCAATTCATTGAGAGAAAGTTTTTTTTCAACTTCCGAAAGTTTATTTTTGATATTTTGATCTTCTGGCTTGAGATTCAATGCCCACAATATATTTGCCTTTGTATATTCATGTGCACAATATATGAGAGTATTTTTTGGTAAAGATTTGATTCTTTCTAGTGAAGAATACATTTGTTGATAAGTTCCCTCAAAAATTCTTCCACAGCCTCCAGAAAATAATGTGTCACCAATAAAAAGAACAGGATTTTCCCCATTCAAAAAGAAGGAAATATGTGAGCTTGTATGTCCTAATACTTCAATTATTTTTACTTCTTCACCTAAAATTTTCAAAGTTTCCCCATCTTCTACTGATACATTTTGAAAAGGTATTCGCTTTTTTTCTTTGGATGAAGCAATTACCTTTACATTTGGCCATCTTTCAATAAGAGACTTCGTTCCTCCAATATGATCTGAATGATGATGTGTTTGCAAAATAACTTCTAAGTGAAAATTGTTTTCTTTTATATATCTAATAACTGGTTCGTGTACTGATGGATCTATAACTGCAACAGATTTATCTTTTACCCACAACCAAATGACGTTATCATTTAAAACTCTGAGTCCGATTATATTTCGTGCTTTATTAAATTCCATTGTTAACTTAGAATGAAGAGTCCTTGGAAGAAATTGATCTATGTTTACTATAGCTTTACCAAAAGGAGCTCTGTTAAAAGATTCAATTTCAACTTTTAAAAAAGCTGGATTAGATTTCTCTGATGCGTTGGACGAAAATAATAGATCATTAACCTTTGAATCAAATTGCAAACGGGCTAAAGCTTTATTAGTAAGAAATGGAGATGTGCCTGTTTATGTAAGTTATGGTCAGGCTGATTTAGGTATTGTTGGGTATGATGTATTAAGAGAATCCGAATTAAAAGTCGCAAAGTTATTAGATTTAGGATTTGGAGGTTGTCATATGTCTTTGGCGGTAAAGAAAAATAGCAATTATTCAAAACCAACGGATCTTCCAGCAAATTGTAAAGTAGCAAGTAAATTTATAAAAACAGCAAGATCTTATTTTGAAGAATTAAATATTCCAGTAGAAATAGTTCATTTGACAGGATCAGTCGAGCTTGGTCCTATTACAGGCATGGCAGAGGCAATAGTTGATTTGGTTGCAACAGGAAAGACTCTTAAAGAGAATGGTTTAATTAAAATAGATGATCTTTTCTACTCAACTGCAAGACTAATAGGAAATCCTTTATCTATGAGGTTAGATGATAATCATCTCAGAGATACTATTTTATCAATAGAATCAACTAATGCTTTATAGAAGATTAGCTAAATGTTTTTTAAAGATTTTAGAAGGATTAAAAAGTTAGGTAAATATTTAACTAAAGATAAAAAAACAATCTATCTAATCTTGATAGTTTTGTTACCGGTTTCTTTCTCTGGAGCTATTCAACCATTATTAGTTGGTCAAGCAATTACCATTCTCAAGAACGAAACTACAGATGTTTGGCTAAGTAAAACTTTTTTTGGTCAATCAATAAATGCCATAATCTTAACTTTGTTTGTAACTGTTCTATTCAGATTAATTCTGCAAGGATATCAAACTTACAATATCCAAGCAGTGGGCCAACGTTTGACAGCAAGAATTAGAAGAGAGCTTTTTGATCATTCAATATCTTTATCTCTTAAGTATCACGATAAAATGCCTGTAGGGAAATTGTTAACGAGATTAACAAATGATGTTGATGCTTTATCCGAGGTTTTTGGTAGTGGCGCGGTTGGAGTTATTGCTGACTTCGTAAGTCTTATAGTAATTTCTTTGACAATGCTTTCAATTGATCGAGGGCTTGCCCTTTTATTACTTTTGACTCAAATCCCAGTTTCATATTTCATTATTTGGCTTCAAAAACGTTATAGAAGAGCCAATTATCAAGTAAGGGAAGAATTGTCTCAACTTAACTCTGATTTTCAAGAAAATCTTCAAGGTTTAGAAGTCGTTCAGATGTTCAGAAGAGAGGCTTTCAATAGCAGAAAATTTTCTAAAACTGGAGTTGCTTATAAAAAAGCAGTAAATGGAACAATATTCTATGACAGTAGTATTTCAGCCTTTATAGAATGGATTTCTCTCGCTGCAGTTTCTTTAGTTTTGGCAGTTGGAGGATATCTTGTTACTTCAGGAAATATTGGTTTAGGAACATTAACGACTTTTATTTTATATTCCCAAAGACTTTTTGAGCCCTTAAGGCAGCTTGCAGAAAGATTTACTCAGATTCAAGGAGGTTTAACAGCTGTAGAAAGAATAAATGAATTATTGGATGAAGAAATACAGATTAAGGACTCTATTACCTCAAAACATCTTTTAGAAAATGCTAAAAATGTAAATAAAAAATTTAAGGGCAAAATTGAGTTCAAGAATGTTAATTTTTTCTACAACGAAGGGGAACATATTATAAAAAATTTATCTTTCATGATAAAACCAGGAGAACATGTAGCTTTTGTAGGGCCAACTGGTTCTGGGAAAACTACAATAATAAGACTATTGTGTAGATTGTATGAACCTCAATCAGGCCAAATTTTCATTGATGATATAGATATAAAAAATATTCCTATTGCAACTCTTAGAAATATGTTGGGAGTGGTTTTGCAAGATACCTTTATCTTTAGTGGAAATGTTGCAGATAATTTAAAACTAAATTCGAATGTAGACGATCTTGAATTAGAAAATCTTTGTAACGAATTAGGGTTAGATAATTTGTTAAAAAAATTACCTGAAGGTTTGAACACCTCTCTAAGAGAAAGAGGGGGGAATCTCTCTTCTGGAGAGAGACAACTTCTTTCAGTAGCTAGAGTAGCGATTAGAAATCCTGTTGTTTTAATAATGGATGAAGCAACAGCGTTTATGGATCCCTCTACAGAGGCTACTTTGCAGAAAGATCTT
>QCNJ01000031.1 GCA_003213235.1 Prochlorococcus sp. AG-424-P18 | reverse complement strand
TGATATCCAGTTCTTGAATGGAAAAGTTCTAATCTCTTTCCCTAATTGTAAAACGATAAAATCATCATTTGTTACTTTTATTCTTAAGGTGAACGACTGAAGTAATAAAAAAAAGCTAAAAGAAGCAAAAACTATTGTTGGCAAAGAACCAATATTCAAAAACAAAAGCATAAAACTTAAAACTATTAGAATGATTGGCAACTGAAATGAGGGAGATATTATTACTGGTTCCTCTTTTTTTGATTTAGTATTAAACATGGAATCATCCAAATAAAATTTGCGTTAGTAATACATCCATTAAAGATACAGTAACAAGAGTCATTACAACTGCACCTGTTGTACTTGTTCCAACTTCTTTTGGACCTCCTTTGGTTGTAAGTCCATATCCACAAGCAATGATTGAAATAAGTAATCCGAACACAATAGATTTTATTAACATTGAAGTTAAGTCCGCACTGGTTAAACTCACATTACCTGATCTTACCGATGTCCAAAAAACTATAGGGGGAACTTTATAAAAAATTGTGCTCCATATTTGTCCACTCCATAAAGCTACAGATAAAAACAAAAGACACTGTATTGGAGACATTATTACCATCGATAGTAACCTTGGGACTACCAAATATTGAACTGGTTCGGTCCTTAACATGGTTATTGCCTCAATTTGTTCTGTGACTTTCATTGTGCCCAGTTGAGCAGCATAGGCAGTGGCAACCTTTCCAGTCATTAAAGTAGCAGTTAGAAGAGGAGCCATTTCTCTTGCCATGCCTACTGCTAATAAACCTCCAATTTCACTTGAAACCCCCATACTTGTAAGTTGTGATGCAACTTGAATATTAAAAACTGTACCTGCGGCAATTCCTGTAATTAATACAATTAATAAACTGCCAGGACCTGACTCCATAAGTTGGTCAAAGAGGTCATTCTTGGAAATTTTACCTTTAAAGATAAAATTAATTGCTTGCCCGCCAATGACTAGGCTGCTTAGAAGTCTTCTGAAAAAATTAAGGTAATACATATCTCTATATTAGTTTGTAATTAATTTTCGATCCCATTTCCTCATAATTAAAAGACCAATTATTACCAATATTGAGGGTATAAAACCAATACATAATCTAATAGTTAATTGTGCTGAGTAGCATTGTTCAATAATATTTAGACCATCTTTATCAACAAAGCATGATTGATAACCTGACAAATACAATAAAAATCCTAATAATTGAACACTAAACGCAATACCTATCTTCTGAATAAGTACCATCCAAGCAGTATATAATCCTGCTGGTTTCTCTGGGTCTTCGTCTATTGCATCAGGAAGTAGTGACCAAGGGATAAGAAAAGCGGTTGAAGCTCCAATGCCAATAAGACAGATTATGAAAATTAAAAGAATGAAAAGAAATATGTTGCTGGTATTTAGGAATAAACTATCTCCAACTCCTGAAATTTTTGATAATGAAGGTAAAAATAAAGCTGCTGTACATGAAATAATCCACATAATCGCTCCATAGTTTAACGCTGAAATCCTATTTAATTTATTTGATACTCTGGTCCATACTTGTAAACCCAATAAAGCGCTAATTTGGAAAGGGATCGGGATCCACTTCGCAATATATGTTGGTACATTCAGTACATCCTCGACATAGATTAACGCTACAGTTTGCATTAATTGTAGGGCGCACCAGAGAAGAATATAGAGCGTAATAACTTTTAAAAATTTTTTATTTCTGAAGATCCTTTTGAATTGAAGTGTTATAGCTTCAACTTTTCCTGAAGGCCTTCTTGCTTTTTTTGCGAATGGAGCTAATCCCCAACAAGAAATTAATGTTGCAGCAACTGCAATACATCCGCTTATTTTACCCATTAAAAAATATTCATTATTTGTAGATCCTTCGGAACCTAATACAACTCCAGCAATTATTAAACCAGTTAGTCCTGCGATAATTGAGCCAGTAAATCTAGATGCGTTTAGTCTTGTTCTTATTGCTGTTTTTTCAGAAATTTCAGTAGATAGAGCTGCAAAAGGAAGATTAATACTTGTATAAGCAGTCATTACGATTATAGAAATTATGGCATAGTAAATAGTCTTCGTTAGCACTGAACCAGTGGGTGTCCACCATATCGCAGCTAAAGAGAAACCAAGAGGAACAGATGCTGCTACCATCCAAGGTATTCTAGGCCCCCATCTTGATTTAGTACGATCACTTAACCATCCAATTAACGGATCATTAACTGCATCCCATATCTTTATTAACATTAATAATGATCCTGCAATTATTACTGGTAAACCAGCAGAAATAAAAAATTTGAAAAGAAAAAAACCAAATTGTGTCGCGACTAAACCTGTTCCTGCATCTCCTAGTCCGTAAGAGAACATTAATCTTGTTGTTGATCTAGAAATATTTTTTTTCGAGTGTGAATTTTCCAATCTTTTTACTTTGTTTATTGTTTGATAATGTATTATTGCAATGGTAATTCTATTACTTAATGCGGGCGTGGTTTAGTGGTAAAACCTCAGCCTTCCAAGCTGAAGATGCGGGTTCGATTCCCGCCGCCCGCTTTTAGAATAAAATATTTTTTGCCCCAAATACTTCTTCTGAAATGATTAGTAAAGAGCTTCTGCTCTTTATAGAAACAGATTTTTCATTAATAATTAAGGGTTCAAAAATCTCAGACATGCTAGTGTCAATAACTTTTAACCAATTATTTTTACATTTCGGCAAGGGGAAATCGATACTTTTTGAATATGCATTTAATCCTACCCAGACAAGAGGATTAGTATTGCCTTTGTTAATGCTAAAGGCAACTGTGTGAGACCAACTACTCCAATCGGGGCTATCTAACTTTGTTCCATGCCAATGATATGTTGGAATATTTTCATTAGTTTGATTATCAGTGAAGAATGATGGATTGAAAATTTTTATTAGTTTTTTTCGGATTTTAATGACGTATTTAAAATATTCAAATAATTCCAAATCTTGTTGACCATGTTCCCAATTCATCCAGCCCAATAAATTATTTTGGCACCAAGAATTATTGTTTCCGCCTTGCGATCTTCCTATCTCATCACCCATAAGTATCATTGGAACGCCTTTAGAGATAAGTAAACTAAGAATAAGATTTTTTTGTTGTCTTTTTCTTAAATCATTGATTAATAAGTTCGTAGTTGGCCCTTCAGTACCATGATTCCAAGAGTTATTATGGTTATCTCCATCTCTATTTTGTTCTCTATTGGCAAAATTATGTTTTCTATTGAAAGTTACTAAGTCTTTTAGAGTGAACCCATCATGTGAAGTAATAAAATTTATCGACTTTGGGAAAATATTATCTTCTTTATAAATAGATGGCGTCCCTTTTATTTTATCGCTCATATTCCAAGCTGTATCTTTATCCCCCTTCCAAAATCTCCTCAAGCCATCTCTAAAATGACCATTCCAAGTGAAAGTATTCTTAGATGGGAAATCACCTAATTTATATAAACCGCCACAATCCCATGGCTCACTTATGAACTTGATATCGATAAGTTCTGGTTCACATTCTATATCTTCAAAAATTGGAGGATTATCAAGCGGTGAAAGATTTTCCCCTCTTGATAGGGCAATTCCTAAATCAAATCTAAAACCATCAACTCCTAATTCACTCGCCCAACATTTTAATGATTCAATGATTAGTTTTCTAACTAATCCTCTGTTTGCTGCAATAGTATTACCACATCCGGAAACGTCCTGATAATTTTTATCTTTTCCAATAAAGTAATAAAGATTTTCATCTATACCTTTCCAAGATATCGCTGGCCCTTTTGAATCACCTTCGCAAGTGTGGTTATATACAACATCTAAGATGACTTCAATGTCTGCTTTATGACATTCCTCTACAAAACTTCTAAATTCCTCTCTATTCTTTTGGGCGGATTCATTCGAAAGATATTCAAAATGTGGAGTAAACCAATTAATTGGACTATATCCCCAAAAATTTTTTAGACCATTTGGGGCATCAGTAGGATCAAAACAAAAAATTGGAAGTAATTCAATTGTTGTAATACCCAGTTCTTTGAGATAAGGAATTTT
>QCNJ01000030.1 GCA_003213235.1 Prochlorococcus sp. AG-424-P18 | reverse complement strand
ATTAAAGTGATTTCCCAATAATTGGAGAAATTTCTCAGAGCTTGACTTCGTAAAATATGCATGTTTGAAATTATTTTGACTAAGGATAGGTGATAAATAATACTCAAATTTTTTGTTTTTAATAAAAATTTCGGCTTTTGAGAAATTTATTTCTTTGTATGAAATAGTGCCTGCTCCTAAGCTGTATTTATGAAATTAATTCAATATCTCTCAAGATCCAGAATCCTGCAAATTTTTCAATATATGGCGTTGACTGTATGGAAATAAATTGATAACCAAATGAATTTTTTTTATTCTCTAAAAACTTTGTACTTAAAATGTTTGCATCTTTTTCTGGCAAATCAGTTACCAGCCACTTATCGTCTTCTGAAGCTTCAAGTATGAGTTGGTTCTTATTGATGATTAGTTTAATAGGTTCTAAACAACTGAACCATGCAGAAAGTGCTAAAGATCTATCTTTGCTAAAAAGTCTTAATCCTGGAACTAAGTAATTATCATCTATATCTTGCTTAATTGGGAAAATTTCTCCAAATTCAATAGGCCAATTTTCTGCTGATTTTAGTTCTCCAATTGATATTTCAGAGATAGTTAAAGCATCACCCCTTACTTCTTCGGGTAGAGGTGTAGGAGAGTTTTCTATTTTAGAAGAAAAAGTAGGAGCTAATACACCTCTTACATAACCCTTTTCCTTTGGATAAATCTCTTTTTCAAGAAATTCGATTCTATCTAACAAATCGTAAGTTCTCCTACTTACGAGAGCCTCAATACTTACGGCCTCCAGAGATTTCCTAATGATCGATTTCATTGACGACCTCCAGAATCGAACTATTGAAGGTTTCTCCCACCCTTGTTTTTTTGCTTCACTTATTGCTTCATTTAGTGCCTTTGTGAGCCATACTGAATTAACTTCATTGGCAGGGCATTTTTTATTCCAAAGAAAAATATCTTCTGACTTATAACTTTTTGTAGAACAAATAATTAACTCCCACCTTTTTTTTCCATTTGATTCAATAATTGGTCTTGAATAGAAGTCTAATTCCCAATCTGAAATTTTTAATTTAATACTTGACTCCATTGCTTTATTAATGTTCATTAATCTTGTTCTTTTTTATCGAAGAGTGCTTTAGTTTTTAGTGCTCTCTCTGTGGCTTCTTGCATAACTTTTTGCTTATCAATAATTAATTCTCCCGCAGAGTTTTCTAAGAGTGCTGTATTAAGACCAATGCGCCCTTTTTCGAGGTCAATTTCAGATATTAAAGCTTTTATCATTTCCCCTTCTCTAAAAACTTCTCTTAAAGAACGAATCGATCCATTTGTTAGTGAGGATTGATGAAGAAGTCCACTAGCTCCACCTAAATCTATAAAGAAGCCATATGGTTTTACAGCTAAAACTTCTCCTTCAATTAATTGACCTAATTTTAAACTTCTAAGCTTAGAGACTAATGATGCTTTCTTTTCAGAGAGAACTAATTTTCTGGATTCTGGATTCACCTCTAGAAATGCTACTTTTAGAGTTTTGCCAACAAAAGATTGATAGTCTTGACCATCTTCAAGTTGGGATCTTGGAATAAATCCTCTTAATCCATCTACATCACACGTAAGTCCACCTCTGTTAAATCCGTTAATTAAAACGTTAATTAATTCTCCATTTTTTGCGGAACTTGATACTTTCTCCCAACTTTGCCTAAGAATTAATGCCCGAACGCTCACTGTTACCATCCCATCAGCATTTTGTTCTTTGATGACCAAAACTTCCATTTCAAGGCCTATAGAAAATTTTTCTTTAAAATTAGTTATTACGCCCAAACCACATTCTTTTTTTGGCATATAACCAGGTGCTTTCCCACCAATATCAACATATAGTCCATCACTTTCGATTGCTATAACCTTACCTGAAATTGTTTCTCCTGTAGCCCCAATTGGCTCATTTTCATTTAAAGCCTCCAAAAAAGCACTTTCATCAAAATCGAATTCATCAACTGTTCTTTCTAATTGGAACTCTGTGTTTTGAGCAGAAAAATTAATGGGTCTATTTAAGTCTTGTTTAGAAATATCAAAATCTTTGTTGTTTTCATTACTGTCTTCAATTTCTTTTGCTGAATCATTTTTAATGATTTGAGGTTTGATTGCGATATTTTCTTTTTTAATTTCTTCTTGCGAATTGGTTTGCTCATTATCTATTTCTTGAGATTTTTTTAGTGTATCTTTCTTGCTTATGTGAAGTAACTGAAGAGGTTTTTTAATGCCCTTAGGTTGGATATTATCTTGGGCATTTTTATTATTGACTCCCATCGTAGGTAAAATAAGATTAATTAATTATTAACATACTCTAAATGTTAGTACTCAAAATTAAAATTAATGAACTTTAAACCAATACCTAATAAATTTGAATATTTAAATTGGCAAGAAATTGAAAGTGTTGCAAAAAACAAAAGATCTACAGTGATTTGGCCATTCGGTGCTGTTGAGCAACATGGGCCGCATTTACCTCTTGCTACAGATAGTATTTTCGTTGATGAAATTATTAGCGAAGTTTTTAAATTATTCTCTGCTGATATTCCATTAAAAAAACTTCCAACTCAATATATTGGTTTTTCTCCAGAACATAAGGGTTTCCCTGGGACAATTTCACTTTCCTCAAATTTAATAACTTCAATGATTAAGGAAGTCGGAAGTCAATTATCTGAAATGGGTTTTAAAAGATTGATATTGATTAATGGACATGGAGGTCAAATTTCGCTATTAAATACAGCTGCAAGAGAGCTGAGAAGTATTGCACCAGGTATGGCAGTTTTCCCTTGTTTCTTATGGAGTGGTGTAAATGGATTAGGTGAATTGTTAACAAAAACTGAAATTGAGGATGGGCTTCATGCTTCTTTAGCTGAAACAAGTTTAATGCTGGCTTTAAAACCAGAATTAGTGGGTGATGAACGCCCAAATGAGGGCATTAAAGGAAAGATTCCTGAAGGTTGGAGTCTGGAGGGCAATGCGCCTACTGCTTGGCTTACTGACGACTTCAGTAAATCAGGTGTTATAGGAGATAGTAGAGGAGCAAATGAGTCCTTAGGGAAAAATTTAAAGGAATTAATTATTAATCATTGGTTCAAATTGATTATGAATCTGATGCAATCAGATTGGCCAAACAATTCTTAAATAAGCTTAAGTAAAAAATGTGACTTAATAATTGAAACTATTTTCATGATATTTAAATAAACACTCTATAATCGTGTAATATTCATGCATAATGAGCTAAAGATTACTGACATGCAAACTCTAGAATCAAATAAAAAAACTATTGAAGAATCGATTAATCCGATTTCTTTAGATTTACCCGACTTCACTACAGATTCTTATAAGGATGCATACAGCAGAATAAATGCGATTGTTATAGAGGGAGAGCAAGAGGCTCATGATAATTACATTTCAATAGCAACTTTAATTCCAAATGAGTTAGAGGAATTAACTAAATTGGCGAGAATGGAAATGAAGCATAAAAAAGGCTTTACTGCCTGTGGAAGAAATTTAGGTGTAGTTGCTGATATGGATTTTGCTAAAAAATTCTTTTCTAAATTACACGGTAATTTTCAAGTTGCTCTTGAAAAAGGAAATTTAACAACATGTCTTTTAATACAAGCCATCTTAATTGAAGCATTTGCAATTTCTGCTTATAACGTCTACATAAGAGTTGCGGATCCTTTTGCAAAAAAAATAACAGAGGGAGTGGTTAAAGATGAATATCTTCATTTAAATTACGGTCAAGAGTGGCTTAAAGAGAATCTTTCAACTTGTAAAGAAGAATTAATGGAAGCTAATAAGGTTAATCTTCCGTTGATTAAAAAGATGTTAGATGAAGTAGCAGATGACGCATCAGTTTTAGCTATGGACAGAGAAGAATTGATGGAAGAATTTATGATTGCTTATCAAGATACATTGATGGAAATAGGTCTAGATAATAGAGAAATTGCAAGAATGGCTATGGCAGCTATTGTCTAATTACATTTCTAATTAATTAAGGCTTTTAATAATTAATCAAACCTATTTAAGTAGTTACCTCTATGCTATTGTTCATAACATCGTTTAGAAACCATTTA
>QCNJ01000029.1 GCA_003213235.1 Prochlorococcus sp. AG-424-P18 | reverse complement strand
TTAATAATAGATATTTTACCTGAAATCTAGTTGACTAAGAGACCCTGAAACAGAGATATTACATAATTATGCGCCTGTAGCTCAGTGGATTAGAGCACCTGACTACGGATCAGGGTGTCGGGAGTTCGAATCTCTCCAGGCGCGTTTAAAATTATGAAATATTCTTTTTATATTTTTCTAAAAAATATCGTCTATATTATGGGTATTACTTATCAAATTCAATGAATATTCTTCAAAATCTTAAAGAAAGTGATCCAGTAATATCAAACTTTATCAACTCTGAAAAAAATAGACAGGAAACTCATCTTGAGTTAATAGCAAGTGAAAATTTTGCATCTATTGCTGTCATGCAGGCTCAAGGATCAGTCCTTACAAATAAATACGCAGAGGGATTACCTCAAAAAAGATACTACGGGGGATGTGAATTTGTTGATGAAATCGAAGAATTAGCTATTCAAAGAGCAAAAAAATTATTTAATGCAAATTGGGCTAATGTGCAACCCCATAGTGGAGCACAGGCTAATGCTGCAGTTTTCCTAAGTTTACTAAAACCTGGCGACTCAATCCTAGGGATGGATTTATCTCATGGTGGACACCTAACTCATGGATCTCCAGTAAATATGAGTGGTAAGTGGTTTAATGCAGTTCACTATGGTGTAAACAAAGAAACTAGTGAATTAAATTTTGATGAAATAAGAGAGATAGCAATTGAAACAAAACCAAAATTAATCATATGCGGATATTCAGCTTATCCAAGAACGATAGATTTTGAATCATTTAGAGATATTGCAGATGAAGTTGGTGCATTCTTAATGGCTGATATTGCACACATCGCAGGTCTTGTAGCAAGTAAACTTCATCCAAATCCAATTCCTTATTGTGATGTAGTAACTACAACTACTCATAAAACATTAAGAGGGCCTAGAGGAGGACTTATCTTGTGTAAAGATGCAGAATTTGGAAAGAGATTTGATAAATCTGTTTTCCCAGGAACTCAGGGAGGTCCTCTAGAACATATTATTGCAGCCAAAGCAGTGGCATTTGGAGAAGCTTTACAACCAGATTTTGTTAATTATTCCCAACAAGTAATAAAAAATGCCAAAGTTCTAGCTTCAACTTTAATAAATAGAGGTATTGATATCGTTAGTGGAGGCACTGATAATCATATTGTTTTACTCGATTTAAGAAGTATAAATATGACTGGTAAAATTGCTGACTTGCTTGTAAGTGAAGTGAATATAACCGCAAATAAAAATACTGTTCCATTTGACCCCGAATCACCTTTTGTAACCAGCGGTCTAAGGTTGGGTACTGCTGCTTTAACTACTAGAGGCTTTAATGAGAATGCTTTTGCTGAAATTGGCGAAATTATTGCTGATAGATTACTTAACCCAAATGATTCACTGATCGAAAGTCAATGTAAAGAAAGAGTATTAACCTTATGTAATCGTTTCCCTCTTTATGAAGGCAAACTTGAAGCATCAATTAAATGAATCCTGATTCCAAGGTTGTTGAAATTCTTTCTATTGGAACAGAGCTACTTTTAGGAAATATCATAAACACAAATGCTCAATGGATTTCTGAACAGTTGTCGCTATTAGGCTTAAATCACTTTAGGCAATCAACTGTAGGTGATAATTGTGATCGAATTATAAAAGCAATTCAAGAAATATCGAAAAGAAGTAATCTTCTAATTATAACGGGTGGATTGGGACCCACCCCAGATGACTTAACTACTGAAGCAATAGCCAAATCTTTTAATGTATCTCTTTTTGAAAGACCGCACTTATGGGAAGAAATTAAACAAAAACTTCCCAACTCAAAGCTCAAAGACGATTCCTCTAGCTTAAGGAAACAATGCTTCTTCCCAAAAAATGCTCAAATAATTAATAACCCTAGGGGCACTGCTCCTGGAATGATATGGGAACCGATAAAAGGATTTACTATTCTTACTTTCCCCGGAGTACCTAGTGAAATGAAAACTATGTGGGAAGAGATTGCTTATGATTTCATTAAAAGCAAATTCTCAGATAGCTATTCCTTTTTTTCAAATACTCTTAAATTTGCAGGAATTGGAGAATCTAGCGTTACAGAAAAAATTTATGATCTGTTAAACCTGAAAAATCCAACGGTTGCTCCATATGCAAACTTAGGAGAGGTTAAAATCAGAATCACCGCCCGAGCGAAGAATGACCTAGAAGCAAAAAATATAATTAAGCCCGTAAAAGAAAAATTAAAAAAAGATTTTTCAAAATTTATTTTTGGAGAGGATAATGATACTTTGCCAAGCGTTTTAATAGAAGAGTTAACTAAGAGAAATCAAACTATTGTTTTTGCTGAATCCTGTACAGGAGGTCTTCTGTCTTCATCTCTAACATCAATATCAGGTTCATCTCAAGTTTTTCAAGGTAGTATTGTTTCCTACAGTAATGAGCTAAAAAATTCATTATTAGATATTTCTGAAGAAAAACTTACAAAATATGGAGCTGTTTCTGAAGAAGTTTGTGAAGCTATGGCAATTAATGTAAAAGAGAAATTAGGTGCAGATTGGGCAATAGCAATTAGTGGAATAGCTGGTCCTAATGGAGGCAGTCCAGATAAACCAGTTGGACTTGTCTATATCTCAATTTCAGGACCGAATAATCATATAACTAATATAAAAAAAATATTTAACTCAACCCGTAACAGAATTGAAATTCAAACACTAAGTGTAAATGTGTGTTTGAACAGCCTTAGATTAATCTTATTATCAAATAGTAATTAGCTTTTTTTACAAATTGAGTAAAGATACCTTATTTGATAAAGTTTGGGATTTAC
This sequence comes from Prochlorococcus sp. AG-424-P18, assembly GCA_003213235.1. Classification (GTDB taxonomy): domain Bacteria; phylum Cyanobacteriota; class Cyanobacteriia; order PCC-6307; family Cyanobiaceae; genus Prochlorococcus_A. The sequence goes on along the minus strand of QCNJ01000029.1, from coordinate 1,616 downwards.
ACAAAGTTTCCAGTCTTCCTGGTGGCTCAGATCAAATTTTTATTGGTCTTCACTTAATTCATGAAGTGACAAGTCCTCAAGCATTTGGCGCTTTAAAAGACAAAAATTTAACAGTAAAATTCCCAAGTAGAACTGTTGCTACTGTTGATCATATTGTGCCAACAGACAATCAAAGCAGGCCTTTCAAAGATAATCTTGCAGAGCAAATGATTGAAACACTTGAAAAGAACTGCTTACAACATAAAATAAAATTTTTTAATATTGGTAGTGGAAGTCAAGGTATAGTCCATGTAGTAGCTCCAGAATTGGGGCTAACTCAACCAGGAATGACAATCGCTTGCGGAGATTCTCATACTTCGACTCATGGAGCTTTTGGGTCAATTGCTTTTGGGATAGGTACAAGTCAAGTAAGAGATGTTCTTGCCACCCAAACCTTAGCCATGAACAAACTAAAAGTGAGGCAGATTTGGTGTGACAATAAATTATCTAAGGGTGTTTATGCTAAGGATTTAGTCCTTCATATCATTAATAAACTTGGTGTAAAGGCAGGAGTAGGTTTTGCATATGAATTTGCAGGGCCTGCGATACATGAATTATCGATGGAAGAAAGAATGACGATATGCAATATGTCTATTGAAGGAGGAGCAAGATGCGGCTACATTAATCCTGATGAAAAGACCTTTAGTTACATTAAAAAAAAATTATGTGCTCCAAAAAATGAACATTGGGATAAAGCTCTCAAATGGTGGAAATCATTAAAAAGCGATGAAAAATCAATTTATGATGATGTGATTAAATTAGATGCTTCTAAAGTAGAACCAACCGTGACCTGGGGAATTACTCCCGGCCAAAGTATAAGCATTAATCAACAAATCCCTCTTTTAGATGACTTATCCACAAATGATAAATTAGTTGCAAAAGAGGCTTATGAATATATGAGTTTCAAGCCAGGACAATTAATAAAAGATACTCCTGTAGACGTTTGTTTCATAGGCAGTTGCACAAATGGAAGAATAAGTGACTTAAGAGTTGCAGCTAAAGTGTTAAAAGGTAAAAAAGTATCCAAGAATGTCAAGGCATTTGCAGTTCCAGGTTCAGAAAAAGTAGCCTATGAAGCAAAAGAAGAAGGTATTGATCAGATTTTTAAGGATTCTGGATTTCAATGGAGAGAGCCTGGCTGCTCAATGTGTTTAGCAATGAATTCAGATAAGCTAATTGGTAATCAAATTAGTGCTAGTTCTAGTAATAGAAATTTCAAGGGAAGGCAAGGGTCTCCGAATGGGAGAACACTTCTCATGAGTCCAGCAATGGTTGCTGCTGCTGCAATTAACGGCAAAGTCAGTGACGTTCGAGAATTTATCAACTAATGAAATCCGAGTTCACCCCACCAATTGGAAAAATTACACAAATAAACGGGCAATGTATTTCCTTGATTGGTAACGACATTGATACAGATCGAATAATTCCAGCACGTTTCTTGAAGTGTGTTAATTTTGATTCATTAGGCGAATCTGTTTTTGAGGACGATAGAGACAGTTTAAAAGGAAGGCATCCTTTCGATCTTGATGAAAATAAAAATGCGACAATATTGATTGTTAATAGCAATTTTGGATGTG
>QCNJ01000028.1 GCA_003213235.1 Prochlorococcus sp. AG-424-P18 | reverse complement strand
TGCCCCAAATGTAAGTATGTTTCCAATCGTGAAATGTGCTAGTCCAACTAATCTAGCTTGAACAATTGAAAGTGCAACTGGCTTATCTCTCCAGCCAACAAGGTTAGCAATTGGAGTACGCTGATGTGCCCAAACTAAAGTTTCAATTAACTCTTGCCAGTAACCACGCCATGATATTAGGAACATGAAACCAGTAGCCCAAACTAAGTGACCGAATAGGAACATCCAAGCCCAAGGAGATAGAGAATTTACTCCAAATGGATTATATCCATTAATAAGTTGAGCAGAGTTTAACCAGAGATAATCTCTAAACCAACCCATTAGATAAGTTCCCGATTCGTTAAATTGTGCTACGTTACCCTGCCAAATTGCTAGGTGTTTCCAATGCCAGTAGAAAGTTACCCATGCTAGTAAATTTAATGCCCAGAACATAGCTAAGTACATAGCGTCCCAAGATGAACTATCACAAGTACCTCCCCGTCCAGGTCCATCGCAAGGGAAAGCATAACCTAAATCTTTCTTATCAGGAATTAATTTTGTTCCTCTAGCATCAAGTGCACCTTTGATAAGGATTAATGCAGTTGTATGAAGACCTAAAGCGATAGCATGGTGAACTAAGAAATCTGCAGGCCCTATAGGTAAGAAGGCACTTAATGCATCTTGTCTATTGATAAGATCCATCCAATAATGATTACCTGGTAATGAATTAGCTGCGAGAGTTGCTGAGCTTGTAGGATCGGACAATAAAGCGTTGAAGCCGTACATCATCTTACCTTGAGCAGCTTGAACGAATTGAGCAAATACTGGCTCGATTAGAATTTGCTTTTCAGGATTACCAAAAGCCACAACAACATCGTTATGAACATAAATTCCAAGAGTATGGAATCCAAGCAACATTGTTACCCAACTAAGGTGACTTATCAATGCTTCCTTTGTTCCAAGGACTCTTGCCAATACATTATCTTTATTTAATTCTGGATCGTAATCTCTAACAAAGAAAATAGCACCGTGTGCGAAAGCACCAACCATCAAGAACATTGCTATGTACTGATGATGACTATACAAAGCAGATTGTGTAGTGTAGTCCCTTGCAATGAAAGCATAAGAAGGAAGTGCACCCATATGTTGTGCCACTAGAGAAGTTGCTACACCAAGTGATGCTAGTGCTAGTCCAAGTTGGAAATGTAATGAGTTATTTACAGTTTCATATATTCCATCGTGGTTAATTCCGAAACTACCTTTATGAGGATCATTAGGGTGTCTTGTGTTATGAGCTTCTGTAATTTCTTTAAGGCTATGACCAATACCGAAGGTATTTCTATACATATGACCAGCAATTACGAAAACTGTTCCAATCGCAATATGATGATGCGCAATGTCAGTAAGCCATAATGCTTCACTTTGAGGATGAAGACCACCTAAGAATGTAAAAATTGCTGTACCAGCTCCCTCAGCTGTTCCAAACACCTGATCTAGTGAATCAGGATTTTGGGCATATGCTCCCCAGTTTAAAGTAAAGAAAGGAGCTAGTCCTGCAGGGTGTGGAAGTACTGTTAACCAGTTATCCCAACCTACATGCTGACCTCTTGATTCAGGTATAGCAACATGAACCAAATGACCTGTCCAAGCAATACTACTAAAACCAAATAAAACAGCTAAGTGATGATTTAATCTTGATTCTGCATTTTTAAACCAAGCTAGAGAAGGTCTGAATTTTGGTTGTAAGTGTAACCAACCTGCAAATAGAGTCCAACAAGCCAAAATACTCATGAATATTGAAGCTTGGAAGAGTTGCTCATTAGTTCTCATTCCAATTGTGTACCACCAATGGTAAAGACCTGAGTAAGCTATGTTTACTGGACCACTAGCTCCAGCTTGTGTCATTGCTTCTGTGATACCAGATCCAAAATGTGGGTCCCAAATAGCATGAGCAATAGGACGAACGTGAGTTGGATCAAGTACAAACTGCTCGAAGTTACCTTGCCACGCGATATGAAATAAGTTACCAGCTACCCAGAGAGCAATTATTGCTAGATGACCAAAATGCGTAGAGAAAAGCTTCTGATAAAGCTTTTCTTCCGTCATGCCATCATGACTTTCAAAGTCGTGAGCGGTAGCTATTCCGTACCATATTCGTCGGGTTGTAGGGTCCTGAGCTAGACCCTGGTTAAATGATGGAAATTTTGTTGCCATTGAATTAAAAAGGTGAAGTTCAGGTAATTAGCCCAAGCCGAAAAGGCGAGCATGGAAGAAGGCCCATGTGGTAGCAATACCACCTACAAGGAAGTGTGTTACACCTACTGCTCTACCCTGGGTGATAGATAGAGCTCTTGGTTGAATGGTTGGAGCAACTTTAAGTTTATTATGTGCCCAAACAATTGATTCGAATAATTCTTGCCAATATCCCCTTCCACTAAAGAGGAACATTAAGCTAAATGCCCATATGAAGTGAGCTCCTAAGAACATCAAACCGTACATGCTTATTGATTGACCATAACTTGTTAACACTTGAGAAGCTTGCGCCCAAAGGAAATCTCTTAACCAACCATTAATAGTAATGGAACTTTGTGCAAAGTTACCACCGGTAAGTCCCCAAACATCACTCTGCATTTTCCAAGAGAAGTGGAAAATTACTATAGATAAACAGTTATACATCCAGAAAAGGGCTAAGAACACGTGGTCCCATGAAGAAACTTGACAAGTACCACCTCTTCCAGGTCCATCACAAGGGAATCTAAATCCTAAAGAAGCTTTATCAGGGATCAACCTTGAACTTCTTGCATATAGTACTCCTTTGAGAAGTATCAAAACAGTTACGTGAATTTGGAAAGCATGAATATGATGAATCATTAAATCAGCTGTTCCTAATGGAATTGGAGCTATAGCAACCTTTCCACCCACCTCTACTAAACTTCCATTAAAAACTTCACTTAAAGCTTTGTGAGGTAAAGCTTCTGCAGTACCAGCTAAAAGAGAAGTTCCAACAGCAGATGCTTGAATACTCTGTACCCATTGAGCGAAAATTGGCTGTAGTTGGATTGCAGAATCACTAAACATATCTTGAGGTCTACCCAAAGCCCTCATAGTGTCGTTGTGAATATAAAGTCCAAAGCTATGGAATCCTAACCACATACATACCCAGTTCAAGTGACTGATTAAGGCATCTCTTGCTTTAAGGATTCTGTCTAACACGTTATCAATATGTTTTGCTGGATCGTAATCTCTTACCATTGCAATTCCTGCATGCGCGCCTGCACCCACTATGAATAATCCACCTATCCACATGTGATGAGTAAATAATCCAAGAACTGTCATGTAGTCAGTAGCTATGTATGGATATGGAGGCATCGCATACATATGATGAGATACAAGTATGCTTATTGATCCAAGCATTGCTAGGTTTACTGCAAGCTGGGCATGCCTACTTTCTGCCATGAACTCAAAAAGACCTTGGTGACCTTTAGGAGCAGGAAATAATATTGGGTCTCCTTGCTGTGAATCTAATATTTCTTTCATACTGTGACCAATACCGTAATTGGTTCTATACATATGACCACCAATGATTGCAATTACACCAAAAGCTAAATGATGATGTGAAACATCAGTCATCCATAAGCTTCCTGTAACAGGGTTCAGTCCACCTTTAAAAGTAAGAAAGTCTGAGAAAGCTAGCCAGTTTAAACTAAAGAAATTACCAGTGCCACTTGCTAATCCTGGGAATATCTGACCAATAATTTGTGGATCACAAAGTTGGTGCGGCATTGGCATATCTGCAATAGTTGCTATTTCCTTACCGTTAATAACTAAAGGAGAGCCTGCATCAATTGCATCTAGGAGAGCTGCAGTAGGAGCTCCGATATGAATACAATGGCCAGCCCATGCTAAAGATCCTAATCCTACTAAACCAGCTATATGGTGGTTAAGCATAGACTCAATATCTTGGAACCACTCCATTTTTGGAGCGGCTTTGTGATAGTGAAAAATTCCAGCATGAAGCATAAGTGCAGCCATAACTACAGCACCTATTGCTAAAGCCATCAGTTCACTTTCATTAGTAATTCCCCATGCTCGCCACATATGGAATATTCCTGAACTGATTTGAATACCGTTGTAATTAGCACCAAGATCAGCATTAAGCATTTCTTGTCCAACGATTGCCCATACCTGCTGAGCTCCGGGTTTTACATGAGTTGGATCAGCTAACCAACCTGAGTAATTTGAAAATCTTGCTCCATGGAAAAAAGCAGCACTCATCCATATAAAAATAACTGCAAGATGTCCAAAATGAGCTGAAAAGATTTTTCTAGTTGCTTCTTCAGCATCGCCTGTATGCACATCAAAGTCGTGTGCATCAGCATGCAAGTTCCAGATCCAAGTTGTAGTTTTTGGACCTTTAGATAATTTCGTTGACCAGAAACCTGGCTTATCTAATTTGGCAAAATCAATAGGTCTCGGATCGGCCTTAACAGGATCTTCCAAAACTTTTTTGTTTTTTTCTCCACTTTCTGGTGGGCTGATGGTCATCTAGCACCTCGAAAAATAATTGACATAAAAGCCGATAGATCGGATCTTAAACCTATTTTTAATAATAATGTTCAAG
>QCNJ01000027.1 GCA_003213235.1 Prochlorococcus sp. AG-424-P18 | reverse complement strand
TTTGAGTGCATTGTTAGATTCAAAACCTTTGAAAGACCTTTCCTTAATCCCGCAAAATATTTCTGAATCATAACCATCCTTTTCACATAATTTTCTGGCAAATGCAAGAATTTTTAATCTATTAATCTTACTTAAAAAACTTATATCTGAAGCCTTTAATAAATCTCTATCAATAAACATTTTGCATAGTGTAGAAAGTGGCTCAAAAGATTCATTTTTCCATCTAATCAAATGATAATAAAAGGTTACATCATCATTTCTTATGAAATCATCAAAATCAACTTTTGAAGGTGAAAAAATCCATTTATGTAGAGAATTATCTAACCAAATTTTCTTTTCATAATTATGTTTTATTGTGTGTAATATTTTTTCCAGAATCCATGTGGATATTTCGTTAATCCTGTGATTGTAAATTGTTCTATACATCAAGTTTCTTAGTACAAGGAAATGCTCAATAGCGATCACTCCTTTTGGTTTTATTCCGATATTTCCATCTGGTGAAAAGGTGAAAGCTGAAATTATTCTCTCTAAGTCTACTAAGCCATAATTAGTACCTGTATTATAACTATCTCGTAAAAGATAATCGAGACGATCGCAATCTATCTCACTACTTATTAATGTTTTTAAAGGTTTTGAAAATAGTTGTTGTGATTGAAATAATTTACCAATTTTTCTCGGTAATTCGGTGTCATACTTTTTGAGGATTGAATTTATTGGAGAATAATTTGTAACTAAGTTTTCAGACCATTGTTCGTGATCATGCTTAAAAATTGTTTCACTGGTATGGCTTAAAGGTCCATGACCTAAATCATGCAGAAGAGCCGCTCCATAAAGAACAAATTTATTTTCACAAAATGAAGGTTTACTTTCAATTAATCTCTTATAAATTTTTCTAGCTATACAAAAAACACCAATTGAGTGAGTAAATCTACTCGACTCTGCACCATGAAAAAGTAAAGATGCCGCACCTAGTTGTTTTATTCTTCTTAGTCTTTGAAAAGCAACTGTATCAATTAATTCCATAATCATTAATTCTTCTGGCTTTCCTGCATCAAATACTATTTCTTTATGTATTGGGTCATGAAAAGTTCTTTTAATACTCATATTTTTAATATTTTTTATTTTTCAATCTTTAGTCATTTCATGATTTAATTTCTTCATTGTTTAGTTCAAAAGTTTGAACTGAAACTTCTTCTTTTTCTAGGAGCGACTCTAGAAATAATTCTGCATTCCTAACCCACTTATCATCAGCACTTCCATATTCACTAGCATCTGGAATATCAAGTAATTTATCAGGCGTCATACCTTGACCTTGAATATTATTTCCTTTAGGAGTTAAATAACTAGCAACTGTTATGGCAATACCACTATCATCCCCTAAACTTTTTAGGGATTGAATTAAACCTTTCCCATAAGTTTTTTCTCCCATAAGAATCGACCTGCCGTTATCTTGTAAAGACCCTGCAAGTATTTCACTAGCACTCGCAGTACCTTTGTTAACTAGTGTCACCATTGGTCCATCAAAAGATGTCTCCTTTTGAGAAATTATTGCATCTTTGATTCCATTTCTATTTTTTGTTTCTACAACAGGTTTCTCACTTAATAATGAGTCAGCAACTGCTATTCCTGAGCTTACTAGTCCACCTGAATTATTTCTAAGATCCAAGATCAAACCTTCAACCTCTTTCTCTTTTAACTCTTGAATGGCCTCTTCAACTTTTTTGGGTACGCTTTCGCTGAATTGAGTAATCCTTAAGTATCCTATTGTGTGAGAATCGTCTCTTAATCTTTTTGTTCTGACTGGTCTGAGGTCTACTGATCTCCTCTCTAAATCGATCTCCCTAATTTCTCCCGATGCTGAAGATATTTCAACCAGAACTTTTGTCCCTGATTCACCTCTTAACTTAGAGGCAGTATTTGCAAGGCCTAATTCTTTTGATAAAATCCCATCCACTTTTTCTATGAAATCTCCGCTAACTATTCCAGCCTCTTCGGCTGGAGATCCTCCAAGAGTTGAGATAACTTTAATTTTTTTCTTATCATCATCTTCACCTAATTGAATCCCAACTCCATTAATCTCACTTCCAAAATTACTTGATTTAAGAAGTTCATAATCTTTTGGGCGTAAAACTCTTGTATATGGGTCTTCTAAAGGTCTTAACATGTCTTCAATCGCAGAATAAGCCTCTTCAGTTGTTTCAATTTGTTTCTGTAATGTTTTTTGTCTAATTCTCTTCCATTGTATTTCTTCAAACTTTTCTGGGTCATAAAAGCCCTCATTCACCAAGGTCCAAGCATCAAGGACTAATTGCTTGGTATCACTGAGAGCGTCTACTTTCTCAATCAATAAAAAATTGATAGAAAAAACGATGATCATTGATGCAGTGATCAAAGTTTTGAATGTTAAAAGTTTGTTAAAAGATGAATTCATTGGGTTAAGTGTTAACACCAAGTATAAGAATTTTAAGTAAGCTCTTTATATCAAAGCTAATTTTTTTTTGGATGGCGAATTCTTCATCTGTTTATGATTGGTTTCAAGAAAGACTTGAAATTCAAGACATAACTGACGACGTAACTTCCAAGTACGTACCCCCTCACGTAAATATTTTTTATTGTTTAGGTGGCATAACTTTAGTATGCTTCCTAATTCAATTTGCAACAGGTTTTGCAATGACTTTTTACTATAAGCCAACAGTTACTCAAGCTTATAATTCAGTAAGCTATTTGATGACCGATGTAAGTTTTGGATGGTTAATAAGATCTGTTCATCGTTGGAGTGCATCAATGATGGTTTTGATGTTAATACTTCATGTTTTTAGAGTTTATCTTACGGGTGGTTTTAAAAGGCCTAGAGAGCTAACTTGGGTTACGGGTGTTGTAATGGCAGTTATCACTGTAGCTTTTGGTGTGACAGGATATTCATTACCTTGGGATCAAGTGGGTTATTGGGCAGTCAAGATTGTTTCAGGAGTGCCTGCAGCCATACCTGTTATAGGAGATTTTATGGTGGAACTACTTCGAGGAGGAGAAAGCGTTGGTCAATCTACACTCACAAGATTTTATAGTCTTCATACTTTTGTCTTGCCATGGTCATTAGCTGTATTCATGTTGATGCACTTTTTAATGATTCGTAAACAGGGTATTTCAGGTCCTTTATAAACTTCTATACTTTATTTATTATCAGAGTTCCAAATGTCTACATTAAAAAAACCTGATCTATCTGATCCAAAATTAAGAGCAAAATTAGCTAAGGGTATGGGCCACAACTACTATGGAGAACCAGCTTGGCCTAATGATTTATTATATATATTTCCAGTAGTTATTTTAGGAACTATTGCTTGCGTAGTTGGTCTTGCAGTTCTCGATCCAGCAATGTTAGGAGACAAAGCAAATCCCTTCGCCACTCCATTAGAAATACTCCCTGAATGGTACCTTTACCCAGTTTTTCAAATACTTAGAGTAGTTCCAAATAAACTTTTGGGAATTGCACTTCAAACACTTATACCACTTGGCTTAATGATTTTGCCATTTATAGAAAATGTTAATAAATTCTCTAATCCATTTAGAAGACCAATAGCAATGTCTGTTTTCTTGTTCGGAACTTTTCTAACAATATACCTTGGTATAGGTGCATGTTTACCAATTGATAAATCATTAACATTGGGATTGATTTAGATTTAAATTTTAAACATATCAAGATCGTTATTTTCTTCTCTTAGAAAATGGTTCATTAACAAAAAACCTACAATTGTCCAAGTTTGGTATGTTCTTGATTGTTGGCCAACCCAAGTTCCAGTAGGACCATCAAAATATTCTGCCCATTCTTGCTTAGGTAATTGATTAAGTTGACACCAATATGATTCTTCTATTAAAGATTTCATTTCTTCCATAAGAATCACGTCATCAGAAGAATAATTTTTTTGATGTAATAAAACTGCTGCACCAAAAAACCAAAGTAAACTTGGCCAATGTCCTCCATTGTGGTAACTCCAAGGCCAATTCTTTGGATCAGATCCTGTTTTATTTTGCCATTCTTCGACATCCATATGAGGATGACAAATTCTCATAGGCATTTGAGCCATCAAATGCTGTCTGTTATGTAAAACTAATCTAAATAAAGCTCGTTGTTCTGAAGGGGGTAGTACTCCAAATATACATGCTAAAGAATTTCCTAAACTATAAAATCGAAAGTCAGGTCTTCCTGTTCTAATATTTCCAATTAAATAACCACCTCTATTCTCTAACCAATCTTGAAGCCAAGAGGGAACTACTTGGGGTTGAACATTAAATTCATTAAAGTGTTGATCATCGCCATACTGTTCAGTTGGCCTTCTTCTTAAAATTTGCATTGTTTGGCTGGTAACCCAATAATGCTTTAAAAGAAAACTCCCTAAATCTTTAACCCATTGATTTGTCAGGATAAGTCTTTGATCTAATAGTCTACTTGCATGGTCAGCTCGACTTAATTCCATCAGTCTTATACAACTTTTTAAACATCCGTGAAGTAAAACTTCAACTTCTAGAGGTGCGCCCCATACATCCATAGGTCTATCTATCATAAATGCGCAATCAGGCACAAAAAGTACGGGAGTACCTTCAAATGTTGGATGCAGAACTAGATCTAGTAAAAGCTGAATCCCTCTTTGAACGCTTTGACTTTTTCCGAAGACATAATCACCACTTTTATTGACATAGTACCAACACAAAATGGGCCACCATAAACTTGCATCAGCTGAAGTAATTCTGCCAATAGATCTTTGACCATAGTCACCAATTAACTTTCCATTTTCTTCAATGAAACTGGTTGGAAATACTCCACGGGTTTGATAGTTAGTGCTTTGTAATTCAAGGCATACACTCAGAAACTTCTTAACAATTTCATATCTTTTT
>QCNJ01000026.1 GCA_003213235.1 Prochlorococcus sp. AG-424-P18 | reverse complement strand
TTTTTTGGATGAGCAGTAGCGCTTTACAGGTAGCAAAAACAGCTACTTATCTACCAGATTTAGTTGAAGTACAAAGAGCAAGCTTTAAATGGTTTCTAGAAAAGGGATTGATAGAAGAATTACAAAACTTTTCTCCGATATCTGATTACACAGGGAAATTAGAACTACATTTTATTGGTGAAGAGTACAGGTTAAAAAGACCTAGACATGATGTAGAGGAGGCAAAAAGAAGAGACGCAACATTTGCATCTCAAATGTATGTGACCTGTAGGTTAATTAACAAAGAGACAGGAGAAATTAAAGAACAAGAAGTTTTTATAGGAGAATTACCTTTAATGACTGAAAGAGGAACTTTCATAATTAATGGTGCTGAAAGAGTAATTGTAAATCAAATTGTGCGGAGTCCAGGGGTATATTTCAAAGATGAACAGGATAAAAATGGTCGAAGAACATATAACGCGAGCGTTATTCCTAATAGGGGTGCATGGTTAAAATTTGAGACTGATAAAAATAATTTACTTTATGTAAGAGTTGATAAAACAAGAAAAATTAATGCTCATGTTCTTATGAGAGCAATGGGCCTTTCTGATAACGATGTAATTGATAAACTTAGGCATCCTGAGTTTTATCAAAACTCAATCGAGTCAGCTAATGATGAGGGTATAAATTCAGAAGATCAGGCCTTACTTGAATTATATAAAAAGTTGCGTCCAGGAGAACCACCCTCTGTTTCTGGTGGACAACAGCTTTTGCACAATAGATTTTTTGATCCTAAAAGATACGATCTAGGACGAGTTGGTAGATATAAAATAAATAAAAAATTAAGGCTTACTGTACCTGACGATGTTAGAACACTTACTCATGAAGATGTTCTTTCTACAATTGATTATCTAATTAATCTAGAATTGGATATTGGTGGTGCAAGTTTAGACGATATTGACCATCTCGGTAATAGAAGGGTTAGGTCTGTAGGGGAATTACTTCAAAATCAAGTAAGGGTTGGACTCAACCGCTTGGAAAGAATCATCAAGGAAAGAATGACTGTTGGAGAAACAGATTCTCTTACTCCCGCTCAACTAGTCAACCCTAAACCTTTGGTTGCTGCAATAAAGGAATTTTTTGGCTCCAGTCAATTAAGTCAATTTATGGATCAAACTAATCCCTTAGCTGAATTAACACACAAAAGAAGGATATCGGCTTTAGGTCCTGGAGGTTTGACACGAGAAAGAGCGGGCTTTGCGGTAAGAGATATTCATCCTTCTCATTATGGAAGATTATGTCCAATTGAAACTCCTGAAGGTCCTAATGCTGGACTTATAAACTCTTTAGCTACTCATGCAAGAGTTAATGAGTATGGTTTCATTGAAACACCTTTTTGGGAGGTGAATAACGGTAGAGTTAATAAAGAAGGTAAACCTATTTATCTTTCTGCTGACTTAGAAGATGAATGTAGGGTTGCTCCTGGAGATGTTGCAACTGATAAAGATGGAAATATACTAGCGAACTTAATACCAGTTAGATATAGACAAGATTTTGAAAAGGTTCCTCCTCATCAAGTTGATTATGTTCAACTTTCCCCAGTTCAAGTAATTTCGGTTGCGACTTCACTCATCCCTTTTTTAGAACATGATGATGCCAATAGAGCGCTTATGGGATCCAATATGCAACGCCAAGCCGTTCCATTACTAAGGCCAGAACGTCCTTTGGTTGGCACAGGTTTAGAGTCTCAAGTTGCTAGAGACTCGGGTATGGTTCCCATAACAAAGGTTAATGGAACTGTATCTTATGTAGACTCCAACGAGATTGTCGTTAAAGATGAGGACGGAAACGAGCATTATCATTATCTTCAAAAATATCAAAGATCAAATCAAGATACCTGCCTTAACCAAAGACCAATAGTCAAAATTGGAGATCATGTTATATCCGGACAAGTGTTAGCCGATGGATCAGCATGTGAAGGAGGAGAAATAGCATTAGGTCAAAATGTTTTAATTGCATACATGCCATGGGAAGGTTACAACTACGAAGACGCCATTCTAGTAAGTGAAAGAATGGTAACTGATGATTTATATACGTCAGTCCATATTGAAAAATATGAAATTGAAGCGAGACAAACAAAGTTAGGACCTGAAGAAATTACAAGAGAAATTCCTAATATCTCTGAAGAAAGCTTAAATAATCTTGACGAAATGGGGATAATTAGGATCGGAGCTTTTGTGGAGAGTGGAGATATTCTTGTAGGAAAAGTGACTCCCAAAGGGGAATCAGATCAACCGCCTGAAGAGAAACTGTTGAGAGCGATTTTTGGTGAAAAGGCGCGAGATGTTAGAGATAACTCCCTTAGAGTTCCCAAGACTGAGAAGGGAAGAGTGTTAGATGTTCGTATTTACACTAGAGAACAAGGTGATGAGTTGCCTCCTGGGGCTAATATGGTTGTTAGAGTTTATGTGGCACAGAGAAGAAAAATTCAAGTAGGCGACAAAATGGCTGGAAGGCATGGTAATAAAGGGATTATTAGTAGAATCTTGCCAAGGGAAGATATGCCTTATCTGCCAGATGGTACACCGGTAGATATAGTTCTTAATCCTTTAGGTGTTCCAAGTAGGATGAATGTCGGCCAAGTATTTGAATTATTAATGGGTTGGGCAGCTTCCAACCTAAATTGTAGGGTTAAAGTTGTTCCATTTGATGAAATGTACGGTGAGGAAAAATCACATCAAACTGTGCAAGCATTTTTAGAGGAGGCTTCAAAACAGCCAGGTAAAGCATGGGTTTACAATCCTGATGACCCAGGAAAGCTATTACTCAAAGATGGAAGAACTGGGGAACCCTTTGATCAGCCAGTTGCTGTCGGATATTCTCATTTCCTTAAGCTAGTGCATTTAGTAGATGATAAAATTCATGCTAGGTCTACTGGTCCTTACTCATTGGTTACACAACAGCCTCTAGGTGGTAAAGCTCAGCAAGGTGGTCAAAGGCTTGGGGAAATGGAAGTATGGGCTCTCGAAGCTTATGGAGCAGCCTATACTCTTCAAGAACTACTAACAGTTAAATCTGATGATATGCAAGGAAGAAATGAAGCTCTTAATGCAATTGTAAAAGGTAAGCCTATTCCTAGACCAGGGACTCCTGAGTCATTTAAAGTCCTCATGAGAGAATTACAATCTCTTGGATTGGATATTGGAGTTTATACAGATGAAGGTAAAGAGGTAGATTTAATGCAAGATGTAAATCCTAGAAGGAATACCCCATCAAGACCGACTTACGAATCACTTGGAACCTCTGAATATGAGGAAGATTAAATACCTAATTAAAAACATCTAATTTGAATTTACAAAAATGACTAATAGCAACTTAAGAACTGAAAATCACTTTGATTACGTCAAAATTTCCATAGCATCTCCCCAAAGAATAATGGATTGGGGACAGAGAACTTTACCTAATGGCCAAGTTGTTGGTGAAGTTACGAAACCTGAAACTATCAATTACAGGACACTTAAACCAGAAATGGACGGCTTATTTTGTGAAAAGATTTTTGGGCCCTCCAAAGATTGGGAATGCCATTGTGGCAAGTATAAAAGAGTAAGACATAGAGGTATTGTCTGTGAAAGATGTGGGGTTGAGGTAACTGAAAGTAGAGTTAGAAGACATAGGATGGGCTATATAAAACTTGCTGCGCCTGTTTCTCATGTTTGGTATCTGAAAGGAATTCCCAGTTACGTCGCCATTCTTTTGGATATTCCACTTAGAGATGTTGAACAAATAGTTTATTTTAATTGTTATGTTGTTTTAGATCCTGGTGATCATAAAGACCTTAAATATAAGCAATTACTTACAGAGGATGAATGGCTTGAAATTGAAGATGAAATATATGCTGAAGATTCAACAATTGAAAATGAGCCTTTTGTTGGTATTGGTGCAGAGGCCCTAAAGCAATTACTTGAAGACCTTGATTTGAATCAGGTAGCGGAGGAGCTAAGAGAAGAAATTACACATAGTAAGGGGCAAAAGAGGGCAAAACTTATTAAAAGAATAAGAGTTATTGATAATTTTATTGCAACTAATGCAAAGCCAGAATGGATGGTTTTAGATGCAATTCCTGTGATACCTCCAGATCTTAGACCTATGGTTCAACTTGATGGGGGAAGATTCGCAACTTCTGATTTAAACGATTTGTACAGAAGAGTTATTAATAGAAATAATAGACTGGCTAGGCTTCAAGAAATTTTAGCGCCTGAGATTATCGTAAGAAACGAAAAAAGAATGCTTCAGGAGGCAGTTGATGCTCTTATAGATAACGGAAGGAGGGGAAGGACTGTTGTTGGAGCAAATAATAGAGCTCTAAAATCCCTTAGTGACATCATTGAAGGTAAACAAGGAAGATTTAGACAGAATCTTCTTGGTAAACGTGTTGACTACTCAGGAAGATCTGTAATAGTAGTTGGCCCAAAATTAAAAATGCATCAGTGTGGTCTTCCAAAGGAAATGGCTATTGAGCTCTTTCAACCTTTTGTAATTCATAGATTAATACGCCAAAATATTGTTAATAATATTAAAGCAGCAAAAAAATTAATACAAAAGGCTGATGATGAAGTTATGCAGGTACTTCAAGAAGTTATCGAAGGTCATCCTATTCTCCTAAATAGAGCGCCTACACTTCATCGTTTGGGAATTCAAGCCTTTGAACCGAAATTAGTTGGAGGTAGAGCAATTCAGCTTCATCCTTTAGTTTGTCCTGCATTTAATGCTGACTTTGATGGAGATCAAATGGCAGTTCATGTTCCTTTAGCGTTAGAGGCCCAAACTGAAGCACGCATGCTCATGTTGGCTAGTAATAATATTCTTTCTCCTGCTACTGGTGAACCAATCGTTACACCATCACAAGATATGGTTTTGGGATCTTATTATCTAACCGCTTTGCAACCTAATTATAAAAAACCAGACTTCGCTAATGATAAAACTACTTTTGCTTCACTAGAAGATGTTATTTTTGCTTTTGAAGATAAAAGACTTAGTTTACATGAATGGGTTTGGGTTAGATTTAATGGAGAAGTTGAAGATGAAGATGAAATGAGTAAACCACAAAAAATACAAGAGCTAGAAGATGGCTCTAGGGTAGAAATATGGAAATTAAGAAGAGACAGATTTGACTCTCAGAATAAATTAATAAGTAGATTTCTTTTGACAACTGTGGGG
>QCNJ01000025.1 GCA_003213235.1 Prochlorococcus sp. AG-424-P18 | reverse complement strand
TCAAGAATTTAATAGAGGTTTAGGCATGGTTTTTATGCCTAATAAAAAAGAAAAAATTGAAATATGTAAATCAATATGTGATGAAGAAGCAGAAAAATTAAAAGTCAACAAAACATCTTGGAGAACAGTTCCCGTTAATAATGAAATCTTAGGTCCTTTAGCTAAAGCAAATGCACCATTCATCTGTCAGTGGATTTTATATATAGATAAAAAAGAACATAAGAATGTTGAAAGGCTTTTATATCAATTAAGGAAAAGAATTGAGAAAAAAATAAGAGAAACTTTCAAAAACGATGTTGGGGATTGTGAATTTTATTTTGCCTCACTAAGTTCTCAAACAGTTGTTTACAAAGGTATGGTTCGCTCTGAAATATTATCCGAGTTTTATCAAGATTTAAAAGAAAAGAGTTTTAAAGTTTCATTTTCTGTTTATCATCGTAGATTTAGTACTAATACACTTCCAAAATGGCCACTAGCTCAGCCCATGAGATTTTTGGGTCATAATGGCGAAATAAATACTCTCTTAGGCAATATTAATTGGGCTAAAGCTTCAGAAACACATATAGATGATTTTTGGGGAGAGTTATCTAATGAAATTAAGCCCATTGTAGATGTAAACAAAAGTGATTCATCAAATCTTGATGCAACCCTTGAAATCAATATTCGTTCAGGTCAGCCCATTACAGACTCATTATTAAAACTTGTTCCTGAAGCATTTAGAGATCAACCAGAACTTGAAGAGAGAGAGTATATAAAAGCTTTTTATGAATATTCTGCAAGCCAACAAGAAGCTTGGGATGGTCCAGCACTCCTTGTATTCACTGATGGAAATTTTGTCGGAGCAACACTTGATAGAAATGGCCTAAGACCAGCAAGATATTCAATCACAAATGATGGTTTTGTAATAATGGGTTCTGAAACAGGAGTAGTAGATCTTGAAGAAGAAAGAGTAATAGAAAAAGGTCGATTAGGACCTGGACAAATGTTGGCAGTTGATTTTCATCAGAATAGAATCCTTAGAAATTGGGAAGTAAAATCTGAAGCTGCTCAAAGGCATGATTATAAAAATCTTCTTAGTAATAGAACTATAAAAATTGAAAATAATGAATGGGTTAAAGACTGCAAACTAAAAGACCTTGAGTTGTTGCAACAACAAACTGCATACGGTTTTTCAGCGGAAGATAATGATCTTATCTTAGATTCAATGGCTTCATTAGCTAAAGAGCCTACTTATTGCATGGGCGACGACATCCCATTAGCAGTTCTTTCATCTAAGCCACATATTCTATATGACTACTTTAAGCAAAGATTTGCGCAAGTTACTAATCCTCCTATTGACCCTCTGAGAGAAAAACTTGTAATGAGTTTAGAGATGCATCTAGGAGAAAGATGTACACCATTTGAAATTAAAGATGCAAAACCTTTTATTCATTTACAAAGTCCGATTCTTAATGAGGAAGAACTCATTTCCATCAAAAAATCAAAAATTAAATCTCAGACAATTTCAAGTTTGTTTGATTTAGAGGAAGGTATTCAAGGCTTAGAGAACCAGTTAAAACTAATCTGTAAACAGAGTGAGCTTTCTATAAAAGAAGGTTGCTCTTTAATTATCATTTCTGATAAAGGAATTACTCCTAAAAAGACTTTCATACCTCCTTTACTTGCTGTTGGAGCAATTCATCATTATCTTCTTAAAAAAGAAATCAGGCTAAAAGCTTCTCTAATAATTGAGACCGGTCAATGTTGGAGCACACATCACTTAGCTTGTTTAATTGGATATGGAGCAAGTGCAGTTTGCCCTTGGTTGACCTTCGAAGCAGGAAGACACTGGTTAAAACATCCAAAAACACAAAAACTCATTGATAGCAAAAAAATCAATCCATTATCAATAGTTGATGTTCAAGAAAATATTAAAAAAGCTCTAGAAGACGGTCTAAGAAAAATTCTCTCAAAAATAGGAATCTCACTTTTATCTAGTTACCACGGTGCACAAATTTTTGAAGCTGTAGGCCTTGGATCTGACTTAATAAAAATTGCTTTTGATGGTACAACAAGTCGTATCGCTGGAATAACATTAAAAGAATTAACTAATGAAACACTTTCAATACATACGAAAGCCTATCCAGAGATCGATTTAAAGAAATTAGAATTTTTAGGATTTGTACAATTTAGAAATAATGGAGAATATCATTCCAATAACCCAGAGATGTCCAAAGTTTTACATTCGGCGGTAAAACAAGGTCCAGGTTACGATCATTTTGAAACTTATAAAAAAATTATTAGTAATAGACCGACAACATCTCTTAGAGATTTACTAACAATAAATTCAAAAAGAAAAAGTATTCCATTAGAGGAAGTTGAAAGTATTGAATCAATTTGCAAGAGGTTCTGTACTGGAGGAATGAGTTTAGGTGCTTTATCCAGAGAAGCGCATGAAGTTTTAGCAGTTGCAATGAATAGAATTGGTGGAAAAAGTAATAGTGGAGAAGGGGGAGAAGATCCAGCTCGTTTTAATGTTTTAAATGATATCGATGAAAATAATCAGTCAGCGACGTTGCCATTTATTAGAGGCTTAAAGAATGGAGACACCGCATGCTCCGCTATTAAACAAATAGCATCAGGTAGATTTGGAGTTACACCTGAATATCTAAGAAGTGGTAAACAACTTGAAATTAAAATGGCTCAAGGTGCAAAACCCGGAGAGGGGGGACAATTACCTGGTCCAAAAGTTGATTCTTACATTGCAAAACTAAGAAATAGTAAACCTGGAGTAGCTTTAATATCTCCTCCCCCGCATCATGATATTTATTCAATTGAAGATTTAGCTCAACTTATCCACGACCTTCACCAAGTTCATCCAAAAGCGAAAGTAAGCGTCAAACTTGTTTCTGAAATTGGTATAGGCACTATTGCTGCTGGAGTGAGCAAAGCTAATGCAGATGTAATTCAAATATCAGGCCATGACGGAGGTACAGGTGCTTCACCCCTGAGTTCTATTAAACATGCAGGTTTACCATGGGAACTTGGTGTTGCTGAGGTTCATAAATCTCTCTTAGAGAATAACTTACGCGAAAGAGTAATTTTGAGAACTGATGGAGGTCTTAAAACAGGCTGGGACGTAGTTATTGCAGCTTTACTAGGTGCTGAAGAATACGGTTTTGGTTCTGTAGCGATGATTGCTGAAGGATGTATAATGGCTCGGGTTTGTCATACAAACAAGTGTCCTGTTGGAGTTGCCACTCAAAAAGAAGAATTAAGAAAAAGATTTAAAGGTATTCCAGAAAATGTCGTCAATTTTTTCTTGTATATTGCTGAAGAAGTAAGGCAGATTATGAGTAGTATCGGTGTCTCTAATATGGAAGAACTGATTGGTAATCAAGAATTTCTTTCTGCAAGAAATATCGATCTTCCAAAAACTTCTAATATTGATCTTTCTTCTTTAGTAAATGAACACTCAACCCCTGATAGATCATGGTTAAAACACTTAAAAACTGCCCATAGTAATGGTTCTGTATTAGAAGACGAGTTTTTGTCTGATACTGAATTTATAGATTCAATTAAAAATCACGAAATATTAACCAAAGAAATTGAAATAAAAAATACAGATAGAAGTGTTTGTGCGAAAATATCAGGCGAAATCGCAGAACTTCACGGCAACACTGGCTTCAATGGCGAACTCAACTTAAATTTCAAAGGATATGCAGGACAAAGCTTTGGTGCCTTTTTATTGAAGGGAATGAATGTTCAATTAATCGGAGAAGCTAATGATTATGTTTGTAAAGGAATGAATGGAGGAATACTTACAATAATTCCACCAAAAATAAACGAAATCTCCTCCGAGCAAGTTATCCTAGGAAATACTTGTCTTTATGGAGCAACAGGTGGAAAATTATTTGCATTAGGAAAATCTGGAGAAAGATTTGCGGTTAGAAATAGTGGTGCTACAGCTGTAACAGAAGGAGCAGGTGATCATTGTTGTGAATACATGACTGGTGGTAAGGTTGTTATTTTAGGTTCCACAGGAAGGAATATTGGTGCGGGCATGACTGGTGGAATTGCTTTTATAATCGATGAAAATAATGATTTAAGTAGTAAAGTAAATAAAGAAATAGTAAGCATTCATCAAATAACTTCATCAAAGCAGGAAAATATCTTATTAGAAATTATTAGAGAATATCAAGCAAAAACAAATAGCTTTAAGGCTTCCAAAATAATTGAAAATTGGTCTTATTTTAAGAGTACTTTCAAATTGATTGTTCCCCCAAGCGAAGAAGAGATGCTTGGTATAAAAAAAATGTAAATGCCTTTCTTTGTAAAAACTGAAATTATAAAAAAAGAATACTTAATTAATAATGAATTAAAACGAAAAATAATTAACGAACATATTGATTGGGTAAAAAAATTAAAAAAAGAGGGAATTAATATAAAAAGTGGCTTTTTAGTAGATGAGTTAAATAGACCAGGTGACGGGGGATTACTTATTCTTGAGATAAATAATTATAGAAATGCACTAAAAATAATTAAGAATGATCCAATGATTAAAAATGATCTAGTTGAATGGAAATTAAATGAGTGGGTAGATCCAAATAAATGAATATAACTATCTTGGATACTTTTTCATAAGTTTTTGAATCTCTTCAGCATGGTAGCTACTTCGAGTTAAAGGAGAACTAACTACTTGCATGAAGTTTAAATCTTTTTCCCCGAAAGCTTTAAAGTAGTTAAATTTTGAAGGACTTACAAATCTTTTAACAGGTAAATGATTAGGGCCAGGAGATAAATATTGGCCAATAGTAACAATATCAACGAAATTACTTTTTAAATCCTTAAGCAGACTTAAGACCTCCTCGTCTTTTTCCCCTAAACCCAGCATAAAGCCTGACTTTGTATAAATTTTGGGAGAATAGTCTCTGGTTCTTTTAAGCAACTCAAGAGTTCTTTCATATTTGCCTTGAGGTCTTACTTTTTTATATAGCGAAGGCACGGTCTCAATATTGTGGTTTAAAACGTTTGGATTTGAATCAAGAACTTTTTCAAGCGCTTCCCAGTTGCCACATAGATCAGGTATGAGAAGCTCAATAGTAGTTTCAGGAGATTTTTCTCTTATTTGATGAACACATTGAAAAAATTGAGATGCGCCACCATCCTCAAGATCGTCTCTATTAACTGATGTGATTACAACATGCTTAAGCTTCATTCTAAAAACAGCTTCGGCTAAACGATATGGTTCAGTTGGGTCTAAGTCTCTCTTAGATCTATCAAAATCAATATCGCAGTATGGACATGCCCTAGTGCAACCAGGGCCCATTATGAGGAAAGTTGCAGTTCCACTAGCAAAACATTCGCCGATATTTGGACAGCTTGCTTCCTGACATACGGTATTGAGATTTAAATCATTTAATAAATTTGCAGTATTACCAATTCGCTCAACTTGTGGAGCTTTTACCCTTAACCATTCAGGTTTTGAAATTAAACTATTAGGATTATTAGTCACATTAAATCTACTTGACCTGTAATTTTATTTTACTAAAAACAAGATGAATTAACTATCTAAAATTTCAAAGACGAAACTCATTCAACAGAAGTAAATAAATAAATGAATTTAACTAATCCTTTTGCAATTTAGAAAATCTTAATTAAATTTACTCGTTACACAAAGTTATTGTTTCATTAACTAAAATTGAAACAAATATCATAACGTTATTTTTAGTACAGATATTAGAACATACTATTATTAAAAAAATATAACTAAAAAATTCTAATAAGTTGCTTTATTTTGTACTAAAAAGTGTTTTTTTTATTATTTTTTGATACAGTAAAAAATATATGTAATAAAACATTGACTTTT
>QCNJ01000024.1 GCA_003213235.1 Prochlorococcus sp. AG-424-P18 | reverse complement strand
GATCTTGGAAAGTCACTTTAAAAAATTTTTAATGTGCACTCAAAGTAATCCTTAATAATTTAAGGAGGCTGAACCTAAATAATTTAAGTTGTACTTATTTTTATTTGGAGAATGCAATTCATATTGAGTAGATTTATCTACAAAAGGATTTGAACACAACGGAGAGTTTGATCCTGGCTCAGGATGAACGCTGGCGGCGTGCTTAACACATGCAAGTCGAACGAACCTTCGGGTTAGTGGCGGACGGGTGAGTAACGCGTGAGAATCTGCCCTCAGGAGGGGGATAACGGTTGGAAACGACCGCTAATACCCCATATGCCTATTGGTGAAATGAATTTCGCCTGAGGATGAGCTCGCGTCTGATTAGCTAGTTGGTGAGGTAATGGCTCACCAAGGCTTCGATCAGTAGCTGGTCTGAGAGGATGATCAGCCACACTGGGACTGAGACACGGCCCAGACTCCTACGGGAGGCAGCAGTGGGGAATTTTCCGCAATGGGCGAAAGCCTGACGGAGCAACGCCGCGTGAGGGACGAAGGCCTCTGGGCTGTAAACCTCTTTTCTCAAGGAAGAAGATATGACGGTACTTGAGGAATAAGCCACGGCTAATTCCGTGCCAGCAGCCGCGGTAATACGGGAGTGGCAAGCGTTATCCGGAATTATTGGGCGTAAAGCGTCCGCAGGCGGCTTTTCAAGTCTGCTGTTAAAGCGTGGAGCTTAACTCCATCATGGCAGTGGAAACTGAAAGGCTTGAGTATGGTAGGGGCAGAGGGAATTCCCGGTGTAGCGGTGAAATGCGTAGATATCGGGAAGAACACCAGTGGCGAAGGCGCTCTGCTGGGCCATTACTGACGCTCATGGACGAAAGCCAGGGGAGCGAAAGGGATTAGATACCCCTGTAGTCCTGGCCGTAAACGATGAACACTAGGTGTCGGGGGAATCGACCCCTTCGGTGTCGTAGCTAACGCGTTAAGTGTTCCGCCTGGGGAGTACGCACGCAAGTGTGAAACTCAAAGGAATTGACGGGGGCCCGCACAAGCGGTGGAGTATGTGGTTTAATTCGATGCAACGCGAAGAACCTTACCAGGGTTTGACATCCTGCGAACCTCTTAGAAATTTGAGGGTGCCTTCGGGAATGCAGTGACAGGTGGTGCATGGCTGTCGTCAGCTCGTGTCGTGAGATGTTGGGTTAAGTCCCGCAACGAGCGCAACCCACGTTTTTAGTTGCCAGCATTTAGTTGGGCACTCTAGAAAGACCGCCGGTGATAAACCGGAGGAAGGTGTGGATGACGTCAAGTCATCATGCCCCTTACACCCTGGGCTACACACGTACTACAATGCTACGGACAAAGGGCAGCAAACTCGCGAGAGCTAGCAAATCCCATAAACCGTGGCTCAGTTCAGATCGTAGGCTGCAACTCGCCTACGTGAAGTAGGAATCGCTAGTAATCGCAGGTCAGCATACTGCGGTGAATACGTTCCCGGGCCTTGTACACACCGCCCGTCACACCATGGAAGTTGGCCATGCCCGAAGTCGTTACTCCAACCCTTGTGGAGGAGGACGCCGAAGGTGGGGCTAATGACTGGGGTGAAGTCGTAACAAGGTAGCCGTACCGGAAGGTGCGGCTGGATCACCTCCTAACAGGGAGACAACAAAATGTTTAATATTATTATTTTGTCACCTTAGGTCGATCGGTATCTCACATTCTTATTTTTAAGGATTTTATTTCCTAAGTTTTTCTAGGTCACACCCATTTTTTTCCTGGGCCATTAGCTCAGGTGGTTAGAGCGCACCCCTGATAAGGGTGAGGTCCCTGGTTCAAGTCCAGGATGGCCCATATCTCTATGTTGGGGGTATAGCTCAGTTGGTAGAGCGCCTGCTTTGCAAGCAGGATGTCAGCGGTTCGAGTCCGCTTACCTCCACTGATTACCACCTCTTACGTAATCTGTATGAAGGAAAATTTTGAGTTGTGATCAATTTCTGAACGAATCTAGCTTCCTAATGAAATCATTAAGATGCTGGACTCATTGAATTAATTTCATTGTTTTCAGAGAACCTTGACAACTGCATAGATTATTTTTTTAAAGACAATAAGCATCTTTAATGATGCAGATTTATTATTTGTGCGAATGCATTAATAACAATTCTATTAAGCTGATGCTTCAATTTTTGAAGTTATTGGTCAAGCTACAAAGGGCTCACGGAGGATACCTAGGCACACAGAGGCGATGAAGGACGTGGTTACCTGCGATAAGTCTCGGGGAGTTGGAAGCACACTTTGATCCGGGAATTTCCGAATGGGGCAACCCCATGTACGGCCAACTGAATATATAGGTTGGTGCGAGCTAACCCAGCGAACTGAAACATCTTAGTAGCTGGAGGAAGAGAAAGTAAATAACGACTCCCTCAGTAGCGGCGAGCGAACGGGGAACAGCCCAAACCGATAGTCTTGACTATCGGGGTTGTGGGACAGCAATATGGATCAACAAATCTAGAAGAAACGTTTGAATGGCGTGCCACAGAGGGTGAAAGCCCCGTAATCGAAAGATAAGTTGACCTAGCTGTATCCCGAGTAGCACGGAGCACGTGGAATTCCGTGTGAATCTGCGAGGACCACCTCGTAAGGCTAAGTACTACTGTGTGACCGATAGTGAAACAGTACCGCGAGGGAAAGGTGAAAAGAACCCCGGGAGGGGAGTGAAATAGAACATGAAACCGTGAGCTTACAAGCAATGGGAGCCCGACTAATCGGGTGACCGTGTGCCTGTTGAAGAATGAGCCGGCGACTTATAGGCACTGGCGGGTTAAACCGGAAATGGTGGAGCCACAGCGAAAGCGAGTCTTAATAGGGCGTTTGTCAGTGTTTATAGACCCGAACCCTGGTGATCTAACCATGGCCAGGATGAAGCTTGGGTGATACCAAGTGGAGGTCCGAACCGACTGAAGTTGAAAATTCAGCGGATGAGCTGTGGTTAGGGGTGAAATGCCAATCGAACCAGGAGCTAGCTGGTTCTCCCCGAAATACGTTGAGGCGTAGCGTCTAGTGCTCCAGCAGGGGGGTAAAGCAACCATTTCGGTGCGGGCTGCGAAAGCGGTACCAAATCGATATGAACTCTGAATACCCTGTGTGTAACTAGGCAGTCAGACTGTGGGGGATAAGCTCCATAGTCAAGAGGGAAACAGCCCAGACCGCCAGCTAAGGTCCCAAAATTAACGCTAAGTGATAAAGGAGGTGGGATTGCCCAGACAACCAGGAGGTTTGCCTAGAAGCAGCCATCCTCAAAGGAGTGCGTAATAGCTCACTGGTCGAGCGATCCTGCGCCGAAAATGAACGGGGCTAAGCGTTATACCGAAGCTGCGGATAAATTTATTTATGGTAGGGGAGCGTTCTATGTAGGGTGAAGCGTTAGCGTAAGCGGACGTGGACAGCATAGAAGTGAGAATGTCGGCTTGAGTAGCGAAAACATGGGTGAGAATCCCATGCCCCGAAACCCTAAGGGTTCCTCCGGCAGGCTCGTCCGCGGAGGGTTAGTCTGGACCTAAGGCGAGGCCGAAAGGCGTAGTCGATGGATAACAGGTCAATATTCCTGTACCAGTTGTGTTTTGAGAAGGGGGACGGAGAAGGCTAACCAGGCCAGATGTTGGTTACTGGTTCAAGCGTTCGAGGCTTTGAGAGATGGAGAAAACATCTTGAGCTAAGGCGTGAGTACGAGCTGCTACGGCAGCGAAGTTGGTGATGTCATGCTTCCAAGAAAAGCCCTATACTCGTTAAGACACAAATGCCAGTACCCGAAACCGACACAGGTGGGGTGGTAGAGAATACCGAGGGGCGCGAGATAACTCTCTCTAAGGAACTCGGCAAAATGGCCCCGTAACTTCGGGAGAAGGGGTGCCAGCGAGAGCTGGTCGCAGTGAAGAGGCGCAAGCGACTGTTTACCAAAAACACAGGTCTCCGCTAAGTCGCAAGACGATGTATGGGGGCTGACACCTGCCCAGTGCCGGAAGGTTAAGGAAGCTGGTTAGCTTTTAGTGAAGCTGGCGACTGAAGCCCCGGTGAACGGCGGCCGTAACTATAACGGTCCTAAGGTAGCGAAATTCCTTGTCGGGTAAGTTCCGACCCGCACGAAAGGTGTAACGATTTGCGCGCTGTCTCGGAGAGAGGCTCGGCGAAATAGAATTGTCTGTGAAGATGCGGACTACATACACCCGGACAGAAAGACCCTATGAAGCTTTACTGTAGTTTGATATTGTGCTCGGGCTCTGAATGCGCAGAATAGGTGGGAGACGTTGAAATAGTGCTTGTGGGTACTATTGAGTCATCGGTGAGATACCACTCTTTTAGAGCTAGGGTTCTAACGCTTACCCGTTATCCGGGAAGCGGACAGTATCTGATGGGCAGTTTGACTGGGGCGGTCGCCTCCTAAAAGGTAACGGAGGCGCACAAAGGTTCCCTCAGGCTGGTTGGAAATCAGTCGTTGAGTGCAAAAGCAGAAGGGAGCTTGACTGTGAGACCTACAAGTCGAACAGGGACGAAAGTCGGTTTTAGTGATCCGACGGTTCTGCGTGGAAGGGCCGTCGCTCAACGGATAAAAGTTACTCTAGGGATAACAGGCTGATCTCCCCCAAGAGTTCACATCGACGGGGAGGTTTGGCACCTCGATGTCGGCTCATCGCAACCTGGGGCTGAAGTCGGTCCCAAGGGTTGGGCTGTTCGCCCATTAAAGCGGTACGCGAGCTGGGTTCAGAACGTCGTGAGACAGTTCGGTCCATATCCGGTGTATGCGCAGGAATATTGAGAGGATTTCTCCCTAGTACGAGAGGACCGGGAGGAACGCACCTCTGGTGTGCCAGTTATCGTGCCAACGGTAAACGCTGGGTAGCCATGTGCGGAGTGGATAACCGCTGAAAGCATCTAAGTGGGAAGCCCACCTCAAGATGAGTATTGCCATGGCTTAAGCCAGTAAGGTCACGGGAAGAACACCCGTTGATAGGCTCTACGTGGAAGCTTGGTAACAAGTGCAGCGGAGGAGTACTAATAGACCGAGGGCTTGACCAAATAAACTTAATTTATTGTTTTTAGTTTATATAATTTTCTATGCAGTTCTCAAGGTTCACACTATCCTGGTGTTCATGGCGATGTGGAACCACTCCGATCCATCTCGAACTCGGTTGTGAAACGCATCAGCGGCGAAAATATTTAGGGGGTAGCCCCTTGAGAAAATAGCTCAATGCCAGGTAAAAATATTTAAAAGGGTTTACTCTTCTTGAGTAAGCCCTTTTTTATTTTTGGCATTTAGGACACCAATGTGTACTTCTTCCAGTAATTTTTTGTCTAACTATTAAATTTCCACATTTACGACATTCTTTTCCAGTTCTCCTATAGACATTTGTCTGTAAACCAAAATTCCCATTTTCTCCTTCCAAGTCCCTAAAATCACTAAATGTTGTACCCCCAGAACCTATACTTTTTTTTAATACAGTTACAATTGATTCTTTGAGCTTTATTAACTCATTCTTTTTTATTGTTCGAGCTTCCCTAAAAGGGGAGATGCCAGCAGAGTATAAACTTTCATCAGCATAAATATTACCTATACCTGCAACTATTGTTTGATCTAATAAGATAGCTTTTATAGATTTTGTTCTTTTTGAAATAACTTTCTTAAGGTAATTTGCATCAAAGTCTTTAGAAAATGGTTCTGGTCCTAATGAACCTAATCCTTTAATTATTTTGTTAAGCGATAGGTCTTTATTAATCCACCACATTTGGCCAAAACTTCTTACGTCAATGTACCTAAGCTCATTATTATTTTTATCGAAAAATCTTATTCTTGTATGTTTACAAGGATGACTTGAGTTTTCAATAAATTTAAAATATCCAGTCATTCTTAGATGAACTACAAGAAATCCGTTATTTTTTGAATTTTCTATAAGAAATTGGGTATTCTCATTTTGAACTTCTTTTAATTGAGCTATTAAATATTTTCCTCTTCTATCCCATTTATAAATAAGTGAGTTCAGAAGTCCTTTAATGAATTCTTCTTTGTTTATTGGGAATGCAACAGTTGAATCCCTACAGACTTCTACTTTTTTAATAATAAAGTTATTAAGTTTTTGCTCTAAACCTCTGCGAACTGTCTCTACTTCTGGTAATTCAGGCAATTATTTAAGCTTTCTCTAATTCACTTTCAGCGAAATTATTTGTATTTGCTCCACCATCAATTCCGCTTATACCAGCGTAATTTACTTTATCGAATCTGACTACACAATTATATTTAATGCCTGAGGTATCAACTGAAGCAACTTTACCAATTTCATTATACCAATATGATTCTGGTCTTTTTACTCTTACGAGATCTCCTCTTGAAATAGCCATTACTATTAATTTAACTTTTTGTAGAATAACTCATCATTAATATTCTTAGACAAATTATTCACACATATTAATTAAAGTTTTAACAAAAATCATTAATTAAATTATTTTCGAATTCTTCTTTAGCAGGCTTACTTCCCATCCATTTCCTGCCAGGTATTCTTACATCTAATTCATATTTATCACAATTGATTGAAATAATCAGTTTTTTATTTTCTTGATTTAGAACGTTTAAAACTTTTCTACCTTTAATATCTTCATATGATTTACTTTGGACAATTATAGGACCATAAATTTTTTTATCTAACTCAATTAAGTCATTATTTTTTTTATTTTCAGTTGTTTCATATTTTTCTGAATTAATTGTGTTCTTTTTTCTTATTGTGAGCTTTTGACCAATTTTTATTGAATCAGGATTATTGATATTATTAATCTCTATCAGTTCTTTTAATTTTAAATTATATTTGTTTGATATCTCAGTAAGATTTTCACCAGTTTGAACAATATGATAATTTTTAATTAATTCTGATTGTTTTGTGGGATTTTCAGAAGATTCGGAGATAATAAGATTTTGGCCAACAAAGATATAATTTTCATCTTTTAAGTTATTCAATTTAATAATTAAATCCTTATTTATTGAATAGAATTTCGAAATACTTGATACTGTATCTCCACTTTTAACAATATGAATTTTTTTTATTT
>QCNJ01000023.1 GCA_003213235.1 Prochlorococcus sp. AG-424-P18 | reverse complement strand
ATGCGGATGATAATAGTGCTGCTGGATTATTTTTAAAATCACTTATACGTGTGGCTTCATCCATTAATGATGCACCTCTAATAAATTCAGATATATTTTCATTAATAAGAGCTAATGGAAGTAATCCCACAGAGCTTGTAATACTAGTTCTTCCTCCAACCCAATCTTGCAAATTAAATATTTTTAACCAATTTTCAGAAGTGGCTTTTTTAAATAACTTACTATCTTTCATAGTTATAGCTATAGCATTAGAATTCCATTCAAGTGAATTGTTTTCGCAGTGACTTTTAATAATTTCCATAGCAATTCTTGGTTCAGGCGTACCACCTGATTTGCTTACTACTACAAATAATGTCGTTGATAATTTTTCAGATAACTCTTCTAACTTTTCGCTAATTAAAAAAGGATCAACATTATCGATATAAGAAAAATTTAAACCTCTAGAACACTTCTGCAGTGACTCTGTAATAAGTAATGGTCCTAACCCACTTCCACCAATTCCTATCCATAGAACATCAGTATAATGCTGATTATTATTATTCTTAATATCTCCATTTAAAATTTGTTTTCCAAATTCTGAGATTGCATTAATATCTGCTCTAATTTCTTCTCCTATTTTTGAAGAGGGTGAAATTGATGGATTTCTAAGCCAATAATGTCCAACTTGCCTATTTTCATCAATATTTGAGAATGCACCATTTTCTAATTCTTTTATTGATGAAAAAACATCTATAAATTTATCTTCTAAATTATTTATATCTTTACTTGTGAAATTAATCTTGCTTATGTCTAACCAAATATTTAATTTTTTATCAAACCAAAGATAATTACAAAATTTATCCCAAGAGTTTAAATCTCCATTCATTTTATATATTTGTTCATTTATTTATTATTCAATTATATCTATACGAATAGTACATAGATTTGAATCATTTAAATTTGTTTAAATTATTATCTTCAAATAAATATGTTTTTGAATATGAACAAATAAAATTGAGGGTTTTTTTTATTTCATATGAATTTATTATTGGATAAAATAAAAAACTTTGGATAAATCATTTAATTACATAATTTCGCCTGAGATATCTGCATTTAGAAGATTTTCCCCTAAATTAAAAATAGGTGTACTTGCTTCTGGGAAAGGAACAAACTTTCAGGAATTAATTAATCTCTCAGAAAAAGGAGAATTAGATATAGATATAAAAGTTCTAATAACTAACAAAGATGATGCAGGTTGTATAAAGAGAGCTGAAATTAAAAAAATACCTCACAAAATTATAAGAAGCAAAGACTTTCTACAAAAAGAGGCATTTGAATTAGAAATTGTAAATACTTTAATTCATTACGATGTTGAACTTGTGGTTATGGCAGGGTGGATGAAAATTGTTACTCCATTTTTTATTAATAATTTTAAGAATAAGATAATAAATGTTCACCCTTCAATACTTCCAGCATATAAAGGTGGTTCTGCGATAAAGGAATCTATATTAAATGGTTCAAAAATAACTGGTTGTTCCGTACATTTTGTTGAAGAGGAGGTAGATAGTGGATCATTGATAATGCAAGCTGCGTTGTCAATTAGAAATGATGATGATATTGAATCACTTTCCAAAAGAATACAAATGCTTGAACATAAAATCTTACCTCACTCAATCTCACTTGCTGGTTTTTTGATAAGAAGTAATTTTATGGATAATTATTAGTTAAATCAAGACCTTCATCCATTGAAAATCCATTCATAATATTTAGATTTTGAATTGCTTGCCCAGTCTGACCTTTTAACAAATTATCAATTACAGATAATATAATTATCCTTCCATTTCGATTATCAACTTTAACAGAAAGTAGAATTTGGTTTGTATTTTTAACCCATTTTGTTGATGGAAATGTATCTACAGGTAAGACTTTAATATTTTTAAAATTTCTATAATAATTATCCAGAAGAATTCTGCAGTCATCAGAAGTTAATCCTGGATCTCTTAATCTCCCATATATAGTTGAATGCATACCCCTTGAGATTGGGACTAAATGTGGTGTAAAAAGCAGTTCAATTTTATTACCAGAAATTAAAGATGCCACTTGCTCGATCTCTGAGGTATGTCTATGGTTTATCAATCCATATGCTGATAGACCTTCTCCACATTCTGATAAGAGTAGCTTTTGGTTTGGTTCTCGACCACCTCCAGAGGTCCCGCTTTTAGAATCAATAACTATACCTTCATTTTCAATAATTCCTTGAGAGAGATAAGGAGCTAATGGAATAAGAGCAGATGTTGGATAGCATCCTGGACAGGCAATTAATCTTCCTTTTGAAATGACTTCTTTATTTATTTCAGGAAGACCGTAAACTGCCTCTTTACATAAATCATCATCA
Organism: Prochlorococcus sp. AG-424-P18; assembly: GCA_003213235.1. GTDB lineage: Bacteria > Cyanobacteriota > Cyanobacteriia > PCC-6307 > Cyanobiaceae > Prochlorococcus_A. Next base: position 4,919 of record QCNJ01000023.1, on the reverse strand, counting down.
TTCCTTTTATAAATAGCAGCTTCTTTGGAATATACTTTTTTCCATTCATCTAAAGACTTATATCTATAATCAGCAGATAAATCAACAACTTTTAGTCCTCTATCTAATAATTTCCTTGTCAATGTTGAAGATAAGCCATTTGGTAAGCAAAGCAAAGCAACATCTGCATTTTTTGAAATATTATCAACTGAAATTTCCTCTATATAAGGATCATTATCTAGATAAATAAAAGGGAAATTATCATTCCACTTTGATCCAGATGTTTTATTACCTCCTAAAAATGAAATTTTGTATTTTTTATTTTTTTTTAAAAGATTTACCGCTTGAATACCGCCGTAACCTGTAGCACCTACTATTGCAACATTCATTTCTTAGAATTGGCAGACTTTGAGATAGGATTATAAAGTGTTGAATTTAAGATAACTAAAACACTATTTTTCTATATTGATAGGAATAATGAAAGAAACAAGTCCCAAATCAAATAATGGAACAATTTTGGATATAAATAAATCTTTTAAAATTGAATTTGATCCTATCAGTGATGCGTTAGCAGCTATAAGAAATGGTGAATGCATAATTGTTGTTGATGATGAGAGAAGAGAAAATGAAGGAGATTTAATATGTGCGGCTCAGTTTGCAACTCCACAGCAAATTAATTTTATGGCTACTGAGGGACGTGGTCTTATATGCCTAGCCATGCAAGGTGAAAAACTTGACTCTTTAGATTTACCATTAATGGTAGATAGAAATACAGATGAAAATCAAACAGCTTTTACGATATCAATTGATGCTGGACCTGAAAATAATGTTACTACTGGAATTTCTGCTGAAGACAGGGCAAAGACAATTCAAGTTGCTATAAACCCAAATACAAAACCAGATGATTTGAGAAGGCCAGGACATATTTTTCCATTAAGAGCTAAGAAAGGTGGAGTATTAAAAAGAGCAGGTCATACTGAAGCGGCAGTAGATATTGCGGCAATGTCAGGTCTTTTTCCCGCTGGAGTGATTTGCGAAATACAAAATCCTGATGGCTCTATGTCAAGACTTCCGCAACTTAAAGAGTATGCAAAACAGTGGGGAATGAAATTAATTTCAATAGCTGATTTAATTAGTTATCGTTTTCAAACTGAGAGATTTGTATTTAGAAAATCTGATGCGGTACTTCCAAGTATTTTTGGTAATTTCAAAGCTTATGGATATGTTAATGAACTTGATGGTTCAGAGCACGTTGCATTAGTTAAACAAAAATCATCCAAATTAAGCGAACCTGTACTAGTAAGAATGCATTCAGAGTGCTTAACTGGCGATGCTTTTGGATCTTTACGTTGTGATTGTAGACCCCAGTTAGAGGCTGCATTATCAAGGATAGAAAAGGAGGAAGAAGGAGTTGTTGTTTACTTGAGACAAGAAGGTAGAGGTATTGGTCTTATAAATAAATTAAAGGCTTATAGTTTACAGGATGGTGGATTAGACACTGTAGAAGCTAATGAAAAATTAGGTTTTCCAGCTGATCTAAGAAATTATGGAGTTGGAGCACAGATATTAACTGATCTAGGGATAAAAAAACTAAAATTACTTACAAACAATCCTAGAAAGATTGCTGGATTAGGTGGTTATGGAATAGAAGTTATTGAGAGAGTTCCATTGGTTATTTGTCCAAACGATAATAATGCAGAATATTTGAGTGTAAAAAAAACCAAATTAGGCCATATGATTGATGATGATAATTCTATTTCCAGGAATATCGATCCATTTATATCTATTTTTCTTGACGGAAAATATAAATCTATTGATCTAGTTCCAATAAAAAATGACGTTATTAAATTCTGTAGTAATAAGAACATTAATATCAAACTAGAAAGTAGTCCAAGATTATTGGCTTTTTGGAATCGACCAAAATTAGTTTGGAGAATTTTACATGATCAGAACAGAACTAATTCCAACATTACTGATGAAGAAATAAAAAATATAGAATTATTTATTCAGTTTTTATCTACTTATAAAAATAGTACAAAAATTGGAATTATTGTTTCTAGAAACATTGAACAGGCATTACACCCAAAAAGTAGTATCAAATTAATAAATACTAAATTTACTATTAATAATGAAATCTTATATTCATCTACAAGAAAATTTAATCTAGATAAAGAAACATTTAGTATTGTTTTTGAAGGCTAAGTTACTATTTTAAAGTTGCTTTTAGAATTTTTGAACCATTAGTAAGCTTTAGAACTACATCCATATCATCTGTCTTACCAAAAACAGTATGAACTCCATCGAGATGAGGCTGAGGTTCATAGACTATGAAAAACTGACTACCACCTGTATCCTTTCCTGCGTGAGCCATAGAAAGTGAGCCTTTTAAATGTTTATTGGAATTAATTTCACATTTAATATTATATCCAGGACCTCCAGTTCCAGGCATACCAGATGCTCCTTCACGAGTATTAGGACATCCACCCTGAGCCATAAATCCAGGAATAACTCTGTGAAATGCTAGACCATCATAAAATCCATCACTAATCAAATTCGTAAAATTTTTGACTGTATTAGGTGCGTCGTCAGAGAAAAATTCAATATTAATGTTTCCTACTTCTGTTTCAAATAATGCAGTTGTCATGTTTTATTTTTTAATAATAATTCTGATATTTTAATAGCTAAAGCAACTTTTCAAGGTTTTCTTTAATGGTATTTATATCAAAGTTATCTTTTTTACTATTTTTGTCTTCCTCCCAATTTTCAACTTCTAGGTTTTTCTGTGGTGGTGAAATTAACAACCTATCTTCTGCTGTTTTAGGTACAAAATTTTTTTCTACTAGTTTGCATTCATAATCTAATTTAATGCAGAAATCTCTTATTTCCTCAATATTGATCATTTCAACTGTTGGCAAAGGAAAATCTTGAGCTTCTAATAGACCACAATATCTTGTTGCATCATCCTTATCTTCAAACATAAGAACAATGGTCCTGCCTTTTAGTTCGATTGAATGAATTCCTTCTTTATCTGTTCCTGAATTATATAAAAGAACAAATATGTTCATAAGTATAGATTTTTCTAACTTTATAATATTTGATTAAGAATCAGAAAGTGATAATTCTTGTAATCTTGTATATAAAGCAATTTCTTCATCATTGATATCAGCAGGAATCACTACCAAGATTTCAACATATTGATCACCTACATTATCATCGAATGTTAAACCCCTACCTTTCAAACGTAACATTCTTCCCGTAGATGATTTTGGTGGCACTTGAAGTGTAACATTTCCATCTAGAGTGGGGACCTCTACTGCACAACCAAGTAGGGCATCATGAGGAAATAACTCTAGTTTATAAAGAACTCTTAAACCATCTATTCTTAGACCACTTTCGGTTTGAACTTTTAACTGTAAATAATGATCTTTTCCTCCTCTTGCAATATTTTCAAGTCTTAATCGCCAGCCATCTCCAGCGAAAGGAGGCGTATCAACTTCTACTACGGTTTCATCTTCAAGCTCTATTAAAATTGAAGCTCCATTTAAGGCCTCATCAGGAGTTAATTCAATAATTGTTTCAATATCTTGATGGAGTTTAACTGGAGGCGGCTCCTCTGGAGAGGTTGTAGGGTATTCATAATTATTAAATTGATCATTATTTGTATTTATTGATTCATCCTCAAATTGTTCATTATCATATTCCTCGTAATTCTTTGGTGAGTATTCATATCCAAATAATGAATCAAGATAATCTTGAAAATCAGGAAAACCTGTCTTGAAATTATTATTTTCGAAATCATCCTGAATATTTTGATCCGAAATATTTTTTCTTATATCGGGATTGCGTAGATATTCGTATGCCTGGTTAATTAATTTAAATCTCTCTTCTGCATTAAGATCATTTTTATTTAAATCTGGGTGCCATTTTCTTGCTTCTCTTCGAAAAGCCTTTTTAAGTTCATTATCATCGAAATCAGGGGATAAACCCAAAATCGACAAATAGTCTTTTTTAGAGGAAGTAGTCATTGTCCCATGGATCATCGTCCCTAGAATTACCATACCTCGAATTTCTATAATTTCTATTCATTTGATTATCCCAAGGATCATCATCCCAATAATCATCTGAAAAGAGCTCATCCTTTAACGATCCAAATGTATTTTTAATGCTTTGTAAGGGATTATTATCAGTTTTCTTTTCTGCTGCAAATTTTCTATTTAAACCGAATAATGCTTCTTGAAGAGCACTTACTGAGATTTCTAATTCTTGAGGATCATCATCATCTATATATTCCTCAACATCTTGAATGGCTAATTCAACGGCTCGTTGTTGCCTTTCAGCACCATAAGGGCCAAACTCCAATGAGGCATCTCTAAGTCTCCTCTCAGCTTGCGCAATAAGAGTTAAAGCACTATTTTTTCTATCAATTACAGATCTTCTCTTTCTATCTTCATTAGCTTTTGCTTTTGCTTCTTCAATTATCGAATTTATTTCTTGTTCATTTAAATTAGATCCTCCAGAAATTGTAACTGTTTGCTTTCTTCCAGTGGTTCTATCAGTTGCACTTACTTCTAAAAGACCATTAGCATCAATATCAAATGCCACTTGGACTTGAGGTATTCCTCTTGGAGCTGGAGGTATTCCTGATAGTCTAAATTTACCTAGTGATTTATTTTCAGATGCTAAAGGCCTTTCCCCCTGCCGTACTTGAACAACCACTGATGATTGATTAGCTTCGGACGTACTAAAAACATCAGATTGTCTGACTGGTATTGGAGTATTACGAGGAATGAGTACCTTCATAAGACCACCAATAGTTTCTAAACCTAAAGATAAAGGAGTAACGTCATTTAGGAGTAAATCTTGTAGGTCACCACTAATAATTCCAGATTGTATCGCAGCTCCAACTGCTACAACTTCATCAGGATTTACAGATTGACAAG
>QCNJ01000022.1 GCA_003213235.1 Prochlorococcus sp. AG-424-P18 | reverse complement strand
GTTTTGTTTCTAGATAGTCGTTCTTGATATTGTTTAACCATTTTTGCTCAATCTTTATAAGATTTTTTGCAATATTGAACATGCCGCCTTTTTTATATAATTCTTTCATTTTGAGAATAATCTCGGAGGTTCTACTCGATTTAATATTTAATTCATTTGCTAAGTCTTTTTGGGTAAATCCATGCGTTTTTAACCAATCTTTAATGAAGGAGACGAGTACTTTTTCTTCTTGTATAGATAATTTACTCATTTAATAAAAAGGAAATAACTTATTAAGCTTATTCTCTGCTCTTGCTCTTATTGAAGGAGTCATGTATTTGCTCCATATACTGAGTACTGCTGTGAGGGCTACAAAATCATCACTAAAACCAACTAAAGGCATAAAGTCAGGGAAGAGATCAAATGGCATAATCAAGTATGCTAGAGCAGCCATTAATGAAACTCTCACTTGTGCAGGAGTATAAGGATCTAATGTCATCTCCAAAACTTCTAAGGCAGGCTTGGCAATTGTTCTTCCCGCTTTAATAAGAATCTTGATAATGATGTTTTCATCAAATGTTGAACTTTCTAAAACTTCAGCATCATAGATTTTTTCTTGAGTTTTGTTATTCTCTTTCATCCTTATAAATGAAATTTAAATATTTTTAATGGAATTTTTAGCTAATACTATCAACTAATCCATTTTGTATTCCTGCTTTTCTAAGTTTTCTTAAAGCACGTTGAACAACTTGTCGGCAATATTCCCTGCTACAACTCATATGTCTAGCAACTTCAGCTAAAGTTCTCCATTCATTTGAGCCGTCTAAACCAAATCTTAAGCTTACTATCTTTCTTTCTTTCTCAGTTAAATTTGCTTTATCTAATAACTTCCAAGCCGAGGCTGTCCTTTCAGCTAATTCGGCTAATTCCATTGGGGGAGTTTGATCACTTGGAAGAATATCAACTAACTCGGAAGGATCTGATTTTGATTTAACAGTACCTTGGAGACTTACAGTGATGCTTCTCAATTCACAGGAAAGTAGTTCGTCAATTTCCTCTTTGGTTATTTTCATTTCTTCAGCTAGCTCATCACTAGTAGGTGGAATACCTTTAAGTTGCATAAGCTTTGATTTTGCTGATCTTAGTTTTGTAAGTTTTTCATTAATGTTAACAGGGATCCTTATCGTTCTACTTTGAGTTGATAATGCTCTATTTAAACCTTGCCTAATCCACCAATAAGCATAGGTGGAAAATCTATGTCCTCTAGACGGATCATATTTTTCTACGGCCCTTGTAAGACCTAATGTACCCTCCTGAATTAAGTCCAGTAATTCTAATCCTTTCCCTTGGTATCTCTTGGCGAGGTTGACAACAAGTCTTAGGTTGGCTGTTATCATCTCGTTTTTAGCTTTTTCACCAATTTTTATCTTTTTTCTCTCAGTTTCGGAGTATTCACAAGCGGGGCCTTTCCCTCCTGCTTCTTGACATCTATTAACAAGTACTACCATTTCTTGGACTTTTCTGCCCATTGTGAGTTCTCTTTCGGGAGTCAAAAGTTGATGACGACCTATTTCACCAAGAAAATCGCTTAATGAACTCACGATTTACCTCATTGTTGATATATTTAACTTATAGTTAATTTAGTAATAAGCCATACATGTAATAATTAATTAATAATTAATTAATATTATTTATTAAAATTTTTAGGAAAAAAAATTAAAAATTTTAATTATTTAATTTTTCTTCTTGATTCTAGAATAGTGAGTACATCTCTCCACTCAACCCCTTTATGCATAAGGGCTACTTGCAGATGATAAATTAAATCAGCAGCTTCATTTGAGATTGAATTTTTATCATTATCTTTGCAAGCCATTATAAACTCTGCAGATTCCTCTCCTATTTTTTTCAAAATAGTATTACTACCTTTTGTTAATAAATAATTTGTGTAACTTTTTTCTGATGGATTTATTGATCTTTCATTAATTGTATTGAATAATTCAGAGCAGATATTTGAGAAGGGAGTTGTTTTTTTCTCTTTTTTATCACTTTGATTAATTTTGATTTCGTTGAAAAAACAACTTTTTTCCCCAGTGTGACATGCTCCTAAACCATTTTGTTCAATCAAAAGAATTAGTGCATCATTATCGCAGTCGAATCTTATCTCCTTAAGTATTTGGGTACTTCCACTTGTAGCTCCTTTTCTCCAAATTTCCGATCTTGATCTACTCCAATAATGAACGTTTTTGGTTTCAAGTGTCATTGTCAAAGATTCTTTGTTCATCCAAGCAAGCATAAGAATTGATCCGTCAAGCCAATCTTGTGCTATTGCAGGGATTAATCCATAATTATCAAAGCGTAGATCCTCTATCGAAAAATTAGTTGAATAAGTCATTATGTTCTTTATGTTAAATCCTACTCAATGTGTTTTATTAAAATTTATCTTAACAGTTAATTGATGTATATTCATTCTCTGAAATTTTCATGCAGCAAAAGTTACGAGGATTTCCCCTGTTCACATAGGCAATGGCGTCATGAAGGCCACTGCAGATTTGTGCATGGATATTCAAGATCATTCACCTTTTGGTTCACTGCAAAAAAATTAGACCTAAATGGTTTTGTGGTCGATTTTTCAAGTCTAAAGCCCCTAGAAAATAGACTAAAGGAGCAATTTGACCACACTTTTCTAATAAATAAAGATGACCCTTTGCTGAATTACTGGGAAAAATTACATAACTTAGATGCTTTAGATCTTAGGATTATGGATAATGTGGGAATGGAGTTCACCTCTGAATTAATTTGGAGATGGGCTAATGAATACTTACAGGATAAAGATAAGGGCAGAACATGTTGTTGGAAAACAGAATCAAAAGAAAATAAATCGAATAAAGCAAGTTATGAGGAAATTCCTGATTGGTTCAACTCTTAGATTAAAGTTGTTAATTTTAAAGTCATATAGGATTCTTCAATTAGATATTTAATCAACATTTATCTCTCCATTAATCAGATAAATATTAATCTCGTCTTTATTAAGGTAATGATTTTTCAATATATTATTTGAAATTTTTGTCTCAATTTGTTTTTGAATAATTCTTTTTAAAGGCCGAGCACCATAGGCATGATCGAAACTATTTTCGACAAGTTGGTTAATTGCTTCATCCGTAATTTTGAATTTTAAGTTTTTTTTGTTAAGTCTTTTTTCTAAATGTTGAAGCTGGATTTTTGCAATTTCTTTTATGTCATTCAATTCTAAATTATTAAAAATAACTATTTCATCAAGTCGATTTAAAAACTCAGGCTTGAAAAATTTTTTAATTTCATTATCTACAACTTTTTTAATTTCATTTGTATTTTCTTTTCTAACTGATAAATCATTTATTGATTGACTTCCTAAATTACTTGTGAGAACAATGATTGAATTTTTGAAATTGATTGTACGACCTTGACCATCAGTAATGATTCCATCATCAAGAATCTGTAAGAGAATATCTAAAATATCTTTGTGAGCTTTCTCTATTTCATCTAGGAGTATTAATGAATAAGGATTTTTGCGTACAGCTTCAGTTAGTTGACCGCCCGATTCGAAACCTAAATATCCAGGAGGCGCTCCTATAATTTTGCTCACTGAATGCTTTTCCATATACTCAGACATATCCAGTCTTGTAATTGAAGAATTTGAATCGAATATTATTTTGGCTGTTACTTTACTTAGCTCTGTTTTTCCAACACCAGTTGGACCTAAAAAGAGAAAACTGGCTAATGGCTTGCTTGGATCATTTAGACCAGTCCTTGATCTCTTAATGGAATCTGCAACTGCACTAATTGCACTATCTTGACCAATAATTTTTTCTTTAAGGATTGACTCTAGGCTCAAGAGTTTATCTTTTTCTGACTGGTTTAAATTCTGTACTGGAATAGAGGTCCACTTTGAGACAACTTCTGCAATATCATCAAAAGTTACCTCTTGTCTTAAAAGACTTGTATCTCCATTTTTTTGAGAATTTACTAGGGAATCACTTTTTTCTTTCAATTTTTTTTGCAAAGAATTTAAAGTTCCAAATTCTAATTCTGCTGCTTTGTTGAGGTCAAAACTCCTTTTGGCTTGATCTATTTGCAATTGAACAGATTCAATTTCTTCTTTTATGGTGCTAATCTCATCAATCTCATCTTTTTCTTTTTTCCATTGAGCTCCTAATTCTGCCTGTTTATCTTTAAGGGATATAAGTTCATTATTGATTTTTTTTAATCTTTCTATAGAAAAATCATCCGTTTCTCTTTTTAAAGAGAATTTTTCCATTTCATACTGTAGAACTTTTCGATCAATTTCATCAATTTCTTCAGGTTTGGAAGTTATGACCATATTTAATCTTGAGGCTGCTTCATCGATTAGATCTATTGCTTTGTCAGGAAGAAATCTATCGTTAATATATCTTTCGCTAAGGGTTGCAGCAGCAACTAAAGCATTATCAGAAATTCTCACACTATGATGGACTTCGTATCTTTCTCTCAATCCTCTTAAGATTGATACAGTATCATCTATTGTTGGAGCATCAACTTTTATCTTTTGAAATCTTCGTTCTAAAGCAGGATCTTTTTCTATATTTTGTTTATGTTCATTAATAGTTGTAGCACCAATACATCTAAGTTCTCCTCTTGCAAGCATTGGTTTTAATAGGTTGCTTGCATCTAAAGAACCTCCACTAGCGCCTGCACCAACTACCGTATGAATTTCATCAATAAAAAGAATAATCTTTCCTTCTGATTCTTTCACTTTCTTTAGAATATTTTTTATTCTTTCTTCAAATTCTCCACGATATTTTGCTCCAGCTAAAAGTGAACCCATATCTAATGAAATTAGTTTCCTATCTTGTAGCGCAGAAGGTACATCGCCATTAATAATTCTTTGAGCTAACCCTTCTACAATTGCTGTTTTACCAACTCCAGGTTCTCCAATAAGAACTGGATTATTTTTTGTTCTTCTACTCAATATTTGAATTGTTCTTCTAATCTCTTCATCCCTACCAATAACAGGGTCTAAAATCCCATCTCGTGCAGATTGAGTTAGATCAATACCATATTTTTCCAAAGACTCATTAGAACTATTAAATTCATTTTTTAATGCCGGATCTGACTTCATTTTTTTTATAATTTCAAGAAATTCTGGAATACCTTTTTGATTTAAAATTTGAAATCCATATTTGTTATCATAAGTGAAACCGTAAACTAAGTGTTCTGTTGATATCACTACATCATTTAGAGTGTTTTTAATATCATTCGCCTTCAAAAATATTTTGTGAAGAGTATCACCAATAAATAAATTATCTTGTTTATTTTTCATTTTTGCCTTTGCATTTAATGAAGAAATTATTGCCCTTTCAAGATCTTTTAGATTTACATTATTATTTTTTAAAATCTTTTTTATAATATAGTCTTCTTTTATAAGAGCTAATAATAAATTATCAGAGTCTACATTTTGTTGATAATTTTTATAAGCAATTTCTTTGGCAAAAATAAAACAGTTCCAAGCAGAATTAGAGAATTCGCTTGGAACTATTTTCATCAATCAAAATTTGGGTATGACCGTAATAAATATGTCAGTCAAAAAGGTTATTAACTATTTATAAGATTTATTCAACAATAACTTTACCTACCATTCCAGCACCTCTGTGTGGCTCGCAATAGTAATCATAAGTTCCAGCAGTATCAAATGTTTCTTCCCAAGACTCTCCTGGAGCAAAAGCTAGATCCGCATGACTTAATTCTTCATGCCCATCAAAAACAGCATTGTGAGGGGCAAGTTTATTATTGACGAATTTAACTGTATCACCAGCACTAATGGTTACTGTACTTGGTTCAAATGCAAGCATTCCAGCATCTGTGCCAAGTTTTACTTCAACAGTCTTAGCTGAAACTGATGAAATACCTAAACCTAGAGTTAAAACTAATGCAAATAACCCTGCGAAGATTGAGCGTAACATAATAAAAATTTTCTTATCTATATATATTACAGGGCTTTGGTAACCTAACTGCGAGAATTTTAATTGTTATTACAGCTTGGTAACTTTGATAACCTTAAAATATCATTCAGTGACTTGGCATAACTTTTAAGTTTAAAAGTCTCAGGATTAGTGATGGGGACATGATTAAAGTCATATTTTTTGATACTGAAGCTATCCCAAGGAGTAGTTTGGATGGGGAGAATTCTTAATAATATTTTTAGAATTTTTTTTGTAAGCGGTATTGCAAAAAATCTCCTCATATTATGTTTCTTTAAAAGTGTAATTATGGCATCATCAATTGAAATAAATTTTTGACCTAGCACAAATTTTCTAAAGCCTTTGTATTGCTCTTTTTTATGATTTTTAATTAGAAACCCGCAAATCTGGGCGATATCATTTGCGTGTATAAAGTGAAATTTAGAATCGAGTTTTAAAAATCTTGCTAACCAAAGCCATTTCCCAATTTCTTCCAATCCACTAGTTAAATAACTCACAGGATATTTACTTTTTTTTCCAAGATTCCCTCCAAAAACCAAGGTAGGGAAAACAGCGAATGTTTTTTCTGCAAATGAGCTTTCTCTAAGTCTCTGGAAACATTCATATTTTGTTTGAATGTACTCTGTTCCATAAATCAATGATTCCCTCATTAATTCTGTTTGGGTATCAAGAATACTAGCTGTTGAAAAATAAATAATCTTTTCTAACTTCTCAATATCAAGCATTTCTAGTAATTCTTCAAAAGCTTTAATATTTACTTCATAGGCTCTTTTTGGATCTCCCCAAGCCGTAGCAGTGTGTATTAGGTAATTAATTTGACTTATTTCCTTTTTATACTTATTTGATTCCCTGATATCGCACACCATTAACTTGACTTTTTTATTTTCTTGAACAGAAATTGGTAACTTACTTTTGTCTCTTACCATGAGATAAAGCCTGAATTTTGTGTTTTTCAAAAACCAATCAACTAAATATTGGCCAACACATCCATTAGCGCCTGTTATTAATAAGTTTTTATATCTCAAGACTTTGACTAGTAAGTGAGTTTTTTCCCATGATCAAAAAAAGTTTGAGCATTTTCTTCTGGAGTCCCAGGTAAAATCCCATGACCCAAATTAAGAATATATTTCCTTTCTTTAATTTTATTGAAAGTATTATCGATCCTTTCTTTTATTGATTCTTTGTTTCCGAATAAAATGCCAGGGTCAACATTACCTTGAATTCCTATCCCACTAGGGATTCTTTTACAAGCCTCTTCAATATCTACTGTCCAGTCTAATGAGATTATATCTACTCCGGTTTTTGCCATTCTTTCTATGACACCAGCACTCCCTGAAATATAGAGAATTACTGGTGTTTCAGGGTATTCCGATTTCACAATGTCAACTACTTTTTTTTGATATTGTCCAGCAAAGATATCGTAATCTTGTGGGCTTAGTTGACCTGCCCATGAATCAAAAATTTGTACTACTTGCGCTCCAGATTTTATTTGATATTTAAGATATTCACCAATAGATTTTGCAAAATGGTCAAGAAGTTTATGAAGTAAATCTGGTTCATTAAAAGCCATTGATTTTATTAAGGAATAATTTTTACTGCTTTTACCTTCAACTACATATGCAGCAAGAGTCCAAGGTGCACCAACAAAACCTAAAACAGTTGCCTCGTTATTCACATCTTTTTTTAGTGAAGAAAGAACTTGCCCAACAAAGCTTAAACTCTCGCTTGGATTTAATTCTCTTAAATTTTCTACCTGATTAAGGGTTCTTATTGGGTCCTCAATAATTGGACCTTTACTTTCTATTATTTCAAAATTTATGCCCATCCCCGGAAGAGGTGTGAGAATATCTGAAAAAAGGATCACACCATCGGGTTTGAAAGCATGAAAAGGCTGCATTGAAATCTCATA
>QCNJ01000021.1 GCA_003213235.1 Prochlorococcus sp. AG-424-P18 | reverse complement strand
AATATTCATCTTAAAAGATGTAGATCCAAAAGATCCCACTGAAGAGTTGAGTTCCATATTGAGTGATTCTGAGGTAAATTTTGAAATAGAAAAGATTGAACGAATCTTAGATTCAAAAAATAAAAGTATGAATAAAAATTAATTAAAAATATTCAACAAAAAATGAAAATAACAACAAAAACTGAAGCATTAAATATTGTCGAGACCTCTTATTTAGCATCTCTTTCGTCTTTATTATGGGTCGCATTATATTATCTGCCAATTGGGGGAGCTTTATTAAGGTTGATTTTACCCCTCCCAATGATCTTGTTGCACTTGAGAAGAGGAACTAAAATTGCATTGGAAGGACTTTTAATACAATTTCTACTTTTATTCATAATTATGGGTCCTGTTAGAGGAACTTTATTTTTATTTCCTTATGGGATTTTGGCTTTTTGGTTAGGTTGGTGTTGGTTTAAAGAAAAGAGTTGGAAACTTAGTTTAACTGGGGGAGTTGTTATTGGAACACTTGGCTTTTTAATAAGAGTAATAGCATTATCTACGTTGGTTGGAGATAATCTTTGGGTGTTAATTACTAGAGCTAGTTATGGTCTAATAGAAAAGTTAATTGGATTATTTAATTTACCTTTATATCCCTCAATTTTGAGTATACAACTAGGTGCAATTTTATTAATAATTTTTCAAGAAATAGTCTATGTTTTAACTGTACATGTAGTTGCCTTTTCTTTGTTTCCTAGATTTAAATTAACCATCCCAGATCCTCCAAGATTGTTAAATAGCTTAGTTGATTTTAATAATTAAAAAAAGTAAGAATGTACAGTACAGAATTAGGGATAAATTTTTTTGGTAATGAATCCAATAAAAAAAGACAAATCAATAAGATAGAAATACTGAAAAAGAATATTAAAAATTTAAAAATATTTCTTATTATTGCTGGCACTAATACATCTCAAATTCCAGGAATTTCCGCAGCAGGTATTAATCCAAAATCGAGAAGAACAACTGCGCTCGCAGATGCTGAATTTTTGCTTGAGGGTGCTTCAAAAGATAATAAATATAAATTGCCTCTTCTCAATGCAGGAGTAACTCCGGCCCTAATCAGTCATGTTTGTTCAAAGCTTATAAATACTTATCCAATTATTGTTCCTCTGGGAATAGGAGCAAAGCCTTATTTTAATCATTTGGTTGTAGAAGATAGAAATTTGGGCCCCTCAAATTGTATTACTACTGGTAAATCGATGACTAAAGAGAGAGTTTTAAATCTCTATGAAGAAGGTCTTGCGATAGGAAAATCCTTAAAACAACCAGTTTTAATTTCTGAATCTGTACCGGGGGGCACCACAACTGCTCAAGCAGTAATGGAAGCTTTTGGTTTGCAGGTATCTAATTTAGTAGGGAGTAGTTTATTTAAAGCTCCAAGAGAACTAAGAAGACAAGTAATTAAAAGAGGACTTTTAAATGCGAATCTCAAGGCTGATTTCGACTCTTTTGATGTTGTCGCTGCAGTAGGTGATCCTTTCCAAGCTTTTTCAATGGGTCTATTAATTGGTGCCAGGTTAGCAAAACAACCTGTAATATTATCTGGAGGAAGTCAGATGATAGCAGTCATTTTGCTTGTATTAGAATTTTTAGATGAAAAAAATAAAGATGAATTTATTGAAGATGTTTTTATTGCGACAACTGGGTGGCTTGTGAAGGATAATTCTCTAAATGATTTAGTAAATCTAATTAATCAAAAATATGATGTCAAATTATTAGGTTTAGCCAGTCCTTTAAATTTCAAATCTTCAAAATACAAAGAATTGAAGGATTATGAATCAGGTCATGTAAAAGAAGGTGTAGGTGCTGGTGGAATATCATTGCTTGCTTTCTTAGATGGATTTAAAAATGAAGAAATAGTTTCATTGTGTCAACAAAATCTGGAAATGATGAAGGGCCTAGGTCAAATTTCTTTAGAGAAGGATTGCTGAATGTTTTCAAAATTTGCAACCAGAAGAGAATTTTTAAATTGTGGTAAGCTTTCGCTTTTATTTTTCTTAAACTCTTGTAGTAATCAACCTAATAAAGTAAAAATTGCATTACAAAATTCTTTTTATCCAGAATCTTTTAAAGATACGATTCCAAAAGATTGGAAGCAGGAAAAAATTAATTTTGAAAATATTCAGCTACAAAAAAATAGAAACTCAATTTTCAATTCTGACTTCGCTTTAATAAATGATGGATGGATTTCTAGTATAGATTTTTCAGAATTTGAAAAAATAAATGAATATGCACTGTTAGAAAATTTGGATAAGAGAGCGATAGATTTTTTGGGAAGCTTTGATCAAAATCTGAGGAGAAAATTATTTCCTATTGGCGTAGTACCCTATACAATCATCATTAAAAATAATAAAGAATTAATAACTGCAGCAAGAACATCTTGGGATTTTCTTCTTTCTGAAAAATTAACTGGGAAAATTATTTTTCCTCAAAGTCCCAGAATAATATTGTCAATTGCTCAAAAAATTAATTCATCTAATTCTTTAAAAAAACTCAAAAGCCAAGCTATGTTATTTGATGATAAAAATATGCTCAATTGGTTGATTAATTCTGATGCTATTGTCGCAATAGTTCCTTATAGTCTTTGTTCAAAATATTTAAAAATAGATCCAAGGCTTTCTTTAGTTTTCCCTAGCCAAGGCGTACCTTTGATGTGGCATTTTCTACTTAGTCGATCAAATCTAAATAATGCAATATTAATGAAATGGATTAAATCTTTAGAAAATAAATCAATAGTAGATAAATTAGTGAGCCAGGGTTGGTATCTTCCATTCAATAATGATTATTTGCAAAGTAAATATAAAATGCTTCCCATTTCAGGACCCTCTGAGAAATGTTGGGAAAATAGTTGGTCTTTCCCTGTCTTAACAAATGCACAAAAAATTAATCTTAAAAATATCTGGAATGAGTCCTTATCCCCATAATCTTTTTGTAGGATTTTCAATTAATAAGTTATGAGTTTCCTTTAATAAATTTGGTATATCTAATTTACTGGGACATTTAGGAACGCATTCATTACATTCTTGACAAAATGAGGAATTTTTTTCTTCCCACCAGTGGCCAGCTCTTCCTATTAAATTGTATCTTTCTTTTGAAAATTCTAATTGGCCATAACCAATAGATATATTTCTTAAACGAAGTATTTCTGGAATAGGCACTTCATTTGGACATGGAAGACAAGATCTACATTGTTCACATTTTGTTGAGTTTAATCTTTCAATAGAAACTTCCTCAATTTTATTTAGGGCGCTTTTTTCAAGTTGTGTAAGCTTCTCGAATGAGTTTCTAAGTTTATGCGCAAATTCAAAATCTTTTTTGTTTGTCGCCCCCAAGGATAAAGTTGTAATACCTTTTGCCAGAAGAAATCGATACGCTAATTCTAATGGATGAAAAGGCTTAGAGGCCTCTATCAAAATATCACTTGGAGAATACAATCTACCGCCTTTATCTGCAGGTGAGATTGCTAAAACTCCCATACCTTTTTTTATAGCTTCCTCTGCTAAAGCAATCTTAGATTGATCTAAATAATGTAAATGAAGACTACAAAAAGTAAAAACTTCACAGTTAATTGCATCTTTAATTAGTGAATAACTTCCGTGAGAACTAAAACCGACTTGATCCACTAGTTCCTTCTCAAGTATCCAAGATATGAATTTCTTACCCTCTCCAGCAAGAACCCAATCTAGATGTTGTTTTAAGTTGAGTCCGTGAATTGCAAGATTATTAATTTTCTCACGATTTAAATTTTTAAGAGACTTTTTAAAATTATTTTTTAAAAATTCAAAATCACCCTTTGGTAAAACTTTGGAAGTAATCACCCAATATTTTTCTTTTACATTCTCTTCTATTGCTAATTTTTTTATTGAATTTCCAATAAGTGATTCAGCATCACCATAAGAGGGTGCTGTTTCTATGTGGTTAATTCCCACATAATATGCATTTTTTATTATGCTATACATTTTTTCGAGACTTTCAGTTGCTCGCATTGTCCCTAAAGTGAATAAGCTCACTTTCGCCCCTCTACCAAATGATCTTTTTTGTGAATTAACAATCATCTAAATATGATCAATTTCTTTTTATTTACTCTTTAATTTATTTATAGTTGAAAATCAATTAAAGTAAATTAAAGTAAATACAAAATTTTGCAAAAATATTTTTCTTAAATCTATGTTTACAGGAATAATTCAATCAGTTGGAAAACTAAGACAAGAAAAAAATATTTTAGAAATTGAAATTCTAGATAATTTATTTGATATGGTAATCGGAGACAGCATAGCTGTTGATGGAATTTGTTTGACAGTTAAAGAGATTTTTCAAAATAAATTTACTGTTGATGTTAGTGAGGAGACATTAAAAAAAACAACTTTAGGAGTAAAGTCAAACCTTAATCAGATTGTTAATTTGGAGCCCGCTCTCAGGGTGTCTGACCGTCTAGGAGGGCATATAGTCAGCGGACATGTTGATGGCCTTGGAACAGTTGAGAATATAGAAAAATTAGAGAAATCTTGGCTCTTATCAATAAAGTGGAATAATAATAATTTTTCAAAATATGTAGTTAATAAAGGGAGTATTTGTGTAAATGGTATAAGTCTTACGATTGCAAAATATGAGCGGGAAGGAGAAATATTTACTATTGCGATAATTCCTCATACATGGCATAACACAAATCTGAATAAATTAAATATCGGTGACAGCGTAAACCTTGAGGCTGATGCACTAATAAAATATGTAGAGAAATTACTTTTATTTAATAAAAATAGTAATCAAAATTTATCTTCTAATCATATTTCTTCCGAGTGGCTTAAAGAAAACGGTTGGTAAAAAATATTTTTTAATTTAATGGAATCAGATAAATTGTTTTTGACTCTTTTTTAAGATCGATTTTGAATTCCTGACCAGGTTCTAGACCTAATTTTTTGGTGTAGGCATGACCAATTAAGAGGTTCCCATTGCCATGAACTTTAGTTTTGAATTCTGTATGTCTGCCTCTTGAAGCTCTATTACCATTTTTCCCCAAACGGTCCTTTCCTATTTTGCAACCCTTAGCTTCGATAAGTGCCTTATAAAAACTTTTTCTTAAGATTCTTCCACTTGGACCTACGTACCCACAGCCTTTTGCTATCTCATCTTCAGATTTTTTACTTAATAACTTTGCTTTTTCAAGAAGTTCTTTTCCTTCTAGCATTATCTGAAAATTCATAATTATATATTCTTACTAAAAAGGAGAACTGTGGCAATATAAATTAATAAAAAATATATTTAATTTTTGAAATTTAGTTTTTTATAAAAGATACAAAATAATAAATAAAACAACCCATATTCCATCTACAAAATGCCAGTACAATTCAACAGCTTCCAATGGAAACATATTTTGACTGGTTAATCTTCCGCCATTGATTCTCGATTGCCAAGAAATAATTAAAATCATTAAAGTGCCTAAAGTGACATGTAATCCATGAAAACCAGTAAGAGCATAAAAAGTACTTGCAAATAAATTATCGGTTAATCCAAAAGGTAAATGAAAATATTCAAATAATTGACATATTAAAAATATAATTCCAAGAAAAGCAGTAAAAAATAACCATTTTTGGGAATCTGAGTTTTTATCTTTTAAAAGTGCTTTGCCTGCTTTATGGAAAGTTGCACTACTAATAAGTAACAAAATTGTATTGAGAGTAGGTATGGGTAGTTCTAATTCATAAATAGCACCATCTGGTAATGGATTTACTGCTTTATAAGTTAAATAAGCAGCAAAGAATCCAGCAAAAGTCATTCCGTCTGCAATTAGGAAAGTTATAAGACCAAACATTCTGAAGTCTTCATGTGTTTCATTAACTTCAGAATTATTTTTTTGAATTTCTTTTGAGCTATCTAGTGTTGTCATATGTTTTTATTTTTGTTGAGAAATTTCTTTACCATAACCATATGGTTCTTCAACTAATGGAGCTTCTCCTTTCCAGTTTTCAACCGGAGGTGGAGAAGATGTTAACCATTCAGGTGTAAGAGCATTCCAAGGGTTATCTCCAGCATTTTTTCCATTTCTAACACTAAGAAATACGTTTATTAAAAAAGGAATTGTACTTATAGCCATCAAAAGAGCCCCAAGGCTACTAATTTGATTAACGAATTGGAATTGCGGATCATATTCTGCAACTCTTCTTGGCATTCCATTTAAACCAAGCCAATGTTGAGGAGCAAAGCACAAGTTAAATCCAATAAAAGTAATGATAAAATGTAAAATTCCTAATTTTTCATTGAGCATTTTCCC
Organism: Prochlorococcus sp. AG-424-P18; assembly: GCA_003213235.1. Taxonomy (GTDB): domain Bacteria; phylum Cyanobacteriota; class Cyanobacteriia; order PCC-6307; family Cyanobiaceae; genus Prochlorococcus_A. The sequence continues at coordinate 2,112 of QCNJ01000021.1, read as the reverse complement.
AGTGACTTTGGGGAACCAATGATAAATTGAAGAGAAAATAATAAAAACAGTCCCTCCATAAACTATGTAATGAAAATGGGCTACAACGAAATAGGTATCATGTACGTGAATATCGAAAGGTACCTGTGCCAAAGCAACTCCTGTAATACCTCCAAAAACAAAATTTATAATAAATCCGCAAGAGAATAACATTGCACTATTAATGGAAATTTTACCTCCCCATAATGTTGCAACCCAATTGAAAAATTTTATACCTGTCGGAACAGCAATAAATGCCGTGGCGATAGTAAAGAATAATCTCATCCAAGGGGGCGTTCCACTCGTAAACATATGATGCGCCCAAACAACTAAACCTAAAACTACTATCCCCATTATTGAAAAAACCATTGTTGTATATCCAAAAAGTGGTTTTCTAGCATGTACAGGAAGTATTTCACTAACTAAACCAAAGGCAGGAAGGACCATAATGTATACAGCTGGATGAGAATAAAACCAAAATAAATGCTGATAAACTACGACATTGCCACCTAAAACAGGATTGAAAAAACCTGTATTAGCGATGATATCGAAGCTAAGTAGAATTAAAGTACCTGCTAAAACAGGAGTTGACAAAACAACTAATAGACTTGTTCCAAGCATTGCCCAACAATACATTGGCAATTGCATAAGCTTTAATCCTGGCCTTCTTAGTTTGATAATGGTCGCGATAAAGTTTATTCCACCAAATATAGAACTGCCACCAAGTAATAGAACACTTAGAATCCAAATAATTTGTCCTGATTGAGGAGTAGTTATGCTCAAAGGAGGATAAGCTGTCCATCCTGCCTGAGCAGCACCCTCTACAAAATAGCTTGCTACCAGCATCAAACCTGAAGGAGGAATTAACCAAAAAGCAACGGCATTTAATCTTGGGAATGCCATATCTCTTGCACCTACATAAAATGGAATTAAATAATTTCCAAAAGCACCATTAACTACAGGCACTATCCAAAGGAATATCATTATTGTTCCGTGTAAAGTTAAAACTTGGTTATAAACATCTCTCGGCATAAAGTCAGACATTGGACTAGCTAGTTCAATTCTTATTGCGCTCGCTAAGGTTCCCCCTATTAAATAAAAAAGAAAACCGCAGACTAAGTACTGTATCCCAATTACTTTATGATCAAGGCTAAAACTAAAGTATCTAAGCCAGCCTTTAGGTTGAAGGCTTTCATTATTAGTCTTTTGTGGATCAATTGATATTGTCATAAATTTACCTCTGTTTTTTTATTTTTGTTAAACCATTCCTTGTAATCAGATTCTTCTTCAACAATTATGGATGCTCTCATCCCTCCATGATATGGGCCACATAATTCTGCGCAAATTATCGGATATTTTCCTACTTTTGTAGGAGTGAAATTTAGAATTGTAGGCTGCCCTGGAATAATATCCTGTTTAATTCTGAACTCTGGAACCCAAAAAGCATGAATGACGTCTTTGGATTCCATTTTCATTGATACTTTTTGATCAACAGGAACGTGTAATTCTCCTGATATGAAATTGCCCTTGGGATAATTGAATAGAAATGCAAATTGCATAGCTGAAACTTCAATTGATAAATTATTTATTGCTATTTCATTATCAGAAGTTTGACTTATTCCAGCCCATATTTTGTCAGAATTAGAACTCATCATTTCGTGGTTATGATTTAGTTCTTTCATCCCTCCCATTCGATCGTAGATGTTGTAGCTATATAAACCTATTAACAAAACAATTATTGAAGGAATAATGGTCCATACAATTTCTAAGCTTAAATTTCCCTCTAAAGCTATACCATCTCCTATCTGATCATTTCTTTTCCTAAACTTAAATAAGCTATAAATAACAGCTATTGTCATTCCTATAAAAATAATTAATCCAGTGATGAAAAGAATTTTAAAAAGTTCATCGTAAATTGGTGCATTAATACTTGCTTCCGCTGGAAGCAAATTTACATTAAAACCAATCCAAAAAGATATAGCAAAAACGAGTGAAATAATTAGTATTAAATAAATGTTTTTATTTAACAAGTTGTTCTTTAAAAATTTGTATTTATATCCTCAAGATATTCAATTTTTTTAATCCTGCATCCTT
>QCNJ01000020.1 GCA_003213235.1 Prochlorococcus sp. AG-424-P18 | reverse complement strand
AGAAACCAGGGGTCATCAATAAAGAAATCAAATAGTTTATCTGAAGAACAGCTGATAGATACCTATGGTTTAAATTCTTATGAGTTCACTCAAAAAAATAAAGAAGAAATATTTGTATGTAGTAAAAATAAAGATTTAGATCTAATAGAACTAGATCAACTTTTGCAAACTGTCGGTTGGAGCAGAAGACCTATAAGGAGAGTGAAAAGAGCTTTGGATTTCAGTATTTTGGTGGTTGGATTATGGCGTCATGATGATAAATTTCCTAGGCTAGTAGGATTTGCAAGATGCACTGGCGATGGAATTCTAGAAGCAACAGTTTGGGATGTGGCTATTAATCCTGTCTATCAAGGACTTGGATTGGGGAAAGAGTTAATGAAATATATCCTAAAAGAATTAAAAAATATTGGAATTTCCAAAGTAACCCTTTTTGCTGATGCGGAAGTGGTTTCATTTTATAAAAGACAAGGATGGATATTAGAACCAAGGGGCTCTAAATGTGCTTTCTGGTATGCAAATTAATTATTTTTTGTAATAGTCAGAATATATAGATTTTAACGATTCGCCTTTTAACCATCTTCTTCTCAATTTCCAGTTCTTAAGTGCTTGGAGAAAAATATTAGTTCTTTCCCATTTCCTTGAACTTATAAAAATTGGTAAATTTAATTGTTTTAAATTTTTTTTATTATTTAGTCTCTTTAAAAAATCAACGTCTTCCATTAAAGGTATCTTTCTAAAACCATTATTTTTCAAATAAGTAATTCTATGAACAATTAAACCTTGATCGCCATAAGGTTCACTGAAAAGTTGACTTCTAAGATTTACAAGAACCTCAAGTACTCTATAAATTATTTTTTTATTTTTAATTTTAAATTTAAAATAGTAAATAAAATTTTTGCCGCCCTTTAAAACTGAATTTATTTCTCTAAACCAATCATAATTTAACCTTGTATCTGCATGCAAAAATATGAGCCAGTCTCCTATTGAATTCTTAGCACCAATATTCAATTGTAATCCTCTATTCCTTTCTTTGGATTGATATACTTTAGCCCCATAGATATTTGCTATATCAACAGTTTTATCTTGACTACCACAATCAACAATTATAATTTCCCCCACTTTATGAATAGCCGACAAGTCTGAAAGCAATAATGGCAAATTATTAGCTTCATTAATAGTTGGAATGATAATTGAGATTTTTGACAAGTCGATTAGTTTCTATTTTCAATATCAATAATTGTATCTATATCTATTTTTTTATCTAAAAACTTATATTTTAATTTTGTAGAAGCAAAATTATCAATAGTGTTTTGAAGAACATTTTCTGTCCCCCACTTTATGTTGATAAAAGGTAAATGTATATGCGATGACATTATTTTTTCTGATAAACCAATAAGCCAATATCCTCCATCATTAGACGGTCCTAAAATAAGATCATTATGTTGAAGCTCTTTTAGAGTATTCAATAAATCTTGATGGCATAAATCTGGAAGGTCAGTACCAATAAAAATAATATTTTTGATATTATGCTTTTCACAAAATTTTTTGTTGACAATTATTTGCCTTTTCATTTTTTCTCCCAAGCAGCCGTTCCCCTGTAAATTAAATTTTTTGATGCCTAATTCTCTAGTCCATCTTCTACAATTACCTATCCCCAAACCAGATATAGCAATAGAAATATCAATAAGTTTATTTTCTTGAAGAAATTTTGCGACTGAAATAGTATGTTTAGTCATTACACTTTGAACCTTTGCAGAATTACTTTTACCTATATCTTTAGATAATCTTGTTTTACATCTTCCAAATCCATGCCATTTTGCCATGACAATAAGTAATGCTTTATCCAATAATTTAGTGCGATTTAAAATAATTATATTCTTATAAAAAAAATAAAAAATTTCTTATAAGTTTATACGATGCTTTGTTAAGTAATTTTAAATTTGTCGTGATCTTGTGATTTCCTAATGGCCAATTATAAAATTCCAACTAGATTAATAATCTAGAGAATAAAATTTTGCAAGCAATTAATCCTATTTGGACGGAAGTTCAACAATCACTTCAAAAAACTTTAAGTAAGCCTTCATTTGAGACATGGATAAGGCCTGCTAAATTTAATTGTTTTGAAAATGGCTTATTAACCTTAATTGCTCCAAATACATTTTCCAGTGATTGGTTAAGAAAGAATTATTGTCAAACTATCGAAAAGGCTGCAAAAGAAATATGTGGCCATGATGTAAAAGTTGTTTTTAAATCTGAAACAAATATTTGCAGCGATTCAACAAATAAAGAGAACCTAGATGAACAGATATTGAATCAAAAAACAAAATCATTTCCTAATAATAGTCAAGATATTTCTTCAAAAATTCGCTCCAAAAATCCCAACGGTCTAAATTTGCGCTACGTTTTTAAAAGATTTGTTGTAGGTCCAAATAGTAGGTTGGCTCATGCAGCGGCCTTGGCAGTTGCCGAATCACCTGGGAGGGAGTTTAATCCATTATTTATTTGTGGTGGAGTAGGTCTCGGTAAAACTCATTTAATGCAAGCAATAGGCAATTATCGAGTAGAAATAGATCCAGAAGCAAAAGTTAAATATGTATCTACAGAGACTTTTACTAATGATGTTATTAGTGGTATTCGACGAGATGGAATGACAGCTATTCGAGATAAATACAGAAATGTAGATTTAATTCTAATTGATGATATACAGTTCTTAGAAGGCAAAGAGTATACACAGGAAGAATTCTTTCATACTTTTAACGCACTTCACGAATCAGGAAGTCAAATAGTGATTGCAAGTGATAGACCTCCAAATCAATTGTCGGGAATTCAAGAGAGATTGATTTCTAGGTTCTCAATGGGTATGACTGCAGATATTCAACCACCTGACCTTGAGACGAGGACAGCCATCCTTCAAAAAAAGGCAGAACAAGAGAGGATGAATCTTCCAAGAGATCTAATTCAATTTATAGCAGGAAGATTCACTTCGAATATTCGAGAATTGGAGGGAGCATTTACTAGAGCTGTTGCATTTGCATCAATAACAGGCTTGCCAATGACAGTCCAATCAATTGCTCCAATGCTTGATCCTAATAGTGTTGGAGTAGTTGTTACTCCAAAACAAGTTATTAAAAAAGTGTCAGATTTCTTTAAAGTTTCTACTGATGAATTGATTAGTTCGAGTAGGAGAAAACCAGTAAGTCAAGCTAGACAAATAGGCATGTATCTTATGAGACATGGTACGGATTTAAGCTTACCAAGAATTGGAGATGAGTTTGGGGGTAAGGACCATACAACAGTTATGTATGCTATTGAACAAGTTGAAAAAAAATTGTCTATTGATCCTAATATTGCAAGTCAAGTACAAAAAATAAGAGATTTACTTCAAATAGATTCAAGAAAAAATTTATAGTTTTACTGTTAACTTGAAATGAAATTTATAGGATCTTGATCATATCTATGCCTGAAAGGTATCTTATCTATTTCATTGATATCACTAAGCGATTCAATTTTATTCAAAGATTGCCTTAATAACCTTGCTGAAATAATTGGCATATCTCTTGGAACTGAGATTCTATTTTTTAAGTATCTTAGAGAGATTCCTGAAAGTTTTTTAGGGATTAATACTTCACCTGTGATCATATAGCTTAAAGCTGATCTCAATGATTCGTCAAAGGATTCTTTATTGTATGGGTTTACCTCTAGTAAATTGTCTTTATGCTTTATCACTCTTTTAAGAGCAATTTTTGCAAAATATTTTGACTCATAATTTTGGTTTAATTCATAATTACCTAAACCCTCCCCAGTATCTATTAGTTTCGAGAAAATAATCTGTTTTTCATTGATTTCTTTATAGCATCCTCCCATTTGTGGGGGCAAATCATGCGAATGAGTATGAAAATCTCCTTGAGTTCCTCTATATGCACTTGTCCCTTCAAAAAGGGTAAGCCAGTTATCTACATGACGGTAATTAGATCTTAAATTAAACCCTTTATAATAAATAAGTGACGCATTCATTCTTTCCATATAGGGAATAAAAATTATATCTCCTACACCTGGCTCTAAATCACCCGTGTTAGAAACCGACGGATCAACAAATCCTGATTCTGAGCGACTTAAGATTTGATCTAGTTTAGAAATGGATTCTTTAAATCTTTTTTTTCTAAAAGAGTTATCTATAAAATTAAAGCTTTCTCGGCAGAGCCAATTACACCAGGATCTGAAAATTTCTCTTTCTAACTCTCGAATTTTGATAAGGTGACTAGATGTTATAAAAGATCCAAGTGCTCCAAATTCATTTTCTAAAAAAGCTATGATTTCGTCGCTTTCAGTTATAATTTGCCCTTTAAATTCAATTGCAGGTAATTTCCCCGATCTAACTTTTTCAAGGAACCAACTTTCTTTTTGGCCGTAGCAAAACATATTTATTTTCTTGACTCTGTATGGAATTTTCTTAAATTCAAGCCATAACCATATCTTCTGACAGTAAGGACACCAAGAATGTCTATCCCTATAGAGGGTAACTAATACATCTTTTTCACTATGTCCAAATAATCTTAAATTTGCGTAGGAATTATTTATACCATGTATTCTATCGAGATCTTCAATTTCAAATTTATTTAAATCATCCCATGTCAAAATCTCATTCATTATTTGAATTAAAGCTATAAACTAAAGTTATAATAATTGATTAAAAAAAATCTTGGAATTTGAATTTGATTTAATTGTTGTTGGCGCTGGATCTGGAGGACTCGCGGCGGCTAAACGTGCCGCTAGTTATGGAGCAAAAGTCGCAATCATAGAAGCAAATCAAATAGGAGGAACTTGTGTGATAAGGGGATGTGTGCCTAAAAAATTAATGGTTTATGCTGCTAAAAATAAAAAAAATATGGATTCCTCTGAAGGATATGGATTAAAAAATGAAGGTATTAATTTTGAATCAAATATTTTGTTGAAGAACGTTAGAGAGGAGGTTTCTAGATTAAGTAATTTACATAGAAATTCTTTAAAAAAGTTGAATATAACTGTTTTTGAAGGCTTAGGAAGATTTATTACTCAAAATGAATTAGAAATTATTTGTTCAAACACAAAGAAAATTAAAAACAAAATAAGTTCAAAAAAAATTCTTATTTCAGTGGGAGGTAAACCAAAGAAATTAAATATTCCTGGGGTAGATTTAGCATGGTCTAGTGATGATATCTTTGAATTAGAAAAGTTTCCCAAATCTATATTAATAGTAGGAGGTGGATATATTGCTTGTGAATTTGCTTCTATTTTCAAAAATTTAGGTACTGAAGTAACTCAAATAATTAGAGGTCAACATTTACTTAATGGTTTTGATGAGGATCTTTCTTCATCCCTAGAGGAATCACCTACTTTTACTGAAATCAATATAATCCCCAATACTCAATTAAACTCTATTAAAAAAGTAAATGGAAATCTGGAATCTACCCTAGACTCGGGGGATAAACTCTTAACTAAAAATATCCTTATTGCTACAGGAAGAGAACCAAATCTTTTGCCTTTAAATTTAGATTTTTTAAATCTTAAGATGGATGGTCAATATTTAGATGTCGATGAACGTAATCAAACAAGCAACGCAAATATATTTGCAGTTGGGGATATCATAAATAAGCCAAACTTAACTCCAGTTGCAATAGAACAAGGGAGAGTTTTTTCCGATAATTATTTTAATGACCAAAGAAGAAAAGTAAATTATGAATATATTCCTAAGGCCGTTTTTACTATTCCAGAAATTTCAACAGTTGGCTTAACTGAGAAAAGAGCTAAAGAGATTTACTCTGAAAAAAATATAAAAATTTTCAAATGCAAATTTACCCCTATGTCTAATACCTTTAAAAAGAATAAATCAAAATGTATGTTGAAAATTGTAGTTCATAAGCTAACTGACAAAGTCCTAGGATGTCATATGTTTGGAGAAACATCGTCTGAGATTATTCAAATGGTATCAATTTCATTAAATGCAGGGATAACAAAAAAAGACTTTGATATTACTATGGCTTTGCACCCAACTATCTCAGAAGAATTTGTGACTATGTATGGTTAAAATTATGAATTAGAAAATTTTAATTTTTCTTGAAAAATCAGAAATACTATAAGTAATGCAAAGTAAATAAATAAACCTATCCTTAATTCAGAAAGGAAGTTAAATTCATTCAGGAAAAGTATCTTATCGAGAATGTAGAAAATATAAAGATTAAGCAAAATAAATCCTTCAATTCTTGTGATTTTCCCTTTGCTCCAAAAAATTGGTAAGCATGCAAAGGTAGTTAAAACCATAAAAGGTAAGTCAACTTTTATTAGACTCTGTTCAATAACTAAACCTTTAAATCCTGAAAAAATACTGCAACTTCCAAGGATTAAAAGTTGATTGAGTAAATTACTTCCTATTACATTCCCAATCGCAAGATCTGTTTTGCCTTTAAATGCAGCAATTATTGAAGTTACTAATTCTGGTAAAGATGTCCCAGTTGCGACGATAGTTAAACCAATAACAATTTCATTTACACCCAAAAGAGTAGCGAGCGTTTGAGAACCATTTACTAAAATATTTGAACCAAAGCTTAAAAGAAATATTCCCAATATTAACTTTAGTAAAATATTCATTTCCCCTTTATAGTTATCTTTCAATTCTTCTATCTCTGGTTCAGCATCTTTTGTCTCCTCTCCTTTTTCATTGATGGTTTTGATTTCCCATATTGTATTTAAGATTAAACAAAATATTAGAAATACTCCTGCTTGAAATGTTAATAAGCCTGTTGATGACATAGCCCAAACTGCACAAGAAATTGTCATTAAAAGAGGCACATCTCTTCTTACTATTCTGCTTTTTACTTTAAGAGGTGTTATCAATGAGCTTATGCCCAAAACAACGAGAATATTAAAAATATTGCTTCCAATTACATTGCTCGCCGCAAGAGAATCACTACCTTTTAAAATTGAACTCAAACTTACCAACAACTCAGGAGAACTTGTTCCAAGAGAAACAACTGTCAAACCAATTACTATTTGAGGTATTCCTAAAATTAAAGATAAAAATATGGCTCCTTGAATAAAAAACTCTCCTCCAGCAAAAAGTAGAACTACGCCTAAAAATATTTCTATTATTGGAAATAAAAAATCACTCATATTTAGGATTTAATTTAGATAATAAAAATTTCCATAATTGGTTAATAACTATCCTCGAATATCTATAATTTATTGTCAATTTTAATTTGCTGTTAAAATTGATTAAATAGAAAAAATTTTGAAGACTTTAAACATAATAAAACCTGATGATTGGCATTTACATTTAAGAGAAGGTCTTGTATTAAAAAATATCATTAAGTTTACTTCGGAATATTTTGGAAGAGCCATTGTTATGCCAAATACTAAAAGCCCCATAACATCAATCAATCGCGCTATTTCTTATAGGAAATCTATTGTTGAAGCCCTACCAGAAAGTTCTAAGTTTGAACCATTAATGACAATTTATCTTACAGATGACACTGATAAAGGGGAACTAATTAATGGTTTTAAAAATAATGTTTTTTTTGCAGCAAAATTATATCCTGCTAATGCCACAACAAATTCCAGTCATGGAGTTAGGAAAATAGAAAATCTATATAAGATCTTTGAATTAATGCAAGATTCTGGAATGCCTCTTTTAATTCATGGGGAAGTGACTGATTCTGAAGTAGATGTATTCGATAGAGAAGAAGTTTTTATAGATAAAGAACTTTCTCAAATAACCAAAAGATTTCCAGAATTAAAAATCGTTCTAGAACATATAACTACATCTTACGCAGTGGATTTTGTGCAAGAAAATAATATTGGGGCTACTATTACTCCTCATCATTTGCATATTAATAGAAATGCAATGTTTTTTGGAGGCTTAAATAGTGATTTTTACTGCTTACCAGTTGCTAAGAGGGAAAATAATAGACTCGCTTTAAGGAGAGCGGCAACAAGTGGGGAAAAATGTTTTTTCTTGGGGACTGACTCTGCTCCACACCTTAGGAAGTGGAAGGCTTTTTGTGGATGTGCAGGCATTTTTAATTCGCCAGTAGCAATAGAAAGCTACTTAACAGTTTTTGAAGAGGAGGATGCTCTAGATAATTTTGAAAAGTTTGCAAGTTTGAATGGCCCTAATTTTTATAATGTCCCACCAAATAAAGAAAAATTAAAATTAGTTTCTAGACCAAACAAAATTAAAGAATATATTGATGTTGTTGAAGAAAAAAATATTGTCGGACAAATAAAACCATTTCATGCAGGTGAAACTTTAAAATGGCAAGTAGAAGGAATAGTAAATTAAAAAATTAGATTTAATCTGACAATTAAAAGTGTAAATATTCCAATTTTTCTTGGTTAAATGGGTTACTTTCAGCTACGATTAGAAAGCGCAAATTCCTTTGGGAGTGTGGCGGAATTGGTAGACGCGCCGGACTTAAAATCCGTCGAGCGCTTTAGCTCGTGGGGGTTCAAGTCCCCCCACTCCCATTATTTAACTATTTATTTTTAGTTCTGACGATAACTTCCAATAGTTGTTATGTTTTAACTAAGCAACCATAAATTAAAATGGAAAGTTTTTTCAATAATTCGTTCGCTACTTTAATTGCTTATATCGGAATTATTTCTACCTATTTATTGGTTATCCCATTATTATTATTTTACTGGATGAATAATAGATGGAATGTTATGGGCAAATTTGAAAGATTAGGAATTTATGGCCTTGTATTTCTTTTCTTTCCAGGTTTAATTTTATTTTCTCCATTTTTAAATCTTAGACTAAAAGGAAGTGGTAAAGGTTAAATAATTGACTAAAGGAAAAGTTATACAAATAGGTTTATTTATTTCATTAATAGGATTAATTAGTTATAAATTTGCACCGCAAATTGGAATCGATAATTTTACAGCCACTACTCTATCAAGTTGTATCTTGATTTTGATTGTTATTACTTGGGTAACATCTTATGTTTTTAGAGTTGTAAATGGAAAAATGACTTTTATGGAACAAAGGAAGCGTTATAGAAAAGAGTATGAAAAAGTTGTTAATGATAAACTAGAAACCAAATTCAACTCATTGTCAAAGGAAGATCAGCAAAAACTTATGGAAGATTTAGAAAAAAATTCATAAATTTTTCATAGAAAAATATCAAAAAATTATGAAAGATAACAAAATGCAAATTATTAAAAATGAATCTTTATCTAAGGTAGATGAGATGTTTTGTGAGTTAAAAAATAAAAAAAAATTTGCTTTAATGCCTTTTATAATGGCTGGGGATCCCAATATTGAAATAACGTCTGAGATCTTATTAAAGTTACAAGAAAATGGAGCTGACCTTATTGAATTAGGTATCCCTTATAGTGACCCACTTGCAGATGGACCTGTTATTCAAGTGGCGGCCTCTCGCGCATTAAAGTCAGGTACTAGCTTAAGAAAAGTAATTAAACTTTTAGAGTCTTTAAAAGGTAAATTAAATATCCCTATCATCCTTTTTTCTTACTTAAATCCATTACTATGTTTTGGCTTTGAAAGGTTTTGTGAGATGGCATCTGATGCTGGAGTTTCTGGACTAATAGTTCCTGACCTCCCTTTGGAGGAAGCTTATAAATTTTCTAAAATAGTTAGTAACCACTCTATGGACTTAATTTTATTGGTAGCGCCAACTACTCCTTTTGAAAGAATGAAACAAATATCAAATCATACAAAAGGCTTTACTTATTTAGTAAGTGTTACAGGTGTCACTGGTGAGAGAAACAAAATGGAAAATAGAGTAGAAAATCTTATTGCTAAATTGAAAGATGTAAATAGCAATCCAATTGCTGTTGGTTTTGGAATATCAACTCCAGAACATGTTAATAAAGTTCGTGAGTGGGGAGCAGATGGAGTAATTATTGGGAGTGCATTTGTAAAACGAATCTCGAGCTCAAGTGAAAAAGATGTTGTCGATCATGTTGGTGAGTTTTGTAAAGAAATGCGTTTAGCTGCTGATCAAAAAAAATAAAACAAAGATAATTTATTTATTAAAAGAATTATTTATAGAAAATTAATTAAAAAATGTTATGACCAATTTATTATTGTTGTCCTTAAGATTCTTCTGTAGGTAATAATCTGATTTGTTTTCTTCCGAGCTTGATTTCGAACTCATCACCTGCTTTTAAATCAAGAAGTGCTGTATATGCTTTCCCAATCAGAAGATTTCCGTTGCCTTGAACTGTAGCAATATAACTAAGTTTTCTTCCACCTTTCCCAATACCTGCAACTCCAGAATCGCCAAGATTAACCCCTTTTGCTTCTAAAAGTGCTTCATAAAATGCGGTAAAGTTTAAGCGTTCACCTCCGTTTTTTTTAGTGGAAACATATCCACAGGCGCGAACTAGGTCAGATTTGCTAACATCACCAAGTTCTTTAACTTTTGCAAGGAGATCGCTACCAGTTAGCATAATTAATTAAAGGAAAGTTGTATTAAATAACATAGCAATCTGCGTGTAATATATGCAATTATTAAGTATGTATTCATTCTATTATTTATATTTAAAAATGGAAAAGTTTGTAGTTTTTGGACGGTACTGTGAAGACCCAATTATTAAAAGGGAACCATTTCGAGAACAACATCTTAAGAGACTTAAAAACTTAAAAGATAGCGATATTTTAGTTACATTAGGGCCAACAAAATGTACCAAATATTTGTTTGGAATTTTTAATGCTAATGATGTAAACGAGTTAAAAGATCTTATTGAGGAGGATATATATTGGG
>QCNJ01000019.1 GCA_003213235.1 Prochlorococcus sp. AG-424-P18 | reverse complement strand
TATGAAATGGGGTTTTATTTCCCCTTGGGCCAAAGATCCACTTAATAAAGAAGGACCAAGACCGTTTAATGCAAGGTCAGAAACCGTAGGAGAGAAAAAATTATTTAGTGGAAGTTGGAAACAGAGAAGGTGCTTAATACCTGCGAGTGGCTTTTTTGAAAAAAAATATCGTATTAGGAAGAACAATTATGAGACTTTTTGGTTAGGAGGAATCTGGAGCAAGTGGTCCTCACCTGATGGGGCTGAGCTAGAGAGTTGCTGCGTTCTAACAACTGAACCTAATGAATTAGTTAAACCGTTACATAACCGAATGCCCGTTGTTATCCCTAACGGATATGAAGAGCAATGGACTGAACAGGTTAAAGATGCTGATGAATTAAAAGGTTTAATTCCAATTATGATAAATTGGTCTCATGAAGGGTGGGTAGTAGAAGAAGTTATTGAAAAGCCTATTAATCAAATGAGTTTGTTTTAATGAAACAATTTAAACTGACAATACTTAATTATCATGAATATTTATACCTAAGCCCAATAAATTTAAAATAAATAAGAGTTACTTTTGACAAAATGTCTGCCAGAATAAATAAATATTTAAGTGAAGTCGGATATTGTTCTAGAAGAGAAGCAGATAAACTCGTTGAAGAAGGGAAAGTTACCATAAATGGAAAGATCCCAGAATTAGGTGCCAAGGTAGAGGAAGGCGATCAAGTAGAAGTTGAAGGCCAAAGGATAGAAAAATCAACAAAAGAAAAAAACATATACCTAGCCTTTAATAAACCTGTAGGCATTGTTTGTACCACCGATAGAAGAGTAGAAAAAGATAATATTATTGATTTTATTAAATATCCCACTAGAATTTTTCCCATTGGAAGATTGGATAAGCCTAGTGAGGGTTTAATCTTTTTAACTAATGATGGAGATATAGTAAATAAAATACTCAGATCTAGAAATAATCATGAAAAAGAATATATCGTAGGCGTTAATCGTCCTATTAATGAAGACTTTATCCAAAGCATGAGTAATGGAGTAAAAATTTTAGACACCTTAACTAAAAATTGTTTTGTAAAACAATTGGGGCCAAAAAAATTCAAAATCATACTTACACAAGGACTTAACCGTCAAATTAGAAGAATGTGTGAGTCCTTAGGGTATAAGGTACAAACATTAAAACGAGTCAGAATTATGAATATTAAGTTAGATGTGCCAACAGGGAAATATCGTGAATTTACCAAAGAAGAAATCTTAAAATTAAACTTATTACTCGAAAATTCTTCAAAAACATTTGAATAATTACACATTTGTCATTTTAGAATGAAACACTTAATAATCCTACTATTAGCATTTTGTGTTTTAGTTTTTGATCAATTGCCTGAACAAGAGAAAAAATATTTAGTTAATGAAATACCTTTTTAACCTATTTAACCTTTTTAGTTTTTAAAATATATAGAATCCATATTTCTAGTAAAATGATTGAAAAAAAAGAAGACAATATTCGAAGCGAGAGCTATTACCCAGATAGTAATTATTATCTGGATCTAAACAATACTGACAAAGAGACTTCATTTTCAAAAAATCAATTTTCTAATGGAGCTAAATTTGAATGGCCAAACAGCTATTGGTTTATCGCTGAAAGAACTAATGGAAGACTCGCAATGATAGGATTCATGGCTGTCATTATTAACTACACCTTATTTGGTTGGATAGCTTATCCATTCCTTTAAGTGAGTAATTCTAATTTTTATAAAAATGGTGTAGACAAGTTTGGAACGCATTGGCTTCAATATGCTGCTTTTGTGGTGACTACATATGCTATTTATTTTTTATGGGTATTTTAAAATTGAAAAACATTTGCATAATTTCTTACAACTGATAATTTAAGTAGGCTTCAATAAGTTCAAATGCAAGATCAAAAAATTGAAAAGTTAGTGGCTGTTGCAGTAAATATAATTAAGATGCTGGTAATAGTTTATCTAGGCTTCGTAGAAGTATTTAAAATAATCAAATCAGTTCAAAAGTTTTTAGATGCTGAATTAGATATTTCTCGAAAATGGGCTTCACAAAATTATTCAATTTTAAAAAAACGATTAGCGGAACAAAAAATAGCGGGAGTTTAAAAATTATTGCTATAAATTAAACGAGGCCAAACCTCGTCAGCAAAATCTACATTTGCTACAAGACATAAATTGATTCTATATAGTTGCGAGTCGATTTAATAACCCTTTCAGTAGTTGGAATTTCTGGAAGGGTTTCTTGTTACTGATATTTATTGAGTAATCGATTATAAATTACCAACAAAATTATTACTCCACCTATGCCATAAGCTGCATGATATGGGTCGTGATGATTCTGCCAAAGATCGATTAAAAATTCCTTCAATACTTAAATAGCTATTAATCAATGAGGTTAGCAACCAACTCTATCTATTTATATGAGGTAGGCTTATATTCTAAAAAATTTAATAAAATTCCATAAAGCATAAAGAAAAACCATAAGAAAACCCCTAAAAAGGGGGCATTTCCCCCAATTTTTCCTTAGGTCAAATTAGACAATCCTTGAAAAGCCAGTCGGGACAACAGGATTCTAACCTGCGACCTAATGCTCCCAAAGCACCTATCCAAATTTGGTTGAAATATATAATTAAATAAAAAATTCCTTTAAATATATTTATTGATAATTAAATCCCGTGTTATTTTGTTTATAAAGCTTGGGATAAGATAAGCTTTTCATTAATTTAAAAAAAAATGCAATCTAGCTCATTGAATGAAAATTGTAACGATAAATCTAATTTGTTTTTTGATAATATTTCAAGATTTTTAGAATTTTCAATATCAACAAAAAATCTACTAACTGAAAAATCCCGTCATGAATTTGAACAATACAATTATTCTTATTTAAATAATTTTGATAAGATAATTTCTAAACATTATTGTGACCAAACAAAGGAAATTACAGATATTATTAAAAGTAAAAAGAATCTGAAGGTACTTGAGATTGGATGTGGTTGCGGAACTGAATCACTTTGGTTCTCAATTAATGGTGCAAAAGTAACAGGAATAGATTTAAGGAAGGAAAGGCTTGAAGTAGCTTCGGAAAGAAAAGGAAATTTTGAAAAACAATTTGGAGTTAAACTAGATATTCAATTTATTTACGCTGATTTATTTGATTTCGTCGAAAACAATAAAAATGAATATTTTGATGTTATTTATATGGAGCAAGCATATCATCATATTGAGCCAAGAAATAAATTAATTCCTACATTAAATAAATTAATAAAAGAAAAGGGACATATTATAATCTCTGAATCAAATGCTTTGAATCCTTTGATTCAAATTGGCTTATTAAAATTAAGGGGTTTTAAAACAGTAAAAAAAATTATTGGTCCTGATGGGAAAGAAAGATTGTATGGAAATGAACGTGTGTCAAGAAAGAGTTCTCTTATTAAAGCATTTGCAAAAGAGGGATTTGTAAATATGTCTGGTAGATATTATCGGGTGTTACCTAACAATATACACTTAAGATCATTTACTTTCTTAGAGAATTTATCTTCAAAATTATTACCGTTTATTTTTACCCACTATAATTTGGTTTTTAAACAATCCAAGTAGTGTCTATTACTCATATGAGGGAAATATGAGGGAACGCTTTTTGAGGGAAAATTTTTATTAGCTGCGACTTACTGCTATAAATGAATCGGGGCAACAGGATTCGAACCTGCGACCTAGTACTCCCAAAGAACCCGCTATAATAAGCCTATAACTGAGACTTATTGCTATAAAGTATATTTAGAGAAAAAGTATGGACTAATTAGGACTAGCTTGGGTTGATATGCGTGTCATTCGCGTGCTTCAAATAAATTATTTTACGTAGAAAATGATTTTACTTTCTTAAAAGAACCATGAAATATTAAATTGATAGGAATTTATATGAGAAGAAGAACCAGCTCTTTCATACTCATAACTAATAATTCCTGACCAGTCGTTATGCCTGAAAAACTCAAAACCAATATCTGTGTTCAAATTATTTGAACTTAATTCATCAAGAATAATTCTGTAATTTTGAGAGTCACCAACATAATTCATATCTACAATCGAATCTCCGGTGAAATCAAAACCATAAGATATTCCTAAAAATGGTTTTAATCTCCAATTTTCAAATTTAAAATTTCTATCTAAATTTAGACCTAAAGAGACCATCTTTCTATTAACAGTTTGATCTTTAAATGTGAGAGCAAGACTACTTCCAGATTCAGAAAAGGCCTTTAAATTAATATGAGCCAAATCTAATTTGCCATAA
Source organism: Prochlorococcus sp. AG-424-P18 (assembly GCA_003213235.1). Taxonomy (GTDB): domain Bacteria; phylum Cyanobacteriota; class Cyanobacteriia; order PCC-6307; family Cyanobiaceae; genus Prochlorococcus_A. The sequence goes on along the minus strand of QCNJ01000019.1, from coordinate 7,177 downwards.
GGAGTTAATTGAAAATTTTTGATTTTCAAAGGCTCGGCCAAAATCTTTGCAGAGCCGAAAATCATGTAAACATCTCTATTTCCTTTGTGAGAATTAGAATTATCAATTCTTTTTGTATTCATATCCATCTTTCCAAAACCGATTTGAGATTCTATAGGAAATTTATTTTTTAGAAGATTTGAAGAATAAAAATTAAAGCCTAAGTTTGTTGAATTAATATCACTTCCTACATTTCCTACACTGATATCATCTTTTCCATAATTGAAAGCAACTCCAAATAAACCATTCTCTTTATAGGGTTTATCAATCCCCAAGGTTAAAAATAAACTATTGATATCTTGTTTTGATAATTTTGAACTAATACCTTTATTTCCAAAAAGAATCTTACCACTAGTCCAAACTGACCAGTTACCAATTAATTCACCTCCGGTTGGATTCAGATTCGGCTTAAATGTTTTTTCTCGTAATTCGGCAAAAGCAAGATCTACAGAGTTATCAATAAGATCATTAAAAACCTGATCTGATTCATTTTTTAGTCTCTCATTAGACCAATTAGATCTAGCCCAACTTTCTATATCTCTATTATTTAAGTCTTTGAATCTTTTTGAAGAACCATTTAAAGCCTTTTCTAATAATTGATTGTCAAATGAAATATTTATACCTTGATGAGATTTATTTTCCGAATTTTGATTACTTCTTAACCAATCAAATCGTTTATCAACGGCTTTGACACTTGATTTGTTAAAACGAATAGCCGCATTAGTCCATGCCTCTACCAAACCATTAACATCTGCTTTGGTTGTGGGATCTGCAGCTGGATCAATAGGAATATGATTATTAATTACTCCATTTGATGTAGTGGCAGCTTCATTAGTAAATACGAATGAAAATGTTAAATAATAAGTTGTATCTTGATCTGATGCAGGAGCTTCTTCCTGATCTTGAATCTCTTCTACTGATCCTCCTAATTGGGGTGAATATGTATCACCCTCTACTGGAATTTGAGAACTTTGAAATTTATAAGCAGTTGGAGGTAGAACTTCTATCGTGTATGTACCGTCTGCAGCTGAGTCTGCCTTAAGAGTGAAATTGTATTGTCCATCTGAACTCGTTATTTGTGAATTTTTACCACCACTGTCGTCCAGCCAGTCGTTATTAACTAATTCTCCATTATATAAAAGTCTGACAGTAGCTCCTGAGACTGGTTGGCGCGTGGTCGCATCATAGATAACACCTGCAGGATCAATTAAAAGGCCATCTATTTCTGCATGAAACTCGCATGCTGTAGTGATTTCTATATTTCTTACCCATCTCCCAGAGTTGACTGGAACACTATTATCTGAATTTACTTGTCCTTGTGGTATTGATAAAGCTGCTCTTGTTAATTTATCTGCATTAGAATTACTGGTAGGCTTTACAAACTCAACATGGTAAGTTCCTGTTTGAGTGGGATAAAAATAATAAAAACCAAGATCATCTGTAGTTTTTGTATCTACAAGAGAATTATCTCTATATATCTTTACACTGCTACTTGCTACTCCTTTACCTTTCCAATATTTTGCCTGACCAGTTATTGCACCGCAATTACTGGCAGAAATAGTTGTGTATGAATATGCATCTTTATTGCTAATTCCTGCGAATGATTTAGATGATCCTGCATTATCAATTGCAGTTGCATCTATTTGCAAATAATATTTGGTGGATCCAACAACTAATGAATCACCATTAGTATCTACTAATTTTATGGTCAAATCAGTGTCATTTATTTGTAAATCTTCCTGATCTGTTGAATTGGCAACGTTAAAAGCTCTGACAGTAGAATCATCAGAATATTTTTTTAGGGTTACATTACCTGTACCAAGAGCAATATCTTCACTGAATCTGATTATTATCTGAGGATTTTCAGTCTCTAATGAATTTGATCCACTTGATGGAGTGGTTCCTATGATGTCAAGTACTTGATCATTACTACCTGTCGAAAACCATATACTTCCTGATTTTTGATATTCAGGTTGGATACCTTGGAAATATGCCCCTGAAGAGGAGGATTTGATACTTCCAGGTCTTATCTGGACAACATATTTTGTATTGTCTATAATTTTAGCTCCAATATTGATTGTAATCTTTGTTTTGTCATCTGAGAAACTAACTTTGTCTGATTTGAGTAAATTATATGTTGCAATTTTTTTTAGGTTGCTTCCACTCATTTTGTGAAGGATAATATTACTTTTTTTACTTACCAGTTCAACTGCCATATTAAAATTCAACTCCAAATCGAGATTGCTTCCATGAGAAACATCAAAATTATTTGGTGAATAGGAATTTAGAACTGGAATTAAATTTGCAGATGCACATCCATTTAATCCCCAACATGGTTTTACTCCTCCTGCAGTTAATAAATTTGGAGCAAAATGTTTAGGCTCAGTGCGAAATTTGCGCACATCCCAGCTAGATAGATTCTTATTGAAAACAGCATTATTCCTTAGGAAATGATTCATTCTTGTTCCAGAGCTGACATCCCAATTACTTATGTCTTGATTAAAACTTTTTGCACCATCAAAAACTGCTATGAAATTTTTTACTTTTGAGGTGTTCCAAGCAGAAATATTGCCATTAAATGCTTTTGCGCCCCTAAAGATATGAGCCATTTGTGTCACATTCCCTACATCCCAACTATTCAAAGATTGATTGAACCTATGCGCATTCCTAAACATGAGATTTATTTGCTCAACATTACTTACATCCCAACCGTTAATATCTTGATTAAAATACCTAGCATTTAAGAACATTCTGTTCATTTTAGTTACTTTACTTACATCCCAATTACTAATGTCTTGATTGAATTTCCTCGCATTAGAAAACATTTCAGACATATTTGTAGCACTGCTTGTATCCCAATATCCAATATCTTGATTGAAAGTTTTTTTACCTCTGAATAATGAAGAGAAATCATTTATGTTTCCTGTATATATATCACCAGTACCACCCTCAGCAAATGTATAACTAACATTGCCTGGACCAATAATGGCATAGCTTCCATCTGAGACTGCGTCAAGAAGATTTTGTCTGCTAACAATTAGTTTTCCATTGCAACTGCCAGAGGTTCCAATTTCACCAATGTTCTGGCAATTATTAGCTAGTGATTTATTGACATTAAATAGAATCAATAAAAAAAAGCTTCTTAGTGAATTCTTACAAATGAACGATAATATCTTCCTACTATTTTTAAAATTCATCTAACTAATATATTTATTACTGTTTAAATTTCCTTGCTAGAAAAAGTTTATCGTTTTCTTAATTTAATTGCTAAAGATTTTTTTCAAATATTTAAAGTTATTATCCGTGCAATTTGCGTGCTCACTTTTTTGGAGTGTTTTTATTATTAGCTGAGACTTACTGCTATAGCTGATCGGGGCGATAGGATTCGAAACTGCGACCTAGTGTTCTCAAATCACTTAACAGTTCTAGGGCAGCATTAGGTTTTTAAGCTATAGCTAATTTTTTGCTTAGTTCTGCGTAGTTTGTCTTGTCAAAAAAAAAGAAGTATTTGTCCACTATTTGTGCACTTTCATTAGAAGTAGAAGCCGTAGCATTCTTTCTTTAATAATTAAATGGGAATAGCAGTCTTTTCATTTATTAATCACAACAACCTTCCTTTGTTAATGAAGCAGTCCAAGAGGATTCCTCCATTGTTGATAAGTCAACTCTATGAGTTGCCATCCAGTCACCATTTGCTTCCACAAACTTTTGAACATTACCTTCTGGAGCTTGATGAATAACAATTATTCTTTGAGGATCATCCTTGCTTACTCCTCTGAAAAGTGGCTTAATATCAAATTCTGAATGCCTTTTATCCGCTTCTGCACTATCAAATATTGCTGCCCATTCATCGAAAGTGCTTTCAATTTTAAAAGTAAATACGGAGGTAACTGAACAAGACATAAAAAAAGGAGCTTACTTACCTTATTTTAGATCGACTGTCAATCAATATATATGTGTAAAGAAATCAATTTTTTAAATATTTCGAAAAATATTTAATACTAAGCTGAATTGTTTTTATAAATAAATTTGGAAACACTTTATTTCTTTTCTTCCTTTTTTTTTCATATCAACTCTTTCGTTAAGTTGTTCAAATAAACCCGTCAAATAAGAAATGAAAATGCCAATGTTATTTGATACAAAAGAACAGGCTGAAAAAGAAGCTTTTAAATTTGACTGTGAAGGTGCTCATCAAATGGGAGATAAATGGATGCCATGCAGTATGCATAAACATAACCATTAAAAAAAAGAGGGTTTTATCCCTCTAAGTTTAGATCCACTATGAATCAATTAATAATTAATTAATTTTCTTTTTCCATCTCTATTCTCTACTCTATTTATTCTTAACCCAATAAACAGAGCCCATATAAGTGCAAAGACAATTGGTAAGAAAATGATTGCAAGTTTCATCATTTTTTAATCCTGTTATTTGCTCAAAATAATAACCTTTATAATGAATAAGAAAATATAGGTACTTTATCTAAAAAAAGTAGGGCTGATATAAACTTAGAGGGATAAAACCCTCTTTTTTAATAGCAAAGTACGCTATCCGCTTTAATTGATTCTTCAACTAGAACATCTGGCATAACAAACTCTGCAGTGTATCCATCTAGAAGCTTTTCATCGTAACCCCTAGATTTAGCAGACATTCCTGAGACATATATGGTAATTTTTGAATTCTTTAAATTTTGAAGATGTTCGTATAAATCTCCAGTACCTTGACCAACTATTTCACCAGCTTTTTTGCAATTTAATATTTGTACTCCGTCTCCTGCAAGAAAAAGTGTTACTTTATGATCGTTTTTTTCTGCAGTAAGGGCAACCAATAAACCTAAAGTTATTTTATTTTTGGATTCTAAACCGCTATAAATATGAACTAACACTGTATTGTCGGTAATGATAGACATTTAATCCTCCCCAATATTTTTTATATCCTAAATAAAATCTATTTTCATTAGCTGTTTTTTTATGAAACGCTTACTACTTGCACAAACATGAGCGATTAAGTCGGCAAGGTTATGCTAGGCATAGCAAATAATCGCTATATAATCGCTAAGTCTTATTTTTCTTATAGTTGGCAATAAAAAAGAAAGTCTGGGAAACTCTTTTGTATGACTTGGTTTTTAAATGGTCGGGGCGACAGGATTCGAACCTGCGACCTAGTGCTCCCAAAGCACTCGATCAGCAAAATGCGACAGCACCCATGAGAACGAAGTAAGGCTGGCTATAGCTTATTAGTTGGTATAACAGGGATGTATTTGAGTCTCAATATTGCATCAATATGTAGCAAGGTATAGCATAGATATGCAAATGATCGCCCAGGGATCGCCCAAATAATTTTTCCTAAAATAAATATTTATAAATATGGTTAATAAAGGTTCAAAATATATAAATTTACTATCTAAGAATTTAAGAAAAAGAAAGCAAGGTTTAAGAAATTTAAAATATTATTTATTAAAACTCGTTTGCAATAACAGTTCTATAGCAAATTATCAATTAGATGATTTGATAAATAATTATATTTCATATTCTGCGGAAGGATTAAATATCCTTGATATAGGATCAGGATTATGCAATTATTACCCAGAAAATGTAATTGAATCAAAGAATAAATATTTTGCATGCGATTTAAGTGATGATTTAAAAGAATTTCTTAAAAAAAGAGGTATAAAATTTGTTCAGGGTGACATGGTTAAAGATAATCTGTCATTAAAAGAAAATTCTTTTGACATAATAATTTGTTCTCACGTTATTGAACATATTGAAGAACCATCCAATATATTATTTGAGATTAATAAACTTTTAAAGATATCAGGCATTTTGTTTTTAAAAACACCAGATGTAAAAGTCGTTAAATGGAACTTTTTTAATGACTTTACTCATAAAAAACCATATACAAAAAATAGTTTAATAGAACAAGTTGAATCTGATGCGCTGAAAGTTATAAATTGCATTTCATCTACTCTTTATAAAGATTTTGCTTTTAATTTATTTAAAAATAATCCTTTTAATCCTTTTAATATAATTTTTCTAATTATTGGTTTTTATACATACTTTATAAGAAATGATATGAGAGAGCTTATCTGTATAGCTAGAAAACTAAAGTAATTATTTAATAAATACTCCTTGATTTTTATAAAACTTTCTACAGAAAAATACAGCAAGCTATAGCAAATGATCGCCCAGAGATCGCCCAGAGAGTATTTAAGAATCATGAGAAGTCAATCGGGGCGACAGGATTCGAACCTGCGACCTAGTGCTCCCAAAGCACTAACACGCAATTAGTGAGACTCTGTTATCTCAGCTATAACTTCAATCATAGACTGCATAAGACTGCACGAGACTGCACACTTTTGCCTAAGTAAGGTCATATTTCTACGGATTTGCGTAGAATATAAGGGGAGCACTCGGACGCTTTGTGGCAGAAACTAACTCTTGGATAAAAGTATTTAGAAGAGCAATTAAAGTCTCTGTTGGAACTTATAGATCACCAAAACAGATAGCTGATGCAATGGGACATGATCTTGAAACTCATTTGAAAAGCTATTCAAGATTCAATACAAAAGATTTAGAGAATGCGTTTGATTTTGTTGTAGAAAGATTAGAATTTTCAGCTAATTAGGTAATAAATAATTGGAGATATAATTAAGGCTTGGTTTTCCTGAATCAATACCTCAAGAAGAAATACGTTTTTAAGAATTGACAGTCGATCTAAAATAAGAGGCAATTAGCTTCTTTTTTTTTTTAATATGTTTATATAAATTCCTTAAGTTTATGCGTTCACTTTTATTATTGCCTTTGCTTTTAGGTTTTTCATTTCCAGCGAATGCAAAGTCAGAGACTTATTATATTGATGTTTCAGCAGAAAGTATAGAAAACTATATTCTTAGTGGTAAAGATAAAAATGGATCTGTAACTGGGAATGATCCTACAGTTACTGTTAATAAAGGAGATACTATTGTTTTTAATGTTGATGCGTTTAGTCATCCGTTTTATATAAAGACTGAATTTTCCCGTGGAGGCGGTGATCAAGTAACGACAGGGACATTATCAGGTACCCCTGGAACTCAAGATGGAAAACTATCATGGAACACAACGGGTGTATCAGCTGGGAAATACTATTATGTTTGTTCTCCTC
>QCNJ01000018.1 GCA_003213235.1 Prochlorococcus sp. AG-424-P18 | reverse complement strand
CTTCAGGTTTTATCAGTAAAAAAAGAGATTCTTTTAGCGGTAAATCGAAAAAAGAATCTTCCCTAATATCCATTAAGTATTTAAATTTTAAAACTATATATAGTTTGCTACTTTAACTTCTGAGCGGTTAAGCAAATCTTGAATATCTTCAGTATCTATAGTTTCTCTTTCAATGAGCATTTGGGCCATTTCGTCAAGGACAGTTCTATTATCTTTCAAAACTTTTGTAGCTCTTTTGTATGCCACATCAACAAGCTCTGAAACCTCAACATCTATAGTAGCAGCAGTATCTTCAGAAAAGTCTCTTGTAGAGCTCATATCTCTTCCAAGAAACATTCCACCTTGAGATTGACCTAAAGCGACTGGACCTATTTTGTCACTCATACCGAATTTAGTGATCATTTGCCTTGCTACATTAGCAACTTGCTGTAAATCGTTTGAAGCTCCAGTTGTAACTTCTTCTTCTCCGTAGACTATTTCTTCAGCAACTCTTCCACCAAGAGCTACAGCCATTTGATTTTGAAGGTAAGAACGAGAGTAAAGACCTGATTCCATTCTTTCTTCACTTGGAGTAAAGAAAGTTAAACCACCCGCTTGACCTCTAGGAATTATTGAAACTTTTGCTACAGGGTCATAATCAGGCATTAATGCTCCTACAAGTGCATGACCAGCTTCGTGATAAGCAACTAATTCTTTTTTCTTATCACTGATGACTCTATCTTTCTTTTCTGGTCCAGCCATAACTCTTTCAATGGCATCACCAACTTCATCATTACTTACTTTATCTAAATCTTTTCTAGCTGCTAATATTGCAGCTTCATTAAGCAAATTAGCTAAATCGGCACCCGTAAATCCTGGTGTTCTTCTAGCAACTTTATCTAAATCAACGTCTTTTGAAAGAGTTTTGTCTTTAGCATGAACGTTTAATATCTGTAATCTTCCAGCGTAATCTGGCCTATCAACTGTTACTTGTCTATCAAATCTTCCAGGACGCATTAGAGCTGAATCTAAGACATCAGGTCTATTGGTAGCAGCTACTATTATTATTCCTGAATTACCTTCGAAACCATCCATTTCAGTTAGAAGTTGATTTAACGTTTGTTCTCTTTCATCATTTCCTCCACCCATACCAGCACCTCTTTGTCTTCCAACTGCATCAATTTCGTCAATGAAAACAATACAAGGAGCATTTTTTTTAGCTTGTTCAAAAAGATCTCTAACTCTGCTAGCTCCAACTCCTACAAACATTTCTACAAATTCTGAACCTGATATTGAGAAAAAAGGAACACCCGCTTCTCCTGCCACAGCTTTTGCTAGTAATGTTTTCCCTGTACCAGGAGGGCCAACAAGAAGAACTCCTTTTGGAATTTTTGCTCCTACTGCAGTAAATCTATCTGGGCTCTTAAGAAAATCTACAACTTCAGTGAGTTCTAATTTTGCACCCTCAACACCAGCTACATCTGAAAAGGTTACCTGTGTAGAAGGTTCCATTTGTAGTCTGGCCTTGCTCTTTCCGAAGCTCATTGCAGGATTACCCCCACCAGCATTCCCGCTTTGTGATCTTCTGAAAAGAAAAAATAGTCCTCCAATCAAAAGTACAGGGAAAATCAAGCTACTTAAAGCTTGTTGCCATGGGTTAGCTAATTTTGTAGGGGTTACAGCAATGTCAACATTATTTTCGGTTAAGATTTTTAATAAATCTTTGTCGGGGGCTAAATTTACCTCAGATCTGCTCCCATCATTTTCAACAACTTGAGCTGTAGCATTGTCTGGAGATATTAGAACTCTACTTATTTCTTTATCTTGTACTGCCTCTATAAAATCACTATATCTCAAGGTCTTTCTAGAACTTTCAGTACTAGGTTTATCAAAAACTGAAGTACCAATGAAAATTACAGTAATAACAGCTAGGACATAAAGTCCTACGTTTCTCCAACGTTTGTTCACGATAAAAAATCTTTAATAAATCTATAATACTAATAATAAAACATTATTAAGAGCTTCTTAGAACATCTACTACACTTTTGAATGCGAACCATTCCGGAATTGGTTCACCATTCCTCAATTTCTTTCTAAATTCAGTACCACTAAGTTTCATAATTTCATAATTAAATTCTTTCGCTTCTTCAGCTGTTATGTATCCTTTTTCCTTCGTATAAACTAAATTTTTTGAAGGAACAGTTTGCATCATTAATTCATCTGCACACTTATTCGCAAAATTCTGGGCATCATATGGTCCATAAAAATCTTCACCAGTTGATGAGGACTTACAACCAGCCATATCTCTACCAATAATAAAGTGGGTGCAGCCATAATTTCTTCTGATTATCATATGTTGAAGAGCTTCTCTTGGCCCTGCCATATGCATTGAATAAGGTAAAAAAGCCCATTTTATTCTTTCATCAGATATCTCCTCTTCTAATTCTCTGTACGTCAAATATCTAACTTTTCCAGGGATATCATCTTGTTGAGTTGGTCCACAAGTTGGATGAACTAAAACAACTGAGTTAGAGGAGACATTATCTGAAAGTAAGGCATTAGTAAATAATTCATAATGTGCTCTGTGAATAGGATTTCTGCATTGAAAGGCAACTACATCATGATTTGAGGGCAGTGTAGATCTAACTTCTTCTGGGGTTTTGCAGGGGAATTCTCTAATTGGTAGTTCGAAACCATAAACTCTTCCTCCTATATAAAATCTCCCTCTCTCGTTAAAAATCATCTTTACAGCAGGATGATCTAAAGAATTAGTACCATAACAAAGTTCAGCTTCTAAGGATTTGTCAGGCTCCCATATAGAGCTAACTTCTAAAACCGCTATTTTTTGTTTTTTATAAGTAAGTAATATTTTCTCTCCAGCTTTTACTTTTTCATCATTTGAATCAAATACAATGGGCAAGCCAAAAAGCAACCCGTTTGTATTTCTATTATTTTTAATTACCGAATTATAGTTATTTTCATCCATAAAACCTTCCAATGGAGAAAAAGCTCCAACCATCAAAAGTTCTACATCGCATGCATTTCTCTCGCTACATTCAAACTCATAAGTAGCTTGAGAGATAAGGTCATTTTTAAGGTTTTTATCTTTGATAAGTAAATTTTTTAGTTCCCCTCCATAAGGCGGTATTAGTCCATTAGTATCTGTTTTAGTTTTTTGTTGTAATTCCATTTTTTAAATTGATTAAAGAAAAATTTTGAAAAAAAAAGAGGGGTTTAACCCCCTTTTTTTCTCAAGTAGGATTTATGCCTTTCTTCCGTAAAGCTCCCCAATTATTTTTACATCAAGTGGATCCTTTGAACCCATATCTGTATCTGAAGGTTGGATAGCTTCAAAAGTACCAGCAAATTCGTCTGTGTCAGGATCTACATTGTTGATTGAAAGAGTAATAACGCCCGTACCGTTTACATCAACTTTAATATTTTCTTTTGCAAGTTCTTCGTCATCTCCTCCTAATGCAACTAAACCTTGAGCATATTCAACACCAGTATTTTTAGCTCTTGCCTTGGGATCAAGAAAATCACCTGTTCTGTAGTTAGGTGTAAATGTTGAACCACTAACCTCAGTTCCTGGCTCAATAGATGAAGGTAAATCTGCTGTAAGATCTTTTGCTGAGAATGCAAATGGTACCTCTAAACCACCAGGAGTTAATACAGTAATAAGTTGAAAATCAATACCACCTTTTTCAGTGAAAGTTCCTGAATCTATATCTCCATAAACTTCTGTCACTGTGGTGTTATTTCTAGGGCTAATAATTTTTGTAGAAACAAATTCTGCAGCTTTTCGTTTTGTCCCTGGCACTTTTACATAAACTTCTGTTGGATGCATGCATATTCCTTTGAGGCTATCACCATTCCCTAGAGATATTGCTCCGACAAGAGATGGGTCTAATGTAGGACAATCATTAGCTTTTCCTGTGTTAACAACATCTGTGAATTGTGCATTTCCTCTTTCAGAAAAAGCAAATGTCTTAACAGGTACGAAAGCAAAAGTTATACAAATTGAAATAACAAAAGCTAAGAAAGAACGAATTCTCATAATTAAATTTGCAGTAAAGTTCTGTGACGATAGATTAAAGGTCATCTAATAAGTTCAGTACGGATATTACAAGGGAAAGGACCATAAAAGATGGGACTATTAAATCCTCGAAACAACCCGTAGCTTTTTAGATTTTAAAAAACTGGAATTATTTTAAGCTATAACATTATTTTTAATGATTAAGATTACAAAAAAATACAAATTAAAAAATTTTTTTTTATTTTTTTAATGAAATAATTTTGGTTATTAGTTTATTTGCTAAATCAATTTTTGATGTTTTGTTAATGTAGTGTTCCATATTGTTAGTATCGAATAGCCAACCTTCATTTTGTGCCAAAAAGCCAAATCCTTGGCCTTCAAGATCAATTGGATTTGCGAATAGATAATCACAACCCTTTTGGATAATCTTTTCTTTAATTGTGATTCGTGCTTCTTCAATAGATCCTGTAAAAGCACAAAAGCCTACAAAAACTTGGTTATCTTTTTTTGATTTACTAATTATTTTTAAAATATCTGGGACAAGCTCAAAGTTTTGATTTAAATGAGCATTAATTTGATTTTTTGGGATTTTAGCTGAAGTATCAGAGTTTACTTTGAAATCAGATACTGCTGCATTCATGAAAAAATAATCGCAATTTGATATTTCATTATTAAGTGCCCTAATTAAATCAACACTATTTTCAATTTCATATCTATTTATTCCATCAGTAAGATTCTTATCTATTTTCAGAGGCCCATGAACATATTTTACTTGTGCTCCTCTGAACCTCGCTACTTGAGAAAGAAGTAGGCCCATAGCTCCAGAACTTTTGTTAGTAATATGTCTTGCCGCGTCAATTTTCTCTGAGGTACACCCTCCGGTTATTAAAATTTCTTTATTGAGTAAATCTTTGCGATATTCATTTTGTTTGTGTGAAGCTATAAATTCAAGAGCTAATTCGATTAGATCATTTGGAGGTATCTTACCGATGCCAATAGCATCACATGCTAAGAGGCCTTCACTTGGTTGCAAAGACAAAACATTTTCGTAATTTTGTAAATTCTCATAATTTTTTTGGACAGCTTTATTTAGCCACATTTGTGTATTCATTGCTGGTGCAACAATAATTGGCTTTATATTTGCTATTAAGATGCTTGGGATCAATCCCTCTGCATTTCCAGTTACCCATTTTGCTAATGTTGTCGCTGTTAAAGGCGCAATGATTAAAATATCTGCCCAACTACTTAGCTCTATGTGAAGAGGTGTTGATTGACTATTTGACCATTGATCATTTTCTAAAATGCACGGCTTTCTGCTTAAAATAGAAAGAGAAAGAGGCTTTATTAATTTTTCTGCATTTTTTGATAAAACGCATCTTATTTCGTAATTTTCTTTCGCTAATTGGCTAACTAATAATGGAATTCTTACAGCTGCGATACTTCCAGTTATTAATAAAAGAACCTTTATTTTGGAGTCCTTACTTTTAGTTTTCATCGAAAGGTTCCTGATCGAGGAGATGAGTATAATTAGTTGTCAATTCAGGTCTATTGATTGCAAGAGCCCTTAGTAAGTGCCAGTCATTTAACCCATCAAATGGAGAATTATAATTATCTTCTTCTAGTCTTCTAGCGAGCATAAGGGTCATTTCTTCATCAAAAGAATTTACTAGTTCCTCGCTTATTTTATTTTCAGAAATGAATTTCATATTGAATAAAGTCAATATATTCTAATAATAAAGCCTCAGGTAATTATTTAAAATTGATATAAGAATTAAGTATATATTTTCAAGGATATGATAATTTTCAATTTTCATAATCTTTTCAAATTGTTGTTAAGTCATTTATCTTCATTCTCAGTCATAAATATGCAAATCCTTCTTTTCAAAAATATTCTTTCTTAAGATAAATAGAAAAATTTATATCATGTCGCAAACCAAAAGAGAGCAAGTCACTAGTCACTTACGCTATTTAAGACAAGAGCTCAGAGAAATGCATTTAGGAATAAAAGAAGATGACCTTCTCCCTGAACCAGGCGAATTAAGAGGATTAATGGCTCAGTTTGAAGCATTACTTGAATTAATAGAAGGAAATACTAAAATTCAATCAAACTCTGAGGCTGCTTAGTTTAATGCAAAATGGTTGTTAAACCTCAAAAGACAAAATTTCAGCTAAAAATTGTGGAAAATATTCAGACATTAAGTATTTGGGCTAATAATCCATGGCGAAGATATTCAATATCATTGATTACCATTTTAATCGGCTACTTTTTTGGAAGTTCTATTGGTATGGTAAGTGCCGTTGTTGAACTTATGGATCCAGTAGCGGCTTTCTTATCAGTAGTTTTTATTGAGTTTTTAATAGTTCTAAGAAGAAATTTAAGATTCGAAAGGAAAAAGAAATTTTTAGTGCTTTTATTAGATTCTTTAAGATTGGGATTATTTTATGGTTTCTTTACTGAAAGTCTGAAGTTGCTATAAATTTACTTGTTGTGTTTTTGTAATAGATAAAGCAAAGCCATTCTTATAGGGATACCATTTGCAACTTGATTATTAATTAAGCAATTAGGATATCGATCTACCACTTTGCTACTTATTTCAATATCTCTGTTGATGGGACCAGGATGTAGGATTGGAATCTCTTTGTTATTTAAAGATAATTTCTCTGGGGTTAAGCCATAATCCAAACTATATGAATCAATGCTACTTAGTAAATTTTCCATCATTCTCTCTTTCTGGAGTCTTAAAACAATAATCGCATCTGCAATTTTTATTGATTCTTCCAATGATCTAGAAATTGTTATGGAACCTCTTGATTTAACAGGATCATCTGTTTGATTTGGCGCGGGGGTTTTTAAAAAATTGATAAATTCGTCAGGTATTAATGTCTTAGGACCACATAAGATTATATCGGCGCCGAATGCACTTAAAGCCCAAAGATTAGACCTGGCAACCCTTGAATGATTAACGTCTCCAATTATTAAAATTTTTTTGGAGTTTAAAACTTCTGGATTCAGTGTTTTTTGGGAAAAGAATTTTATCAATGTATATATGTCAAGCAATCCTTGGCTGGGGTGACTATGTAATCCATCGCCTGCATTAAGAACTGAAGTCTTGGAATTTATTGCATCAAGTTTTTTTGCAATTTCAAATGTTATGTAACTTGATGAATGTCTGATGACTAATGTATCCGCGCCCATAGCAGAATAAGTTATGGCGGTATCAATTATTGTTTCGCCTTTTGTTAAAGAGCTGGAGGATGGCGCAAAGGTTTGGACATCAGCAGAAAGTCTTTTTGCTGCAAGCTCAAAACTATTTTTTGTTCTGGTACTAGCTTCAAAAAATAAAGATGTTACCAAACTACCTTGTAAGGCCGGTATCTTTTTTGTGCCTGCATTTTTTAGTGCATCAAATCTATTAGCTAATTCAAATACTGACTCATAATCTTTAATTGAAAAATTAGCTAGTGTGTGGATATGTTTATGAGGCCAAATTTGCATTACGCTTAAAAAGATAAATGATTATTGAAATTTAGGTGGTCTGTCACCTTTTAATCTTTTACTTACACTCCTACTATTTTTGAGATACCAACGCCATTTTATATTTTTTGCCTTTGATATGCCAATTCTCGTAGTTTGAATAAGATCTTTTTCTTCTAGAGTGGAGTCTCGTGGAGAAATCCATAAAGATTTGTTATTAAGAACTTCAAGTGAGTTAAATGAAATGTCTACACTGAATGTTTTAGTTACCAGGCCAGGTCCAGAAGCTAATCTTTCATTTTTATTAGATATAAAAACTGATCTTATCAAGACACCACTCGCAAAATTTTCTTTATCAGTAACTATGTTTAAACAATGATGAATTCCATAAGATTTGTAAATATAAAATGTGCCAGGTTTGCCAAATAATGATTTGTTTGATTCAGTCATTTTGCTGTAGCCATGACAGGCCTCTTCTTCCTGTGAATAAGCTTCAGTTTCAACAATTACCCCTTTAACTTGATCTATCTCATTATTTTTTTTGATGAGGTGACAGCCTATTAAATCAGGAGCAACAAGTTTAGAGTGCCGATAAAAAAAATTTTTTGGAAATAATTCTTCTTCTATTTTTTAATATCTATCTAATATTATTTTTAGCTGAGAACAATAATCGAAGCTATTAATTGAAATTGTTTTTTAAAAAGATGTGATTTTAGTTTTTTGAAATTCAAAGGATAACTGAGTAAAAATGTCCAAAATAAACTATATTTAATTAAATAAAAAAATTAAAAGATGTCTAAAATAACACAAGAAGAGGTAAAAAAAGTTGCCCATTTAGCAAGATTAGAACTTAACGATAATGAAGTTAGCAATCACGCAGAACAATTAGAAAAAATATTGGAATACATAAAACAACTTGAATCAATAAATACAGAAAGTGTTCCTTGTACAACAAGAGCTATAGAAGTTATAAATATATTCAGAAAAGACGAAAGGAAGAATTCTGATTGTACAGAAGAGCTACTAGATTTAGGACCATCTAGAGAGGATAAATTCTTCAAGGTACCAAAAATTATTAATGAATGAGCTAGCTACCACCTATAAAAGTTTTATTTACTAACTTCAATAAAATTTTTTTTATTTTATTCCCAGGATATAAATTTATAATTTTTCTAATTTTCCCCCTCCTTTTGCTGTGACTTCTTACGCCTATTAATAAATCATAAATAAAGTTGAAAACGTCTTGCTTACTCTCAAATATTCCAACTCTTTGAGGAGATCCCTTCATATCTAAAAGTGGCTTAGTTTTTTCATAAGCTATTTTGTATTCAAACCAAGGAATAGAAGGCCAAAGATGATGAATGAGATGGTAATTTTGACCCATTATTAATAGATTCATAAATTTGCTTGGATAGACTCGAGAATTTATCCATTTATTTCTCGATCGAAAAGGTCGATGAGGTAAATAATCAAAGAATATTCCTAAAGTAACTCCCACCATTAAAGCTGGTCCGAACCAAAGATTATAAATTAGATTCATGAAATCAAACTTTATACCTGCCAGGATTATTGTTAAAAAGATAGATCTTTCAATTCCCCATTGAAGTAGTTCATATTTTCGCCAAAGTTTTCTTTGAAAGAAAAAAACTTCATGATAAAAAAATCTCGGGGCAATCAGCCAAATTGGACCGAAAGTACTAACAATATGATCTGGATCATTTTTTGGATGATTAACGTGAATATGATGTTGTAAGTGAACTCTTGTAAAAACTGGAAAACTAAATCCTAGAAGAATTGCTGAACCATGACCCATCGCTTGATTTATCCAAGGAACTGGATGGGCAGCTTTATGACATGCATCATGAATAACAGTACCTTCAATATGCAAAGCTAGAAAAGCAGTAGCTACAAGTAATGGTAAAGGCCAAACACCTCTGTACCACTGCCAAATGCTGAGGAATGCGAGAAAATAGCCACCGAAGAAGAGACCTAATGTAGGATTCCAAAAACTTGGCGGATCTACGTAATTTTTAATCTCCTTTTGCCAATTAAATGTTTTTGAAGAATTAGTAACTTTTTTTGTATTTTTACTGATTAAGTTTGAAATCGTTATTTATATTCTCTAAACAATATAACTAATATTTTTAAGTGATTGCATGCTCAGATCTAAAAATTTTTTTAAAGAGATATTTAATTAAATTTTTATGTGTCAAATTAATCATTTAAGGTTAAAAATATTTTTAAAATAAACCTCTTTCAATTATCATTTTATTTGAGCGGTCGTGGCGGAATTGGTAGACGCGCGAGTTTTAGGTACTCGTATCTTCGGGTGTGGGAGTTCAAGTCTCCCCGACCGCACTTAAGAGAATTAAAATAATATGTTTGTTTATCTTTATCAACTTCTTATAATTGTATTACTGCATTGAATTAATTTTTTGATATTTTTTTTAGGATTTTTCTACATTTTTGTTGGGACTATATTTTTATTAGTCCCGTTAGTTTATCTTGAGCTAGGAAGACCAAAGGACTTAATAAAATCTTGTTTGAATTTATTAATAGGTTTTATTATAATCATTAAAAATAAAACTCTAGATGAAACATTTTTTTAGTTTTATTATTATTTACTGTGCTAATTGTTTTATATCTTGTAGAGCTTTTTTCTTCTAGATGGAATCAATTGACAGATAAAGAAAAAAATAAATTAACTACCTTTTTGGAATTCAAAAATAATCTTTTGAAAATATTTGAAGCTATTAATCTTGGAGTTAAGAATTTTGCAAAACCTTTAAAATTATTTAATTTTGGTGGCAATAATCAAAATATAAGTCCAAAAAAGTGGGTAAGAAATGATAAAAATGATAATATAAAAGTCTGAAACTAAATCAATTGGTTATTTTAAACATCTCAAAAAAACTACAGGTCAATTAAGAAAGAATAAAATGTATTAGATTTAGTTAAAAAATTCCATTGATCACCAATATTTTCTTTTCAGTCGTATGAAATCTAAAAGTAACAAAGAAAAAAAACCAGACTTTTCTTACAAAGAGACTTTAAATTTACTTAAAACTGACTTCTCAATGCGTGCTAACTCAGTTGTAAGAGAACCTGAGATCCAGAATTTTTGGGCTAATAATAATATTGATTTTGAATTGGGTTCAAATAATTCAGGAAAAACATTTACACTGCACGATGGCCCACCTTATGCAAATGGAGCGCTTCATATGGGTCATGCTCTTAATAAAGTTCTAAAAGACATAATAAATAAATTTAAAACCTTGAAAGGATTTAGGGTTCATTATGTTCCTGGTTGGGACTGCCATGGACTACCCATTGAATTAAAAGTACTCCAGAATTTAAAATCTGATGAAAGAAAGAATCTCGATACTCTTAATCTAAGAAAAAAAGCAACAAATTATGCATACATACAAGTCAACAAACAAATGGAGGGTTTTAAAAGGTGGGGCATATGGGGAGATTGGGACAACCCTTACTTAACTCTTAAGAAAAGTTATGAATCTGCTCAGATTGGAGTATTTGGGAAAATGTTTTTAAATGGCTATATCTATCGAGGTCTTAAACCTGTTCATTGGAGTCCAAGTTCAAGGACTGCACTCGCAGAAGCGGAATTAGAATATCCTGATGAACATTATTCGAAAAGTATTTATGTTTCACTAAAAATTACTAAATTATCTGAAAATATTCTATTTGAATTCTGTCAAGAAAATCCCAATATTGAAAAGGATGTTTTGCTAAGTAATTCTTTCATAACTATATGGACCACCACACCTTGGACAATACCTGCGAATGAAGCAGTAGCAGTAAATCCAAAAATAAAATACGTTTTTGCTATTGATGGAGAGAAACGAATATACATTTTTGCAAAAGAATTATTTTCTGTACTTCGTAACAAATTTAATAAAGATCTAGAGACTGTTTTTGAGGTTCAAGGAGCCTCCTTGGAAAATATTGAATACCAACATCCTACTAAAAATAAAAATTGCAGAATTGTTATTGGAGGAGATTACATTACTACAGAATCAGGCACTGGAATTGTGCATACTGCACCTGGTCATGGAATAGATGATTTCAATGTCGGGCAAAAATATGATTTACCTACTACATGTGTTGTTGATGAAAAAGGTAATCTCAATGAATATTCTGGTCAATTCAAAGGATCAAATGTACTAAAAGACGCAAATGAATTAATTATTGAACATTTAAAGGGAAATAATTTGATTTTATTACAAGAAAATTATAAACATAGATATCCTTATGATTGGAGAACCAAAAAACCAACTATTTTTAGAGCAACAGAACAATGGTTTGCATCTGTAAATGGCTTTAGATCATCTGCACTAAAGGCAATCGAAGATGTTGAATGGATGCCTGCAACTGGAAAGAAAAGAATTTATTCTATGGTTGTTGGTAGAGGGGATTGGTGTATTTCTAGACAAAGGTCCTGGGGAGTTCCAATTCCAGTTTTTTATAAAAAAAATGGTAATGAAATTCTCCTTAACAGCGAGATAATTAATCATATTCAGGAACTTTTTAGTAAACATGGAGCTGATATTTGGTGGGATTGGGATGTAAAGAATCTATTGCCAGATAATTATGTAGGAGATTCTGATCTATGGGAAAAGGGAACAGATACAATGGATGTTTGGTTTGATTCAGGATCCAGCTGGGCCGCAGTGTGTGACCAAAGAAGTGAATTAAAATACCCAGCAGATCTTTATTTAGAGGGCTCAGATCAACACAGAGGTTGGTTCCAGTCTTCTTTACTCACATCTGTTGCAGTTAATAATAAACCTCCATATAAAAAAGTTTTAACTCATGGTTTTGCACTTGATGAAAATGGAAGAAAAATGAGCAAATCTTTAGGTAATGTTGTTGATCCAAATATAATTATTAATGGAGGTAATAATAAAAAAACTGATCCTGCATATGGTGCTGATGTTTTAAGGTTATGGGTAAGCTCTGTAGATTATTCAGTAGATGTACCAATTGGTTCAAATATACTTAAGCAATTATCAGACGTTTACAGAAAAGTTCGTAATACTGCGAGATATCTTTTAGGAAATATTCATGATTATGACCCTAATATTGATAGTTTTGAAATTGATCAATTGCCGCTGTTAGATCAATGGATGTTAGGCAGACTTGTTGAGGTTACAGATCAAGTATCAAATGCTTATGAAAATTATGAATTTTCAAAATTTTTTCAAATTTTACAAAGTTTTTGCGTTGTAGATTTATCAAATTTCTATTTGGATATTGCAAAGGATAGGTTATATGTAAGTTCTAAATCGCAATTCAGAAGAAAATCATGTCAGTTTGTAATGTCTAAAGTTGTTGAAAATTTAGCAGTGCTTATTTCTCCAGTGCTTTGCCATATGGCAGAAGATATTTGGCAAAATATTCCATACTCAACTAAAGAAAAATCAGTATTTCAAAGAGGATGGCCAATTTTTTCGAAGTCATGGAAAAATGAAACCCTTAATGAACACATCACAAATCTGAGAAATTTGCGAGTTGAAATTAACAAAGCCATCGAGGGATGTAGAAATAAACAATTAATTGGAGCAGCTTTAGAAACAGGAGTTAATTATTTACCTGAAGATAAAGTTGTAAAAGATTCTCTGAATTGGCTAGAAAGATTTGGTAATAAAGAAGTAGATTTATTTAGGGACTGGCTTATAGTTTCAAATTTCCAAGAAGTATCTGAATTGGCTGAGAATTCTCTAATTATCGATAATAATGTATTTGGAAAGATCCAAATCTTAAAGGCTGATGGTCAAAAATGTGATAGATGTTGGCATTATCAAAAAGAAATTTTTAGTGGAATCCAAAATACAAAATTATGCAAAAGATGTTCAAATATTATTAATCTTGAATTTTCTTAAATCCAATTTTTA
>QCNJ01000017.1 GCA_003213235.1 Prochlorococcus sp. AG-424-P18 | reverse complement strand
GTAATTTAAACCTGAAAAATAAACTTTAAAAATTTCTTCACTCTTTCAAAGGGGGGATACCGCAGATTTGAATCAAATAAAAAACTCTTAAAAGTAATAGATTTTTGATTTGAAAAATTTCGAAAACCTTCTTCTCCATGAAATTTACCAATACCACTTTGCCCAACGCCTCCAAAGGGTAAATTTGGAATAAGGACTGGCAACATTACATCATTTATACAAATTGTTCCAGAGCTGGTTACTTTTGAAATATGATTATGGATTTTTTTATTGCCTCCAAATAAGTAGATTGCTAAGGGCTTTGATGTTTGACTAATCTGCTTTAAAGCTGATTCCTTATCATTAATTCCAACTACAGGAAGTAGTGAACTGAATAATTCTTTCTGCAAAATATCTTTTTCATTTAATTTAGTTCTCAAAATTGTAGGAGATATTTTCAACTTTTTTTTACTAAAAGTCCCCCCAAATAAAATTCTTTTTTCTTTTTCATATTGTTTGAGAATTTCTACAGTTGATGTAAATTGTTTTTTCTCCAATTTTGATAGGTTTTCGGAAATAATTGGATTATCTCCGTAAAAACTTACTATGTATTTCTTTAATTTTTCTATAAAAATATTTTCAATTTCTTTATCTACAAAGATATGATTCGGAGCCATGCAGGATTGACCAGAATTAAAAAATTTACCCCAAACAATTCTTTTTGCAGCCACTTCTAAATTTGCATTCTTGAAAACAATTACAGGATTTGTTCCGCTTAACTCAAGAGTTAATGGAGTTAAGTTTTTTGAAGCTAATTTCATTATAGATTTTCCAGTTTCAGTACTTCCTGTAAAAAAAATGTGGTCAAAATTTTGTTCAATTAATTTTATGGATTGTTTATTATCACCCTCTACTGTCATTAGGACATCTTTACGGAAATATTTGGAAGTAAGCTTTTTAATGAGTTTTGAGGTCGCAGGACATTTCTCTGATGGTTTTATAACTGCAGTATTTCCTGCTGAGAAAATATTTACCAATGGCTTTAAAATATAAAGTAATGGATAATTATAAGGACCAAGAATTAAGACACACCCAAGAGGTTCATAAATAACTTTGGAGGATGATGGAAAAAGATAAAAAGGGGTATCAATCTTTTTTGGTCGCATCCAAGAACTGAGTTTCTTTTTTATAAGTGAAATTTCTTCTCTTACTAAAAGAATTTCTGAAAGCCCTTCAATTTCAGATTTGCCGAGATCAACAAAAAGTGATTTAATTATCTCTTTTTTATTTTCATCCAAAAGTTTAGAAACTATATTGATATGATGAATCCGCCATTTTATATCTTCAGTTTTACCAGTGAGAACTGTATTTTTTAATTTATAGATGTCTTCTAAATGAAATTTATCAGAAATTTTCATTTTTTACCTTTGAATAGTATTAAATATATCAGAGGATAAATTGTAAATAACTAAGGTTTTTAGGCAGTTAAATCAAAGCGAATGATTTATGAGAAATAATCAAATTTATTAATGTTGCTTTTAAAAATTCAAATTTTTCTTGGTTAGTATATTTCTATGAGGGAAAATTTTTCAATTAGATTGATATCTATAAATGAAATACCAGAAGTCACAAATTGGGCAAGGTTAGAAGGATTTTCTCCTGGAATGGATGATTTATCAATTTATAGAAATACAGATAAACAAGGGGTATGGGTAGCTTGTTTAGACAATAATCCTATAGGCTCTATTGCGTGTATAAAATATAATTCCTCGTATGGTTTTATAGGTTTATTTATCGTTAAAAAAGAATTCCGGAATAATGGATATGGAGTGAGATTATGGAAACATGCCCTCGAATATTTGAAAAATGTTGATTGTATTGGTCTTGAGGCTGCCCCAGATAGATTAATTGATTACGCAAAGTGGGGGTTTAGAAAATCTTCCATTACAAATCGATGGAAATTAAATGGTTCTCAAGATTTGCCATTGAGAAATTTCTATAAAGATCAATTTCATTCTTTTAAAGTTGTCCCGGGTAATAAAATTTCTTCTGAAGCAGTCTTAATTTATGATGATCAAAGAGAACCTAGTCCCAGGCCACATTTTCTGAATGACTGGTTGAAAAATTCTCATGGTAATGTCAGTGCAATTGTCGATAATAATGGGATGTGCCATGGATTTGGCAGAATAAGGCCTTGTGTCTTGGAGGATAATAGGCAAGGTTGGAGAATCGGACCTCTTTTGGCAGATACTCCACCACTTGCTGAATTATTAATAAGGGAGTTGGTTGGTGAATTAGATTCCCAAATTTTATTGGATTGCTCTAATCTGAATCCTTACGCAAATTATCTTTTATCAAGTTTGGGATTTGAGGAAATATCAAAAACTTACAGAATGTATAAAGGCATTAAACCTACCTGCCCAATGAATCAAGTATACGGGCTTGCCTGCTTGGAATTGGGTTAATACCTTTTAAAGCCTGAATTTTACCTTTTGTTTCTGTAATACTGAAAGAAGGTTTTTGATTAAGATTAACTTCCAGAAGGTTTCAAAATTTTTTCTACAATATCGGCGTTGATTATAGTGATCTCTCCATTGTCAATATTGGCAACTTGAAACAAGGTCCATGAATTTGGATTTCTAGCTCCTCCAATACAGTCGATAACTTGACCGACCCAATAATTTTCATCCTTTTCCTTAGTATCTTCGCAATTTTCTTTTTTAATTGCGACATAATCACCAGGCCTAACGAAAAGAAACTCAGGAGTTGTCGAGCTCACAATAAATAACTATTAGTATATACGTACTATAGTAAGTTATTAGTTTTGTTGCTGAACTTTAAATTATTTAGCAAACTAGGGGTAATTCAAAAATAAAATGGAATCAACTGATATTGCGTTATTTTCAACATTATTGGGGTTAATCCTAGCTTTAACTGACGCTTATATAGAAAGAAATATTCCTGGATAATATTTCCAATTCATTTTCTAAATTAAATAAGATTTAAGCTGATCTAATATGTCGGCACGGTTGGAAACTAATTTTGTAAAAACTAAATATATCAACCCTCCCATTGCTAGCCTTCCGTTGATTTTTTCTAACTGCTTTAGTTTTCTCAAAAATTTCCCTCGCTGTTAAATAAAATTTAAAGGGTATGGGAAATAAAAAAGTATTGATTACTTCAAAATTAAAAAATAATTATAGAAATATTATTTCAAACACAAATTTAATTTAAAGCCAAGCTTCTTTCATCTCAAGATAAAGTCTCTCGCTATCAGCAGAATTAATTTTACTGTCTGAATAGGATTGTTGCTGTTGCTGTTGCTGTTGCTGAGTTGAGTTAGTATTTGAATTTTGGACTTCGCTCATTAGAGGAACTAAATTATTGTGTTTATTCTCTCATATTTAGAGCTTTTTTTGTCAACTTAAATTCTTAAATTTTATTTAAATTTTCTACGCTTTTAATTTTCCTGTTTTCAGTGAATTTATTTCGCTATAGTAGTTTTGGTATATAGGAATTTAACCTCCCAATATACAATTCCTAGGAAGATAGCACTTGCAATAATAATTTCAGAAATGGCTAACATTTTATTTTTCAATACTAATTTAATTTTGGTATCAATTTACACAGAATGCAATAGGTACTAATTACATTTAAGAATTTAAAAATTCTTACTTAATAAAATAACGCGTCGAAATAATATAAGATTTTAAGTTAGATACATATTTTTTCCGTGGGGAATTTCATAAATTCAACAACTCTTATACCTTTAATACCTTTAATAACCTCTTTTTTTATTCTTATTTTATTGGCAAGTTTTAATAGAACACTTAACAGGTTAACAAAACCAGTTACTGCACTTGTTGCATTATCTTTATTAAGTTCGGCTTTTATAAGCTCATTTGACTATTTTAAGAAAATAGAAGAAGAATTAGTTTTATCTGAATTTCTCAAATTTTTTGAAGAAAAAAATTTAGTTATACATCTCAATTTAGTAAATGAAAAAATTATAATATTTTTCACATTAATAATGATATTAATTATTGGAATATCTTTTTATAAATTGCCTAGAAAAAAAGGTTACGTCTCATTAATGATTAGCCTAGGGTTAATTTCTTCTTCGGTGATACTCTCAATATTGCTAATAGATTTCTCAGCACTAATCTAAACTGTTGTAAGCATTGACAATGCTTCGTTAAGTTCTTTGACATGATTTAATTCATCTTGAGCAATTTCTTTTATTTTTTGATCATTTGGATTATCTATTAAATATTTGGAATAAGTTTCAAATGCATGTTCTTCGATTTTTATGTTTACATCATAAGCATTAGCTGGAGAGAGGAAATAATAAAAAACCATGATCCAGTAATATACAAGAACAAGGTGTCTCGCAAAAAATCTATCAATCCAGAACTTATCTCCTCCTCTTTTCTCCATTTCTTTAAGATGCTCAGTTTCGTTAATAGCTTGATAAAAATGTTCTTTCATTAAAATCATTGTTTTCTCATTTTTAATTCCTAGAGATTCTTTAAAATGAAGAACTGAAAGAAATGCAAAATAAGGTGATCTAGCTATAACTTCTAAAACCCAAAATCTTTGTAGAGATCTACCAGAGTATATGAAGTCTAAGAAGTTAACTGTGTTATTCAAAATCAAAGAATTTAATTTCTTCATAAATTTGGCTTTTCTTTAAGTATAATTACTCAGCAGCTAGAGGACAATAATGTATTGAAGTAATTAACCAAAAATTAATATTTATAGTCTAAAAAATTGTTACTTCCATTGAAATATTTTTTTTTCATGCATTAATTGGATAGATAAAAATTTTATATGACAACTACTGAAAAAATTGCAAATGCCAAAAAGAGGATTGATGAATTAGAAAGACTTATAAAATTTTGGAATGATTCAGACCATGATGAGGCAAAAATAATAAATTTTTCAAAGAACATTGAAAATAAAGTTGCTTAGATTGTGAAGATTAAGGCTAATTAAGTTTATCTACTTAAAGTGATTTAACCTCTCTGAGGTATCGAATATTGTTTAATTTATAAATAGAGCAATTAAACCTATTTTCAAAAACTGTAAGGAAGAAATAATCTAAAAGAAAAATAAATATGAAAACCTTTTCAAAAAAATATTTAGTTCCCATTAAATTTATACCATGGGTTTTTTGGGTATTTATATCTTTTATGAGTTTATATTTGTGTAAGGTAGCCTGGGTAAATTGAATAATTAATGGATCTAGCTTCTCCTTAGCCAACCAGGAGCACCGCCAAACCAATCTGATATATCATCTTCATTAGGGTTGAAATGATTTTCTTTATCTATTCCATCTATCCCAAATGATTGTAAGAGGTTATCAATCCCCCCATCATTTTTCCTACCATTCCTTCTAAAGCTGTTAGCTTTTTTCAGCCAAAGAGAAATTGTAGAATTATGGTGTGCAAATTTCTCAACAAATATCCTTTCTTCTAATGTAATTGATCTATCTTGAGCAATTCTTTTAATTATTCCTTGGATTTTTAGTCTTTTTGCATTACTAAGGAGCATTTTTGATCAATTCATTATTCTTTTTATAGGTGGGATTACTAGATATATCTTGTCAATGTTAATTTCAACAAATTAACTATTCTAAAAGGTTTCTAAGCAAGAAAAGTCTTAAGACACTAAAAAAAGGGATCATTAAGTTACACATGATACTTTTATTCATTTATTAAACTTATAATTCTTACAAAATAGATAAAAAAAATCAATCAATTCTCAAAGACACTTTAAAATTAAGAAGAAGTCGTTTCAATTGTTGCATACTAGTAAAATTGTACTATTATTAGTACAGATGTATTATTAAGACATGAAAGTGATTTCATCTTCTCCTTATGCCCCTTTTAATTCAAAAGAGTGGAATTTTCTAATAAGCAAAAATGTAAAGTTTGAAAATACTCCAATAAAGATTCAAAAAAAATTTTATAAAACTTCTACTCTAAAAAAGATTGAAAAAGATAAACTTTTGCAAGAGAAGATTGGATTGCACCAACAAATGCAACTTGTATTCTGATAGGAAAATATTAACTAACAATCTTTTTATTGAATATTATTTTACGAGATCCAATTTTTTGTTAGATTAGTATAAACATCAGAAGGATTTAATTTGGCTGTTGATCGAGAACTTTTAAAAGAAGTTACCCAAGAACTTTGGAATACCGTAAAAAAACTAAGACCTGAAATAGATCGGCAAACTCGACTTCAATTAGTTTTAAAGGCCTTATTAACTATTGGAGATTTGCCAGATCAAATGCAAGCTGCCATGGTAGTAGGTGTTTGCGCAGAAATGGATAAAAGCGATGTTGATAATGTTGAAACTAATTCACAAACTAAAGATTCAAGCGGAGTTGATACTTCTACAGGTAGAAAAGTAGTTAGAAGAAGTTCAGCTAAATAAACCTTAAACGATCATCCTTTAATTTTCTTTGATTCGTTTTTATTCAATCTATTGAATAGGTAATATGAAATTACAAGTAAGAGAGGAACGAATATTGAATGTAAAGTCATCATTAATTCTGTTTGGCCCATTCCTATAAGATTTGACTCGTTTGGAAGTTGTTCTGACCAAGTGCCAACTAAATGCCAGGCTTGAGGAATTGATAAGAAAAACATATAATAGGTATAAGTTAAGTTTATGTTCAGATAAACATTATCATTATTGAACGTTTTTGCTTTCTTTATTCTTATTTCTTAACTAAGTGTATGTTGACTTTTAAAAAAATAACTTGATTCATAAATTTATTTTCTTAAGAAGAGTTTTAAATTCTTTTTTACCAATAATTTTTTCAGCTGCGTAAACGCCACTTGCTGAAACAGCAGGAATTCCAATACCTGGAAATGTACTTGCACCGCAAGTAAATAAATTTTTCACTGGAGTTTTGCAGCCTGGGAAAAGACCTTTTGCGGCAGATAATGCAGGGCCGTAACTACCGCAAAAGGTATTGGTGAATTTTTTATGAGTGATTGGGGTTCCTAGCATCTTTAAATCAATCCTTTCATCTATATCAGGGATGAATTTTCGCACTGCATTAAGGAATATTGAACATCTTTCTTCTTTCAAATTTCTATATTCTAATTCCTTTGGATTTAGGTTTTCCCAAATTTCCCAAGGTTCATTTGCGGGAGTATATCCATGAAGAACATGTTTTCCTTCAGGGGCCATATTTTTATCTAAAACAGATGGGATTGAAAATACAGCTATATTTCTTTCTGCGGTTATACCTTTTTCCCACTCATCAACATGTATCGCATGTATTGGCAAATTTTCAAGACCATCAGCATCAAAACCTAGATGTATATGAAGGAAAGAATCGCATTTATTAGGATTCAAAACTTTTGCATTCCATTTTTTTGAAATTTCATTTGGAATTAACTTTTTTAAATTCCAAGCATCAGTATTCGTGACAACAGATTCACAAATATAACTAGAGCCATTATAAAGAGTTATACCTGTGACTAAATTTTTATTGAAGTTAATTGTCTTTACTCTCGAAGAAAGAATTAATTCTCCTCCATTTTTTTTAAATCCTTTAATTAAGGCTTTTACAATAGATTCACTACCTCCTTTGGGGTATTCAAGGTATGAATTTGGTTCAAACCATTCGTTAAATAAAGTAGCCATCGCAGCTGTATTTGTATCATGCATTGACATACCACTTATCAAAAAGCTCAATAAATCAACCCAATTTCTGAGAAAAGGATCCTTTAGATGATTATTTACTAAATTCCCAAAGCCTTTATTAATTTTTGGTATTTGATTGATATTAGGTAAAAATTTTGAGGTTAAATTTATTAGATCTAAGAAATTTATTGATTCGGGAGAAAATGAGAGTAAAGGTATTTCATTTATTATTTGGCTAAGAGGTTTTATTCCGGAAATAAATGATTCCCATTCTTTAACAGATTTCTCACCTCTTAAAGTTTTTATCGTTCGTATAAAAGGTTCTTCCCCCACATCAAGATTAAAATTGCCTTCTGGGACAATTACTTTCCAACCTTTGTACTGAAATAGTTCAACTTCTTCATCAAGTAATTTAAGAATTTGCCCTAGGGGATTAGTTGTCGGCCATTTACCTATTCCACTCCACAATGAAGGACCTGATTCGAAAGTGTAACCTTTTCTTTTGAAGCTGTGAGCAACACCTCCCGGCTGGGTATGGGCTTCGCATATAAGTACTTTTTTCCCTGATAAAGCAAGAATTGACCCGCAGCATAATCCACCTATTCCACTACCAACTATTACAACATCGTACTTATCCATTAAATATTTACTTTACTCTTCTCGTAAAATTAAAAAGTTTTAAACAAATGTATTTGTTGAAGTTGTAATACTTAGAACGACAGCAAGGAAAAATATATAAGGTACTGCTTTTAGAGGTATGTATCCTTGACTTTTAGAAATGAAATCCATTGTTTTAGTTACTTTATGTAAATATATTAACGAGATCTTGTTCCTTATGTGTGCCAAAAAATTATTTTTTTGGAAATATATTGAAACAAAGAAATTTTTTTGGAGAGATTTTCTAACTCAGAACATTTTTTGTGAAGTTATCTTAGTATTTGATTCTTAGATTAAAATCTATTATGAAACATTTTCCTGATATTAATGAGATAAAGCTATTAGAAAAAAATTCTCAAAAAAATAGTAGCGGAATTGTACATGAGGATTTGTTAGGAATATGGAAGTTTAAGTATGTATGGGGAAAGGAGTCAGATGAAATCAAAAATATACCCAGTTCGATTCTCCAAGTATTGTCGGCAAGACTCGAATTAAAAAGTAAAAATAAAGATGATCAAATAAATTATGAAATAAAAAATTCAATTAATTTCGGATTATTAAATATTACTTTTGTAGGCTGGGCAGAATTAAAAGGGCTCAGACCCTTATTGGCTTTTTATTTTGAAGAATTGAAAATTAGTATTGGTAGTTTTCCTATATTTAATAAGGAATTAAAAAAACCAGAAGATAAAAAAATGCCTTTTTTCTCACTTATAGGAATAAGTACTAAAGATAATTGGTTATGTGCTAGAGGCAGGGGCGGAGGACTTGCAATATGGGTTAAGTCTTAATTTAGTGGTATTCTCCTGGATGATCTACCTTTCTTACGGTAACTTTATCAACTTTTTGTCCATTAAATCTTAAGAGATCATCTCCTGAAAAGTCATAACCTAAGCGTTGACCTATTAAGGCTACATCATCTGCTGTAGAGGATGTAGTAACCTCCTTTTTTAATTCTTTATCAGATTGCATCTTAATTAAAAATTTTCTTATTTCAGAAAAACTCATTACTAGAATTTGATTGATTGATGTTAAAAAAATTTATAAAATCTTTTTCTTAGCAAGAACAAGATAAATAGATAATTATTATACTATTTTTATGACTTACTTATTCCTTTATTTAATTGGCATAATTTTAATATGGTGGATATATCGTGTCGGTTGGCTTGAGGCACTCAAAACAGTAGTTAAAGTTATAGTTCCCTCAGCGCTTATTATTTTATTTAACATTAAAGCAGGTAGATTACTTTTTAAAAGTCCTGTAGTCGGTTTATTAAGCGCTTTACCTACCTCTATTTTTATTTTTAGAGGTTCATTGCCTTTGGTTAGTTATATAAATAACTGGATTGAAAATAAAATAAATAAATATAATGATTCGGAAGTTGTAGATACTGATTCTGTGCCTTTAGATGATTAATTTAATCAAATCCAAGAAATAATTCTTTGTGTACAACAAGAACATCAAATAAAGTTGTTCCATGAGTAGGACTTAATGGTATTTTGTCTATATTCAGTGCTTCTGCACAAATTAAATGAGCATCCCATTTAGTATCGTGATCACTTATTTCAATTGACCACTCAATTACTTTTCTGAAATGATCTGGCATCTCCGAACCAATTTTTCTGCAAATTTGACATAGAACTGATAAAAGGGGAGGCTTTGATGGCCTTTTTAAATCTTTAATAAGACTAGGCTGTGTAAAAACACTTGTATAGCGGATGTAGTCTATTAATTCATATTCTTCCTTAGTAAGAGCTGCTTTATCTAATGCTCTTTCAAATTCGTCTATGGGGGTTATGGGCCTATCCAAGATATTAGTTGTTGCTGTTTTCTTTATTTAAAA
Source organism: Prochlorococcus sp. AG-424-P18 (assembly GCA_003213235.1). Taxonomy (GTDB): domain Bacteria; phylum Cyanobacteriota; class Cyanobacteriia; order PCC-6307; family Cyanobiaceae; genus Prochlorococcus_A. The sequence goes on along the minus strand of QCNJ01000017.1, from coordinate 15,071 downwards.
ATTCTTGTTTTCTGAATCTATTTTTTCTTGATTAATTTCATTGGTTTGATTGCTTTCTATAGATTTAGGAGATTCATCTTTATCTTTTTCTTTCATAACTTGATCGATTTCATTTTGAAATTCATTCGAAGCTTTTTTAAGACTTTTCAAAGTTTTGCCAAGCTGTTTGCCTAATTCAGGAAGCTTTTTTGGACCAAAAATTAAAAGAGCTAAGATAAGTATTACGGTAACTTCAGGCAAACCTACACCAAAAATATTCATAGGTGATAACTATTTAAATAATTAGGAAATCTATTATTAAATATAGTCAAATCATGTGAAAATTTCATTCTTGGAATAGCTTTATTAATATTAAAAAATTTTGCAAAATATTATTGTTATTAATACTCCTTTAAAGAAAACTAACCAAAGTAATTGATAATCACTCAATTTGAATTTTTTTTGGTACCAATTTATAAGAGTTACATGTTTATCTATTAATTTTCTCATTATCATCGAGATTATTTATTAATATCACTTATTTTATCTTAATTTCTTTTATTATTATTTTGTAGAATCCCTAGATTCAAAATAATTTAGATTATTCTATTAAATTTTAACCTTTTTCTAAATTAGCTTTTTCTGAATTATTTAAGCTATCTGCTGAATATTTACCATCTTAAAAAAAAATGAAGTACTTATTTATTATTTTTTACCTTAGTTTTCTAATTTATCCAGCTGAAGCCGTTACCACAAAAATGTTTAAAGTTTTGGATACTTGCGCAAGATATCGACTGGGTGAAATTAATGCAGATAAAGCTATAGAAAAACTTAAATTAATGAACTCTTATAATTATCAACCAAAGGACTTAGTAAGAAAATATTGCTCAGTATTTACTCCAAATGAAAAAATTGAATTTTAATCTTAGAAATACATATTTAATTTTCCTTTTTTAAATAATCTTTTGCTTTGTTTCGTATTTCATTAACTTTTTTAAAATTAGTTACTTTTAAATTAAAAATAACTCCCAAAAAAAGGATAAGAAATAAAAAAATATAAATTATTAATTCCATAACATTAAATTAATAAATCCACATTAGTTTATTTCTATAATCCTTTAGTATCTTTTAAAACAAAAAAACTGACTTTAATATTATTTTTTCTTTGAAGGCCACAAAAAAAACATATTAACCTCTAATATGAAGCTTTATAAGAACTGTTTTGCAGATCGGAGATAAAATTCCAGAATTTTCTTTACTGGATCAAAATGGAGTTAAAAGATCAAATAGGGGATTAAAAAGTCCCCTTGTTTTGTTTTTTTATCCAAAAGATGATACGCCGGGTTGCACTATAGAAGTTTGCGGATTTAGAGATAAATATGACTTATTTAAAGTTTTAGGTGCGCAAGTTTGGGGAATAAGTAATGGAAGTACCTCAAGTCATTTGGCATTTGCTAATAAAAATAAATTACAATATCCACTACTTTGTGATACGAATGACTCTCTTAGGAAAACTTTTAAAGTTCCAAAAGTACTAGGTTTTATGGATGGTAGGGTAACTTATGTTATTGATCGCAAAGGGACAGTTAGGCATATTTTTAGAGATTTATTGAATGGTCCTGAACACATTAAAGAGGCTATTAGAGTACTGAAGGAAATTCAAAATCAATAAATTATTATTCAAAGAATTTTAGATTAATAAGTTTTGTTTTATTATAAATCCAGCTTTTTTTTAATGTATGAAGAAAACAGGAATGCAAGCTGTTGATATTGCTATTCAAAATGGAGTGGATCTTGACGGTACTCCAATCCCTCAAAAAATGCTAGATCTATACAATAGAATTATGAATGAGGAGAACAAAAGACAAAGGAGTGGCGTTAAAAAATCAATGAGAAATAGATGTGTCAAAACTGGTTCTAAGCATTTTGATAAAGAAACATTGAATCAGTTATTAATAGACTCGGGATGGGAAGGTCTCAAAGAAAAGGAAATTTTATTTTTTTATAACTAAAAAATTTTTTAAATTATCTTAAAAATTGTTTATGGTAATTTCTTTTTAAATTTAGAAACTGAAAACTAACTAAATATTTTAGATCTAATTTTTTGAATTATTTAAACCATCCTTTTTTGTTGGAGGAAATTATTTTCTCTTCAGCTTTTGTTTTTTTAATTGCTTTTTTGAAAGCCAAGTTGGCTTCTATAGCCGTAACAATCGATATAAAAAAAAGACCAGAAATTCCAATTATTTGTTCACTTTGAGAAGGTTCTGAATATCCTTGTAAAAAAAAACCTAAAGCGAACCATGTAGTACTAGCTGTGATGGTCAAAAAATAGGGTTTCCATCTTCTTTGATATATGTAACCAGAACCTAAACCAGGAAGAAAATTTAAAAAAGAGGCTACCCACCCATTTGAGGATGCAAGTATTTCGTCTCTTGAGGGATAAGACATTTATGTTAGGTATTTATTAAATGTGAATTTATATAAGCAAAAGATATTGCTGCACAAATTACCCAACTAAAGGGTAAGAACATTCTTATTTTTTCTTTATTTTTACTCATTCTTTAATTATGGAAAATATTTTTAAAATCTGTGGATTTAATATACTCCTTAAAACTAGAAGAATTAAAAAAAGACGGTTTTTAACCGTCTTTGAAAAAAAGTAATTTCTCTAAAAATAAATTATTTATCTTTTGAGGCTGAGAGTACTTTAAGTTCTTTTTTTACTTCTTTTTCTCTCTCTTCAAGATGGTTGAGTTGAGATTTAAAAGCATCTTCAAGTCTTACTTTTTGTGTTTTAATTTCATCAAGCTCTTCTTGATGTTGGGTTTTCTTTAACTCCTTCATTTCACTATCGGAAATAACATATATAGGACGATATGAAGGTGTTTCAAAAAGAAGATCAAACATTGAATACATAAGTGACCTTTGAATTAGTACAAATTTAATATCTGATAATTCTTTGAAATATGAAAGGATAAATACCGAAGATATTGATACGGCAAATACACCGAATTTCGGTTTACCTAACATAACCGCCCAGTATTTACCGATCGAATTTTAAGTTATGTTTTAAAGTATTAAGGAGATTATTCTAAAAATTTAAATCAAAAAGAACTTAAAATGTATTTAAAAATTACTAAAAAATTAGTAATCCCATCCAGCGAAATTAAGTGGCGATTTTCCAGATCCTCCGGTCCTGGAGGGCAAAATGTAAATAAAATTGAAAGCAGAGTAGAGATTATTTTTGATTTAGAAGATTCCAAAGTATTAAATGATTATTAGAAAGAAATTCTTAAGAGAAACTTGAAAAACAAATTAGTAAAAAATAGCTTACGTTTAGCGGTTCAAGAATATAGAAATCAATTATTAAATAGGCAGCTAGCTTTAATGAAATTTAGTTTAATCATAAAAAATGCTTTAAATAAACCACTTAAATTAAGAAAATCTACACAACCTACTAAAGCATCACAAAAGAAAAGAGTTGAGGTCAAGAAAAAACGTGGCGAATTGAAAAAAAGTAGACAAAAAGAAAAAACATATCAAATATGAATAAACTAAATAAATATTTTCCTCTCAGATTTCAATCAAAGTATATGATAAGTTTAATTTTATTTTGGGTTATTGAATTTAACTAATGATTTCTGGTTAATTGACTCCAATTTTGTAGGGGTAATGCGTTTCTACAAAGATAGAGATTATTCTGATAAATCTATTGATTATATGTTTATTGAAGAAGGAATCATTATGGGAGTTCATGGAGAAAATCCTCCATTTATGAAAACTAGAAAAAAAATTGTTATTGAAGAAGCAAGATTATTATGGCAAAAATTATTAAATGAAGGTTGGCAAAAAACTAATAAAAAATGGTGAGGAAATCTTACAAAAACTTTTTTTAATTTCAGAAAATAAATGAACCTTTAGGGTATAGCCTGGAAATTTTTTCCTTTTGTAAAAATTTCTTTTTTTTGATATCGTTTTCATATCTTCTCAACATCATTAGATAGTTTGTAAAACCAAAAATTATTAAAAAGAAAATAAAACTTATTCCCGCCTCAAAGTTCATATCATTATTAAGCTTTATTTTAATCTGACAATTACTAATCAAAAATCAATCGGTATTTATATCTAATTAAAACGTCTAAGGAAAAATTTATTTGATTTTACGGCATAAAAAATACATAACAAAAGTAATATTAAAATTGCACTAAAGCTTCCGATTGGGTTTGGAATATTTTGTGTAAAAGGCCCTGCTAAAAAAGAAGGTGTATTTTCTTTGAATTCTATTAATCCGTTATTAATAAAAAACCAAATCCCGACAAGTCCTCCATGAATTCCTATACAATTCCATAGAGAACCTTTATCTTTGATTTTTACTAATGATAGAAATATCCCAAGTAAAAAAAATCCTAAACGTAATCCTACGATGTTCCAAAAGATCTCATTTGATAAATTATGAACTAAGCTAAAAACTATACCTTGTAAAGCTATTGATATCTTTGTACCATATTCAAATTTTAATTCTTCTAGTAACCAGCCTCTAAAAATTATTTCCTCTGCGAATCCAACACCTAACCCAAGTACAATTGAATTTAATAATATTATTTGCGAGAATTCACCTATCCAAGAAATATAATTTTTTTGCAATAGTGGTATAAGAATTAGAATTATTAAAACTAAAGAAAATAAAATACCTTTAGAAAAATTGACAAAGTTTTTTAAAAATTTGTCTCTATTTAGCCCAAGAAGTACCCAAGCACTTGATTTGTTTCGTTTGATATAAAACCAATATGGGAGTAAACAGATAAAAAGTAAGAAAGTAATAATAGTTCCAATTAAGGATAAATTTTCTTCTTCAAAATTAAACAATAATAGTGGCTGAGATAAAGCCCAGCCAATGCCATAAAGAATTGGAATAAAAAATATAGTGGATAAAAATCTTGGTCTTAAAAGAAAAAAACTTTTAATTAATATCATTAAATTTTTCATTTTAGTTTGAATATTAATTAACCCCAGCCTTTCACTTTTAGTATTTTAACTACTTGTTCAAAAAGTTTTAGGTTTTTCTTTTTACTAAAGCTTATTTTTTTTGAAAGATTAGATAAATCTTTATAAAATTGCCGAGTTATATTATCTTCTTTATCACTAGGCCATAGTAAGTCTGAGCCCTCTTCATATTCTTCTTTATATCTTTCCTTAATCAAATGTTTTTTATATCGTAATAATTTTAATTTTACTTATTGCAAATGCTTAAAAGTGATGTTTATTAAATTTGTGTATTTATTTAAAACTTATGCTGATTAATCTTTCAACTTTAATTTTTACATTATTATCTCCATTGCTTATTTTTGCAGTAATAGCATCAGTTTACTTATTTCATTAGGAAGTATTTATCAAATAAACTTAATTAATTTAAGGCTGTATTATGCCTACTTTTTCTAATACAAATGATAAAACTGCAATTACCGCCATTAGTGTTAAGATCTTGTTCTTTTTAATGAAATCCATAATGAATATTAATAATCTATTTATTAAATTTTTATAAAAAATAATTAATAATCAAAATTATTATAACAATTTCAATGGAACCCATATGTGTAGGAGATTTACTTCCCTCAATAGCTTATTACAAAAAGATAATTGAAAAATATGATAATGCTTTAAAAGAAGGGGAATTTTATGAAGAACCAATTGGCCTAAATTTTAATTAACTGATTGGTAAATATGCTTACTACAAAAATAACTTTTGCCTTGGCAGATTGGATTAGAGATTGGCGTAAGTGCAGGGATAACAATCCTTCTATTGATGAGTGTTTGAAATTTGTTCAGTGGAAATTAGAAGATTATAAATTTTCTTAAAGTGATAAAAGAATAATTGAATCTATTTTGCTGTATGAATTTTCATAACTAAGGGATTATAAACTTTAATTTTTATATTTATCTCTAAAAAACAAAGGATCATTAAAATCCTCTTACAAATTAAGAAAAAAGTAAATCAGCATATTTACGGATTTACTGAAAATATAAAAAGGAGTAATTTATAAATGTTGAGTTCGGAGGCAATCTAAATGATTGATAGTCCGCCTGAAATTTAGCAAATTCCAAAATATAGGAAGCGTATTCCTGAGAATGGGATTATTCGAAAATTAAAGTTCAATCAATTAGTCTGATAAGACTTCGCTTTATAATTACTAGCGACAATAGGGACTTAAATTATCGAGAGAAATCCCCGAATTCACGTATTCTAGGTTTATGAGTAAATAGACTTTAAAATATGTAATTTTATATCCTGTAAGAAGGAAATCAAATATTAAAAAGGACTGTACAAGCAGTCCTTTTTTTTAACAAATTTCTTCTAAACTAGACTTCTTTTTGGATAATATGGATTAATAAAGTGATTAAAAATATTTCAAAATGAAAGATCAAGTCTTGTTTCCTAAAATTGAAGTACGTGAAAAGGGCTTTTTGCAAGTAAGTGATATTCATACTATTTATTGGGAAAGATCTGGTAATCCAAAGGGCAAAAAAATTCTTGTTATTCATGGAGGTCCAGGAGGAGGAAGTCAACCAAGATATAGAAGATACTTTGACCCAGATAAATTCGATATCATTCAATTTGACCAAAGAGGTTGCGGTTTTTCAACTCCTTTCTCCGAATTAAAAGAAAATATGACCAATCATTTAGTCGATGATATTGAGAAATTAAGGATTCTTTTAAAAGTAGATACTTGGCATTTGTTTGGTGGATCTTGGGGCTCAACACTTTCACTTATATATGCGATTAAGAATCCCTCAAGAGTTATCAGCTTAACTTTGCGAGGAATATTTTTATGTAGAAAGTTTGAATTGTTATGGTTCTATCAATATGGTGCAAGTGAGATATTCCCCGATGAATTTGAAGAATATATTTCTGTGATACCAATAGAAGAAAGAAATGATTTAATAAGTTCTTTTTATAAATATCTAACATCTTCAGATGCTAATCTTAGATCAAAAGCAGCAGCAGCTTGGACAAAATGGGAACTCTCAACAAGTCATTTAATAAATAAAAAATTTGATTTTGATAAGTCTGAAGTGAATTCTTTTTCAGATGCCTTTGCAAGGATCGAATGTCATTATTTTATTAATAATATTTTCTTAGAAGATGATTTCATTTTGAAAAATATAAAAACAATAGAATCAATTCCAACAAAAATAATTCAAGGGAGGTATGACGTTGTATGCCCTGTTAGGAGTGCTTGGGATCTAAATAAGAAATTAAAGAATTCTGAATTAATTATTGTTAATGATGCTGGTCATTCAATGAGTGAAAAAGGTATTAGTATCGAATTAATAAAAGCTGTAAAAGGAATTCAAAATCTCTAAAAGAGTTAATATTCCTTATGAAATTAAAGTCCATTATCTTCAATATTTTGTGCAATACTCCTAAGAAGTTCGACGATATCAGAATCTTCGCATTGAGTATCTTCTTTAAGCAAAATGCACTCATCTCTAATACTTACATTAGTACTCCACCATATACCTGAACTATTTGTATCGTCCCATTCAAATCTTTCAGACATAATTAATAAAATCTAATAAATACATTAAAGCTTTAGTTTATTCATCGTGGGTTTATATATTTAATTTCAAAATTTAAAAAACTTTTCTAGGCGCTAAGAGGAATCTGGAAATTTCTGACAATAAAATTTAGAAATCTAATTTTAGTTCGTATTGTTTTTCCTTTTCCTTAGAAACAATTTTTTTATTATTTATATTTTTTCTAAGCCTTTTTCTAGAGCCATGCTTTAAATAAATTTCTTTTGAGATATCCCAATATCCATCCTTTTTAGTGATTTCCAGAATTTTCTTCTTTGCAGTTTTAGTGCTATTGGGGATGTCAATTATTGGTCTTATGTAATTAATTTGTTCATATTCTTCATTATTAAATCTAGATAATAGCCATGGTTCATGGATGAAATTAAGTGATATATCCTTTAATTCTGGTATCCATTTTTTTATAAATTTTCCTTGCGGATCATGATCTTTTCCCTGCTTAATAGGATTATAAATTCTATTGGTATTTATAGACGTAGTTCCAGATTGCATTTGGCATTGATTCCAATGAATTCCAGGCTCATAATCTACAAATTTATTTGCAAATTCAGAACCTGAATCTTGCCATGGTATCCATAAATTATAGCTAGCAAAAGACATTAACATTGCACGCATCCTAAAGTTAATCCATCCATTGAAATTTAATGAACGCATACATGCATCTATAAAAGGAAAGCCCGTATTACCTGAACTCCATGAATAAAGTAATTCATTATTTTTTTCTCTAATATTTTTAAAAAAAGGATGGTATTCCCTAAACTCTAGTTCTGGTTCACTTTCAAGTTTCTGAATAAAATGACAATGCCAAGTTAATCTGCTTTTTAACATCCTGGAATTATTGTTTTTTGATATATTTGCCTTTTTAAAAATCTCTTTTAATGAAATGCATCCCCAACAAATATATGGGGATAGTCTTGTACAACTATCAAATGATTTTTCTGGGCTAGATATATCTTTTGAATAAGAATCTAATTTATTACTAAAGAAGTATTGCATTCTCTCTAAACCTTTCTTTCTTCCACCTTGCATTCTTCCTGGACAAGTTTCTTTTTTAAAGTTAAAAATTTCGTCTGATGGTATTTCTCCAATATTAAAGTTAATAGAATTAATTCTTAATGGAGCTTTAAGTAAGTTTTTGGCGGAATTTTCTTGCCACTTTTTAGACCAATTATTCCTATCTAAATTTCCTCTAAAAACTGAAAATTGTAGAAATTCCTTCCAAATAATATTTTTGCTTAAAGCCCAATCTCTTACTTTTTGGTCTCTTTTATAAGTAAGCCAATCTCCTGTTTCTTGATGGCTATAGATACCTTTGATTTTAAATTTTGAACTAATTTCATCAAAAATATTAATAACATTACCAGTTCTAATAATTAATGGTTGTCCAATCTCAGCAAGTGCATTTCTTAAATCTATTAAACTTTCTTTGCAAAATTGCCATTGTCTATCTGAATGAGTATTTTGGCTCCAAATATCTAACTCAATAATATAAATAGGTAAAATATCATTATCTTTTATAGCCTCACAGAGAGCTTCGTTATCAAAAATTCTTAAATCTTTCTTAAACCATAAGATATTTATTTCTTTCATAATTTTTTCTTTTAATCTTAGAAAAATAAGATTAAGTTTGTAGGTAAAAAATATAAAAAATTTTAGAATAACTAAAAATCAAAAAAATGAAAATAACAAAACAACTTTGGAAGGATAATTATGATATTGCTTTACTAAGTTTAAATACAAAATTCGTTCAAGGTTTAAAGAATGGAAGTCTTCCTAAAAATATATTTCAAGAATATTTAGCTCAAGATTATTTCTTTTTAGAGACTTTTGCTAAGGCTTATGGTCTTGCTGTTTCCAAAACAAAAGATAAGTACTCAATAAGGAAGTTAAGTGAACTATTAATGGGCGTTTCAGAGGAATTAATACTTCATGAAACGTATGCAAAAGAATGGGATATTGATTTGTCTAATAACTATATAAAAAAAGCAACTAAAAATTATACAGATTTTCTTGATGATACTTCCAAAAGACTAAGCTCCGTTGAAATAATGTTTGCAATGACTCCATGTATGCGACTTTATTCTTGGATAGGAAAAAGTTTGTATAAAGAGGATTTTGACATTAAATATAAAGAATGGATAATTACTTATTCTGATGAGAGCTTTGAAAAGCTAGCAGATTCACTTGAAAATCTCATTGAGACTAATAAAGAAACATATGATATTAATCATGCCAAATATTTATATAGGAGAGCTATGGAATTGGAGTTAGATTTTTTTAATGCATATTCAAATTTTGATTTAAATTAAAATTTATTTATAGTAATTTCAAAAACGAGTTAACAAATTATGTATTCTAAAATTGCACTTTCAATAGGTGGTAGTGACTCTGGGGGTGGAGCAGGAATACAGGCTGATTTGAGAACTTTCATGGCCCTTAAAGTACATGGATGTTCTGTTATTACATGTATTACTGCACAAAATAGTATGGAGGTTAAATGCGTTGAACCAGTAGATAAGAAAACTTTATTAAGTCAGTTGGATACTTTATTTGCTGATTTTGGTATTGATGCCTTAAAAACTGGAATGTTATTAAATGAAAGGATAATTAACGATACTGCTTCAAAATTAAATACATATCAAATAACCAAAATTATTGACCCAGTGATGGTTACAAGAACTGGTTCTAAATTATTGGAAGATTCTGCGATTAATGCTTATAAAAAACTCTTATTACCAATTGCGGATTTGATTACTCCAAATATCTATGAAGCAAATCTACTTTCTGGTTTAGAAATAAGGAGTAAAGAAGATTTCGAAAATTCCGCAAGAAAAATTATTAGTCTTGGAGCTAAAGCTGTTCTTATAAAAGGTGGCGGTTTGAAAGAAATGAAAGGGAAGGATTTTTTTCTTGACTTAAATGGTAGAAAAGAGTGGCTCTTTAATAATTATATAAATACAAATAATACCCACGGTAGCGGCTGTACGTTGAGTGCTGCTATTTGTGGTTACAAGGCTTTAGGTTTTGATCTACTTGATTCCATACAAAAAGCGAAATCATTTGTTGAGAAATCTTTAGAAAATTCTTATAAAATAGGATCTGGCCCTGGTCCCTTAGGCCATCATTAATTTTTTACAGAAGTGGAGTTAGAACCACCATTTTCTGAAAGGCTTTTTTAAAAATAAGATTTCTTCATTCTCCCATCCTCCCTCCAACCACTCAAGATGTTCAAGCAATAGAGACTCACTTTCCCTTTTGCTTAATTGCCCAATTCTATTTGCAATTCCATCGAACCTTACTTTCATCAATTCCTCAATCTTGATGTTGTTCATAGGGTAAAAAATAAATTTTTTCTACTCTTACTTGTATATATTTTCTTGTCAACGATTTAATTTTATTTTTTTACTAGCAGTTCTTAAATATGTATTAAATACAACTTTTTGAAATAGTTAGTAATTAAGACTTATTCACATAGGTTTAATTAAAGAGTAATTTATATGAAAATATTTCAACTATGAAAAAAGAAGAAACTGTAAAGCAAAAAACCATTTTAAATGTAGGCTATTGTGAAACGACCTCTGAATGGCTAAATAGAATCATTACTGAACTGGCAGATGAAAATAAAAATTTTGTAGATTTGTCAGTTATTTGTGCTTAATTTTTTAGAAACTATATTTTACTTTGATTTATTTTCAAGTCCCTAAAATTTGGGAGAGAAACTTTAAAGATATTTTTTAAAGTGAATCCTAAACAACAAAATATAGAAATAATAAAAAAATTTGATTTATCTCCTCATCCTGAGGGTGGATGGTTTAGAGAGATAGTAAGGAGTAAGAATTCTCTTATAAGGGAGGATGGCCAAAGTAGAAACTTTATTACGGGAATTTATTATCTTTTGGAGAGAGATGCAAAAAGTGCTTGGCACAGAGTAAAAAATGCAGATGAAATTTGGATTTATCTAAGGGGCGACCCTCTGAATTTATGGTGCCTAGATAATGATAATAAGTTAATAAGAAATTTAATTTTAGATTCCAATAATCCAGTAGAAATGATCCCATCTGGATATTGGCAAGCTGCAAAAAGTACAGGCGAATTTACTTTAGTGAGTTGTTGTGTTGGCCCTGGCTTTGATTTTAAGGATTTTGAATTACTCAGAAATACAAATCATATTTCTAGATTAGATAAAGTAATAAATGATCTTATTTGAGACATTTTTTTGTTTATATTTTTGAAATTATCCACTAGATTTATAAGGCTACTCAATCAATCTATATTTAATGAATCAAAATCCTGTCAAAACAATTGGTATTAATGATGAACCAAGAAAAAATTCACACTTAGTATATGTAAATCAGGCTGATGGATTAAAAGGCATCCTTAGTAGGGATTTTGATGAATGGTCTAATTTTGATATTTGGGAAAGTATTTCAGTTGAGCAATGGATTTTTTCTAGAGCTATGGAGGTTTTCAGAGGTAAAAAAATTGATATTAAATGCGACTGTTGTGAACATAATGATTTAATGCCAAGTGATTTTGAGAGCATTAAAAAAGAAAAATGCTTTGGTAAAAAAAGTGCTTACATGATTGAAAAAGTTGTAGATGAAATTGTATTAGCTAAGGCAAGAAGAGAAAGTGATGGAACATATTCTGCGTAAGATTCATAAATATCTATGGAGTGAAAAATCTTTTACTTACCAGTGAAAATTATCAGAAGCGCCAATCGTTAAATTTCTAGTCGACATCTTGTGGAACTTAAAGTGTACCGAAGCACTGAACTCCTTTTCATCTAAGTAATTCACGAGATCCATTGGGTCGATGTTTTCATCGAACCATGCATCATATTCAATATGGTTAGGTTCAGCAAAATAACTCATAACCGATTAATAGCTAACAAAAAATTTATAAACGGTACATGCTATACCAAATAAAAATTCTTTCTTCGCGAATTCATATTGAAAAAGGCTTAAAAATCTAAATTTAAAGATAATTTAAATTCTTTTTAAGTAATGGTTTTTAAATTGAAATTACATTTATGATTTTATTTATGGCTTACTATCACGTTCATGGACTTATTCCAGATGGAATTTCTCAGTCCGAAGGTTACAAGATGTTTGAGCAGTATATTGCTTCCGGTGCACCTATGGATAATTTTGATGGATTTGAATTGGTAAGTAGATTCCATGCGCCTGAAACTGGAGAGGTTTTTGTAACTTTCAAGGCTGATAATCATTTAGCAATATCTCAACATTTTGGAGTGTGGAGAGCGAAATTTGGTCTTGATTGGAATATCACTGCTGTTTTAAATGATGACGAGGTTATTCAAAGAAACAAACAAGTTGCTGATGCTGTCGCCGCAATGGGATAATTTAATTGATTGACAGTCGATCTAGAATAAGGAGCAACTAGCTCCTTTTTTTATGTCTCTTGAAACAATTAATGGCTAAATCTCATTGGTTGATTAATCCAAAGAGAACAGAAGTAAAAAGGTTTATAAAAAATGATAAGAGCATAGATGGTGTTTTTGAGTATATGTTTGTAGATACTGGAAAAATAGTTGGTGTGTTAGGAAAAGAACCTCCTGTGATGACAACAACAGTTTCTGTAGATATAGATTTAGCTAGAGAAATTTATGGAAGGTTAATTTCTCAAGGTTGGAGGAAAACTGAGGAGGTTTGGCCAAATAAAGAGAGTTAGGTCTTTGCTCCAGAAATTTTTTTGCTGAAATTTACGGAACTGTGGGAGATAAAGTTATTAAAGCTATTAACGGAACAGGAGTTCCATATAAGATCTTTAAAACAAAATTAGGTTATAGCAGAGTTTAAGGATGAGAGTATTAACTAATTAGTTAGACTAAATTATTAATAAGAATCTGAGTGCAAGAGGTAGCCACAGACATAGAAGAAGCATTAGTAAAAGAGTAATAGCATGAACATTTGGGATGTATTGCTCTTTAAAAATTTGCGTCTTCATAATTTATCTCGCTTTCTTAAGTTTGATTTCTCTTCTGATAAGCAGAGCTATAACTACAACACACATGTTCATTAGAAATACGTCTAATGGCATTTAATAAAAAAGTCTCTACTTAATTAATAGCAAGATATTGATCTAAGGATCAGTAAATGAAGATTAAATTGAGATTCTATCAAGCATCAATACATCTTGAACTTGAATTGTATCTTTCTTATCTTCAACCTCGGGATCTTTATAAGATTCAATTTCAGCTTGAATTTTTCTCTTATAAACTCCCTTGATATAGTCAATTTCTCTTCTTTCTTTATTAAGTATTGAAAATGGTGATCTTTTTAAGTTCATAAAAATCTCCTAAAAATAAGTTTTGATTAGCTCCAGTTTTTGTCGGATTCAACAAAGCTATCCAATGTTTGTTGATTTCTGATTTCTTCCTCAAGAAGTTCTTCCTCTGATCTTTCTTCAAGCTCAGATTTATAATTTTCTTTTAGTTTGGATTTGGTAGACATTTGCTCATGACGACTACACCTATGTTCTAACTAGTCAGACAGGCTATCCGACTTATAAATATGTACGGTTTGATTTACTCCCATATACGGATAAAGGATCAACAATTGAATTTGAATATGGTTAAAATAATTGGAATTTGAACAAGTGAATAATACAAAAATACTTCTTGCCGGAATTAATTCCATTTTCAGGATTAGATAAAAGCGTTTTTATCAAGTTGTATTGACTTTCTATTTCCTGAGAGGAAAATTTACTCATTTTTAAAAACTTATCACTTTTTTTATTTTAGATTGACTGTCAATTTAATCTGTCTTTAAATATCAACTCCTAAAATAAATTTAATTTTTAAATTATTTTGGGTTACTTAAAAAAAGAATTTATTAAATCACTTAAAATTAAAGGGTCGATATTTTTAATAGTGTTAATTATTGGATTTATTTACTCAAGTCCAAAATCAAAAGTAATTATTGCAAATTCTTTGACTTCTTCCGCTAAATTTTTAAACGAAACTGTAGAAATAACAGATAAAGATAGTTGGTTTTCTGAACCTGATTTCATTTTTAGTCTTAGGTTAAAATTACGAGAATTATTGAGAGGAACTCAAAGAGGTTGAGAAGGAGCTAAATGCTAATTATGGTAGATCGACTGTCAATCGTGATATCCAACTTTAGAAACAATATTTCCTGAAACAGGGTCAGTAACTCCAAGTTCTGGAGACAACTCTTCCATAAATCCTCTAACCTCATCAAGGTGAGCAATCATAGCTGGTCTTTGAGCTGAAATAGCTTCTGCACTTTTCCAGATCCCAACAAAACAGTAATCATAATCTCCAGTTTTAGCGATATATCTTTGAGTCATCCCCTCAAAACTTGTTTTATCTATTACTTCGAAATACTTATCTACACAATCAGACTTTAATTTAAATCGAACAACATTCATGAAATTTTGAGCAGTCATAAAAAAAGAGGGTTTTTATACCCTCCAATTTTAGATCGACTGTCAATCAATAAGCAGTTCCT
>QCNJ01000016.1 GCA_003213235.1 Prochlorococcus sp. AG-424-P18 | reverse complement strand
GGTTTGCAAAACAAATGTAGTTTCACTTATCCCCTCAATAGCATATTGTCTGAGAATTAAGGAAAAAATTATACTTTGCAAAAAACCCCATCCTAATGAAACATATCTAGTTATTTGAGCAATTTTTCTTCTCCCCGCCTCTCCTTCATTTTTTTGTAAATCTTCAAGCACAGGCAATGAAGCTGTGAGAAGCTGAATAATAATTGATGCGTTAATAAATGGAAGTATGCCTAATGCGAATATTCCTAAGGTTGAAATCCCTCCTCCAGTAAAAATATCTAAAAAACCTATTAATTGCCCCCCTTGATCTATAAAACTTTTAAAAGCGACCCTATCAATACCAGGCATAGGGATATATATACCAAGTCTTACTAAAAGAAGAAGACCTAAAGTAGTTAAAACTCTACTCCTTAACTCTTTATTTAAAAATAATTGGGAAAGTATTTCAGAAGCGCTAGGATTTCTACTTTTGTTGACAAACATTTTGAAGCTTACCTGAATTTTTAGTAAATTTATTTATTATTTATAAGCTCACAGGATCCACCTGCATCCTCAATTTTTTGTTTTGCAACTTTTGTAAATGCATGAGCTTGGACTTTTAGCTTTACATTAATTTTTCCATTACCAAGGATTTTTAAAGGAAATTTGGGCTTGAAGATCAATCCTTTCTTAACTAGTGAGTCAAGGTTAACTGTATCGTTATCTTTGAAATCATTTAATTTTTCTAAATTTATTATGGAAAAGTTCTTTTGATTAATTATTTCAAAGTGCTTTAATTTTGGAACTCTTCTATATAGTGGCATTTGGCCACCTTCAAAACCTGGACGTGTAGGTCTTCCAGAACGTGACTTTTGTCCTCTCATTCCAAAACCACATGATGCACCCTGACCGGCTGCAATTCCTCTACCCTTTCTTAGTTTTTTCTTTCTCGAGCCAGAGTTTGATTTAAGTGAATTTAATGTTGAAGTCATAATTTTAAGAATAGAGCTGTTCAAGTGAGATGCCTCTCTCCCTCGAGGCAGATTTGTGTGTTCTTAATTGAGAAAGAGCTACCATAGCAGCTCTAGCGTTATTCAAAGGTGTTTTACTACCCAATCTTTTTGCTAAAACATTTTTTATGCCGGCTAATTCTAAAACTGTTCTTATTGAACCACCAGCAATTACTCCTGTACCTGGGGCAGCTGGTCTAATTAGAACATTAGCCGCACCATCTCGACCTAAAGATAGAGTCGGTATTGAATTATTTGGGGTTAAGGGAACCCTTACAAGATTCTTTTTACCATCTGAAACTCCCTTTCTCACCGCACCAATAACATCCCCTGCTTTACCAACTCCAACTCCAACTTGACCTTTTTCGTTACCTACTACAACAATTGCTCTAAAACTCATTTTTTTTCCACCCTTAACAGTCTTAGAAACGCGTCGAATTTGAACAACTCTTTCTTGCCAATCAGAATCTCTCTCTAGATTTTTTGAATCACCTCTTCTATTTCTTTTTCGATCATTACGATTATTCTTTTTTTGTTCTACGGGCATAGCTGCAGGAACATTTTCGTTCTTGGATTGAATTGCTTGTTTTGTTGGAGTGTCAGTCATAGTAAAAAATTAAAAGTTAGAATTCTAGGCCGGCTTCACGAGCAGCATCTGCAAGTGCCTTTACTCTACCGTGATATAAATTACCTCCACGGTCAAAAATTACTTGCTTAATACCTTTTTTTATCGCTCTTTTTGCTAATAATTTTCCAACAATAGAAGAAGAATTACAATCAGAAGGTAATATCTCAGATTTTTCTCTTAGTTCTTTATCAACAGTTGAAGCTGAGCAAATAGTTGTTTGAGCGCTATCATCTATAACCTGGGCATATATATGGTTATTAGAGCGAAAAACAGACAATCTTGGACGAGTTGCATCTCCAATTAAGAATCTCCTTAATCTTCTATGTCTTTTTTGGGTTTGTAATTTCCTGGAAAGTTTGGTCATTTTTTTAATTGGAATTATTTTTTGCCAGATTTACCAGCTTTTCTGAGAATTCTCTCATCATGATATTTAATTCCTTTACCTTTATATGGCTCTGGAGGTCTAATTGATCTGATTTTTGCTGCTTCATTGCCAACAATTTCCTTATCAATTCCAGATACAGTAACGTTTGTATTACTCTCAACTTTGTATGTTATACCATCAGGGGGGATCATTTCTACAGGATGACTATATCCTGCACTTACAACTAGGTTTTTACCTTTTACTTGTGCTCTTGATCCAACGCCTACAATTTCTAGTTTCTTTGAAAAACCTTGAGTAACCCCTTCAACCATATTTGCAATTAAAGCTCTACATAAACCATGTCTCTGCCTTGAATGTATTTTGGTTGTGGTAGGACTTACAACAACAGTATTATCTTTCTTATCAAAACTAACTCCATCAGGCATGAGACGTTTTAACTCACCCTTTGGGCCCTTAACTGTAACTGTTAATCCATCAAAATCAACTGTAACTTTCTCTGGAATAAGTACTGGTGTTTTTCCGATTCTTGACATGATTAATTCTCCTTAATAAACATAGCAGAGGACTTCGCCGCCAATGCCTTGCTTTCTAGCATCGCGATCACTCATAACGCCTTTAGAAGTTGATATTATGGCAACTCCAAGACCTCCAAGAACTTTTGGTAAACCTCTCGTATTTTTATATATTCTCAAACCAGGTTTACTAACTCTTTGCATAGACCGAATAGTAGGAAATTTGTTTTTTCCACTATATTTGAGGCCGAGTATTATTTGTGATTTATAACCTTCACCTTCCTCATTAATATCAGAAATGAAACCCTCTTTTTGAAGTACTTTGGCGATACTTAAGGACATTTTTGAACCTGGGATTGTTGTGGTTGTATGCTTTTTTTGACTCGCATTTCTAATTCGAGTAAGCATATCGGAAATAGGATCGTGATTTGACATAGTTTTGATTTAATTCTTACTAAAAGGCATTCCTAACTCCTGCAAAAGAGCTTTACCTTCTTGATCTGATTTTGCACTAGTGACAATAGTTATATCCATACCTCTTATTGAATCTATTTTATCAAAAGAGATTTCAGGAAAAATCAATTGCTCTTTAACGCCAACGGTGTAATTACCTCTCCCATCAAAACTTTTTGGATTAACTCCTCTAAAGTCTCTTATTCTTGGTAAAGCTAGATTTATAAATCTCTCCAAAAAAGAATACATCCTGTCTCCTCTTAAAGTTACAGTACAACCAATTGGCATACCTTCACGAATTTTAAAACCCGCGATAGCTTTTTTGGCCCTAGTTACTAAAGCCTTTTGTCCTGTAATTGTTGCCATTTCATTTAAAGAGGCTTCAAGAGCTTTCGAATTCGAAGCTGCTTCACCAAGACCTCTGTTAACGTTGACTTTGACAACTTTAGGTACTTGATGAATATTTTTAAGACCAAGTTCCTTTAAAAGTTTTGGTCTTATTGATTCTTTGTAGCGATTTTTTAGAGTCATAATTTTTTGTTAATTCTGGTCTTTGTCAGAATTGATAAATTAGAATAAGTTGAAATCTGGTTTCTGATGAAAAATTAATCAATTACTTCACCAGTTTTCTTCAATCTTCTTTTCTTAACCCCCTCTTTATCAATAAAGTACTCAATCTTACTTGTAAGATTTTTATCCTTTGAAAAAAACATTACATTTGATGCATGTAAAGATGCTTCTTCTGTAAGAATTCTTCCAGTTTCCCCTTCCTGAGTTGGTTTTACATGTTTGGTCCTAAGGTTAATTCCCTTTACAACTACTCTATTTTCAAGAGGGATAGTTTTTAAAACTTCACCAGTTTTCCCTTTGTCCTTTCCATTAATTACTTTTACCAAATCTCCAGTTTTGATTCTCATTTTTATTCTCTGGAAATTTTTCTTTTGCTTTAATGAATCCAACATTTAAATCACCTCCGGAGCAAGAGAAACAATCTTTGTATAATTTTTATCCCGCAGTTCTCTAGCTACAGGACCAAAGACTCTAGTACCTTTTGGATTCTTATCTTCATTAATCAATACTGCCGCATTGTCATCAAATCTGATTGAATTACCAGTATTTCTTCTTAATGTTGCTTTAGTCCTGACGATAACAGCTTTAACAACTTCAGATTTCTTAACTCCCATGTTAGGAAGAGCATCTTTTACAGTTGCTACGATTACATCCCCGACATGTGCATACCTTCTATTAGAGCCTAAAACCCTAATACATTGAAGTCTTTTTGCTCCGCTATTATCGGCAACTGTTAAATAAGTTTCTTGTTGAATCATTTTTTAACCTCCTTAGCCTGACTTGTTTTATTGAGAATCTCTTCAATGGCCCATCTTTTTTGAGCACTAAGCGGTCTAGTTTCTCTAATTTTAACTCGATCACCTAAAACACATGTATTTTCTGGATCATGCGCCTTATATCGTGTAGTTCTACTTACAATTTTTTTATAAGTGGGATGTGGATATCTGTTAATAACAGCAACAACAACTGTTTTATCCATTTTGTCGCTGACAACAGTACCAATTCTTTCTTTAAGTGCCATAACTAATAATTAATCAGAAGTTGTTTTAGAAGCAGATTGACTCTTACTGAGAGTGAGTAATTGCGCAACTTGTTTCTTGATAATTTTAAATTTATGAGTTTCATTGAGCTGTCTTGTAGCTTGCTTGAATCTCAAATCGAAAAGATCTTTTCGTAATTGGTCAATCTTTGCACTAATTTGTTCAGAATTTAATTTTTTAAATTCCTTTAGTGACTCTGAGTTTTTCATTGTTTAACCTCCTCTTGAGATTTTTTACTATTTTTTGTATTTTCTTGGGAGGAATTTTCTAGATTTTTATCAATGGAGATAAATTTAGTTTTTACAGGAAGTTTGTATTGAGCCAGACGCATAGCTTCTTTTGCAGTTTCCTCAGTAATATCCTCACCACCCATTTCAAAAAGTATCCTTCCAGGTTTTACAACTGCTACCCAAAACTCTGGATTACCTTTACCAGAACCCATTCTGGTTTCTGCAGGTCTCATTGTCACGGGTTTATCAGGAAAAATTCTTATCCAGATTTGACCACCACGTTTGATATATCTGGTCATAGCTCTTCTGCTTGCTTCAATCTGACGTGCAGTTACCCAGCCACAGTCTTGAGCTTGGAGAGCAAATTGACCGAATGCAATAGTATTTCCTTTTGAGGCCACACCCCTCATTCTGCCTCTATGTTGTTTACGGAATTTAGTACGTTTTGGACTAAGCATTTTTATACCTCCTATGAATTCTCATTTGAACGATCCTCAAATTGCTGAGGTCTTCTACTAGCTTTCCTCTTAGGGCTCGCACCCACAGGGATGGTTTGTTCTTCTTTAGGAAGAACTTCACCTTTGAAAACCCAAACTTTAATACCTAGAACACCGTAAGTTGTATTAGCTTCTCGTATTGCATAGTCAATTTCAGCTCTCAATGTGTGTAATGGAACTCTACCTTCTCTAGTCCATTCAGTTCTAGCAATTTCAGCACCATTCAACCTTCCCCCTACTTGAATTTTAAGACCTAAGACTCCAGCCCTTTGAGCCCTTTGTAAAGCCATCCTTATCGTTCTTCTAAAGGCGACTCTTTTTTCAAGTTGTTGAGCAATATATTCAGCAAGTAAAAAAGCATCAGCATCTACCCGTTCAACTTCAACAACGTTTATTCTTACTTGCCTTGTTCTATCCCCTATAGTTTTTTGAATGCCAGATCTTAATTCTTCAATCCCACTTCCTTGTCTTCCTACTATAACTCCTGGTCTTGCTGTTTTTAATTCAAGTTCCAGTTGGTCAGCTTTTCTAGCTATTAAAACATCGCTAATTCCTGCTGCTCCATATTTTTTTTGTATGAAGGTACGAATTTTAAAATCTTCTTGGAGAAGAATTGGATATGTTTTAGAAGTAGCAAACCACTTAGAACGATGCTCTTGTGTGATTCCTAATCTTAGTCCAGAAGGATGTATTTTATGTCCCATTAGTTTTGTACCTCCGCATTAGTTTGAATAGGAGCAGATTCAACAGAAATACTGATATGGCAAGTCTGTTTTTTTATTGAAAAAGCTCGACCTTGAGCTCTGGGCCTATACCTTTTCATTACAGGACCACTATTAGCCCATGCAGAGGAAATAACTAAGGTAGATGGATCCATTCCAAGGTTATGTTCTGCGTTGGCAACCGCAGATCTTAGAACTTTAGTAATGGGGTCTGTAGATCTGTAAGGCATAAATTCCAACATAATCAATGCATCTCTATATGACCTACCCCTTATCTGATCCAAAACTCTTCTCACTTTAGAGGCTGATCCGCGAACATAATTCCCATGAGCAATTGCTGTTTTTGATGTTTCAGGTGTTTTTGTTGTTTCAGGTGTTTTTGTCATGATTTTGCTCCTTTCTTATCTCTTATATGACCTCGGTAAGTGCGTGTAGGAGCAAATTCACCTAGTTTATGACCAATCATTTGTTCAGTAATAAATACTGGAATGTGAGTCTTGCCATTATGTACAGCGATTGTGTGACCGATCATTAAAGGTAAAATCGTAGAGGATCTTGACCAAGTTTTGATAACAGACTTGTCATTATCGGTATTTTGTTTTTCTACCTTCTTGAGCAGGCTATCTGCTATAAAAGGTCCTTTTTTCAGTGAACGTCCCATGATTATGTAATAGAAATTGAAATAATAAATGAAGTAATCAAGAGTCTCTTCCTCCTCTACTCCTCTTAGAAACGCGACGGCGTCTTCGAACAACTAGTTTATTACTTGGTTTGTTCTTTTTACGTGTCTTTAATCCAAGAGCTGGCTTACCCCATGGAGTAACTGGGCCTGCTCTACCAATTGGTGCTTTTCCCTCTCCTCCTCCATGTGGATGATCACATGGGTTCATTACACTACCTCTTACTTGAGGCCTTCTTCCAAGCCATCTTCTTCTTCCTGCTTTACCTAAGCTAGTATTTCTTATTTCAGAATTACCCACTTCACCAAGAGTTGCATAGCATTCTTTTCTTACAAGTCTTACCTCAGTAGATGGGAGTTTTAAAGCAACATAATCTCCCTCTTTAGCCATAACTTGAGCACTAGCTCCTGCGGATCTAACCATTTGAGCACCCCTACCTGCGTATAACTCAACACAATGAACACTAGATCCTAATGGCATAACAGAAAGCGGCATTGCATTTCCATCTTCAATTGGAACACTTTCTCCAGAAATCACATTTTGTCCGACTTTTACTCCTGCTGGAGCTATAATATATCTTTTCTCTCCATCTTCGTAAAATAAAAGTGCCAACCTTGCATTCCTATGAGGATCGTAGTGTATGGCCGCAACTTTAGCGTTGATATTTCTTTTATCTCTTCTAAAGTCGACCAATCTATATTGCCTTTTGTGACCACCTCCACGATGACGACAAGTGATAACTCCACGGTTGTTCCTGCCTTTAACTCTATGTTTTGAGACTATTAGTGATCTTTCAGGTTTTGCACTTGTTATTTCACTAAAGTCTGTAACTACTCTCTGCCTAGTGCCAGGTGTATAAGGTTTAAATTTACGTATTGCCATGATTAAAACTCCTTAAGATTCTGGAAATAGTTGGATTTTGTCTCCTTCAGCAAGACGTACAATTGCCTTCTTGACCTGAGAACGTTTACCGGAAAATTTCCCGACTCTTCTTGTTCTCCTAGGAGGATTCATCGTGTTAACTCCTATGACTTTAACACTGAACAAGGCTTCAATAGCTGACTTTATTTGTGGTTTAGCCGCTCTATGATCTACTTCGAAAGTATATTGGTTAAGATCTAGTGCATTTGTAGCTTTCTCAGTAATAACTGGCTTTCGTATTACATCGGCTAAACGAGAATCGAATAATTTACTCATGATGCATAAACCTCCTTAATTTTATCTATCGCTGATTGACCTATTACCAATTTATTGGCATTGAGAATATCAAATACATTTAATTGATCGGCGGCGATTAATTTTACTTTCTCAATATTATTTATGGATTTTTTTATAATATCGGAAGGACTATCAAGAATAACCAAAACTTTTTCAGTTTTTTGTATACCTAATCGAGCAAGGCCATTGATGATATCACTTGTTTTAGGCTGCTTTAAAGTAGATCCAAAATCTTCAACAGCCTTCATATCAGATACTCTGGACATAAGAGCTGTTCTAAGAGCTAATCTACGTTCCTTACGATTCATATCAAGACTATAAGAACGTGGCTTCGGTCCAAAAATAATTCCGCCACCAGGTCTTAAGGGTGTCCTTATTGATCCTTGACGAGCTCTTCCTGTACCTTTTTGTTTATATGGCTTTCTACCGCCCCCGCGCACTTCAGATCTTGTCAAAGTTGATGCTGTCCCTTGTCTTTTATTTGCTAGCTGTCTAAGGACTGCTCTATGGATTAAGTCTGCCGAAGAAGTTTCTTTAGCAACTGTTAAATCAAGAGTAACTTTGCCTGATTTTTTACCATCCCACTTTAAAGTTTCAAGTGTTGTCATGATTTTTCACCTCCTTTATTACCTACAACATTATTTGGCTTAATGTTGACAATTGAGCCGGGCTTACCTGGAACAGAACCCTTGACTACAAGCAAATTCTTCTGATCATCAATTTTTAGAACTAACAATCCTTTGGTAGTTATCTGTTTTCCTCCATATCTTCCTGCCATTCTTTTCCCTGGATAAATTCTACCCGGAGTTGTTCCTGCTCCTGTAGATCCTGGTGCTCTATGATTTTTTGAACCATGACTCATAGGACCTCTGCTAAAACCGTGTCTTTTCTGGTAACCTGCAAAACCTCTACCCATAGATTTGCCACTGATATCAACTTTTTGACCAACCTCAAAGTTTTTTACAGTTATTTGTTTTCCGATTTCATAAGATGAAGTTTCTTCAACCCTATATTCTTTCAAATGCTTTAAAAGTTCTTCACCTGATTTCAATAAGTGTCCCTTTTCAGGTTTGCTTAAATGCTTCTCCTTGGACAAGCCATAACCTATCTGAACGGCGGTATAACCATCCAAAGCGGTTGTTTTCAGTTGAGTGACGCGGCACGGACCAGCCTCTATAAGAGTAACTGGTACCGAATTACCTTTATCATCGAAAAGTTGGGACATACCCAATTTCTTTCCTAAAATTCCGATAGACATAAGACTAAATTAGGCTAGCTCGTAATAATTTTTCAATTATCTAAACCTTTCAGTTTATAAGGAGAAGTTAATAAAAAAACAATTAGTAAGGTCGAGACTTATCTGAAATACATAGATAGTTTCTCTCGGGATAAACCCACCTGAGTTTTTTTTAACGAAACGCTAAAAAATGTGAAATTTTCAGAGGCTCGGCTAGCTTGCGAGCTTAAAAATTCACTGAGTTATAATTGTACATCATCAAGTACCATAAAATAAAATAAAATAGAAATAAAGGAAATTTTTATGCCATTACTTCTCTCAGGGAAAAAGTTTCATAACGATTTAAAAACTAACAAATGTCTCGCAATATTTGCTCCTTTAGAAGGTGGTTATGAAACTCGTCTTTTGAGGAGAATGAGGGCCAAAGGCTTTAAAACTTTTATAACTTCAGCAAGAGGGCTTGGAGATCCCGAAGTTTTCTTGCTCAAATTGCATGGCGTTAGACCACCTCACCTTGGTCATCAAAGTGTAGGAAGAAACGGAGCGCTTGGGGAAGTTCAACAAGTAATCCCACAAGCTTCTGAGTTATTTAATGAAAATGATAAAAATAAATTACTTTGGTTATTAGAAGGACAAGTATTATCTCAATCTGAATTAGAGAGCTTAATAGAGATTTGCACTAACGATAATAAACTAACAATAGTTGTTGAAATGGGGGGTTCAAGAAAACTTGAATGGAAACCATTAAATAATTATATTTTGGATGAATTTGAAAGTTAAATTGTTTGATTAAAACCAAGAATAAAAAAAATAAATGGATTAAGTTAATTTGTGGTGCCAGTAATGAAGATATTGTTGCCATAGAAGATTTATGTGCAATTTATACTGCTGCTGGTGTCGACTACATAGATGTTGCAGCAGAAGAATCTATAGTTTATGCAGCAAAAAAAGGAATCGATTGGGCAAAAAAAGTCTTTAAAAACTCCCCTGGATTAATGATAAGTATTTGTGATGGTAATGATATCCACTTTCGAAAAGCAAAATTTGATCCTTCAAGATGTCCCCCTAGTTGTCCAAGACCATGCGAAAAAGTATGCCCCACCTTTGCAATTGATAATTTCGGAATTAAAGAGAGTAAATGTTATGGATGTGGAAGATGTTTAAATAGTTGTCCTCTAAATCTAATTAGTGAATATGAATATAATTTGTCAAAAAATGATTTACCATCAACACTTCAAAAAATAAAGCCTAATGCAGTAGAAATTCATACAGAAATCAATCGCCTAGATTCTTTTACAAAAGTTGTAAGTATCCTTAAAAGTTCTGGAATGAAATTAGACAAGATATCTATTAGTTGTGGATTAAATCAATCTTTCAAAAAAGCACAAGAGCCCGAAGATCTTTTGAAAGCTCTTTGGGAAAGATATGAAATTCTGAATGAGCTAAATATTCCCCTTATTTGGCAACTAGATGGAAGGCCAATGTCTGGAGATCTTGCTCCTACAACAAGTAGAGATGCTGTTAAGTTGTTTGAAAAAATCGGTTCAGATCTTCCACCAGGATTAATTCAATTAGCAGGAGGAACAAATGAAAAAACTCATGAATTGTTGAATTCAAACAATCTCCCAGATGGAATAGCATTTGGAAGTGCTGCAAGAAAAATTATGCAGCCCCTGATTGAATTTGCTCACAAAGATAACAAAAAACTCTATGAGTATCCTGAGATAATGGAGTTAGCGATCAAAAAAGCTCAGAAATTTCTAGAGCCATGGAAATCGGGTTCATTCAAATAATATTTTTATTTTTCAAAACTAGCGCCATGTTTATAAAAAATTTGTATTTTTTGGATAGAAAAAATTCTTCTCATGTATTAAAATGATAATTTAATGGGCCGTCGCCAAGTGGTAAGGCATCGGGTTTTGGTCTCGACATTCCTAGGTTCGAATCCTAGCGGCCCAGTTCTAATATTCAATTGGTGACTTCTCAAAAAATTTTTCTATTTGATTTTGATGGAGTAATAGTTGATGGAATGCAAGAATATTGGCATAGTTCCTTGCTGGCCTGTGAAAGATATTTAAATTCACCCAACATCAGTATTGATCAAAAACTTTATCGAGGAGTACCAAATTCTTTCAAAGAAATTAGGCCTTGGGTTAAATATGGTTGGGAAATGATTCTAATTGTTCACGAAATTATAAAAACAGAAAATCCATTAAAAAGTGATAATAAAGATGATTTCATTAATAATTATCATCAAAATTGCCAGAGGATATTAAATGAAAATTCCTGGATAGCAGCAGATATACAAAAAATGTTAGATAAGTCTCGCAAGTACCAAATTGATAAAGATTTTAAATCGTGGGTAAATTTACATAAACCTTTTTTTGAAATTATAAATTTTATGAAAGAATTAAGCAAAAGAGGAATAAAAACTGGAGTCATAACAACTAAAGGTAAAATATTTGCAGAAAAAATTCTTAAACAATTAAATATTTTTCCAGAATTTATTTTTGGTTATGAATCAGGAACAAAAATCAAAATAGCTGAAAAACTTACAAAATCCTATGAAATTTTAGGCTTTATAGAAGATAGAAAAAAAACTTTAATCGATATTAAACAAAATTCAGAAACTTCTCACATTCCATGTTTCCTAGCTGATTGGGGATATTTGAAAGAATCAGATAAAAATAAGTTAAGTAATGAAATCAAATTATTAAAATTAGGAAACCTTGGAGAATTAGTTGCAATTTAAAGATAATCAGCTAGAGTACAGATGTACTATAGTTTGTATTTATGAAGTTTGGTTTAAATAAAAATTTCCAAATTTAGAATAATTACAAAAACTTTAACCGATAAATCAAACAATGAGCCTTGAAGAAAAGAAAAAAACTGAATCAAAAGAAAAAGACAAGGCATTAAGTCTTGTCTTAGGTCAAATAGAAAGAAATTTTGGACGAGGTTCAATAATGAGACTTGGTGACGCCTCAAGAATGAAAGTAGAAACAATATCTACTGGAGCGCTCACCTTAGATTTAGCATTAGGAGGAGGCTATCCAAAAGGGAGAGTAGTAGAAGTTTACGGACCAGAAAGTTCAGGAAAAACTACATTAACGCTTCACGCGATTGCGGAAGTCCAAAAAAATGGAGGAGTAGCTGCATTTGTAGATGCTGAGCATGCACTCGATCCAGTTTATGCAGCCTCTTTAGGTGTTGATGTTGAAAATTTGTTAGTTTCACAGCCAGATACTGGTGAAATGGCTCTAGAAATAGTTGACCAACTTATAAGATCGAGTGCGGTAGATCTTGTAGTTGTTGACTCGGTCGCAGCACTAACCCCAAGAGCCGAGATAGAAGGAGAGATGGGAGATCACGTAATTGGAAGCCAAGCAAGGCTAATGAGCCAAGCAATGAGGAAAATAACAGGAAATATTGGCAAATCTGGATGTACGGTAATATTCCTGAATCAATTACGCCTAAAAATTGGCGTTACATACGGCAATCCAGAAACAACCACAGGAGGCAATGCATTAAAATTTTACGCCTCAGTAAGACTTGATATCAGAAGAATTCAAACTCTTAAAAGAGGTACTGAGGAATATGGCATAAGAGCAAAAGTGAAAGTAGCAAAAAACAAAGTTGCACCACCATTTAGAATTGCAGAATTTGATATTCTTTTTGGGAAAGGTATTAGTACAACAGGATGCTTATTAGATTTAGCAGAAGAGACTAATATCATCATAAGGAGAGGTGCTTGGTATAGTTATGAAGGAGAAAATATTGGACAAGGAAGAGATAATACAATTATTTGGCTTGATCAAAACTTAGAAATCAGGAATAAAGTAGAATCTATAGTTAAAGAAAAATTAACAGAAGGAACTGAAGTCAGTTCTAATTCAATGAAAGCATTGAATAGCAATCCTGCTAATACAATCGCTGTTAATGATATAAAAACAGTAGCTTAGATTTATAAAGAATCAGCTAAAGTCCACCACCCAGCAGCAGGGCCTATAAATCTAACCACAATCCATAAGATTACTAACCCTCCGATTCCAAACCAACTGGCCTTAATACTTAATTTAATTAGGTTATCTCTTTGATTGATTGTAAAGG
Source organism: Prochlorococcus sp. AG-424-P18 (assembly GCA_003213235.1). Lineage (GTDB taxonomy): Bacteria > Cyanobacteriota > Cyanobacteriia > PCC-6307 > Cyanobiaceae > Prochlorococcus_A. Next base: position 16,127 of record QCNJ01000016.1, on the reverse strand, counting down.
GAAGCCATTCGAATAATCTTGGAGACTCATCAATTTTAGTTTTAGTATTATTTTTTTTTGGAGGTAAACCAAGTGTTTTACGTCTTTTTGCTTCTCCCATATTTCTTTAGTTATTTACAAAATCATAACCTAATCAAAAGGTAGCATATAGTTAATTTGTTTTGAGGGTTGAATATTTTGCAAAAGTAATCTTCCCCAGTTTCTTTTATTTGCTCTTCCATCTAGGATTATTAACTTACCTGAATTTCTTCTTAAAGGAGAAATAGATCTTTCAAGTTTAATTCTAGCTTGAGGAAGAAAGAAGTCTCTAAACCAATCTTGAGAAAGCTTCTTTTTATGAGAGACAGTAATTGCATTAATGGGTTCCGACATATTCGGAATCGGAAGTAAAGGAATGATAATTTGTTCTGGAATTTGAATTAAATAAGAATTCATAATCCACCAGTCAAAACTAGAGCAAAGGATTTCATTTCTACCTGAGGGAATTGTCTCTAGCAATACTCTCTTCCCGTAAGTAGAAGCTAATTCTGTAGCAAGATTAGTTTTTAAATCAATATCATCAGACAACACTAAAGTTAAACCCTTTCTAAAAAGTATTAACTTTTTGCATTTGTCCAAGATTGAATTGGTAAAAAGAGGATTATTAGGAAGCAACTGTTTAGAGGGTATATATAGAGAAATCTTTTTCTCTTCAAAATTACTCTTAAAATTAATAACCAAGTCAATATCTAAACTTTGCTTTCTAAAATACATTTGGAGAAAATTATCTTTTCTCAATGCTGATAAAAAAACAAATTTATTATTTGAGAAAAATTCCTTAATTTGAAAAAGTTCATCTATTGGCTGTAAATACAAATTCCAATCTAAATTTGTATCGTTTAACTTTACCCAGCATGCCCAACCTTGAGATAATGCTTTGTTGACGCTTAAAAATTTATCAGAAAAAAAAGAATTTTCATGAAAAAAGTTTGATAAGAAACTAATTTCTTTTTCATCTAAATTGATATAACTATTTCCTAAGACCTTTCTCAAGAAGAACTTTTTCTTCAACGAATCATATACTTTTATAAATTTATGATTGATTAATTCAAATTCTTTAAAATTTTTTGTCCAATCCTCTTTAAGTAAAGAAATCCTAAAATGATTTTTTAAATCCTGTTTTATATCCTCAATTCCTGAATAAACTATTCGATGATTTCTAAGATTACGAGAATTGGGATCATTAAGAAATTTTTGGATAGTTATCAAGTGAACATGATGATTTGCAAAAATAAATTGATCATTTTTCAAAATAAAATTAAAACCTAGATTTTTCAATGAATCAATCTGAAATTGGCTTATAAATTGGATTTTTTCTTTAGATAAAATAAAAGTTGAATCCTCTTCCTTTAAAAATAAAGAAATCAAAATTGGAGTTAACCAATCATAGCTAGAGAAAATTTCTGAATTAATTAGATAGGTAGAATCATTTTCAATACATTTGGAAACTATCCTCCCAAAAGAATATATGTGCTCCCAATTAATACTTTGATCTCTCAAAAAATTTTTCAAATATTGATGACTTAAAATTTCAAGCATTTATAATTAATTAAATTTCAAAAACATGCAAAATTTATGAACCTAATATACAAAAAATTGGTATCAATAAAATAGGGTCTTGAATTAATTAATTTATGAAAATTGGAATAGTAGGATTAGGATTAATTGGTGGTTCTTTAGGATTAAAACTCCAAAGTCTAAATCATACAATTTATGGAATAGCAAATAATGAATTTAATGAAAAAAAAGCTAAGGGGAAAAAACTTGCAAATTTTGTTAGCTGTGATCTGAGCTTATTAAAAAAATGTGAGCTAATAATTTTGGCATTGCCTATCAAAGATTTGATCAGTCCGTCGCAACAATTAGTAGCATCAATACCTCAGGAAACAATACTAACTGATGTAGGGTCTGTAAAAGAACCAATTGTAAATACATGGGAAAATTCACATCCTCTATTTATTGGATCTCATCCAATGGCAGGAACAGAAAAAAAAGGAGTTGATTCAGGTTTTGAAGGTCTTTTTAAAAATGCAAAATGGATTATTACCCCAACACAAAATAGTGATTTAAATTCAGTCAGAACTATTACCGAGCTCATAAAATCAATGGATTGTGAAATTTGCCAAGCTTCGCCAAAAGAACATGATGAAGCAGTATCTCTAATTTCTCATTTGCCTATATTTTTAGCTTCTGCCCTCATAGAAACTGCGCAAACAAAAAATAATCAATCTTTATTAGATCTCTCGCAAAAATTAGCTGCTACAGGATTTGCTGACACTTCGAGAGTTGGCGGAGGAAATGAACAACTAGGTCTAGATTTAGCTATTAATAATCAGATTAATGTTTTAAATTCCATAAATAATTTTAAAAATAAGCTGAATATACTGGAATCTCTTATTAAAGAAAAAAATTGGGATTTACTTTCTAAAAAACTTGCTGAAGCAAAAGAAAACAGACAAAATTTTATAAACTAAAATTTTCTATACCTTTGGAAGCTAAAATTTGCCTTGAAACCATTAATGCAGACTGACTAACACCTGCAGTCCCCTCTCCTGGATAAATCGAATCTCCACATAACCATAAACCTTCAAAAGGTGTCCTACTTGATAATCCAAATAAACCAAAAATATCTGGATTTTGACCAAGCCCGCCTACTATTCCATTAGGTCTTTTTGTCCATTTTTCAAAGCCCAATGGAGTTGCTAATTCTCTATGTAGCCATTTTTCAGGATCAATATCAAATTGACTTTCCAATTCAAGGGATATTTTTTTCATGAAACCATTTTTTTTCTTTAAGTAAGTTTGTTTATCTAGATCAAACCAATCTTTAGTTTTGGTAAAGATACTTGCAATTAAAGTAACCTCACCATTTGGAGCTCTTCCATCACCATCATCACTAATTGATACAAATAACGAACAAAATTCTTTTGAAACAAATTGATAATGATTGGAGAATGTTTTTTTAATATGTTCCTTTTTTAAAGCTGAATAAAAAACTACAGCTCCACTTGGATCAGGCAAATTATTAAGTCGATTTTTATAATTTTTTTTTCTTTCTAAAGGATCTTTCAAATGCTTGAGCAAAGATTGTGGAGGTGCGGTATAAATCACATCTTTTGCTTGATAAATAAATGATTTTTTTTTCGAATTAGCAGATAGTTGCCAACAGCTATTTACGTCGTCAAAAGTTATAGAATTAACTTCTTGTCCAAAAATTAAATTAACTCCAGTTTTAATTAATGAACTTTCTAATGATTCACTTAAAGACTGCATAGATTTTTTAAGATGCCACAGACCATGTGGCTGTTGACACATCTGAAGAACAGTAGATCCATATAATGCTGCAGTACTATAAACGTCCTCTTGAGAATAAAGTTTTAGTTGAAGATTTAAGAATTTAATCAAGCGCTCATTCTTGGATAATCCACATATCCGCAATAGATCAAAAATAGTAGATTTAAGTAAGATACCTGTGACAAGGTTTGAAGGTACTAGTGCTTTGAGAAGTTGAGAAAAATCCCAAAAATTACTTATTGGTAATACTGGATTATTATTAGCAAATATCCAATTACTTTCATGTATTAGGGTACAAAGCTTCCAAAATCTTTGACTCCCAGGAAACTGCATTTCTCGTTCAGCAACCCATTTACTTTTTTCATACCAAATAGGTATAGGATTACCACCATCATTTAAATCAACAATGCAAGCAGGGTCTAAAATTGTGGCTTCTGGGGATGGAATATCTAAAAAATCAAAAATTCTAGAATGTATTCCTCCCTTCTCTAAACCAGCAACCTGAGTTGCGCCAACATCAAAAGTATAATTCTTTCTTTTAAAAGTACCGGCACATCCTCCGGCTTGAGTATGAGATTCGATTAAAGTCACTGATAAGCCTTGTTTTGATAAAATCGCTGCAGAAGTTAGTCCTGCTATACCAGCGCCTACAACAATAACTTCAGACTTTTTCATTGAAATGCAAAAATTATCTCCTATTGAAATTAACGAAATTTGTGAAGAATTAGGTGAAACCTATCCAAAAAGTATTGAACAAGTACATGGTGGTGATATTCATAATGCATGGCGAATAGAATTCTCAAACAAAAAGTTATTCCTTAAAAGAAACATTAGAAACAAAAAATTTCTTGAATTTGAAAAATATTGTCTCCAAAATTTGAGAAAATATATTAATCAAGAAAACTTAGTTATTCCTGAAGTTATTGCATATAAAAATATAAAAAATATAGAGATTCTTTTAATTGAATGGATAGATATGCATAACTTTGACCAAAAAAAGCTTGGAAAAGGTTTAGGTGAATTGCACTTGAAATCAGCTGAATCTAACCCCAAAATATTTGGGTTTCCAGTTGAGGGATTTATCGGAACAACAGATCAGAAAAAAGGCTTGGAAGATAATTGGATAGATTGTTTTTTAAACTTAAGGATAATACCTCAATTATTAAGTCTTAAATTGAGAATTTTAGATAAAGAAATCATAAATAAAATTATAGAAAAAATTCAATCAGAATTGCTGAATCACAAACCAATAAATGCTCTAGTTCATGGTGATTTATGGTCAGGAAATGCAGGAACGGACAAAAATGGAAAGGGGGTTATATTTGACCCTGCATCATGGTGGGCAGATAGTGAAGTAGATATAGCTATGACAAAACTATTTGGAGGTTTTAGAAAAGAATTTTATGAAGAATACCATAGAATTTTTCCTATAAAAAACGGATTTGAAAAAAGAATTATTATTTATAATTTTTATCACATATTGAACCACGCCAATATGTTTGGAGGAGGGTACTTAAACCAAGTTGAAGATTACGTAAAAGCAATTCTTAATATGTAATCTTTAACTACCCTAAATATGTCTTTTTAAGATTTTGTACCTTATCTAGAACAGCTTCACGATTTTCACTGGTACGAAGATTTTGCCAGCTCCATTGACCGACAACAATGACTCCTAGCAGTTCTAGTAAACCAGGAAGAATTGGGAAAAAGTTTATCGTATCAATGACAACTTTGATTATTATCTGAGCTATTACGACAACAGCAATTATGCCTGCCGCCTTGCCGTACTTGCCCATTTGAGTCCAATCAACATTACCAAGGGTTTCGTTGACTTTTCCCATAACATCAGAGTACTTCTCTGAAAAACTTTTGGTTTCTGAGCTTGTATCGGAGCCGGAGTCTTGGTTTGACTCTGGAGTGTTATCACTCATGAATTCAGTAAACTTAATATATGAACCAGACAGTATCGGAAAAAACGTCTGTTGACTACCTTTTTGTTGTGCAAAATTCCGAACCGAAACATTTTGTATTTTTAAGAGGTCCTGGTATATAAAGTTTCTGAAGATTTTTAAACTTAAAATTTATTTATAAAAACTTCACATTATTGTCTACTTCTAACAAAAACATTGATTAATCGCAGTAATAAAAAGATTTAAAAGGCTAAAGTTTTTATTTTAATTATTATGTTTCCATAGTTTGCCTACAAAAATTAAAGTATCGATATGTCCAAAGATATCAAATTTAATTTCTTAAACACTGATGAAGAAGAAAGATATCAAAAACATTTAACCCTCAAAGAGATAGGTTACGAGGGTCAACTTGATCTTAAAAACAGCTCAGTATTATGCATTGGAGCAGGTGGGCTTGGGTCTTCCGTTTTGCTTTATCTAGCTGCAACAGGAATTGGGAAAATTGGAATAGTTGATAACGATCAAGTTGAAAAGTCTAACCTCCAAAGACAGATAATTCATGAGACAAATACTATTGGGAATCTTAAAATTGATTCTGCCAGAGAAAGAATTAAAAAATTCAATCCTAATTGTGAATTATTAACCTTTTCAGAGAGAATTAATGCTAAAAATGCCCTCAATATAATTCAGAAGTTCGATGTTATTTGTGATTGCTCTGATAACTTTGGCACAAGATATTTAATAAATGATTCATGTCTGATATTAAATAAACCCCTAGTATTTGGAAGTGTACAAGGTTTTGAAGGGCAAGTGAGTGTTTTCAATTTACACAAAAATAGTCCAAATTTAAGAGACTTACTTCCAGAATCACCTTCAAAAGATGCCGTACCTAGTTGTGCAGAATACGGGGTTGTAGGTGTTTCGACAGGTTTAATAGGTATCCTTCAGGTTAATGAAATTATCAAAATCATTTTGCAAAAAGGAGAAATTTTAGACGGTAAGATTTTAATTTTTGATCTATTGAATATGAATATGAAAAAATTACATCTAAAAAGTGATAAATTAAACAGAACAATAAAAAATCTTTCTCAGTTTGAAGGCTTTTATAATAGCGATGAATTTTGTGATAAAAATCATAAAATCAAAAGCATTAATGCACTTGAGTTTAATAGTTTATACAAGGCAAAGCCCAACAAAATTCTTTTAATTGATGTTAGAGAAAATGAAGAATTTTCTACTTTGGCATTAGAGGGCTCTTTATCAATTCCCTTAAGTAATTTGAACCAAGAATCTGACATAAAATTTATTCAAAAAGAAAGTTTAAATAAAGAGGTTTTTACTATATGTAAATCGGGGAAACGTTCCGAAAAAGCGTCAAGAATCTTGTCCAAATTCAATATTCATTCAAGATCTATTGAGGGCGGCATCGAAAAAGCAAAAAAATATTGTGCAATTAATGTCTTTAAGGATATTTAGTAATCTACTCCTCTTTTCAAATCAACTCCAACATTTGCATAATGCTTATGACAAACCATTTCAGAGTAGACATTAGCGAGTGCAAAGTATGAAGGTTCATTTTTACACCTCCCAGTAATAACAACTTCTGTGTCTGCTGGTTTTTTTAAGAGCGTTTGATGTATTGATTCCACTGGTAGGAGCTCTAAATCAACAGTTGGATTCAATTCATCTAGGATGATTGTTTTATACAAACCTGATAAAATTGCAGCTTTAGCAATTTCCCATGCTCTCTCAGCCTCAACATAATCAATTGGTTGTTGCTGCCCTCTCCAAACGATAGCATCTCTGCCTGAACGCAAATGATCTACTAAATGGGGGTAACTCTCTCTTAAAGCTTCTATAGCAGCATCTTCGGTATAACCATTGCCACCTTTTAACCACTGTAATATTAAAACTCTATGACTTTTATCTTGAGATATTCCTTTGCCAATAGCTTGAAGAGCCTTACCAAGTGCACTTGTTGATTTACCCTTTCCTTCACCTGTATAAATCTCAATTCCACCACTAGTACTACTTTGTCTAGTTAGTTTTGATAAGTCTCCTGTCAAACGGGGTCTCATTTCTGAATGGAGTTGAGATATTCTTACCAAAGAGGGAGGGGCTGCTCTTCCGGTAATAATTATTTCTAATCCATCCGGACGATTTTGAAGAGAGTCAACTACTTCATTAATCTCAAGCATTCCTAAATCAAGAACTGGGTTCAATTCATCTAAAACAACTACAGAATAAAGAGAACTAGCAATTGCTCCTTTAGCAATATTCCAACCTCTCTCAGCCTCACCAATATCAAACTTTGTCACTTGGTCAGCCGTAAAGAATTCGGATCTTCCTGTCCTTACATGGTCAATTAAATGTGGAAAGCCCCTTTGCAAAGCCTCTATAGCTGAATCCTCGTCATATGACCTCTCAGGACCTTTTAAAAATCTTAGAAGTAAGACCCTTGACTGTCTTTTTTCGCATATACCTAGTCCTATTGTCCTGAGAACTACTCCTAAAGCAGCCTGACTTTTACCTTTGCCCTCTCCATCATAAATATGTAATTGACCTTTTGATCTTTCTTGACTGTCACTTGCTGTGACAATTCCAATTCCTCTATTTTTACTCTTAATCGTCAATTGAACAAAATTAGTAAATTTAATCTAAAATATAGATAATAATATTATTAAAGATTTAATAATAAATTCAACCTATTCATAGGTAATTGGAATTTTAAAGTAATTAGGATGTTCAATCAACTAGAAATTCTATCTGATGAACAAAGTGAAAAGCTTGATACAATAAGAAGATACATTAAGAATCTTGGTAGCGTTTGTATTGCTTATTCAGGCGGGGTTGACAGTACATTAGTAGCATCATTAGCTTTCGAGCAATTAGGTAGCAAGGCAATTGCAATAACTGGTATTTCTCCTGCATTAGCCAATACTCTTCGTGAAGAAGCAAAAAGTCAAGCAAAATGGATTGGAGTAAAGCATTTAGAAATTAAAACATCAGAATTAGACCAACCAAGTTACAGTAAAAATCCTAAGGATAGGTGCTTTGCATGCAAAAAAGAGCTTCACAAACATACAACCTACCTTTCTGAAAAACTAAATTACAAGATTGTTTTAGATGGAGTCAATCTGGATGATCTAAAAGATTACAGACCAGGTATACAAGCCTCAAAACAAGCAGGAGTTTTCTCTCCCCTCGCAAAATTTAAATTCTCAAAACAAGACATTAGGGATATATCAAGAGCTCTAGGTTTTCCTTGGTGGGATAAACCTGCTCAACCTTGCTTATCATCACGATTTCCTTATGGCCATGAAATAACTAGTGAGAGGCTAAAAATGGTTGAGAAAGCAGAAGAATACCTTAAAAAAGGTGGATTATCAGAGGTTAGAGTGCGCTGCCAAGGTTCAACTGCAAGAATAGAAATTCCCCAAGATGAATTAAAGCATTTTTTTATCAAATATGATTTTGATGAGTTAGTGCAATATTTTTCTAATTTAGGATTTCATTGCACAAGCTTAGATCTTGAAGGACTAATAAGCGGAAAATTAAATAGATAAAAATTATTCAAACAAAAGTTCTGATCTGTTTATGGACTGTTGAGGGTGGATTTCTCTCAATGACCCGCAAAGAATGTTCTTCAGCCACTAAAGATTTGATTAAATATTCACTAGCTAGTGCAGGCATCATATTTTGACCACATGTAAAAATATCTACTGCAGAATAATAAGATTCAGGCCAAGTATGTATTGAAATATGGGATTCAGCTAGTAATGCTATTGCCGTAACCCCCTGAGGCTCAAATTTATTACTTATCAAATTCAAAACTGTTGCCTTTGCCAATTTAGCAGCTCTATTTAGTGAGCAGCGCAAAAAAGATTCATCATTTAACTTTTCGCAATCACATCTATAAAGTTCTAACAAAAGGTGTTTACTTTGATGAATTAACACATCATCATTACTAAATGAACGCAAAACTTGTTTTTTTTTTGGTACTTCCATAAAAAAATCATATGAATATAAGATTAGCTAAAAATCATTACATTTAAAACTATAAAAATATCATTTGCGATGAGTCTAAGAAAGATTGATTGAATTTATCTAGATGTGTTGCACTTATAAAACATTGACTATCTTTGCCAACTGAATTTAGTAACAAATTTTGTCTAGTTATATCTAGTTCAGCCAAGACATCATCCAATATAAGAATTGGAGGGACATTTAATGTTTGAGTTAATAAATCCAGCTCAGCCATTTTTAAAGCCAAGATAAAAGTCCTTTTCTGACCAGAAGAACCATATTTCCTTACGGAAATGTCATTAATAAGAAACTCAATATCATCTCGATGAGGGCCGAAATTGCATTTGCCAGTTAATGCTTCGGTTGAACGCTGTTTTAATAATTGTACTGCTATTTTTTTAATAATAACTTCTTCTTCTTCTTCTTCTGGACTTATATTGCGTATCCCAGAAAGATAATTTATGCCTATTTGTTCTTTAGATTTACTTAAGTGATTATGCCAATATTCGACATAGGGTTTTATTTTTAATAAAGCCCTTCTTCTACGCCTATAAATTCTTGTACTTATTATTGACATTTGAATATCAAAACTTTCAATAACGTCTGAGGATTGTTTATTAAGAGAGCCTTCTAAACGCCAAAAATGACTTCTTTGTTTTAAAAGCTTATTAAATCTACTTAACAAATCTATATATACTGGTTCAAGCTGGGATACAACTTTATCAATCCAAGTTCTTCGATAACTTGGCTCACTTCTAACAATATCTATATCATTAGAGCAAAAACATACACTACGAATATAATTCTTTATTTCACTCTGCTTTTTCAAGATTGATTCATTAACATAAATTCTTTTGGGTCCTTTTCGGAATAAATTTAACTTTAAATCATCCTTAAAATCTATTTGTCCTTTAATTACAGCCATATCGCTATCATTTTCTATTAAATCTTTATCACTTAATGCTCTATTGGATTTTAATTGACTTAAGAATTCAACTGATTCAAGTAAATTTGACTTGCCAATGCCATTACAACCAAGAACAATTGCTCTTTGCTCTTTTAAGTCAATTTCAAAACTTTTGTAGTTCCGAAAATTTTTAATTTTTAATTTATTTAAAAAAATTTTTTTTATGCATTCATTAATTAAATTAGCTAAGTTTGAAATATTTCGATTTTCTTTAAAGAAATTGAAAAATTAAAGGGCATGTAGCTCAGTTGGATAGAGCATCAGATTCCGGTTCTGAGAGTCGGGGGTTCGAATCCCTCCATGCTCGTCATATGATTTTTAAATTTTATACCCCATTACTCTGATTCCATTTGGATCTATTATGAATCCACTTTCTTCTAAACTCTTAAATGAAGAGACTGGAGCCTGTACTGAAATACTACATCCAGGCATTTCTCTGTTTATTTTCTCGAGAGTTACTTTAAGCAATATTGAATAAAAAAGTTGCTGATTATTTCCTGGAGATGCGCTTAAATTCCATAAATTAGCATTCAACCCTCTATCAGATGTAACCCTTACAAAGCCATATAATTTATTTTTTAATTCATTCTGAATAGCAAAAAAGAAATTACTTTTCTCAATAGCTTCAGAAAGTAATTTCATTGGAAATGTCTCACAACCACAACTGGTTAAAAGTTTGTTAACTTCTTTAGCTGATGGGAGCTTAGAAGAGTTCACAAAATAACCTTCTGGAAGAACAAGTTTTTTTTTAGAAAAATATTGCAACTATCAACCTGTATTTCTCATCCCAGCTGCTATCCCATTAATTGTTAAGAGCGCTCCCCTTAATAGTTCACTGCGACTATAAGCCCTTCTAGATTCATCCTTATCGATAACAAATTCACTAATAGGAGGTTGTCTTGTTTGATCTCTAAGTCTTCTTAAAAGTGAAACCTGCAAAAATCCTAATGGGATAATTGTCTTATTTCTCAAGCTCACTGAAGATTTTAAGTCTCTATCAGATTCGAGGAGCTTATTTTTGCCAGTAATTTCAAGGATTAGTGATTTTGTAAGATTATATTCTTTAGAAATTACTTCAAAAATACTGTCAAAAGAATCTTTATTTTCATTACTGCCAAGAGTATCTACATAATATCTAGCGACTTCCAAATCGACCTTTGATAATGTCATTTCTACCTTAGATATAAGCATCCTAAAGAATGGCCATCTTTGATGCAGAACTCTTAATAATTCAACTTGTTGTGGGTCTGAATTTAATTCAGAAGCTAATGCCGTGCCAACTCCAAACCAACTTGGCAGTAGAAATCTACTTTGTGTCCAACCAAATACCCATGGAATAGCTCTTAAACTTGACAAATCTTTTGCACCTTTTTTTCTTCTAGCAGGCCTGCTAGATATCTGTAATTTACTTATTTCTTCTATTGGCGTGACCTCTTGAAAGAAATTTAACAAATCAGGATTCTCATGCACTAATTTTCTGTAGTGAGACCTTGATGTTTCTGCCAACCTAGACATTAATTGATTCCATTCTGGAGTAGCGTCTAGTCTGTTATTTACCAAGCTATTTTGAATAACTGCTGTAGTAACGGTCTCAAGATTGTACAAAGCTAATTCAGGAAGACTATATTTTGAAGCAAGTACTTCACCTTGTTCTGTGATTTTTATTCTTCCTTTTAAGGTTCCACTTGGTTGAGCCAAGATTGCCTGATAAGCTGGTCCTCCACCTCTACCTACAGAACCACCTCTCCCATGAAAAAGTCTTAATAATACATTATTTCTACTTGCAAGATTTTGAAGAGCTATTTGGGCTCTATGAATTTCCCAATTACTAGAAACAAACCCTGAATCTTTATTGCTATCAGAATATCCAAGCATTAATTCTTGAAGAGGTTTAAAAGATTCTCCAACTTTTGGTAATAGTAATCTGTAAAAATCTAATTTAAACAACTTTTCCATTACTTCAGGCGCTCTTTTAAGGTCTTCGACAGTTTCAAAAAGAGGGACAACTAATAACTTTGACTTTTGTGAATTTTGATCAAGAAGTCCCATTTCTTTAGCTAGTAAGAGAACTTCAAGCAAATCAGATGCACTATGACTCATAGAAATTACATATGAATGACAAATACGACTTCCAAATTCTTGCTGCAGTCTCTTGACCATTTTAAATACTGAAAAGGTTTCTTCTGTAGTTTTTGTCCAGTTGACATCTGCTGGAATTAAAGGCCTTTTTGTATTTAATTCCTCTACAAGCCATTCAATTTTCTCTTCCTCAGACATTTGGTCATATTGCACAGTCAAATCAAGATAATCTGTAAGCTCTTGTATTGCATCACTATGCCTTGTACTTTCTTGACGAATGTCTAAACTTGCTAAAGAAAATCCAAAAATATGAACCTGAGTAAGTAATGTGTTTACTGACTCACAATTTAAGTCTGTACTTATAAGACTATTTTTAATAAGTTCAAGATCGTAAGTAAATTCGTTTACCGATTTGTAGTGTAAGTTTTCAACTTTATCTATGTTTTTAGTATCCATTTCCCCTTCTAAGTCAAATTTCCACCCACTTTCAGATAATAAATTATTCCTTTCTTGAGTTAACCTTAATTTTTCTAAAATATAACTTAATTTCAATCTGTAAGGTTCTGATCTATATCTTGTTGCCCTAGCTTCATAGATTTCTGGGAACTTAACCCTATCCGTTTCTAATGACTCCAATAAAGCAGAACTTACTTGACTCCATTGCATTGAGACACTTAATTGATCTCTAAGATTAGATGTCGCTATGATATATCTTTCTAACATCAACTGCCTCTGGTAACAAGCAGTTTTCCATGTTATCTCGGGAGTGACCGATGGATTACCATCCCTGTCGGAGCCAACCCAAGAACCGAAATTACAAAAAGATTCAGAGGGCATCTGAACATCAGGATAATTTTCGGCGAGTGCTTCAGCGATTCTAACTCTCAATTGAGGCATTGCATTAAATAAAACCTGTTGAAAATAATGCAAGGCATAATCTACTTCGTCTAAAACTGAAGGTTTAAATTGATGCAATTCATCTGTTCTCCACCAGAGTCTTACTTCCTCTTTTAATTGTGTTTTTAAAGAATTTTTTTCTTCTTTTGTTAAAAATTGCTCAACCTGTATTTTTTTCAACAAATTTGCGACTCTAGTTTGCTTATGTCTAACCGTATGTCTTACTATTTCAGTCGGATGTGCAGTAAACACTAAACGAATATCCATTTCCTGCAGTAAAGCCTCTAATTTTCCTGGAGGCACATTTAATTTCCTTAGCCTGTAAAAAAGTTCTCTAAAGGTTACTGGAGCATTTTGTCTCGCTAATGCTGGAGCAAATGGATCAAGATTATCGGGCGATTTCTGAACATTTTTATTGGTAAAGCTTTGAATATATCTATCTTCCTCCACTCTTTGTTCCAAAATATTCACTAGTTGAAAATATAATGAAAAAGCCCTTGCTGCTGCAATGGATTCAGCTAAATCCATAGAATTTACAATATCAACTATTTCGTTTTTTAAAGTTTTTGAACTATCACTATCAATTCGTTTTGAATAACTTAATTCTTTAAGCTGTATCAATCTCTCTGCTTGATCTTCTGGGCATTCTTCTCTAAGCACAGATTCCCATAGATCCTCTATTAAAAGACGATTTTTATCAAGAGGATCATTGTTACTTATAAGATCCACGTTATTATTTTTTATCTGTTGAAAGGATTCCATATAATCATTATGTCACAAGTGAAAATGTTGGGATCAAATGTTTATTTAAATAATCAAACATAATCTTCTTCACATTTGATCATGTCTTCGATAGAAATTTTCATTATCTGCTCAATAGAGAGACCTTTTTCGTATTGATTGATCCATTTCATAGATTGATTACCTTCTTCAAGCACTTTATAGATAGGCTTCAAAAGAGGTTGCATATTAAATTTTTCTGCAGTGGGCAATAAATCTGATAATAAATTTTTAATCCAGTCTCTACAAATAACTTTTTTGCCATCTTGCCAATGAATTAACTCTGAATTTAAACTTTTTTTAGAAGCATTAATTTCATTTTGATCGCATATTTCTGATAATTGGTCAACTGTGAATGTACTAGATATCAAAGGATCTAAAGTGTTCATATTTTCAAAAAGATTTAGAAGCCTGAGTTCTAACATGGCAGTTATTCCCAAAAGCAAATTAATGTCATGAACGAAATCGCAAATTCTCAATTCCAAACGATCAAGAATTAAAGGCCTTTGCGGACCATTTGGTCGGATTGAAGACCAAAAATGCCTAATGTTTTGCATATTTTTATTAGCTATATTTTCTTCAATCCAATCAACATAACCATCATGATTTTCAAAAAAAGGTACTTTACTTGGTGTTTTAGGAAACTGGATCCATCTCTGAGAGTGATTTTCCGTAATTTTATTATTTAAAAAAGGTGAGCTTGCACTTAGTGATAAATACAAAGCAGCCTCAGCTCTTATCAATCTAATAGCAGCAAAAAGCTTATCTAAATCATCTATTCCTACATTTATGTGTACACTTGAAGTTGCAATAGCGATTCCATAATTATCTTGTATAAATTGATGATAAAAATTGTGAGTATCAGATCTTTGAAATTGAATATCATGTTCAAAACAAAGAGTGGATGAAGGAATGATTGTTAGGTCTTTTTTCTTTAGCCATTGTCTTAACTTTTTTCTTGGAATTATTAATTTCTCATATAAAGAACCGTAGTCTTTTTCTGGTGTTGTAATGTATTCAACGTTTCTATTATCTGGCTCTTTTACAAAATCGGGAAATTTTTTCTCAATTTCAGCCGAAATACCAATATGAGAATTTAAAGAACCCGTGAAAAGCTCCACCTCAAAACCCTTGAAAAGATTATTTTGACTCATCTATTTATACAAAGAGGCTAATGCTTTTAGTATCCCCTTTGCTTTATTAATCGTCTCTTGATATTCATTTTCAGGACGAGAATCAGCAACTATTCCAGCTCCTGCTTGCACTGAAACATCATATTTCCCATCTCTTGAGGGTTTAACTATCATAGTTCTTATTGTAATTGCTGTATTTAATGCACCGTTGATATCAATAGATCCGTATACACCAGCATACGGTCCTCTAGCATCTTTTTCAAAGTGATTAATCAATTGCATAGCTCTTATTTTTGGGGCGCCAGTTACTGTACCAGCAGGAAAGGATGCTTTGAGTAAATCCCATACATCAGAATTATTTTTCAAGATTCCCTCAACTTGACTGACTATATGCATAACGTGTGAATATTTCTCGATCACCATTAAATCCTTGACCTTCACACTACCAATTTCACAAACTCTTCCAAGATCATTTCTCCCAAGATCAATTAGCATTACATGCTCAGCTATCTCTTTTGGATCTTTTAATAATTCCTTTTCTAATTCCAAGTCTTGTTGATGATCAATACCTCTAGGTCTAGTGCCAGCTATTGGTCTTAAGCTTGCAACTATCTGATTATTTTTATTTTTCTCTGCTTTTACCATTACTTCAGGACTTGAACCTATCAGATACCATGAGCCGAAATCAAAAAATGACATGTATGGAGATGGATTAACCATCCTCAAACTTCTATATAAATTAAAAGGATCATTATTAACTTGAGTTTGGAATCTCTGACTTATAACTATTTGGAAGATATCTCCCTTTCTTATGTATTCTTTTGCAGAGAGAACTGCATGCTCGAAATCTTTTTTCTCCCAATTACTTTTTATATCTAAATTCAAATTCTCATTTTCATTCCACTCTAAAAACTCATTTTCTTTTAAAGGAACCCTCATTAAATTTCTAGTTTTCTGAATTTTTGAAATTGAGTTTAGATACAACTCTTCAATTAAGAACTC
>QCNJ01000015.1 GCA_003213235.1 Prochlorococcus sp. AG-424-P18 | reverse complement strand
ATAACTGGCGAGCGGATAATTTTCCTCTTGATGAGCTTGAATTATCTATAGACAAAAATCAATTCGATAGAATTGAAGGAATTATTAATGGTAAGGGATCAATTTCCTCAGACCAGTCATACCTTGATGGGCGTATTGCTTGGAGTTTAGTCAAATATGGGAATATTAATTTAGCCAATTCATTATTTGATTTCAGCGTCAAAGATAATTCTTTTTATATAAATTCCTCATTGTATCCAATTGATGGTGGAATAATTGAAGTCGAATATGATTCAAGTAAAAATAATTTAATTAATTCAGAATTCAAGGATATAAGCACTAGTTGGACTATCCTTACGGCTTTTGATATTTTTAACTTTGATAATAAAAAAGTTATTTCTGTAAGTAAATCGAATGTCTTAGATGATTTGGAAATAAATAAAGATAATAAATCATTTAAAGAGAGGATCGATTATATAAATAACCTTATTGAAAATAGTAATTTGTTAGAGGATAAATTTAATTTGCGAAAATATTTAAATAAATTTATGAGTAGATACAATGGGAAAATTACTATTCAGGGCGATAGACCAATAAATTATAAATTGAATGCAAAATTAAATGGCTATCTTGATGTATCTAGAGACGACTATAAGAATAATAAAGAGGAATTTTCTATTGATTTGGAAGGAGGATTATTAGCGGGGAAAGGTTCTCTTAGAATTAAAAAATTTCCATTAAGTACAGCTAATATTTTTTTAAATAAACCAAAAGATTTTTTTGGAGGGTTGGATATGAATTTGTTTTATGATCTTGATACAAAATCTTTCTATAGCGATATTTTCTCCAACGATTCATCAATTAAAAATAACATAATAAAATTTGATAAGGGACTAGTTAAATTTAATAATTCTATTTTTGATATTGATTTTTCCCTTCTAATAAATGATTCTGAAATCCCAATTAATATTGAAGGTTCAATACCAATAAATAAATCTGATAACTTAGATCTAAGATTGATTGGGAATGGAAAATTTATTGAGTTAATAGATATTTTTGCTGATGAATACTTTACATTTAAAGACGGTGATGTAAATCTAAGAGTGATTCTAAAAGGCACTTTAAATAAACCTTTATTAAATGGATTTATTGTAGTTAAGGATTCTGAAATTGATTTTCTAAACAATTTAATAAAAGATATTAATAGTACAATAATTTTTGATTTTGACACTTTAGAGATCAATAATCTAGAAGCTAATGCTGAAGAATCTGGAAAAATTTTTGTAAAAGGTTCTTTGCCTTTTTATAGTCAGAATGAATCTGAGAATTCAGAAATTAATTTGATAACGAATAGATTTACTTTAAAGAAAGATAATTTTAATTTTTTAATAGATTCTGATGTTGATTTAAGTGGATCATTTGAAAGTCCTGTTTTGGGAGGTTCTCTATCTTTTAATAATGGATTTATTAATTTTAATAGCACCAATCAAAATAATAAAAAAGAAAAAAATAGTATACGAAAGAAGGATAAAAAAGATTGGCCAGAACTCTATTGGAACAATAATGAAAATATCGAAATAATTTCAAATGAAACAATCTTGAATTCAGTTCTTTTGGGAGAAACTTTGCCTAATTATTTGGATAATTTGAGTTTTAATAATCTCAAATTAAAACTTGGCCCAGATTTTAAAATTCAATATTCAGAATTAGTTCAAGCTTATTTAGATACCAAATTAGACCTTAATATAAACGGAAAGGTAGGTAATGATTTAAATGCTAGAGGTCTAATTTATCTTAAAAAAGGTAGAGCCAATCTATATACAACACCATTTAAACTTGATAAAAATAAAGATAATTATATTTTATTTGCATCAAGAAGTGGTGTTGTTCCATTTATTAATTTTTCTCTGGTTAGTAAAGTTCCAGATTCTATTATCCCTATAAGTGAAAATAATCAGGATTCAAATATCTCGAGTGATCTTGATGTAAATGCGACTTCTAGTGGTTTTGGATCATTTGGGATTGGTAATTCAAGGCTTATAAAAATTGAAGCATCTTATGAAGGATTTTTAGATCAATTATCTTTTGCTGATGAAAATAGAAGAATCCAATTAAGGAGCACGCCAAGTTATAACAGATCACAAATAATTGGTTTAATTGGAGGTAACTCTGCAAATTTAATAAATAGAGCATTTATTTCTCAACTAAATAATGCTAATGCATTCAGTGAAAGATTTCAGTTATCTCTATATCCTGCGTTAATAGAAAATAATGATTCATTAAATAATATTTTTTCCAATGAAAATTTAGATATAGAGAATGATGGTCAATCATCTTCTAATGAAGAATTCTCTTCTCAAGCTTGGGTCGCGGAAATAGGGCTTGATATTTCTGATGCGATAAATTTTGCTTTTCAAACGGTTCCAGGTAGAGATGATATTTCGCCTTTAGGAATTTTGACTTTTCAGGCAAATCCAAACTTAGAATTATTAGGTTCTTATGATTCAAATGGCGATTGGAAAAGTCAAGTTCAATTATTTTTTAGATATTAACTCAGCAAGAAATTCACTTTAAAGAATCGTTAATTTGAATTATTATTAAATTAACTAAAAAATATTATGGCAAATATCTTTGAAGTTCCTCAACCAGGTAATGATCTTCTAGAAAAAGCAGAGAAAGTTCGTTTGGCATCAATACAAATAAGTCAGACTGAAAATCAAAATCGAATAAAAGCCTTAAATTTTATGGCTGATTATCTAGAAAGAAATTCCAAAGAAATATTAGAGGCTAATAATGCGGATTATTCAAGTGCAGAAAAAAAGGGTATTTCTAGGGCTTTACTTTCTAGATTAAAGTTATCAAAATCAAAATTAAATTCAGGAATTGAAGGAGTAAGAAAAGTTGGAGAATTAGCTGATCCTGTAAATCAAGTTCAAATAAAAAGAGAGCTTTCAAAGGGATTAATCTTAGAAAGAAAAACTGTACCAATTGGAGTTTTAGGGGTTATTTTTGAATCAAGGCCAGATGCCGTGATGCAGATTAGTTCATTAGCAATAAGATCAGGTAATGGAGTAATGCTAAAAGGTGGTAGTGAAGCTAATTTAACAAATACAGCAATAGTCAGGGCATTGCAAGAAGGTTTAAATGAATCAGATCTTGATAAAAATGCAATATGTTTACTAACAAGCAGAAAAGATAGCATGGCGATGTTAAATCTTGAGAAATACATTAATTTGATAATTCCAAGAGGAAGTAATGAATTAGTTAAATTTATTCAGGAGAATACAAGAATTCCTGTGTTAGGCCATGCTGATGGAATTTGTCATTTGTTTATAGATATTGAGGCAAACCTAGAGATGGCTTTATCAGTCGCTTTGGATAGCAAAATTCAATATCCTGCAGCATGTAATGCTATCGAAACTTTATTAGTCCATAAAGATATCGCACCAGCTTTTTTAGAAAAGGCCATCCCTTTATTTAAATCTAATGATGTTAAATTAATTGGAGATAAGAGATCAGTTGAATTAGGGGTAAAATATGAGGCTAGTCTAGAAGATTGGAAAACTGAATATTTGGATTTGATTTTATCGATAAAAATTGTTGATGATCTCGAGGATGCAATTACACATATTCAAAAATATAGTTCAAAACATACAGATGGAATAATTACTGAAAATTCACATATTGCTAATAAATTTATGAATGTAGTCGATAGTGCAGGTGTTTTTCATAATTGCTCTACTAGGTTTGCAGATGGCTTTAGATATGGATTCGGAGCTGAAGTTGGTATATCTACTCAGACTCTTCCACCAAGGGGACCTGTAGGTCTAGAAGGTTTGGTAACTTATAAATATTTCCTAAAGGGTGATGGGAATATAGTTGATGATTTTTCATCAGGAAAGGCTATCTATACACATAAAGATCTTTAAAACTTTTAAAGATGGAAACTTTTTTAAAAATTGAGAATATTAAACTTTGGGCTAGGGTTGGCGTACTTGATGAAGAAAGGGAATTAGGACAACTATTTATTTTAGATATATTTTTGTGGACTGATTTTGAAAAATGTACAATAAATGATGATATAAAAAAAACAGTTGACTATTCAAGATTGGTTCAAATTTTAAAAGATCAATCAAAGAAAATATATTGTCATACAATCGAAAAATATTCCAACGCAATTTTAGAAATCATTGATCAAGAATTTAAGATTTCTAAAATTAAAATTATTTTGACAAAATGTAACCCTCCAATCATAGGTTTCGATGGGAAGGTGTCAATAGTAAGAATTCTTGAAAATAATTAAAGTGTTGGAAAAAAGAAATCCAATTATATTGATTCATGGTCTTTGGAATACTGCAAGTATTTTTTCATCTATTACTTCAAAACTTGATGAAATTGGCATAGAATATTTTGCCCCAACACTCAAGCATTCATTTGGAATGACTTCAATTCTGGATTTGACTAATAAATTAAACGAATTAATTTTAGAGAAATATGGTTTAGAAAAAGAAATAGATATTTTAGGATTTTCTATGGGAGGAATAATTGGTAGGTACTGGCTTCAAAAATTTAATGGATGTAAAAGAACAAGGAGATTAATATCTATAGGTTCCCCTCACAAAGGAACATTGATGGCTCAATTAATACCTAAATATCCTTTTAGAGGAATATCAGAAATGAAAATAAATAGTGAGTTTTTAAGGGAGCTCGCAAATAATGATTTTTTACTTGATGAGATTGAGTGTATAAATTTCTTTACTTATTGGGATATGATGGTTTTCCCTGGCTGGTGGACAAATTTAAAATTTGGGAAAAAAATATCAGTAAAAGTATATAAACATAGAAATCTGGTAAGAAACAAATCGGTCGTTGACAAAATAATCGATGAAATTATTATGTAGCTCCAGATAACCCCAAGTGTCTTATCAAAGAATCTGTTTGTGGCTCTCTCCCCCTAAATAATTTAAATATGTCTAATGGAGGTAAGCTTCCACCCAGACTTAGTATTGTATCTTTAAATTTCTTTCCTATTAATTTTAAATCTTCAGAGTTTTCTAAATCAGCCTCTTCAAACATTGAAAATGCATCAGCACTTAGAACTTCAGCCCATTTATATGAGTAATATCCTGCAGAATATCCTCCTGCAAATATATGACTAAAACAACAAAGAAATTGATCTTCTTTAATTGGTTCAATAACAGTAGTTTGTTTTGCAATTTCTCTTCTTATTTCATCTGCAGTTTTACCTTCGTTTTTATCAATACTACTATGTAATCTGAGGTCTGTTATTGCGAAATGTAGTTGTCTAAGAGTTGCCATTCCACAATTGAAAGTTCTATTCTTTAAGAGCTTATCAAAATTTTCATCGGATAATTTTTCTCCTGTTTTATAGTGCTTAGCAATATTTAAAAGTGTGTTTTTGTGGAAACACCAGTTTTCCATGAATTGACTTGGAAGTTCGACTGCATCCCATTCAACATTATTTATACCAGCCGCTTGCGGAAGATTTACAGTGGTAAGCATGTGTTGAAGACCATGACCAAATTCATGGAACAGAGTCTGAACTTCTTCAAAACTCATCAAACTCGGTTTATCTTTTGATGGCGGAGTCTGATTACAAACCAGATAAGCTACAGGAAGGGTCTTTTTGCCAATATTGTTTTTATTCAAACATTCATCCATCCAAGCCCCTCCTCTCTTTGATTCAGGCCTCGAATATGGATCGAGGTAAAAGGATGCTATTTTCTTATCTTCTTTATTGAGGATATTAAAAAATAAAACGTCATCATTCCAAAGAGGCGCCTCATCAGTTGCCTCGACAACTTTAATTTCAAAAAGCTTTTCACTTAATTTAAATAAACCTTTCAGGACATCATTTAGTGGGAACCAAGGTCTCAATGACTCTTGATCCAAATTGAGCTTTTCCTTTCTAAGAAGTTCTGACCAATAACTAATATCCCATGGCTCGATATTCTGTGATTCTGAAAACCCATTAGCTTTAGAAAACTTATCGAGCATTTCTAATTCAATTTTTGCGGTTTTGAATGCTGGTGCTCTCAATTCTTCTAAAAGCTTTTCAACATTTTTAATTTCTTTCGCCATTTTTGTTGACAAACTTAGTTCTGCCCAACTTTTATAACCGAGTAGATTAGCCTGTTTTGTTCTAAGAGATAATATCTCTTCAATGATTTGAGAATTATTATTTTCTCCTTGAGATGCCCTACCAACGAATGCCTTATATAGTTTCTCTCTGAGATTACGGTCGGTGGCATACGTAATAAATGAAGTATAAGTTGGTATATCTAGACTTAATTTCCAGGGACCATTTTTGATATCGACTTCTTCATCTTTTTTTAAGTGGTTGTGTGCAGAAATTGCCATTAATTCAAGTACTCGTACAGGAAGACCATCGACTTCAGATTTCTTATTTAATATTAAAAACCATTTATTAGTCGCATCAAGAACATTATTGCTGAAGTTTGTTGATAGCTTTCCAAGCTTTTCTGAAATTTTGTTGAATTCTTCTTGATCATCCTTTTGTAGTGAAATTCCTCTATGTTGCATCTCAAGAATTTCTTTATCCAAAATTCTGTTTTTAATTTGATCAAAGTTATTTGTCTTTTTGAGCTTGACTAAAGAATTGTAAATTACTTTACTTTGTCCGAATTTATTACTCAAGCTAATAATTTCAGGAAGAAATTTTGAATAAATGTCTCTTAGACTTTCAGAATTATTTACTGCATTAAGGTGACTTATTACTCCCCAACTCCATCTAAGAATTTCATTTACTTCATTTAACGGATTTATTACCTTTTCCCAATTTAGATCATTTTGAAGTAAATAATTAGATAAATTTTTTTCTATGTTTTTAAAATCTTCAGCTATCTTTTCTAGTACTACTGGGAATTGTTTACTTATGCTTTCGGGAGTAAATTTTTTAAATTCTGGTAATTCTCCATATTTAAAAATTGAGGTATCCATTTATTAAAGTGATTTAATTAACTAAAGTTGTTATTACTCCAACTAATTTAGCTAGAGTAAGCTGCTGACTGAGAGCATTGGTTGAAGATTCATATAAATTTATCGCGATTTTTGGCCAAAAACCTATCACCAAAGTAGGCAACAATAAGCTGAAACCAATTGTTAATTCTCGACCATTCATCTCTTTGACTGTAGCTAGAGCCGGAATTCTAGGGCCAAAAAATACTCTTCTACACATTGATAGTAGATATATTGGTGTAAGAACTAAACCTATAGCTGCAATGAGAATAGTGATCGATCTAAAGATAGAGCTGAAGCCTTCTTGACTTGTGATACCTAAAAATACAGTTATTTCACTTATAAAACCGCTCATGCCAGGTAGTGCTAGAGAGGCTAGTGAGCTTGCTAAGAAAAAAGCAAAAGTTATTGGTAAGACCTTTGCTAAGCCGCCCATATTTGGTATGGAAAGAGTATTTGTTCTTTCATAGAATGAGCCAGTAACAAAAAACATAGCTGCAGCTATAAGTCCGTGACTGATCATTTGAAGCATTGCTCCGCTTATTCCTAGAGCATCTACCGCTCCAATTCCTAATAGAACAAAACCCATATGACTTACAGAGCTACATGCAATTCTCCTTTTAACGTTATCTTGTGCAAATGCATTTAGTGCTCCGTAAATTATATTAATGATTCCAAGAATAATTAATGCAGGTGCGATTTGTAGATGTACTTCAGGTAGTATTTGAACATTGAATCTTAAGAGAGCGTAGCCTCCCATTTTAAGAAGTATTCCTGCGAGTAACATTGAAACTGGTGCATTAGCCTCTCCATGCGCATCTGGTAACCAAGTATGTAATGGAAAAATAGGAAGTTTTACTCCAAAACCAATTAAAAATCCTAAATAAGACAATAAAGCAAGGCTGCCTGTTACCTGTTTATTCGTTAGATCGGTAATATTTAATGTAAAGGTATCACCACTTAAGGCAAGTGCTAACCCGCTTATGAGTATTAATAAAGAGGCTAAAGCTGTATAAAGAATAAATTTTGTGGCCGCATATAATTTCTTTTTCCCTCCCCAAATCGCAATAAGAAGATATACCGGAACTAATTCAAGTTCCCAAGCCAAGAAAAATAGTAGGAAATCTTGAGAGAGGAAAACAAGTGCTTGTGCTGATGCTTGGACTAAAAGCAGAGCAAAATATAGATTAGATTTTTTCTTGATTTTCCAACTAGCCGCAGCTGATAAAAATGTAATTAATCCACTCAAAGCTACTAAAGGAGCAGATAACCCATCTACGCCAAGAGACCATTCTAAGCCTATTGAGGGCAGCCAAGAAGCTCTTTCTACAAGTTGTAAAGAGCTATCTGATGTATTGAATTTTTGAAAAAGGACGCTGATTATTAGTAAAAAATCTACAAATAAAAAACTTAATGAAATATTTCTAGGAAGTGTATTGTCTTCTCCTTCTTTTGAACTCAAGAAAGGCATTATTAGGGCCCCAATTAAAGGCAGTAAAACAATAGATGATAGCCAAGGAAAAGATTCTAAATTCATTTATGTAATGAATAATTTTTTTATTCTAGTTGAAGTTGTACTAGCTTGAGACTATAACATTAAAAATGCCTAAGTAAAACTACTCACTAGAAATAGTACTAAATTGGCTACCTTTCGTTTGAATGTTTAAGAATGGCGCTCTGCTAGCAATACCTGACTTCTCCCATGCTTTTACCATGGCTTGACTGACGTTTTTACCATTTTCTTTTTTACACAAAGCTAAGATACTTGGCCCAGCCCCACTAATTGCGCATCCTAGAGCACCTGCATTTAGTGCGGCATCTTTGACTTCTAGCCCACCTTTAATAAGTTTCCATCTGTAGGGTTCATGCAGCTTATCAAACATTCCCTCTCTTATAAGTTCCTCATTTCCAGTTTTTAAACCATTTAGTAATAAAGTAAGTGCCCCCATATTTGTCACAGCATCAGATATAGGTATATTCTTGGGCATTACCTTTCTTGCTTCAGTTGTGCTTAAACGAAGTGCAGGAATTGCTACCACAGCTTTAATTGAATCGTGCCAATCACATCTAATGATTCTCCATCTTTGAGAAGATGACTTAGCAGTCAAACAAAGCCCACCCAGCAGAGAGGGAACTACATTATCAGGGTGACCTTCTATATCAATGGCAAGTTCAAGGAGTTTCTCTTTGGACAATGGAGAGTTCATTATTGCATTAGCTCCGATTAGTCCAGCAACTATTGCTGTGGCACTACTTCCAAGTCCGCGTGCAGGCGGCACTGCCAACTTAACTCTTGCTTCAAGTGCAAAAGGATCCATATTTGCGCTCTCCCATACTTTCTGCGCTGCTCTAAAAACTAAGTTTTCTGGTCCTCCTCTTAAATGATTACCATCGGTACTTTCCATTATTAAGTCAAATCTATCTCCACCACCTTCAATTCTCGTAAAAATAAACTCATTATACAAATCTAATGCTGCTCCAAGACAATCGAATCCAGGCCCTAAATTGGCAGTCGTGGAAGGCACTGTGACCCTTATTTTTTTACCTACTTCAGGAATAGACATTTTTTGTTATTGAGTTACTAAAAGCATTTTTGCTCTGCAGGCTGCACTAAAAAGTCCAAACTCTTCATCTAAAATTACTTTCATAGGTATTGTTTTAAGAATATCTTTTAATCTTCCCTTGTCGAAAAATTGTTTCATAAATAAATCTGATTTAAAGTTTTTGAAATGTTTTGACGCGGTTCCTCCAGAAATCCATAACCCACCAAAGCATAATTCTTGAAGAGCAATATCTCCTAATAAAGAGGCATAAGCACCTAACCATATCCTCTCAACTTCAATCATTAGCTGATCCCCTTCCTTGGCAAGAGTACAAATTTTTTCAGGTAGTTCTTTTCTTGCAGTATCAAAAATTTTAATTTCTTTTAAAGAGTTTTGCAGAGGATGATTTCGGGCATCAGGTTTGCTTAGTCTCCATTCGGCAATTCTTGATAAACCAGTGCCGCTTATAATTCTTTCACAAGAAATTCTCTCAATTTTTAAGTGATTTTTAAGCCAAATTTTTAATTCCCATTCTAATTTTGACTTTGGCGAGTACTCAACATGTCCACCTTCACTAGCTAAAACTTTTACCTTTCCCCCCGTTATGATTCCTCTTGCAACGCCCAAACCAGTCCCCGCCCCAACAATGGCATGCAAATCATGATTAGCACTCTCATAATGGGATCCATTTTGGATAGTGGAGTATTGATTTTTTTTTAAAAAAGGTATTCCATAAATTTGTACAGCGAAATCATTTATTAGCTCGCAGCTTTCAAAATTAAATTTGTTCTGTAAAGCATTTCCAGAAATATTCCATGACAAGTTAATGATTTTGGCGTGGTTGTTAGATAAAGGACCAGCTACAGCGAAACATGCAGAAGAAGGATGGGTAATATTTTTGCATTCGTTTTTAAGAAAATCTTCTAGAATTAGTTCAAAAGAATCCCAATCAGAAGATACATATTTCTTTTTGAATAACAATTTAGGCGAATCATCATTTATTACTCTTTCGAATATTCCCAATAGAACCTTGGTACCTCCTAAATCACAAGCTAGAAAATTCATCTATTCGAAATTATTCTGTTCTCCCTTTTTTTTCTATTAATTTATCCATTAATTTGTATAGATTAGGTAGGTCGAAAATTCCTAAATTTGTTCCATCTAGAGCTCTTAAAGCGACTGAATCAATTTCCTCTTCTTTATCTCCAATAACTGCAATTAAGGGCACTCTCCCGAGAGTTGCCTCTCTTATTTTATATCCTATTTTTTCATTCCTAACATCAACTTTTGATCGGTAACCATTATTATTTATTAACTCATTAAACTTTAAACACTTTTCAATATTTCTATCAGTAATGCTCAATAAAATTATTTGATAAGGCGCAAGCCAAATTGGAAATTTCGCCTCATATTGTTCAATTAAGATTCCGATAAATCTTTCAAAGGATCCTAAAATTGCTCTGTGGAGCATAACTGGATTTCTTTTTTCATTATCAATATCTACATAAGTGGCATCCAATCTAATAGGCATTGAGAAATCAACCTGAATAGTACCGCATTGCCAAACTCTATTAAGACAGTCTTTTAAGGAGAATTCTATTTTTGGACCATAAAAAGCCCCCTCTCCTGGCTGGAGTTCCCATTTTAGTTTCTTATTATCGAGAGCTTTGGTGAGAGCCTCCTCTGATTTATCCCAAATCTCTTCACTACCTACCCTTTTTTCAGGACGGGTTGATAATTTGATAATGATTTCATCAAAACCAAAAGTTTTATAAACCTCGAAAACAAGATCTATAAAAGTTGATACCTCTTCTTGAATTTGCTCTTCTGTGCAGAATATGTGTGCATCATCTTGAGTAAAGTTTCTTACTCTCATTAAGCCGTGTAGTGCACCAGAGGGCTCATTTCTGTGACAAGAACCAAATTCAGCAAGACGGATAGGTAAATCCTTATAGCTTTTTAAACCTTGATTAAATACTTGAATATGGCATGGACAATTCATTGGTTTAATTGCATATGTTCGATTTTCTGAAGCAGTAGTGAACATATCGTCTCTAAATTTTTCCCAATGACCGGATTTTTCCCAAAGTGATTTATCAACAGCTTGTGGTGTTTTGATTTCTAAATAATCATTTTTTTTGAGTATTTCTCTTATGTACTTTTCCAATACTTGGTAGATTGTCCATCCATTTGGATGCCAAAAAATCATTCCTGGAGATTCTTCTTGTATGTGAAATAGTGAATGTTTTTTACCAAGTTTTCTATGATCCCTTTTTTCCGCTTCTTCAATTCTTATTAAGTAGTCGTTGAGCTCTTTTTCTTTCGCCCATGCAGTTCCATATATTCTCTGTAATGATTCATTTTCACTATTCCCTCTCCAGTATGAACCTGATAATTTAAGTAATTTAAAGTGTCTCAAATGTCTAGTATTGGGTACGTGAGGCCCTCTACACATGTCGATATATTCTTCGTGTTTGTATAAATTGATGAGACCATCTTCAGGAATTTCTTCAATTATTCGTAATTTAAAAGTCTCATCTCTTTCTTTAAAAGTTTTAATTGCCTCCTCTTTAGAAACTTGTAAAATTTCAACGTCATAATTTGTTTTTATTAATTTATTAATTCTATTTTCGATTTTTATTAAATCTTCAGGAGTAAATCTGTATTTAGAAAAAATATCGTAATAAAAACCATCTTCAATTACTGGCCCAATTGCCATTTTAATATCAGAGTAAATTTGTTTAACTGCATGACCAATAAGGTGAGCGAAAGAATGTCTTATTATTTCAATTCCTTCTTTATCTTTTGATGTGATGATTACAACTTTGGAATCTTTATTTATAGGAATTGTTGCATCAAGAAGAACATCATTTACTTTTCCAGCAATTGTTGCTTTAGCTAATCCAGCGCCTATACTCTGGGCAATTTCTAGAATAGTTACAGATTTTTCGAAAACCTTTTTTGAACCATCAGGCAAGGTAATTATTGGCATAATTTATTTCTCCATTTCAAAAAATCCTAATTTTGATTTAACTCTTTTTAAAGTCTGATTCGCTAAATCTTCAGCTTTTTCCTTACCTTCATTAAGGATTTTATTTAGTTGATAGGGATCATTAATTAATAATTTATATTTTTTCTGAATAGGTTCTAGTGATTCAATAAGTTGTTCGGTAATTAATTTTTTAAATGTCCCCCATCCAGTCTCCGAAAATTCATTTTCACATTGAGAAATTTCTTTGCCAGAAAGTATTGAATAAATCATCAAAAGATTTTTAGATTCTGGTCTCTCAGGGTTGTTAAATTCAATTCCAATAGAACTGTCACTTTTTGCTCTTTTAATTTTTTTTGTGATTATTTCAGGTGGATCTAATAAGTTAATGCGACTTCCCTCATTAGGATCACTTTTGCTCATCTTTTTTGAACCATCAATTAAACTCATTATTTTTGAACCATTTTTCATGATGATTGGTTGAGGGATCTTTAAAATATTTTTATCCTTACTAAATCTGGCATTAATTCTCTGTTGTGCAATATCTCTCGCAAGTTCAAGATGTTGTTTTTGATCCTCACCTACTGGTACGAAGTCAGCATCATAAAGAAGGATGTCTGCAGCCATAAGTATTGGATAGTCAAATAATCCAATTGATACATTATTACCTTGTTGTATGGATTTTTCTTTGAATTGAATCATTCTTTCCATCCAATTTATTGGGGTCATGCAATTTAGTATCCAACAAAGTTCTGAATGCGCTGAAATCTGACTTTGGACAAAAATTGAACATATATTTGGATCTATCCCACAAGCGATGTACAATGCCGCTGTAGAGATAGTGTTTTTAGATAATTCTTTGGGATTATATGATGCTGTTATTGCGTGCAAATCAACTACACATAGAAATGTTTCATATTGCTCTTGAAGGGTAACCCAATTATTTATGGCCCCAAGCCAATTCCCAATATGTAAATCACCAGTTGGTTGAACTCCTGAAAGAATTCTTTTTTTATTTGCCATCCTCTTCTACTTCGCTAGATTGGATTTCTTCAGTTGATGTACTTTTTACAGGTCTTGCAAAAGGGTCAGGTGCTGTTTTTGTCTTTTCTTCATAAGAATTCTGTGATTGTCTACTCTGAGAAGAGTTTTTATTATTTTTTGCATATTCTTTGATTGATTCAATCAATTTTTCGTCTTTGATCATTTCGCTAAGTGTTCTAACAGAGAAACCCAGAACTGCAACGGTAGATCTTAATTGAAAGGTCTCTTGTATTGATTTAACAGCTTTCATTTCGTTATCACTCAATCTTATGCGGAATCCTCCTCCATCTCTTCTTCCGCCCGATCTATCTCTGAAATTAGACCTTTCATTGTTAGAACGACCTCTGTAATTTTCTTGTCCAGGATTATTGCTGAAATTTGAATTAGACATCTTAATGATTCTTAAGTTATTTAAATAGTCTATTAACTTAGCATCTTGTTATGCAATAAGTCTTTTTAAAAGGCTTAAAATTTTATCTTTTGATTAACGACTTATGAAATTTTGGTTTTCTCATTCACAACTTGCATTAAAATAAAATTAGAAAAATAAAGTATTGTGTCTGATATTAGTAAAGACAACCTTTTAAAGGATTTCATAAAGTTTCCAAAAAAAAATCTTCTTATTATTTTATTATTGTTAGGTTTTGGGGAATGGTTTGTCAGTGACTTAATTCATTTTGCAGGAGGCTCAATAGGATTTTTTGCGTTGTGTTTGGGGGGATATTTTTACTTGAAGAATGATAGGCCTAAATTTAATGAGCCAAGTAATTTAGATGGTTGGATAAACCTATGTAATGAAGATTTAAATTTTTTTGAAGAACTTGAAGCAACAAATGAATTAGAAAAACAGAATTCAAAAAGACAAAAAACATTTAAATCTATTCTTAATAGATGTGAAAAAGAAAAAATAAGTTGCATTGGACAAAAAGATTATCAAAGTTTTCAATCTGTTTTGAAAAGTAATTTCAAAGCAGATAAGTTTGACTTTGATTTATACGAAAAACTACCTAAATACAATTCTTCTCAAGTTATTCCAAAAGAAGCTTTGAAGAGTGATGCAATCTTTTATTTTATAAACTTGCCTTTGTCGGCAAATGATTTTTTGTGGCTGGAAAAGTTTCCTAAAAATATGCCAATCTGGTTGGTGGCTTTAACTTCCAACCAAATAGAAGCCAAAAATCAGATAGAAGACTTAAAGTCTCAAATTTCAAGTGACTTTACGAATAAAATTATTACTTTTGATGTCAATAAGAGTGAAATAACAAATATACCTTTTTCTTTAAGGAAGTTTTTCATAAGTTCATCTAAAAATATTAAAAATACAAAAAAAAGGCTCTTGAAAGAACTTCATGCTGCTTGGCAATCTGAAATTGAATGTATAAGAAGAATGCAGTTAAAAGGTATACAAAGAAAAAATCAAATTCTTGTCGCAACAACTGTTTTCTTATCTCCTATCCCATCAATTGATGTTATGGCAATGACAGTATTAAATTCTTTAATGATTAAAGAAATTAAGTCTATATGGGGATGTAATTGGTCTCCTGAAATTTTAGACAAAGTATCCAAAGAGATTTTAAAGACTGCTATTGCTCAGGGAGTTATTGAATGGAGTGGACAGACTCTAATTGGTATAACAAAATTACATGGCCCAAATTGGCTTGTTTCTGGAACATTTCAGGCTGTAAGTGCTGCTTATTTAACAAGAGTAGTATCTAGTTCTTTGGCTGATTTTATGGCAATAACAAAAGGAGTAGAAGAACCTGATTTAGATTTCATAAAGAAAAATTCTGAGAAAATTGTTGAAGAAGCTTTTGAAAAAGAAAAAATAAATTGGAAAGGATTTATTTCTGATCTTAGAAAACCACTTATGAAACTATCTTTTAATTCATAAACTTGGGATGGATGTTAAAAATGAAAAAAAATATTTTTTTTTTAAGTTTGATACTTCTGCTTTCTATAGCTTCAGGCTCATGTAAGAGAATATCAAATAAAAATGAAACTAAAGAAGTAATACTCGCAAGTTTCACTGTTTTGGCGGATATAATTAGTAATGTCGCTAAAGATGATTTTATTGTTAGATCAATAACGAAACCTGGAGTTGAAGTTCATGGCTATCAACCAACTCCAAGCGATTTGGTAAATGCCTCTAATGCTTTTGTTTTTGTTGATAATGGATTTGGATTTGAATTATGGGCTGAGAAATTTGTCTCTAATTTAAAAGTTAAAAGAATTACTGTCGCGGAAGATTTGGATCCTATTTTTATAAGTGAAGATTTTTATAAAGGGAAACCCAATCCGCATGCCTGGATTTCTCCAAAAAGAGGGATCCTATACGTTGATATTCTCGTGGATTCTTTATCAGAATTGAGGCCATCCAAACGGACATTATTTGAAGAAAATGGAAAAATTTATAAAGATAAACTATCTAAAATAGATAAAGAATTCTCACTTTTTATTAATAACTTAAATAAAGACAGGAGGTATCTAGTAAGTTGTGAAGGTGCTTTTTCTTATCTAACAAATGATTATGGATTAGAGGAAGTTTATTTGTGGCCAGTTAATGCTGAGAGTCAAATTACTCCCAAAAGAATGGCAAGAACAATCTCACTAGTTAAAGAAAAAAATGTTCCATCTGTATTTTGCGAAAGTACTGTAAGTAACGAATCTCAAATGGTTGTTGCAAACGAAACTGGGGCTAATTTTGGAGGAAATCTTTTTGTTGATTCATTATCTGATGATAGTGGGCCTGCTAGTTCCTATATAAAAATGCTTGAGCATAATTTAAATTTGATTAAAAAAGGACTTTTTTGAATTATGGAAACAATCAATTATCAAAACTTTAGGATTGAGGCAGAGAATATTTGCGTAGATTACAACGGTAAGGTGGCTTTGTATGATGCCAATTTAAGATTGAAACCTGGCCAGATTTGTGGCTTAGTAGGGATGAACGGGGCTGGTAAAACAACTTTCTTTAATGCTTTAACTGGCTTTGTAAATATTTCGAAGGGAAAAATTAGAATAAATGGAGAGTCTGTAAGATCTGCTCAAAAAGATCAGACAATTGCTTATGTTCCTCAAAATGAGGGAATTGATAGTCAATTTCCAATAAGTGTTTGGGATGTAGTGATGATGGGAAGATATGGTTCGATGAATATTTTTAGATCTCCTAGAGAGTCTGATGTTCAGGCGGTTAAAGATGCTATTGAGAGAGTTGATCTTACTGATCATTTATCTACACCTATTGGAAACTTATCTGGAGGTCAGAGAAAACGAACTTTTTTAGCTAGAGCAATCGCGCAAAGAGCATCAATACTTCTTCTTGATGAGCCTTTTTCAGGTGTTGATATAAGAACTGAAAAACTTATCTCGGAATTATTTATTCAATTTAAAAATGAGGGGAAAACCATATTATTATCAACGCACGATATGATGCATGTCCGTGAATTTTGTGATTTGGTTCTTTTAATAAATAAAACTGTTGTAGCTTATGGTGAAACCTCTGAAGTGTTTACCCCTGAAAATATTACAACCACTTTTGGAGGGATCTCACCTGATTTCTTATTTGGACCTGAATCCTAAATTTTAATTTATATGGAGCTCTGTTCTTTTTTAACTTTAGATTCATTCATCACAGATCCTTTAACTCATGACTTTATGAGAAAAGCACTTCTTATGAGTTCATTAGTTGCAGCTGTTTGTGGTTTTCTATCAAGTTATTTGACTCTTAAAGGATGGGCTTTAATGGGAGATGCAGTGTCACATTCGGTAATGCCTGGTGTTGTGGTTGCTTATGCATTAGGTCTTCCTTTCTCATTAGGGGCATTTATTTTCGGAGTTGGTTCTGTAGCCTTGATAGGTTTTATTAAGCAGAAATCTAGAGTTAAGGAAGATACTGTTATTGGTTTGGTATTTACTGGATTTTTCGCTCTTGGAATAGTATTGGTTTCTAAGATTAAAAGTAATATTGATCTGCACTCTATTCTTTTTGGTAGTCCATTAGGAATATCACTTTCAGATGTAAAACAAACTATATTCATTTCTTTATTAGTAGTAATCCTTTTATCAATTTTCAGAAAAGATTTAATGCTTTATTGTTTTGACCCTAGGCATGCAAAAACAGTTGGGATTAATGTATTTTTTCTTCATTATTTACTCCTCACATGCTTATCTTTGGCAGCTGTTGTGGGGTTGCAGTCTGTTGGAATTATTTTGGTAGTTGCAATGTTGATTACACCAGGGGCTACAGCATATTTACTTACGGATAAGTTTGATAATATGACAGTAATTTCAGTATTAAGTGCAATCATCTCAAGCCTTGTAGGAATCTATGTTAGTTTTTGGTTTGATCTTGAAACAGGCGGATCAATTGTCTTGGCACAAACTTTTATATTTTTATTTGCTTTTTTATTCGCTCCAAGATACGGAATATTTAAGTTAAAGAAATTATTTGCTGGGTATAAATGATTGTGGTGGATGAAACTTTAAATAAAAAGTGGAATTGGTGGCCATTATTCCCCTTATATCCTTATGGAAAAAAGAAAACAATTTTAAAAGAATTAATTCCTGATCAAATATGGTCTTTGGAACAAATACAAGGACTTTATTATGTTGCAGTTCCAATAAGAATGACGGTAATAAAGGTTGATAATGGATTGATGCTAATAAATCCACTGCCTCCGACAAAAGAATTAATAAATGAGTTAGAAAAATTAATTGCGATTCATGGCAAAGTAAAAACAATAATTCTACCGAGTGCCTCTGGGCTAGAACATAAAATCGGACTGCCAGCTCTTTCAAGAACTTTTAAAGATGCAGAAATTTGGCTTTGTCCTGGACAATGGAGTTTCCCCATAAATCTACCACTAGATTTCTTAGGAATTCCATCAAAAAGATCAAGAATACTCTTTGAGGAAGGTACTCCACATACAAACTACTTTAAATGGTCTTCATTAGGCCCTCTGAATTTAGGACTTGGAAGATATCAGGAGATAAGCTGTTTCCATTATCCTACGAAAACACTTCATGTGACAGACGCAATAGTTGGAATAGACTCCACTCCCCCTGAGATATTTGATTTTGATCCAACTCCACTTCTTTTTCATTCTAGAGAGAGAGGAGATGAACCTTTGATTGACTCCATCGAACATAGAAAAAAAGGATGGAAAAGGTTAGTCTTGTTTTCATCTTTTTTAAAACCAGGTAAATTAAATATTCCACCTTTAAAAAAAATATTTAAGTATTCATTCAAAAAAGATCTGAGGAATTGGAGATCTCATTTCGGTATTTATCCTTTTTTATGGGACGAAGATTGGGAATCTTCTATTGTTGAAATAATGGGTAAAGATACTCCTAAGATTCAAATCGCACCAGTTTTACAGAAATTAATTTTTCCGCGTTCAAAAGAAGTTTTACTCAAATGGTTAGAAAATATCAAGTGTTTTGAAGATATGGAATATTTAATTCCAGCTCATTTTACGGCCCCTATAAAATTTACAATAGAAGATTGTCAAAAATTAATTAATGAAATTAATTCCCAAAAGTGGGATAAACTTCCTGAGGATAATAAATTTTTGATGGGTTTATATAAAAAGTTGTTTGAACTAGGAATAATTCCTGAAGAAGTAAATCTTTAAAAACAATTATTCTTCAATAGACATGTTCTCATCATTTTTAAGAGTTTGTTCCAGCTCTTTTCTTTGCTCCATTTGTCTTAAGAAATATCCTGTTATCATTGCAGAAGATAATAAATTAGCAATATTGTCTTTTGATGATGTTATTTTTACATCAAATTGATCTGAAGGAAGCATTCCAAGAAGACCTTGAACATTATGTCTAATAATTTCTTGAATATCTTCGCTAGCTGATTTTGCTACTCTTTGCAAAACTTCTGGAGATTGTTTTTGTAAATATTGAATTAAATCATTCTCATCGTTTGGATCATTATTTTCAGTAGCAAGAAATTCTGGATTAAACATTTCTACAACTTCAAGATATAAAAACCCTACAACATCATGTACCCATTAATCTAAATTATTAAGGGCAGGGAACCGAATAGGTCCAATTTTATTGAACGGCCAATATCTAAAAATAGCTTTACCAATAACCTTTTCATAGGGTAAAAACCCCCAAATATGTGAGTCCATACTGTTATTTCTATTATCTCCCATCACCCATAATGACTCTTCTGGGACAATTAAAGGCCCTATAGAATAATTAATATTTTTGTCAAAAACGTAATTTTTTTGAGCGATATCATTTAAGTAAAGGTTACCGTCTCTTACTTCTACTTTGTCTCCAGGTATTCCAATTACTCTTTTTATTAGTGCAGTATCTTTTTCATAACCAGCATTAATTAATTGCTCCGGAACGTTAAAAACAACTATTTTATTTTTTAATTTTGAAAGATTTGATTTGGAAGTGATTTTGGGGGTTACTTTCTCAACAAGAATTTTATCTTGTATTTGAAGAGTTGGAAGCATTGAACCGGAGGGGATCCATCTTGGCTCTATAACCTGCCATCGTATAATTAAAGCTATAGATATCCAGATTAAAAGGTTTTTAAAATCCTTTATTATTGAATTTCTTTTTTCTTGAGTTGTAGACATGTTTTATTTAATTCAGTTATAAGGAAAATCCCAAAGCATTTATATAAATTATGACATCATCTATTGAATGCAAAAATTTTCTTAGAAGTTTACAACTTTTGAATCTCTTAATAAAAATAGGAGTTCAAAATTTAATACTTTGTCCAGGGAGTAGATCAGCACCCCTAGCGATAGCTGCTGGAGAATTAAATAAATTAGGTCTGGTAAATATTTTTAATTCAATAGATGAGAGATCTGCGGGATTCCACTCTCTTGGGATTTCTTCTGCATCAGGTAATATTTCTTTAGTTATTACCACTTCTGGGACTGCCGTAAGTAACTTATTGCCAGCAGCAGTTGAAGCAGACCGATCTTGTAAAGGTGTTATATTTCTTACTGCTGATAGACCCTTAAGATTAAAAGATTGTGGCGCTAATCAAACAGTAAATCAAGAAGATTTTTTGACTTCAGTCTGCAGAAGGGTTTTAAGTACAAATCTAAATGGACTTCATGAAACACAAGAAAACGAAATCCTGAATTTAGTTCGAATTACTGAGAAACAAATATCAACTTTCCCTGGGCCAATTCATTTAAATATTCCTATTGATAAGCCTTTAGGTATTTCACTTTTAAATAAAAAAAATGTTTTAGAGGTTTTTGAAAGAATTTATTTAAAGAAAAAATATATATTTCAAGAAGTTGAAATAAAATCTGATAAAAACAAATTCTTAGAAATTTCAAAAAATTTAAATTTAGATGAATCTGGCATTATTTTGGTAGGTCCCTTTCAAGGTTCCATAAATGATTTAATTTCTTTCAATAAATCTTTAGAAAGATTGCAAGAAATTACTGGTTGGCCAGTATTTGCTGATCCTGTTTCAGGAGTTAATTCTGATTTGAGAGGATTAGTTGTGAATTGGGAATTAGTCTTAAGAAAAAATAAAAATTCAATAAATTGTCATCAACTTTTGAGGCTTGGCCCCATGTCATCTTCAATTGATTTGGAGAAATTTTTAACAACTTTCGAAGGTATACAAATTCTTATAAAAGAAAAAAACTATAGAAAATTGGACCCAATAAAAAAATCATTTGAATATGATTTTGGGCTTTCAAATTTTACTAATCTATTGCTAGAAGAATTATCAATTAACGAAAAAAACAAAAAATCTCTTACTCCAATGGCTTTAGATCTAATAGAGGAAGGCGAGAAGATTAGAGGGATTTTGAATGAGAAAATTACTCAAGATAATCAAATTACTGAGTATATGCTTGCAAACCTTGTCCCAAAACATTGGCCAGCTGAAAATCCTATAATGCTCTCCGCAAGTAGCCCAATTAGAGATTGGCTCACATTTTCTGAGAATGGTACTTTAACAAGAAACTGTTTCAGCTTTAGGGGCGCTTCTGGTATAGACGGTACTTTATCTCTTGCATTAGGTATTTCTAGAATTAAAAATCCTCTACTTCTTGTTACTGGAGATTTGGCTTTTATTCATGATATAAACGGTTGGCTGATTGAAAATTCAATCGACATGAATTTAACAATTCTTCTAATAAATAATAATGGCGGAAATATATTTAATCGTATTTATAAAAAAAATTTAAAAGAAGATGATTTAAAAAAACTGTTTCTTATGCCAAAAGAAATAAACTGGCCAAAACTCGCAGAGGGCTATCAGGTAAACTTTAAAAGCGTGGCAAATTTTAAAAAATTACGAGAGGCATTAGATTGGAGCATTTCTATCCAGAAATCTGTAATAATTAAAGTTGATGTTGATCCAGAAAATGAAATTTGTGAAAAAAATGCCTTGCTAGAAAAAATAATTGGCAGTTAAATTTATCATTTTCTATCTTTGAATAATTAGATTTCATGAAAGTATTACCTGGAAAAACAACTTTAAATTGGTCAGAATGCAAATCTTATGGGGATATATTGTTTCACAAATCAGATGAGGGAATAGCGAGAATTGCAATTAATCGGCCTGAAAAAAGAAATGCATTTAGGCCACAAACTGTAGATGAACTCATTGACGCATTTGATATCGTAAGAAATGATGAAACTATTGGCGTAGTTCTCTTTACAGGTGCCGGACCTGACAAGAAAGGCATTTATTCTTTTTGCTCTGGAGGTGATCAGAGTGTAAGGGGTAAAAATGGATATAAAAATGATGAAGGGAAGCAGAGATTAAATGTACTTGAACTTCAAAGATTAATAAGAAGTTTGCCTAAAGTGGTTATTGCTTTAGTTCCTGGTTTCGCAATTGGTGGAGGGCAGGTACTTCATCTAATTTGTGATCTTAGTATCGCCTCTGAAAATGCAATATTTGGTCAAACAGGTCCAAGAGTTGGCAGTTTTGATGCGGGTTTTGGATCTAGTTATTTAGCAAGACTTGTTGGTCAAAGAAAAGCAAAAGAAATTTGGTTTTTGTGTAGAAAATATAATTCCACGGAAGCTCTGAATATGGGCTTGATAAATGCAATTACAAAGATTGAAGAATTAGAAGCTGAGGGTGTAATCTGGGCAAGAGAGATTTTACGAAATAGTCCAACTGCTATTCGTATTCTTAAAGCTTCATTCAATGCGGAGAATGATGGGATTGCAGGTATTCAAGAATTATCTGGATACACAACTCAACTATTCTATTCGACAGAAGAAGCACAAGAAGGTAGAGATGCCTTTCTTGAAAAGCGTCCACCAGACTTTTCTGACTATAAGTGGACACCCTAATTTATCTTTCAAAAGAACTTTTTAAATAATTATCAATGAGAATTCTTCTTGCCGCTGCTGAATGTGCTCCAATGATCAAAGTTGGAGGTATGGGGGATGTAGTTGGTTCGTTACCTCCATCTTTGATAAAACTTGGTCACGATGTAAGGGTAATAATTCCAGGATATGGAAAATTGTGGAGTCTTTTAGAGGTATCGAATGAACCAGTCTTTCGAGCAAATACAATGGGCACTGATTTCTCCGTCTATGAAGCAAAACATCCCATTCATAATTATGTGATTTATCTTGTGGGTCATCCAACATTTGACTCTGACCAAATATACGGAGGCGAAAATGAAGACTGGCGCTTTACATTTTTTGCAAGTGCTACCGCAGAATTTGCTTGGAATTGTTGGAAACCTCAAGTTCTCCATTGTCATGATTGGCACACTGGAATGATTCCTGTGTGGATGCATCAGGACCCCGAAATTAGTACTGTCTTCACAATTCATAATTTAAAATACCAAGGCCCTTGGAGATGGAAACTTGAAAAAATGACTTGGTGTCCTTGGTATATGCATGGAGACCACACAATGGCTGCGGCAATGTTGTATGCAGATAGGGTCAATGCTGTTTCTCCTACTTATGCCGATGAGATTAAAACCAATGAATATGGGGAAAGCCTTGAAGGATTACTTAATTACATTTCAGGTAAATTAAGGGGAATTCTTAATGGCATAGATCTTGATGAATGGAATCCAGCCAAAGATCCAGTTTTACCTGCAAAATTCAGTATTAAGAATTTAGAAAATAGGCTAGAAAATAAAAAAATTCTGCAGAGAGAAATGGGTCTCGAAGTTAATCCTAAAAAATATCTTTTAGGTATGGTCAGTAGGTTAGTTGATCAGAAAGGGGTTGACTTACTTTTACAAGTTTCAAGAAGACTATTAGCCTATACAGATTCTCAAATTGCTGTTTTAGGGACTGGAGATAGATATTTAGAGTCTGGATTATGGCAACTGGCATTAGATTACCCAGGCAGATTCTCAGTATTTCTTACCTATGATGATTCTTTATCAAGGCTTATCTACGGTGGTTCTGATGCATTTTTAATGCCAAGTAGATTCGAACCTTGTGGTATTAGTCAACTCCTTGCTATGAGATATGGCTCTATCCCTATAGTAAGGCGAGTTGGAGGTTTAGTAGATACAGTTTTACCTCATGACCCAGAAAATAATAATGGTACGGGATTTTGCTTTGATCGCTTTGAACCTATAGATTTCTATACTTCTTTAGTAAGGTCCTGGGAAGCCTTTAGGCATAAAGATAGTTGGGAATTACTGCAAAAAAGAGCCATGAGCCAAGAGTTTAGTTGGCAAAGATCAGCTCTTGAATACGAAATTATGTATAAGGATGTTTGCGGAATAAAAGAACCATCGCCAGATGTTGCTGAAGTTGAAAAGTTTTCTTACGGACAATCAGCTGATCCATCTTTAAAAAAAAGTATGACTTAATTTTTTAATGGAATTCTCTTTATCAGAATTAAACGATGTTTTGGGGGATATTAGAAATCTGAGAGAGGGGGAAAGAGATTTTTTGAATTTTAAGAATATAAGTATTGATAGTAGAACTTTATTAAAAAATGATCTTTTTATAGCTATCAAGGGTAAAAATTTTGACGGACATAGTTTTCTTCCAGAGGTTTTAAATAAAGGAGTTAAATCTGTTGTAATTAAGAAAGGGATGCAGAGATTATTGCCTAGTAATTTTCCTTATTGGGTTGTAAATGACACAAAAGAGGCTTTTCAAAAATTAGCATTACTAAAAAGAAAAAAATTAAATATCCCTATTGTTGCAATAACTGGCTCAGTGGGTAAAACCACAACAAAAGAAATGATTGGTGGAGTTTTAAATAAACTTGGAAGAATTAAATTATCTCATGGAAATTTCAATAATGAGATTGGAGTTGGTCTTACTATTCTTGATACAAATATAGAAGATAAAGTTTTGGTTCTTGAGATGGGGATGAGAGGTCTTGGACAGATCGAGAATTTATCTAAATATAGTGAACCCGATATTGCAGTTATTACTAACATTGGGACAGCTCATATTGGATTGTTGGGCTCAAAAAAAAATATCACTAATGCAAAGTGTGAAATTAGCAAGTTCTTAAACCCAAAGGGAGTTGTAATAATTCCAGCAAATGATCCATTCCTAGAAAAAACTTTAAAAGGATTTTGGAAAGGTAGAGTAATAAAGGTAAGACTATTAAATATAGAAAATCAAAAGGATAGTTTTAAGAAAGATGATAATTTGAGAGGATTTTATAATCCTTCGAATAAAACAATTTTAATTGAAGAAAATACCTTTGAAATTTCATTTGAGGGATTTCATAATGCTTCGAATTTCTTATTTGCTTATGCAGTTGCTAAAGAGCTAGGCATTGATTTTGAAAGTTTTAATAAATTTAATTTTGTAAGTTTAGGTGGAAGAAATAAAATTCTTAAATCAGTAAAAACAACAATATATGATGAATCTTATAATGCTTCGCCGGAGTCAGTAAAAGCATGTATTAAAAACCTACTTGAAAAACCGAGAAACAAATTTTTCATATTTGGAAGTATGCAAGAATTGGGAAAAGAATCTGAAAAGTATCACAAAGAAATATTCAACTTAATAAATAATTCAGATATAGAAAAGTGTTTATTTATTTGCGATAAAGAAAATGAAAAAATTTACTCCAATTATCTAAAAGATAAGAATAAATTCTTAGTTTTAAGTAATATTAAAGATGTACCTCAAGAGATAAACAAATCTACAAAAAAAGGTGATTTTATTCTTATAAAAGGGAGCAGATGTTGGCAACTTGAAAAAATTATTGAATTAATTAACTAAATCAGGATTTCTTTTTTTCCAATTCTCTATATTTACTTGCTTAGTTCTTGAGATCGCTAATGAATTATCTTTAGAGTCTTTTGTGATCACTGAACCAGCACCTGTTGTAACTGATTCCCCTAGATTTATTGGTGCTACAAAAACTGTGTTTGCTCCAATACTGGAATTTTTGCCAATTTTTGTTTGATGTTTTTTCTGCCCATCAAAATTTGCAGTAATAGTGCCTGCTCCAATATTTGTAGATCTTCCAATAATAGAATCACCAATATAACTTAGATGGTTTACTTTAGATTCTTCCTCTAGTTGACTATTTTTGATCTCAACAAAATTACCTATTTTGCTATGGGAAGATATTTTGGAATTAGGTCTTATATGACTATAAGGGCCAATTTTTATATGATCCATTATGTGAGAATCATAAACAGTAGAGTTTGAAATTTCACAATTTAATCCCACAT
Organism: Prochlorococcus sp. AG-424-P18; assembly: GCA_003213235.1. GTDB lineage: Bacteria > Cyanobacteriota > Cyanobacteriia > PCC-6307 > Cyanobiaceae > Prochlorococcus_A. The sequence continues at coordinate 16,517 of QCNJ01000015.1, read as the reverse complement.
TAGAATTCTCAATAAAAGTATTTGGACCGATAATGCAATGACTATTTATTTTAGTATTTCCTCTTATATGTGTATTAGCCTCTATGATTACATCCTTACCAATTTCAGCTTCTTCACTAATTGAACAACTTGCTTTATTTATAAAAGTTACACCATTAAGCATATGTTTTTCTTTAATTGAATTTTGAATACATTCCTCGCACTCTGATAGTTGAATTCTGTTATTAATTCCTTGAAGTTCTCCATTATCCTCTACCTCGAGACTTGAGGAATTTTTTATCAGAGATATTGTATCTGTTAAGTAAATCTCTTTTTGATTATTATTGCTTTGCAAAGTATTAATTATTTCTGATAAGTTACCCCAGTTAAAACAGTAAACACCTGCATTGATTAATGAATTTTCTCTTTCTAGATCATTGCAATCTTTTTCTTCAACAATTCTCTCTATAAAACCCCCCTTCAAAAAAACTCTGCCATATCCATGAGGATTTGTTTTCTTCGTTGTAATTAAAGAAACATCAGCATTTTTTGAATCGTGTAAATACAAAAGTCTTTTTAGAGTGCTAGGCCTAATGAGTGGCACATCGCCGTTTAGTACCAAAAGTTTTCCTTCATGTTTTTTTACTTCTTTACAAAGTACCTGGATAGCATGACCGGTTCCTGATTGAGGTTCTTGAACAACAACATGGATTTTTTTATCTTTTGGGATTGACTTTTGTACTTCTTTTGATTTGTGTCCAGTAATTACGAAAATCTTATCGGGCTTTAATTCGACACATGAATCAATTACTCTTTGTAGAAGACTTTTGCCAGAAATTTTATGTAAAACTTTTGGCAATGAGCTTTCCATCCTAGTGCCCTTGCCTGCCGCTAATATTGCAACACTTAACATGTTTATTTGAAATCCTAATTTAAATCTAACTCTTAAAGGATGACTTCGTCATTCCCCACTTGTCTCTCCATTTATTTGTAGATAATAGATTTGAGAATAATTGCTCATCTAATCTTCTCCTGATTATATCGTCTTTACTTGAGTTCAAATCTTGATCTCTATATGGAACACTAGCTTTAGTTAAGAGATGTTCTTCTTCCATTAAAGATAACTTTTCAAAATTGAAATTAGGTTTCAATTTATTCTTATCAAATTTTGATATTGCGACAGTTCCCTGACTCCAAAAAGGTCTGTTTTTAAAACTTGGCTTAATATTAAAAATTTCTAATCCAAGATTTCTTAGGGTTTTTCTTACTGCCGCTGATGATGAATAAGTTATTAAATAACCATAAGGATTGAGATTTTCTGTGACTTTGGATAAAAACTCAATCGTCCATACTTGTGGGCATTTTTGAGGAGAAAAACCATCTAAATAAATCAGATCGAATTTAATAGACGAAGGAATAATTTTGATTTTTTTTCTAGCATCACCCCACAATATACTGCATTTAAAAAATTGATCCTCAAAGTAATCTTTTCGATAAAGTGATTCAAATATTTTTTTGACTTTTGGATCCCATAATTTAAGGAAAGATTCATTTCTAAGCGAATATTCAAGAGGCTTTTTATCAATCTCCAATGCAAACAAATTTAAATATGATTTTTGTTTTATTAAATTATCTAATAAAGAAGCGGAATTGTATCCTAAACCAAAACATATATCCAAAACATTAAGAGATTTGCCCTTAAATCTGTGCAAATTAGAAGTAGCTGTAAACTTTGACTTTGTTTCCTCCAATGCGCCCAATAAACTATGGAAGTTCTCTTGAAAAAACACACTTCTTAAAGAGTAACTACCGTCTTTAGTTAAAACTTCTATTAATTCAGACAAAAACTTTTTTAGGCTAGTTAGTTAGTTTGGCCAGCTCTTCCCAAAAAGTGGGATACGAGACGTTAGCAGCATCAGATCTCATGATTTTTGAGGTGCCTTCAGCAAGAAGTGAAGCAATAGCAAGACTCATTGCTACTCGATGATCTGTCTCACTATCTACCTCCGCAGAATGAAATTTTGACTGCCCATTAATAATTAACCCATCCTCTTTTTCTATTATTTCAGCGCCGAATTTTTGTAACTGTCGTGCCATGACTTTTAATCGATCTGTCTCCTTAACTCTTAATTCTTGAGCATCTTTAATTTCAGAAACTCCATTACAAAAACAGGCAGCCACAGTAAGGATAGGAATTTCATCTATAAGTTTTGGGAGAATATCTCCTTCAATAGTGAATGATCTTAAATTATTTGAATTCTTTACTTTAATAGATCCAATAGGTTCACCTGCAATAGTCGATTTTTCTAGGATCTCATAATTGCACCCCATTGAATCCATTACATTTAAAATCCCTGTTCTAGTGGGATTTAATCCGACATTTTGAATTAAAACCTCTGAATTTGGAACAATAGATGCAGCAATCATCCAAAAAGAAGCAGAGCTTATGTCTCCAGGAATCAATATTCTCTGACCAATTAAGTTGCTACCTGACTTGATAACAACATTTCTACCTAATTCTCCTCTGATACTGATGTCTGCTCCAAATGCTTTTAGCATTCTTTCAGTGTGATCTCTTGAAGATGCTGGTTCAATTACAGAAGTAGTTCCAGAAGCATTGAGGCCTGCCAATAATATTGCAGATTTCACTTGAGCACTTGCAACTGGAGTTCCAATAACACATCCCTTAAGTTTTTTCCCATCAATTGATATTGGAGCTTTGTTACCCCTTTCCCTTCCATAAATTTTGCCACCCATCAAAGATAACGGTTTGCCAACTCTTCTCATTGGCCTTTCGTTAAGAGAAGCGTCTCCAGTTAAGATGAAATTCTTACCTTCTTGTGAGGCTAATAAACCCATTAATAACCTCATAGTGGTTCCTGAATTTCCACAATTGAGAATTTCTTTTGGCTCTTTTAAACCATCAAGACCTAATCCTAAAATCGTAAAAGGCTCATTTTTTTTTATTTCTGGGATTTTGACACCTAACTTTCTTAAACAATCAGCAGTTGAAAGTGGATCTTCGGAATGTAAGAACCCCTCAATAGTCGTCTCTCCCTTAGCAATACTTCCTATTATTAGAGCTCTATGAGAAATAGATTTATCTCCCGGTACTTTAACTTTTCCTTTTAAATTAACTCCACCTTTTATTGTGCGGATATTATTCATTTTCAAATTAATTACTTGATAAATTTCTGTAAAACAAATTAGTTTTATATTATCAATAAGTTTGTTTTTTAAAAAAAAATAATCAAATTAAGTAACTGTTTTCTATAATGAACCCAGAAAAAGGATTTAATTATTAAGCTTACTTATTATCACGTTGCAAAGGATGTTCCTGAAAATAGTCCTGACATTGCAGTGGTCATTGATGTTTTAAGAGCTACAACCACAATTTCTTGGGCTTTAAAAAATGGAGCTGATTCAATACAAGTTTTTGCAGATTTAGATTTATTAAAAGAATCTGCAATTAAGTGGCAAGCTGAAAAAAGACTAATGCTTGGAGAAAGAGGCGGAAAGAAGATTGAGGGCTTTGATCTGGGAAATTCCCCTTTATCAGTTACAAAAAAAGTTGTAAATGGTAAAAGACTATTTATGAGTACGACTAATGGGACTAAATCATTGCAAAAAGTTCAAAATGCTAAGCATTTATTTGCTATGGGTCTCCCAAACAGGAAAGCAGTTGCCGAAAAAATCATTTCATTAAAAAGTGAAAATCTTTTAATACTTGGTAGTGGTTGGGAAGGTTCTTATTCACTTGAGGATTCTTTAGCTGCTGGTGCTTTGGCTTTATACCTAAAACAGAACTGTGATTTCGAAATTAATATTATGAATGACGAATTACAATCTGCTTTGGCACTTTGGGATGTCTGGAAAAATGATATTTTGAAATGTTTAAAAACAGCAACCCATGGCAAAAGATTGACAAGTCTTGGAGATTATGAGGATGATTTTAAATGTTGCTCTGAACTTGATTGCTTAGATATTGTTCCAGCTCAAGTTGAAAGAGGTGTGATTCGTGCCTCATGATTTACGAATTGGTTCATTAGGAGTAAAGTCTTGACTGATTTTTTGGTAGCTGCATTGCAAATTACGAGTACTTCAAATGTTGAAGAAAATTTTACTGAAGCAGAAGAACAGATTGAATTAGCTGCCAGAAGAGGTGCTGAGTTAATAGGATTGCCTGAGAATTTTGCTTTTTTAGGAGGAGATGATGAAAAACTTAGATTAGCTTCTGAATTGTCAGAGAAGTGTACAAATTTTCTAAAAACCATGTCACAAAGATATCAAGTATTTCTTTTGGGAGGAGGGTATCCTGTCCCTGCTGGTGATGATAGTCATACTTTTAATAGGTCAGCCTTATTTGGGAAAGATGGACAGATTTTGGCAAAATATGACAAGATTCATTTGTTTGATGTTGATTTGCCAGATGGAAATCTATACAAGGAATCATCCACTATTTTATCTGGAGCCGAGTATCCACCTGTTGTAGATGTCCCAGGTTTATGCAAAATAGGATTATCGATTTGTTACGACGTTAGATTTCCTGAACTCTATAGATATTTGTCTTCCAATGGTGCTGAGTTAATTATGATTCCCGCAGCTTTTACAGCATTCACTGGAAAAGATCATTGGCAAATCCTATTACAAGCAAGAGCAATTGAGAATACAGCATATGTAGTCGCTCCAGCTCAAACTGGTATTCATTATGGAAGAAGGCAAAGTCATGGCCATGCAATGGTAATTGACCCTTGGGGTACAGTTTTATCTGATGCCGGAAAGACTCAGGGAGCTGCAATAGCTCCTGCTGATAAAGAAAGAGTGAAGAAAATTAGGGAGCAGATGCCAAGCCTTAAACATAGAAAAAACAAATTGTTTTCAAACTAATGATAAAGTTTTTAGATAATAAACTTTTTCGTTATTTATCCGTTTTTTTATTTTTAAATTCTTCAATCCTTCCAGTTAAATCTTCAAGTGCTCTTGCGGCATGGGCTATAAATACTAATGGGGTTTTAGAATTAAGAACTAAATCAAATACAAATTTAAAAGCATACTTTCAGAAGTCTAACCAAATATCCGGAGATAGATTCTGGGTAGATTTTCCAGGAGAATTAAAAAATCCCAGAACAATAAAAGGTAATGGCCCTATAAAAGAAATTAGATTAGGTAAACCAGAAAAGGGTAAAACAAGACTAGTAATTGAATTTAAGGAAGAGACTTATTTGAAACCTTTGACTTGGCAAATGGTTGGCTTAGATCAAAATAGATGGAGAATTAAACTATTTAATTCAAAATATTCATTTAAAAAAATTGGTGAAGGTTTAGTTGAAAAGAAAAGAGGAAATATCAAAGCAAATCAAAATGTAATTTATAAGAAGAAAAACAATTATGGTTACTTGAAACTACCAGAGGTAAAACGAAATAATTTTGAGGTTGTAATCGATCCAGGGCATGGAGGACCTGATCCAGGAGCGATAGGTATAGGTGGCATTAGAGAAACAGATGTTGTCCTAGAGGTTTCAAAAATAGTTAAAAAATTACTTTCTGAAAAAGGTGTCAAAGTAAGGTTGACTAGAACAAATGAAGTTGATTTGGCTTTGCCTCCAAGAGTTTCCATTGCTAATAATACTGATGCAGATATTTTTGTAAGTATTCACGCAAATGCCTCAAGAGGTAAAAGAAGAGACATAAATGGATTGGAAACCTTTTATTACAAAGGGTGGAGAGGAAGATTACTCGCGAAAAGAATTCAAAAACAAATTTTAAGAGTTTCCCCTGGGAGTCCTGATCGGGGAGTTAAACAAGGTCGATTTTATGTAATTAAAAATACTAGGATGCCCGCAGTCCTTGTAGAAATTGGATTTTTAACGGGAAGATTAGATGCAAGAAGATTAGAGAAAATAACCCATCGAAAAAGATTAGCCTATGCAATTGCAAAAGGCATCCTCGAATATTTTGATAAAGTAGGGTGAAATTAAAAATAGGTATATTTGATAGCGGAATAGGTGGTTTTACTATCCTTAATTCTTTACTAAAAACTCGTAAAGATGTAGAAGTTTTTTATTTGGCGGATACAAAAAGAATACCTTTTGGGAACAAAAATTCTAAGGAGATTAGATTAATTGCGAAGGAGATTTGTACTTTTTTTGTTGATAAGAATTTAGATGCACTTTTAGTTGCTTGTAATACTACAAATGCGTGTGCTCTTGATATTCTAGAAGATCAGCTAAAGGTCCCTTGTTTTGATCTTATAAACTCAGTATCGGAAATAGTTGATAAACAAATAATTGGTGTCCTTGCAACACAAACAACTGTTCGATCATCGTATTACAAGAAAGCTATAAATGCTAAAAAAGAGAATACGATAATATTTCAGCAAGAATGTCCAGAATTTGTATCAGAAATTGAAAAAGAAAAATTAAATCTTGAAAAGTTAAATAGGCTATCAGACTTATACTTAAAACCACTAATAAACAAAAATATTGAAGAATTAATACTTGGATGTAGTCACTATCCTTTAATTTATGACTTTTTAAGAAAAAAATTAGATTCAAATATAAAAATTATTGATCCATCGGTAGCATTAATAAAAAAATTTAATGAATCTTTTAATATTCCAGAAACTGACCGCTATGAGAGTATTTCTCTCGAAAATGTAAAATTTTTTGTTTCTTCAAAAAGAGATGAGTTTTCCAATAAAGTAAAATTTTGGCTTGGAATTAATAAAGAAATTAGGTTGGTTAACCTCCGAAGTAATGTTTGATTCCTTAAGATATAAGAGAGGTCAATCATGAATACAGTAACAGAGCTACTACAACCAGTTGAAAATGATCTTGATGATCTTATTTTAGAACTGAAAAATCTAATAGGAGCTGGTCACCCAATTCTTCAAGCCGCAGCAGAACACCTTTTTAGTGCTGGGGGGAAAAGGTTAAGACCTGGAATAGTTTTATTGATTTCAAAAGCCATATCTCCTGAGTTTTGCTTGACAACCAAACATAAAAGGCTTGCTGAAATTACTGAGATGATTCATACAGCCTCATTAGTCCATGATGATGTTGTTGATGAGGCGTCCACAAGAAGAGGAGTTGATACAGTTCATAGTAGATTTAATACCAGAGTAGCTGTTTTGGCGGGAGACTTTTTATTCGCTCAAGCAAGTTGGCACCTAGCAAATCTTGATAATGTAAATGTAGTTAAATTACTTAGTAGAGTAATAATGGATCTTGCAGAGGGTGAAATTAAACAAAATTTAAATAGATTTGATTCAGCTCAATCTTTTTCCAAATACATCAATAAAAGTTATTGTAAAACAGCATCACTAATTGCCAATAGTTGCAAAGCAGCTGGAGTTTTGAGTGGGATTAATGACGAAAACTTAACCTCTTTGTACGATTTTGGCAAAAATATTGGTTTGGCCTTCCAAGTTGTAGATGACATTCTTGACTTTACTGGAAATGATAAACAACTTGGAAAACCTGCTGTAAGTGATCTTGCTAGTGGTTATCTTACAGCCCCAGTTTTATATGCCTTAGAAGAAAATAAACACTTGTCAGTTCTTATAAACAGAGAACTTGCTGAAAAAGATGATTTAGATGATGCACTTAATATCATCATGAACTCTAAAGCTATTGAAAGTTCAAGGAAACTAGCTGAGGATTTTGCAATGCTTTCTAAAGAGGCTATAGTCTGGCTTCCTGATTCAGAATATAAAAGAGCTTTAATGGCTCTTCCAGAATTTGTCCTAAGCCGTATTTTTTAGATCTAATATAAATAGATCTTTGAGCTAAATTAATATTAAAATTTTTGAAAACCTCAATTTTTTCGACTAAATTTATTAAGCATAGATTTATTTAATGTCATTAGATAAAAAAAATTCAATTAATAACATACTTGAAGAAAAGAGAATTTTCCCTCCATCAAAAAAATTTGCAGAAAACTCAAATATTAGTTCTCAAGAAGAATTACTAAGTCTAAAAAAACAAGCATCAGATAATCCTATTCAATTTTGGGAATCTTTTGCAAAATCTGAATTAGATTGGTTTGAGCCATTTCAAACTGTATTAGATAACGAAAATGAACCCTTTTTCAAATGGTTCAAAGAAGGGAAACTCAACATCACATATAACTGCTTAGATAGACACATTAAAAGAGGGCTTGGAGGAAAGACTGCACTTATATGGGAAGGCGAACCCGGAGATAGCAAAAAATATACTTACGAAGAACTTCTAAAAGAGGTATGTAAAGCAGCTAATGCATTAAAAGCAATTGGTGTAAAAAAAGGAGATTTGGTATGTATTTATATGCCGATGATTCCAGAAGCGATGTTTGCGATGTTAGCTTGTGCAAGAATTGGTGCGCCTCATTCAGTTGTCTTTGGAGGATTTTCTTCAGAAGCTTTAAAAGATAGGTTAATTGATGGAAACGCCAGATTTGTTGTTACTGCTGATGGTGGCTTTAGAAAAGATAAGGTAATTGAACTTAAGAAAGCAGTTGATGCGGCCATTGAAAGTGGGGCTGATAAAGTTGTTGAAAAAGTAGTTGTTGTTCAACGAACCAAAAAACATATTTCGATGGTTGATGATAGAGATATATGGTGGCACGAATTATTAAAAGATCAAAAAGATCAGTGTGAACCAGAAGTAATGAATAGCGAGGATAGACTTTTTATTCTCTATACTTCAGGCTCTACTGGAAAGCCCAAAGGTGTAGTGCACACTACAGGTGGTTACAATCTTTGGACCCATTTAACATTTAAATGGATTTTTGATTTGAAAGATGACGACATTTACTGGTGTACTGCTGATGTTGGTTGGATTACAGGCCATAGTTATATAGTTTATGGGCCTTTATCTAATGGTGCTACAACCTTGATGTATGAGGGAGTGCCAAGACCCTCAAATTTAGGAGCTTTTTGGGAAATTGTTCAAAAATATAAGGTTTCTATTTTTTATACTGCACCAACTGCAATAAGAGCATTTATGAAGTCTGGACGTGAAATTCCTGATAAATATAATCTTGAGAGCCTTAGACTCTTGGGAACAGTTGGAGAACCAATTAATCCTGAAGCATGGATGTGGTACAAAAATGTTATTGGTAAAAATAAATGTCCTATTGTTGATACTTGGTGGCAAACTGAGACTGGTGGTGTGATGATAAGTCCCTTGCCGGGAGTCGTTGCTACAAAACCAGGTTCAGCTACTTTCCCTCTGCCAGGAATTGAAGTTGAAATCGTCGACAAGAATGGAGATAAGGTTAAAGAAAATGAGGGTGGCTATTTAATTATTAAGAAACCATGGCCAGGAATGATGAGAACAATTCACGGAAACTCAGAGAGATATTTGGAGAGTTATTGGGAATATATTTCCTTTAAAGGAGAAAAAAATGTTTATTTTGCTGGAGATGGAGCACGCATTGATGAAGATGGATATATATGGATTATGGGAAGAGTTGATGATGTCATAAGTGTTTCAGGGCATAGGTTAGGAACAATGGAAATAGAATCTGCTTTGGTAAGTCATAAATCAGTTGCAGAGTCTGCAGTCGTAGGCAAAAAAGATGATTTAAAAGGTGAAGTTATAGTTGCTTTTGTATCTTTGGAGAAAGATGTGAACATTTCTTCAGAATTAGTAGAGAATTTTAAAAAACATGTTGTTAATGAAATTGGAATTATCGCTAAGCCTGAAAAAATTATAATTTCTGACTCTCTTCCGAAAACACGTAGTGGCAAAATTATGAGGCGAATTTTAAGATCTTTGGCTGCTGGAGAAAAAATTAGTGGTGATATAAGTACTCTTGAAGATAGTTCTGTTTTGGAAAAGCTGAAAGAATTATCCTAATTAAGATTCATCAATTAAATTAGATATTTTTTTTATAGTATTTCTTTTGAATTCATCATCGGCCCAGTCTCCCAAGAAATTTTCTCTTAGTCCTGCGCTTGCAATTATGGTATGTGTACCATTTAGCATTATCCCCTTAGAATTATCTTCTTTTCTTGCTTTCAGACAAGAAAATAATTTATCTGTTTGATCTAATTCATCTGAGTTGAACTTTATTAGGAAGTTGTTTTTTTGACTATATGTTTTTTCAATTAATCGCAAAGTTCTTTCGGGACTTGGGCTAAATTCACTGTTGAAGTCTAATTTTTGAGAAATTTGTTTCAATAATGGAATTGATTTGTTAGCACTAAAATTATTAAAACTAATAGATATGAATTTTTCGCAATTTCTTCCGCCATCAGGAGAAATTAAATGAAGTTTACAGCCAAGGCTATGACCAATTCTTATTGAAGGAATTGATGCCCCTATTCTCTTGGATAAAGATATTCGGCAATTCTTAAAATCTTTCCATGCTTTGATAGCAAGTTGTTGGTGATCAAATTGTGGTGTGTATTTATATGCATGTACTGCATAATTTTTATTAATTAAACTCTCTATGAATCTTCTATAAGTTAAATCTGGCTTGGAAGCTAAATAACTTCCACCAATAAATTCAACAATTTTTTTTGGATTTGAAGGCCAATAACAGAAATTGTTAAATTGAAATTTTGTAAAAGTCATCTTTCATAAATTAAAAATGTTTCAAAAAATATTTTCTAGCTGGTTCTTTAATTTATATTAATTTAAAAGAAATATTTATTAAATGCGTCAAGATAAATGAAAGTATTTTTAGTTAATTGGAACTATTTAACAAAAATGAATTAAATCAATTGGATTTTCTTCATGATCAAATTAACACCAATCCCTCTGAAGAGAGAGTAACGAAAAAAAATAAAAAAATTGAAAAAATTTTAATTCTTGATACTGAAACAACAGGTTTAGACGAGAATAAAGATGAAGTGATAGAAATAGGTTGTATATTATTTGATGTATCTTTTAAATGTGTACTTTCACAAGTTTCTTTTTTATTTCCAGTTAACAATAATGAAGCCGAACATGTAAATGGCATATCTGCAGAAGTAACTAATATCTCTCAACCATGGGAAGATGGATTGAATTTCTTTCTAAAACTAGTTGATTCTTCAGATTTCATCGTTGCTCATAATGTGGAGTTTGATAAGAAATGGTTTGGAAAAGGAAGATTGCCTAAGCTTAATAAGAAATGGATATGTAGTTTAGAGGATATTAATTGGTCTTTTCAAAAATCACTAAAAACAAGACCTTCAGTAACTGATCTAGCCTTATCTTTTTCAATACCAGTTTGGAATTTACATAGAGCGTTATCTGATTGCTTTTATATATCTGAGGTCTTCAAAAAATGCGACAACTTAGAGGAACTTTTACTTAAAGCTACTGAACCGAGGTTTTTATACAAGGCTTTAGTTAGTTATGAAGATAGGTCTTTAGCTAAAAATGCTGGGTTCAGATGGAATAGTCCTGTGCAAGGAGCTTGGGCAAGAAAATTAACTACTGATGAGGCAAAAAATCTTGATTTTAGAGTTGAGATTTTGTATTAATATTTATTTAATTTTTGTCTAAAAAATATTTAGTACATCTTACAAGGCATCCATTTATTACCCATTTTATGTGCTCCAATACATCCGTATTTTGAAGCAGCCTTTTCAGCCTCTTGTTTAGTGTTAAATAGATCTGACATCATATTTTCCTTATTTGAATTTAAAATTTGTTTGGTATGATTATGATGATTTTTATGAGAATTAGGTGAATACTCCCATATCCCCATAGTAGTAACACCGGCAGAGATAATTCCCATCCCGACTACTGATAAATTGACTATTCCCATTGCGACTGCACCAAAAGAAAATACACCCATTGGGACTACCCCTATACTTATTACTCCCATTGGCACTATTCCTATTGAAACTATACCAAGAGGTGCTATTCCAAAAGCAATTTTTTTTGGTTTTGTACCGCAATGTTGATTCTCTTTACTTTTATTAATTCCCAATAGTTTTTCTAAATGTTAAATTAAAATTGTCTCACAAAACATCCAATCAAAGATTAATTTCTAGATGAATTAAAAATTTTGAATTATTTTTTAGAACTTTGAATAACTTAAAAAACCTTAGAGGAACAGTAGATCTATTTCCTGATCAATTAATAAAGTGGCAAAACGTTGAAAAAATTTTATTAGAACAGCTTTCTAGAGCATCCATCAAAGAAATAAGAACACCAATATTGGAAATGACCGAATTATTTATAAGAGGAATTGGTGAAGGAACAGATGTCGTCAGTAAGGAAATGTATACATTTTTTGATAGGGGGGAGAGATCCTGCACTCTTAGGCCTGAAGGAACAGCCTCAGTCGCACGAGCTTTAATACAAAATGGAATATCGTCTAATCCTCTTCAAAAACTTTGGTACATGGGTCCTATGTTTCGATACGAAAGACCTCAAGCAGGCAGGCAAAGACAGTTTCATCAATTAGGTGTTGAGTTTATAGGACATGATTCAGTTAGAAGTGATGTTGAAATTATTGCTTTAGCTTGGGATATCTTAGGTAAATTAGGAATAAAAGAACTCAATCTTGAAATAAATACGTTAGGTGATACTAATGACAGATCAAATTTTCAAAAATCTTTTTTAAAATGGTTAGAAATAAATAAAGATTCTCTAGATTTAGATTCTCAAAATAGAATTTCTAAAAACCCTTTGAGGATTTTGGACTCAAAGAATATTCAAACTAAAAAAGTTCTTGAAAATGCCCCAAGATTATTTAATTTTTTATCTGAAAAAAGTCATAACAGATATCTAGACTTAAAAAGACAATTAGAGGTTTTAAAAATACCTTATGTAGAAAATTTTAATCTTGTAAGAGGTTTAGATTACTACACTCATACAGCTTTTGAAATTACTAGTGGGGATCTGGGCTCCCAAGCTACAGTTTGCGGAGGAGGGAGATACGACGATTTAATAAAACAAATGGGAGGGCCAAACACTCCTGCAATTGGTTTCGCTATTGGTTTAGAAAGATTAATTTTACTTGCAGGAAAAGAGCTTGAAATTCCAAGAAATACTGATATCTATATCATTAATCAAGGCTTAATTGCTGAATCATTAGCGATGGATTTATCTAGAAAATTAAGAAATTACGATTTGTTAGTTGAGTTAGATTTAAGCGGAGCCTCATTCTCTAAGCAATTTAAAAAGGCAAATAAACTTAAATCTAAAAGTATTATTGTAATTGGTGATGATGAGGCAGCTAAAAGAGAATTTTTAATAAGACTTTTTGATCAATCAGGTAATGGTAATAAAGAAGAAGTTATATCCTTTGAGAATGATATTAAATTAGAAAAGTGGATTAAAAATAACTTGCTTGTTAAGTAATAGTGATGCTCTTGATGTTAGTCATAATTTTTCTTTTAATAATTATTTTTTTTAATTTTAAGAATTTTTTTAAATTCAATAGAAAACAAAAAGTTTTGAAGGCTAAAAAATTAACAACTTTCAATAAGAAAAATCTTAATAATTGGATGAATTTAACTAAAAAAGAAAGATATAACTTATTAAAAAAAGACTCTTTAAATTATATGGATAAAAGAAAAATTTTATTAGAGGAAATTAGAAATGAATATAAAAAAATATCTAGAGAAAATTCTGAGGGAAACATTAAGAAAAAATAATTATGGAAAATTTCTGGACTTCAAATAAAACCATTAATGGATTGAGACATTTTGTTTTAGTAAATGAGACAAGAGAAAAAGGAAAAATTACTCTTTTAATGGTTTCTGTAATTGATTCTGAAATTTACTTAAAAACTACTTACGAAGAACTAATGAATAGTGGAAATTGGCAGGAGGGTTGGATCAACCTTCCAAAGCTTCAATCTATTACAGAAGAATACGTCAAATATAAATTCATTAATAAAGAAGAAGAAATTGATGAGATATTTATTAACGAGGATTCTTTATTTAATATTTCTTAATTTGAAATAAATCTTTTTAGCCTCTTTTCTAATACAAATTTTTTGTTACTTAATAATTATTTAAAAATTTTACCCCTTTCAAAAAAATAAAATTAACGTTATTAAGGATTAATTATATTTACTTAATTCAATGTTAGGGGAAATATGGAGCTCATCTGAGTTGACCGCCGAAAAATTAGGAATAACTGAAATTAAACTTTCATTTTTACGTGAAAACGGAATGCTCAAGCCCGGGATTCATTGGAAAAGCTCTCCACTAGGTCAGAAAAAACCTTGGAAACCCAAAGCCCTTTATAATGTAAGAATGTGCAGAAAAATAATTAATAAATTTTATTCTGAAGGAAACTATAATATTGCAGCTTAAAACTAATAAATTTTTTTTTGATTTGGTAGATACATAAAAATCTCTATTCTATTAGATTCTCATCTTTACACTCAATTAGAGTATTTTGCAGAGTTGGATATAAGTTAATCATATTTATATATTGTTTTGATTTCCTGTATGATTTCGCAGCCTTTTTGTAATGAACTTCAGATTTCATTTCTAATGAAAATTTTCTAGAAGACTCTTGAGAAGTAGTCATAATATTAGATGTCTTATCCCATATTTAATAATTGTTTGAGAATGAGGCAATAAATAGGCTGGTTTAATGAAACAAAACATCGTTTATTGTCAGCAAAAAGAAATTTAATAAAAAAAAATTTAACTTAAAACTTTTTTAATTTGATATGTAATCTATTCTCTAGCAATAACTTTACTGTTGAAATCTAACTTATTTTATATTTAATCGTTTTGGTAAATTAAATAATTTTTTTTTCTTAGGATTACTAATTTTTACAATTTTGTTGTGAATTCAACTGTTTGATGAAAATTAAAGTATTCTCAAAACGTTTAAGCTAATCATTTCCTAAATGCAAACCTACGGTAATCCAGATACCACTTACGGGTGGTGGGCTGGAAATTCAGGTGTAGCTAATCGCTCAGGAAAATTTATCGCTGCTCATGTAGCTCATGCAGGATTAATTGTTTTCTGGGCTGGTGCTTTCACCCTTTTTGAACTTTCACGATTTGATCCTAGTGTTCCTATGGGTCATCAACCTTTAATCGTTCTTCCACACTTAGCAACTCTAGGGATAGGGTTTGACGCTAATGGCGTAGCGATGGGAGATACTAAACCTGTACTCGCAATAGCAATCGTACACTTAGTTTCTTCTATGGTTTTAGCTGCTGGAGGACTTTTACACTCTCTACTTCTTCCAGGAAATTTAGAAGATTCAGATATTGCTAGAGCAAGAAAATTCAATATTGAATGGGATAATCCAGACAAATTGACATTTATTCTTGGACATCATCTCCTCTTCTTAGGTTTTGCAGTTATCGCTTTCGTTGAATGGGCCAGAGTCCATGGGATTTATGATCCAGCTATTGGTGCTGTAAGACAAGTTGAATACGAATTAAACTTAGCAAAAATTTGGAATCATCAAGCAGACTTTTTGACTATCGATAGTCTCGAGGAGGTTATGGGTGGTCATGCATTCTTAGCTTTTGTCGAGATAACAGGTGGTGCATGGCACATTGCTACTAAGCAGGTAGGCGAATTTACTAAGTTCAAAGGTAAAGGCCTTCTTTCAGCTGAAGCTGTTTTATCTTGGTCATTGGCTGGTATAGGTTGGATGGCTATTATTGCAGCTTTCTGGAGTGCCGCTAACACAACAGTTTATCCAACTGAATTCTTTGGTGAACCACTTGAATTAAAATTTAGTATATCTCCTTATTGGGTAGATACTGTTGATCTTCCTGATGGTGAGTACACTTCAAGGGCGTGGTTAGCAAATGTTCATTACTATTTTGGATTCTTCTTTATTCAAGGTCATCTATGGCATGCTCTAAGAGCTCTAGGCTTTGATTTCAAGAGAGTTACAAATGCTATCAGTAATATTGATAGTGCAACTGTTACTCTTAAAGATTAATTCTCAAATTTAATTCCTAATATTAAAAGGCTCCTACGGGAGCCTTTTTTAATTGAAAAATTTTGTTTATTAATTTAGATTTATAATTATATGTTTTTGAAATCATTGAATATTTTTTCACTGGAGAATAAAGATATTTTTTCAAATTCTCTTTTAATAAGTTTTTTGGGATTGTTAATTATATTTTTTCTGTTGATTTTTGGGAGGAAATTTAAACTAGCTGTTCAACTTGAGAGATTTGGATTGCCGATAGCAGTTATATCAGGAATTTTAGGTATATCATTAGGTCCATTTGGAGCGATACACTTTTTGCCAAAAGAAACAATAAATGTTTGGAGTAATTTTCCTACTCCTCTTTTATCTTTAGTCTTCGCAACTTTAATGATGGGAAGACCTATCCCCAACATAAATGGTTTAGTTAAACCAATTTTTAATCAATTTTTATTAGCTCTTTCCCTAGGTTTCGGACAATTTTTTGTCGGTGGACTTGTTGTTAAATATTTTCTGCCCCCATCTATGGATGCAAACCCTCTAATGGGTTGTTTAATAGAGGTAGGTTTTGAGGGTGGTCATGGAGCTGCATCAATAATCGGTGAAAGTTTTAATAAACTGGGTTTCCCAAATGGTTTAGATCTTGGTTTGGCTATGGCCACAATGGGTCTTTTATCCTCTTCAATTTTGGG
>QCNJ01000014.1 GCA_003213235.1 Prochlorococcus sp. AG-424-P18 | reverse complement strand
AATATTTGAATGATCTAAATACCGATATGCAGCATCATTGAAATTATTTTTTATTTTCTCGTTCCATTTTTTACTATCCATTTCAATCATGAAGTGTATTAAGTAAGATCTCGTATAAATTTAAATTATTCAAGCAATGACCTTGCTGAGCTAATTTAATTAAAATTGGCTTCCTATCAAGTGTTATATTTAAGGAATCTAAAAAGTTATTATTTGATTCGTTGTCAAGAATCAAATCATTTTCTGATTTTATAAAAATAATTTTGCAATCTTTTCTTAAAAATACTGGAAAATCTCTATTGATGTAAAGTTTTTTTAAATCACTTAAAAGAAGAGTTTTATTTAAACTCTCTAGACTTTTATAAAAGATATTTTTAAAACTATTATTCATATGATTTGGCATAAATGATCTATGTATAAATTCTTTCAACATATCCTTAGGTTCATCTTTTATGATTTTTGTTTCCATTCTTTTTAGAGATCTCAAAACAAAGTTTCTCTTATTACTTAAAGGAAGAAAATTATTAAAAGAATTTATAAGAACAACATGAGTTGCTTCTTCCAATATATTTTTTTGCATTAAATGAAAACCAAATGAATGGCATAAAGTCATTCTGATTTCTTTTTTAGATTCACTTTTAATCCATTTTGCTTGATAATTATTTGTCGAAAAATAGCCTCTTTCATTATCTTGCCAATGCCAATTATTATTTAAAAAATCAACTTTGTAATCATCCCAGATATATTTATTTAGTCCCCACCCATGTTGAGTAATAATTTGTTTCATTTAAACTCTTTTAATACTGCAATGAAATTCTTTAGCAGATTTAAATCTAATTTTCTTCGTATTGTTATTCTGATTCTTGATTGCCCCACTGGAACAGTTGGAGGTCTTATCGCAATGGCTAAAAAACCATTTTCTTCGAGATATTTTTGTAGATAAATGGCCTTCTCTTCTTGACCAACAATAATTGATAAAATGTGAGAATCTCCCTGAACTGGAAAACTAAAATTTTTAACAATTTCATCTTTCCATTCATTCGCAGAACATAACAAATCATTACCCCATTCTTTATTTTCTAAAATTTTTTTTAAACCTTCTAGCGCTCCAGCAGCTAAAGATGGAGCAAGTGCGGTGGTATACCTAAATGCACCACTTGTTTGGATAAGATATTCTCCAATTTCTGAATTAGAGGCTATGAAAGCTCCCCCGCTTCCAAATGCTTTTCCAAAAGTTCCAGTAATCATAGTTATATCTGAACGATAATTAAAACTCAAACCTCTACCTTCAGGGCCCAAGATCCCAATTGCATGCGCTTCGTCAACTAATAATTGAACACTATTTTTTTTGCAAATTTCCGTTATTTCTCTGAGCGGAGCAATTGATCCCTCCATACTATAAAGAGATTCAACAACAACTAAAATGGAATTTTTTGTGGGATTAGATTTAATAATTTTATCTTCTAAATCTTTTAAATTATTGTGTGAAAATCGAACCAGTTTTGCTTGGGCAGCTTTGACTCCAACCAATAAAGAGTTATGGATCAATTTATCTGCTATTACGATACTATTTCTGTTTGCTAAAGCCTGGATAGCGGCGATATTTGCTTGAAATCCGCTAGGGAAAAGTAATACTTTCTCTTGATTAAGCCACTTGGCAAGTTCTGATTCTAATAATTTATGTATTGGTCTTGAACCTGTAATAAATCTAGAGCTTCCTGAACCAAGTCCTTCTTTTAGGCTTATTTCGTAAGAAGCTTTTATTAAATCCTTGTCCCTACTTAATCCAAAATAATCATTACTGCATAAGTCTATAAGTTTTTTATTTTGCGAATTTAAACTTAGAAGTTCGAATGATTTTTTACCTAAAGAAAATGTTTTTAATTTACGGATTCTATTTTTTGGAATTTTTACTTTTTTCATCTTGGCAAAATAAAATAAAGTGGATTTAATTAAAAAGATTTAGATTTACTATTAAAGTTTGCAAGGTATTTTTTGTTTATTAATATCTATATAGATCATATATTAAGAAGTTAACTCATCCTCTCTTCAATCACAATTATTGCTTAATTTAGAGGAATATTTCCCCTTTCCACTAGATGATTTCCAATTAGAAGCAATACAAGCTATTAATAGCGGTAATTCTATTGTTTTAACGGCACCAACAGGTTCGGGTAAAACATTGATAGGTGAATTTGCTATGTATAGGGCTTTATCTCATGAAAGTAGAGTTTTTTATACAACACCTTTAAAAGCCCTATCAAACCAAAAGTTTAGAGATTTTGCTAATCAATATGGTGAGAATAAAGTTGGTCTTTTAACTGGAGATATAAGTATAAATAGAGAAGCACCAATCTTAGTTATGACGACTGAGATTTTTAGGAACATGCTTTATGGCGAAGTTGATGAATTTGATGATCCTTTAGAAAATTTAGAATCTGTGATTCTTGATGAATGTCATTATATGAATGACCCCCAAAGAGGCACAGTTTGGGAAGAAACCATAATCCATTGTCCTACTAGAACTCAAATAATAGCTTTATCAGCAACAATAGCCAATGCAGATCAACTGCAAAATTGGATAGAAAAAGTTCATGGGCCCACAGTACTAATTAATAGTGATAAGAGACCAGTCCCACTTGATTTTATTTTTTGTAGTGTTAAAGGCCTCCATCCACTTTTAAATAATAAGGGTAATGGAATTCATCCAAACTGTAAGATTTGGAGAGCTCCTAAAGGGCAGAAAATGAGAGGGAAAGTGGGCAGGATAATGCAACCAAAGTCTCCCTCAATTGGCTTTGTGATCTCAAAACTTGCTGAACGAAATATGTTGCCAGCTATTTATTTTATTTTTAGTAGAAGAGGATGTGACAAGGCTATTGAGAATATAAAAGATTTAACTTTAACAAGTTATTCAGAAGCAAGTATGATATCCCAAAAATTAGATGTTTATCTTAAAAATAATCAGGAAGCAATTAAAGATAAATCTCAATGCGAGGCATTAAAACGCGGTATTGCATCTCATCATGCTGGGTTATTGCCTGCTTGGAAAGAATTGGTTGAAGAATTATTTCAGCAAGGTTTAATAAAAGTTGTTTTTGCAACTGAAACTCTTGCTGCAGGAATAAATATGCCTGCAAGAACAACTGTTATTTCTTCTTTATCAAAAAGGACAGAAGATGGGCATAGATTATTATTTAGCAGTGAATTTTTGCAAATGTCAGGAAGAGCTGGAAGAAGAGGAAAAGATACCCAGGGATACGTTGTTACATTGCAAACAAGATTTGAAGGTGCCAAAGAAGCAAGTGCACTGGCTATTAGCAAACCAAATTCTTTAGAAAGTCAATTCACTCCAAGCTATGGAATGGTACTTAATCTTTTACAAAGTTATACTTTAGAGAAGTCTAAAGAATTAATTAAAAGAAGTTTCGGTAGTTTTTTATATTTAGGTGAATCCTCAGGTGAGAATATAATTCTTGAAAATTTAGATAAGGATTTAATTGAATTAAAAAAAATTACATCTAACGTTTCATGGAAAGATTTTGATGCATACGAAAAGTTGAAAAATCGTCTTAAAGAAGAGAGAAGACTCTTGAAAATTTTAGAAAAACAAGCAGCAGAAAAATTATCAGAAGAGATAACTAATGCACTCCCATATATTCAAGATGGAAGCTTAATTTCAATCAAAGCTCCCCAAATTAAAAGAAAAATTGTTCCAGGATTAATTTGTAAGAAAATATATGAATCCCAAAAAATTAAGAGTTTATTGTGTTTGACAATTGATAATTTATTTATTCTTATAAAACCCGCATACATAGTAAGTATTTTTAATGATTTGGATGTAATTGATGTCTTAGGACTTGAAGTGCCCAAGATGTATTTTTCTGGAGAGGTATTTAGGGGGGATGATATGTCGCAGTGTTATGCAGATCGAATTTTAGAAGTTTCAAAAAAAAATGATTTACAAACTCCACAATATGATTTGACAACAGAAGTTTTAACACAACAGCAACAAATTAATAATTTAGAAGAGACAGTTACTGATCATCCCGCACATAGATTTGGAGACTCCAAGAAATTAAAGAAATATAGAAAAAGAATTATTGATCTTGATAAAGAAATAAATATTAGAAAAAAACTTCTTGAGGATAAAGAAAATCATAACTGGAGAACTTTTACCGATTTGATTAAAATTTTGAATCATTTTGGTTGTTTAAATGATTTGGAATTAACGGAAGTTGGACAAACAGTTGGTGCAATAAGAGGTGAAAATGAATTATGGATTGGTCTTGTTTTAGTTAGTGGTTATTTAGACGACTTAGATCCTCCTGAGTTAGCTGCAATTATTCAAGCTATATGTATTGATGTAAGGAGGCCTAATCTTTGGTGTAATTTCAAGCCTTCATCAAAGGTAATAGATGTTTTTAATGAATTAGATGGTTTAAGAAAATTAGTCTCTTTTCAACAAAATAAGTTTCATATTGAAATTCCTATCTATTTAGAAACAGAGTTGACTGGAATTATTTCTGAATGGGCAAGAGGGAAAAAATGGAAGGATTTGGTTTTTAATACTTCATTAGACGAAGGTGATGTAGTAAGGATTATTAGAAGATCAATTGATGTCCTTTCTCAAGTGCAATACTGTATTGGTGTTAGTAATAAATTAAAAAGCAAAGCAAAGCTAGCATTAAAAGCTATTAATCGTTTCCCTGTTTCTGAATCTAATGATCTTATAAAAGTCTCTGAAGATATTAATCCTGCAACAAAAAGAATTGACAACAATTCTTAAATTTTTTTAATCAAATCATTGAATTGATATTCATTGCTTCGTCAAATTCATCTTCGTTTAAATAACCTAATTTAAGTGTTGCCTCTTTTAAATTTATTGATTCTTTGAAGGCAAAGTTTGCAATTTCAGCTGCTTTTTCATAACCAACTTTTGGCACTATAGCTGTAATCAACATGAGTGAATTTTCTAAATTTAACTTCATTTTCGTTTGATTAGGTTCCATCCCATCAACTAATTTTATTCTGAAGTTTTCTATTACATTTTTAAGTAATTTTAAACTTGTTAAAATATTAAATCCAATAAGAGGTTTATATTCGTTCATCTGTAAAGTGCCGCTAGAATTCGCCATTGAAACTGCATATTCAAGACCCATTATCTGAGTGCAAACCATTGATAAGGCTTCGCATTGAGTTGGATTCACTTTACCCGGCATGATAGAACTTCCAGGTTCATTTTGAGGAATAATTAGTTCATATATTCCTGATCTTGGACCAGAAGATAGAATTTTAATATCATTTGAAATTTTAAATAATGCACCTGCTAATATTTTTATCTGACTCATTACTTGAGCTAGACGATCATGCGAGGCCATGATAGAAAAATTATTTTTTGATTTATAGAACATTAAATTAGTATCATCGGAAATTGATTTTATAGACTCTTCACAAAATCCTTTTGGACTATTAATCCCTGTCCCAACTGCAGTTCCTCCCAGAGGTAAGAAATACAATTCATCCAGACTCATAATAATTGCATTCTCAGCATCTTTAAGTTGTTCTGACCATCCTGATATTTCTTGCCCAAAAGTAAGGGGAACTGCATCTTGAAAATGGGTTCTTCCTATTTTTATAAGGTCTTTCCATTCTTCACTTTTTTTATCCAGGATCTTAGTAAGTTCTCTGATCGTTGGAACTAAATTTTTGATTATTTCATTGACAACAGATATTTGAATAGCAGCAGGAAAAGTGTCATTAGTTGACTGAGATTTATTTACATCATCATTCGGATGAATTGGTTGATGACTACCAAGCTCTGAATTAGTTTTTAAAGCTGCAATATTTGAAATTACCTCATTAACATTCATATTTGTTTGCGTGCCACTACCTGTTTGCCAGACTTTTAAAGGAAACTGTGAATCGTGAAGCCCATCAAGTATTTCCGTACATGCCTCTACGATCAAATCTTTTTTCCTTTCATCTATTAAACCTAAATTGAAATTCGCAATTGAAGCAGCTTTTTTTATTAGGGTGAGTGAATGAATTAACTCAATTGGAATTAATTCTTCTCCAATAGAAAAATTAATAATTGATCTTTGTGTTTGAGCACCCCACAAAGCATCTATTGGAACCTCTATTGTTCCCATACTATCTTTTTCAATCCTAAAGTTTTTTGTCATTATTCCTCTGAAAACACTGGTATAACTTAGATAAGGTTTTCAGTAATCCTATATACCTAGCTTTTCCCATATTACACTTAAATTATTGAGATGAATGGACGGATTAAAACATTCTTCTAAGTCACTTTGATCAATAAAATTCATTATTTCATTATCTCTCTCTATATTTTGTTTGAAATTCCCATTTTCAGTATTCCAAGCCTCATGTGCATTTTTTTGTACTAAGCTATAAGCTTTTTCTCTAGACATGCCCTTTTCTACAAGTAAAAGTAAAACTTTCTGACTAAAGATTACACCACCATATATATTTAAATTTTTGAGCATATTTTTTGGATAAACTCCTAAATTGCTTACTATAACTTTCATTTCCCTGAGCATAAAATGCAAACAGATTGATACGTCAGGTAACATGATACGTTCATTTGAACTATGGCTTATATCTCTTTCGTGCCAGAGTGGAACATTTTCCAGTGCAGTTAAGACATAACTCCTCAAAATTCTTGCTAAACCGCTTACTCTTTCACTGCGAATAGGATTTCTTTTATGAGGCATAGCAGAACTTCCTTTTTGCCCTTTTGTAAATCCCTCCTCAACTTCTAAAACATCTGTTCTTTGTAAATTTCTTATTTCAGTTGCGAATCTATCTAGTGAAGCCCCAACTAGCGCAATAGTTTGCACATATTCTGCATGCCTGTCTCTTGATATAACTTGTGTACTTGCTGTATCTGGTTTTAAGCCTAGTAAATCACAAGTTATCTGTTCTACTTTGGGATTCGTATTAGCGTAAGTTCCCATGGCACCACTTATTTGTCCAATTGCCACAGATTCTTTAAGTATTAATAATCTTTTTTTGTTCCTTATAATTTCTGCTAACCATCCAGCAAGTTTAAACCCGAAGGAAATTGGTTCCCCATGAATTGCATGTGATCTGCCAATCATTAATGTATTTTTATGCTTCCTTGCTAATAATCTGACTTCATCTTCTAGGATCTCAATTTCTTCTAATAACAATTCACAAGAATCTTTTAACTGAAGAGATAAGCCAGTATCAAGTACATCACTACTTGTCATGCCAACATGTATGTATCTTCCAGAGTCTCCAACAAATTCATTAACACTTGTAAGAAATGCTATGACATCATGTTTAACTTCTTTCTCAATTTCTGTAATTCTAGATTCATCAAACTTTGCATTTGAACGTATGTCTTTCATAGCATCCTCAGGAATCTTCCCGAGAGAAAAATTTGCTTCACATGCAGCTATTTCAACCTTAAGCCAACTCTGGAATTTTGCGCTTTCAGTCCAGATTTTCCCCATTTCGGGCAATGTGTAACGCTCGATCACAATTTTTATTAATTATCAATTTAAACTTTATAACCAAAATTGAATTATTGCCTTATACCTTAAAGATGTACTTGCCATTGAACATATTTGCCTGATTATTATTTTCTTATGTAACATTTTTCTACCCAATAAAGAAATTTTAAATAAAAACATTTGCACTTATTTCCTTCGTTAAAAATGGGTAATTTTTTAGTTCTAATTTAATATTGGAAGGGGATATAAAATTTGGATCTTAATATTGCAGAAGTTCATTATTCAGTCTTTTTTATTGATTTATAGATGATTAAAAAAAGTAGATTAGACCTTTATCTTCTTAATAAAGGTTTTTGTGAAACTCGTCAAAAAGCCCAAGGTTTAATTCTTGCTGGCAAGGTAAGAGATATTAATGGAAAAGTATTGGATAAACCTGGACAGCAAGTATTAATTGGATCTGAATTTTTTATTGATTCCGAACCTATGTTTGTATCAAGGGGAGGCGAAAAATTATTGGAGGCATTTAAAAAACTAGAAATTAAAGTAAAAGATAAAATATGTATTGATGCAGGAATCTCAACTGGTGGATTTACTGATTGCTTATTGCAACAAGGAGCAAAGTTAGTTTATGGAATAGATGTTGGTTATGGACAAACTGCATGGAAGATTAGAAATAACCCAAAAGTTATTCTTTTTGAACGAACTAATATTCGAAATTTAAAACCTAATGATCTTTTATCTAGAAGTAACGAATTACCAAATTTTGTAGTTGCTGATTTGTCTTTTATTTCATTAAAATTAGTTTTTAAATCTATTGGTAATTTATTAGAAGGTGATTGTATTGAGGGAATATTTTTAATTAAACCCCAATTTGAGGTAGGTAAAGATAAGGTCGGTAAAGGAGGTGTTGTTCGCAATCCTAAATTCCATACTGAGGCTATAGAGTCTGTTATCAATGCTGCCAAGAATTTCCAATGGAATATAAAGAATTTGATAGCTTCTCCGCTGGTAGGTCCCGCTGGGAATCATGAATATCTAGCTTGGATGACCTTAGGAAATCAATCAAATAAAAGTATTAATAGTGAATATATACAAAATTTAGTAAAAGAAACTCTTTAAATTAGAGAGCTTCTTCGTCTTTGTCGCCAGTTCTAATTCTTACAACTGAATCAATTGATGTGATGAATATTTTTCCGTCACCTATCTCCCCAGTTTTTGCTGCTTCAGCGATCGCATCTATGACAGAATTAACCTTTTCATCTTCTACTACAACTTCTACTTTAAGTTTTTGAAGGAATTCAACAGTAAATTCGGAACCTCTATATCTTTCAACTTGTCCTTTTTGCCTTCCAAAACCTCTAACTTCACTAACTGTCATTCCAACAATACCGGAATTTACTAATGCAATTTTTACGTCCTCCAGCTTAAATGGACGTATGATTGCTTCAATTTTCTTCATGATTAAAGATTGAACATTCCTATTTTAATTGTTTTTTGGGAAAACATCCAACATTGAAATATCAGAAAAACATTCAACATTAAGGCCTGCATTCTTGGCGTCTTCAATTAATAGTTGGGAATTTTCTTCAGAAATTATTACTGTACTATTTGACAATGCTTCCCACTGATCATTCTCAAAGTGTGTTTGAAGCCATAGCATTCCAATTGCAGTTTTCGGTTGAAGGGATTTATTTAAATTGTTATCGATAGTTATCAAACAAATGTCCATTAATTTTTCATTGAACTAAACACATATAAACCTTTCAGCGGACATTATGAATGTTATTATTGATACAAAAATAAGATTTAACATCTTTTGACTTAGCCAATTGTAATACTTAGATTTGTTGATACTTTTGCGAATTTTTACCTTTATATATAGTTTTTATATAGGTTTAGTAAAAAAGTTCTACTAAAAATGAGTACAGCTAAATTAGAAGATTCGACTCAAAGACCGCTATATGGTGAGAGAATTATTGAAGAATCAAAAATAATTTGTTTCGACAATCCAAATAAGAAAAGAATTTATGAAATTTCTATTCAGTTACCTGAATTTACATGTAAGTGCCCCTTTTCTGGTTATCCAGATTTTGCAAAGTTAAATATTATTTATCAACCTAATTTGAAAGTCTATGAGTTGAAGTCTTTAAAGCTTTATATTAATAATTTTAGGGATATAAAAATATCACATGAGGAAGTTGTGAATAGAATTATGGATGATCTAGTGAATGAAGGTTCACCTCACTGGATACATTTAAATGCTGCATTTAACCCCAGAGGGAATGTTTCTATGCAGTTAGATATTTTTAGTGGGCAGAAAAGAAATTAAAAATTTTTTATTTCATCTGCTAATTTAAAAAATTCTTTTTTAAAACCAACTAAATTTTTATTACTAAGGCCTCCAATAGATAACTTTTGCGATTCTTTATTTACCAGAATCCATAATTGGTTAGTTGGTATAAGACTTATTATTGTTCCAAAAATTATTAAGATAAAAGAAAAGTAAATAAATGGTATCGACGGATCATTTTTAATTATTAATCCACTGCTGGGGATTATTTTTTTCAGAGATACTTTTGAAGAGTTCACTTCTAGAGGATCTTCATTGATATAGAGATTATTCCCGGAAAAATTTTCTATATTCGAAATTTTAAGTGGACCATTTTCATTATCTATTGTTAAAAGGAAATTTTTTTTAGTCTCCGATCCTAATTCAACTAAAATCCCCCAAACTTGATTACCGATTTCTGGAATCTCCTTTAATTGTAATTGATAAAGGATATTATCTATTTCTAAAACAACATTTGATATTGCCCAATCTGCTTGATAAATAGTTAATCCTTTAAACCTAATAGGGTGATTAACTTTGGTTGTTTTTATTTCATTGAAATTTAGATCTTCAGAAGAAAAATTTAATTTTGAAATAAACTGTTTGGGCGCACCATCACTTTCACGTTCTATAGAAAAATCGACTAGTTTTACATTGGCTTTTGAGTTTGTGCTCTCATTAACAAGATCTAAAGTTTCTCCAGGGAGTAAATATTGTTCTTTTGATTGACTTGTAAAACTTCCATATGCTGAACCTATAAGTAAAACTATTAATCCGATATGCACAACTAAAGGACCGATTTTTCCAATTAACCCCTTTCTTGCAGAAATATGACTATTAAATTTGTATGTTTTCCATCCTTTTTTTTTAAGTAATAAATCTACTTTTGATATATGTTCTCCACCTTGATTGATTGGATAACTTGTAGTTAGTTGAAGTTTGATAAATTTTTTTTCGCTCTTATATTCAATCCATTTTAATGAAGCTTTTAATGAAGGAATTTGCCTCCTGAAACTACAAGCTGCCAGAGAAATGCAAAGAAGAATTAATGTAAACAAAAACCAAAAGCTTGTATATATATGATCCAATTGAAGTTTTAAGACTTTTTCTCCATCTAAAAATCCCAAGATGGGAGCACTATCGAAATTATCAATATAGAATTTATTACTACTACCTTGAGGTATAAAAGTGCCTATTCCACTGGCAATGGCAATGAAGATTATCAGCGATATGGCGAATCTTAAACTTGATATTTTAAAAATTAGATTCTTAAAAATAATCATTTAAATCCAATTTGAAAATAAATTTAATAACCCTAGGGAAACTAAAAATATCCCGCTTAAAGTCGGAATTATTTGACTAAATTTTCTTAGAGCTAAGAATTGCTTTAAGTTGTCTGTAGTAGCTCCCGCAATGATTAATGGGGCTACTTGGCCTATCCCAAAGAAAAATAAAAAAATAATAGATATTATCGGGTTTTTAGCTTGCGATACCCAAGCCAAAAGAGTTGCTAAAACTGGAGTAATGCAAGGTGAAGAAGCTAGTCCAAAGGTAGTCCCTATGGCAAAAGGCGCTATAAATGTTGGTATTTTATCTTCAATTATTTTTATATCAGGTCCATTCGGAAACTGAAACTTTAGAATTCCTAATAAATTTAAACCCATTATTATTGCTATGAGGGCAACAAATGAAGTGTAATAAGATGGAATTTGGCCATATATTTTACCTAAAAATCCACTCGCAGCCCCCAGTACAACAAGGGAAAAAACTACACCTCCTGAAAAACTGATAAGTTTAAATTTATTTTTCTCTGTACCACCTATATAAGCAATAGTCACTGGCAGTAATGATAATGAACATGGCCCAAGACTTGTTAAAAGTCCTGCGCTGAAAACCAAAAATATAGTAAATGGACCAGGACTATTAAGACCATTCTGCATAAGCAGATTACCCTTTTGAGATAATTCTGAAATAACTAAATTAAATGATTCGATAGCTTGATTTTAATCTTTTAAATTCTAACTAATTAAGAGTCTTTCGTGTACTAATCATACCAATGAATCCTGTTGACTCTAATGAACATCTAACTAACATCCCTGCAATAAAAAAAGACGCTATTAATGAATTGCCACCATAACTAATGAAAGGTAGTGGTAACCCTGTAGTAGGCATTGAGCCTGTTGCTACAGCAATATGAATTATTGATTGACCTGTCAACAACACACCACATCCGATAGCAACTAATTTTGTATAGTTGTTCCTGCACTTAAGACTAATTCTTAGGCTGATATAAGAGAATACTGCTAAAAATCCTAAGAATAAAGTACATCCCAATAAACCAAATTCTTCCGCAAAAATGGCAAAAATAAAATCTGTATACATGAACGGCAGATACTGTAATTTTTGTATCGACAGTCCAAAACCTTGGCCAAATAGACCACCTGAACCTATAGCTAATAAACTTTGAACCAATTGAAATCCATTTTCTTGTTGATCTTTCCAAGGATTTATAAATGAAGTAACTCTCAGTTTTTGATATTCGTTATTAAGGATACTGATACATCCAGTAATTAATCCTATTGAAGCAAATGAGCAAAGAGAGCTGAGTTTTACTCCTCCACATAAACCCATTACCCAAAGAAGAATTCCAGTTAATGATGCAGTACTTAAATTAGGCTGTTTAAGTATTAATAAAATTAATAAACCAAAGGTTATAATTGAAATTAATTTTTTATCATTCTTTACTAGATTCCAATGTGCGAAAAGATTAGAAGCTTCTAGAATTAGAAAAGGTTTAATTAATTCGGATGGCTGCAGACGTAAATTGCCAAGCACTAGCCATCTTGAAGATCCATTAACTGTAATTCCAGTAAGATTGGTAAGGAAAATCAAAAAGAATAAAATGTAAAAAATAATTCGTGAAAACTTTAAAAGATTTCGAATGTTTGTATTAAGTACGAAATAAAATAAACCAATTCCTGGAATTGTCCAAATGATTTGTTTTTTTAAGAAGTAAGCCCAATTTCCCATTTCCCTACTAGCCACCCACCAACTTGATGATCCTAATATGCATATTCCTAGTATTGACCAAATTCCAATGATGACAATGAGGATTTTTGCTTCATAAGGCCATATCTCCCAAGGTAAGGGAAATATAGAATCTGTTAAATTGCTGAAATTTTTTTTGTAGTTAGAACTAAGGGTTTTTTTTCTTTTAGAAATTCTTTTATATTTTATTTTTTCTTGACTTATCTCCAATTTTTTAGATGTATATTTACTATTGAGACGTTTAATTGAGATTTTGCCAAGTCTTTTATTAACGTTTTAAAGTGTTAGCGTAATTAAATAGATGACTTTTCATAAATTTTATTTTTGAAGAATAAAGTAAAAAATGGTCTACAGATTCATCATAAATCTTAAGAATTAATTTTTTATAAAAAAAAACTAGCTAAAAGGCACCTCTCCGTGATAGATTCCGTGAGTTTATATACTTACATAAAACCATTCAGAGGGGTTTCTAAACTATGTTCACATCTGTGGACTCAAATAGAAAAAAACTTGAGCATCCTTCTAATGAGAATGTTCAATTTTCTCAATCCCTAAATAATTCGATCATCAAAGAAAGTAAATCTGGCATTGCCATTCAAATAGATAAATTGCTTTCCCAAAATGATGAATACACAAAATTGCAATTAACAATTTTTGGGATTACTTTTATTGTTTCTATTTTATTAGCATCAATAACTGGAATTTTTTTAGGCTTTACTTTTGGTTTTAGTATTTTTACAGGTGCAATTGCCGGCATTTTTTACCTACGTTTGCTTGCCAAAAGTATTGGAAAACTTGGTAAAGAATCATCCGGTGTATCAAAATTGCAACTATTAGTTCCAGTTTGCCTCTTTATTTTTGCGAGCAAGCTAGGATCTTTGGATATTTTTCCTGCGATGATAGGTTTTTTCATTTATAAGCCTTCACTCATTCTTTATTTTTCACGTTCTTAAGTAAATTTTTTTATTCAAAACAAATGTTTTTTAATTCCTTGCTAACAAATTTTGCAGCATTAGAAGTTGGTCAACATCTTTATTGGCAAATTGGAAATATCAGACTTCATGGGCAGGTATTTTTAACATCTTGGATTTTATTAGGAGCGTTATTAGTTTTTATCTCTTTAGGAACTAAAAAAATGGAAAATGATCCTAAAGGCCTTCAAAACCTACTCGAGTTCCTCTGGGATTACATAAGAGATCTTGCTAGAACGCAAATAGGTGAAAAAGTTTATAGAGATTGGATGCCATTTATAGGGACTTTATTTTTATTTGTCTTTGTTAGTAATTGGGGAGGGGCTTTAATTCCTTGGAGATTGATTAAGTTACCAAGTGGAGAATTAGGTGCGCCTACTGCAGATATCAATACAACTATAGCGTTGGCTTTATTGGTTTCACTTTCTTATTTCTATGCTGGTTTAAGTAATAAGGGTTGGAGATACTTCGAATACTATGTTCACCCAACTCCTATTATGCTTCCTTTTAAAATTCTAGAAGACTTTACGAAACCTTTATCACTCTCTTTCAGGCTATTTGGAAATATTTTGGCTGATGAACTTGTTGTTGGTGTTCTAGTCTTTTTAGTTCCGCTAATTCTTCCAATACCTGTTATGTTCCTAGGATTATTTACTAGTGCAATTCAGGCATTGATTTTTGCAACTTTAGCGGCCTACTACATCGGAGAAGCAGTTGAAGAACATCATTAGCTGTTTTCTGATACATTCAGACGCTTTTACAAAGGGTCTGTAATCTGGCAAAATATCTAATCGCGTAGGTCTGAAAATATCAGACCCATTCTTAAAACAAAGGATGTCCAAGCGTGTATGACAACAAAGATTATCACAAGTATTAAGCTCTTTATTTCAAAATTATGGATTCGATTACTTCCGCTGCATCAGTTGTAGCTGCTGGTTTAGCAGTTGGTCTAGGTGCTATTGGCCCAGGTCTTGGACAAGGTAACGCAGCTCAAGGTGCTGTTGAGGGTATTGCCCGTCAGCCAGAAGCTGAAGGTAAAATCAGAGGAACTCTTCTTTTGTCTTTCGCTTTCATGGAGTCATTAACAATTTACGGATTAGTTGTGGCTTTGGTACTACTTTTTGCTAATCCTTTTTCCTAAAAGTTAATATTGCTTCTAATTCTTATTAGCAATATTTAAATTATAATTTTTTAACTTCAACTTAATCATATGTTGGCCTTTAATTTTTTTGGTGCTACAGAAGGTGGATTATTTGATATAAATGCCACTTTGCCACTAATGGCAATACAAGTAGTTGCGCTTACTTACATATTAAATTCTCTCTTTTTTAAGCCTGTTGGCAATGTTGTAGAAAAAAGAGAAAAGTTTGTAAGTAATAATATTATTGAGGCCAAAAATAAACTTTCTGAGGTTAAAAAATTAGAAGCTGATTTATTAACTCAGCTTCAAAGTGCTCGTACAGAAGCCCAAAGAATTGTGAGCGAAGCTGAGAATGAGTCTGACAAGCTTTATAAAGAAGCACTAGAACTTGCTAATAATGAAGCAAATGCTTCAAAAGAAAAGGCAAGACTAGAAATTGAAAGTCAGACGTCCGCTGCTCGTGATCAACTTTCTAAACAGGCTGATGATCTAAGCGAACTTATTGTTAATAGATTGATTCTAGAAAAATGAATTTAACTCTTTTAGCTACAGAAGGTTTTGGATTGAACTTCAATTTATTCGAAACTAATATCCTTAATTGGGCTGTAGTGGTTTTCGGACTTTATAAATTTTTGCCTGGTTTCCTAGGTAAAATGCTTCAAAAAAGGAGAGAAGGAATCCTTCTTGAATTAAAAGATGCTGAAGATCGACTCCTAAATGCAACTCAAGCTTTAGAAAAGGCGAAGAAAGATTTATCTTCAGCAGAGGAAAAAGCTTCTCAAATAAAAGCAGATTCTCTTAAAAGATCTGAATCAATCAGAATGGAAAGTGAGAAAAAAGCGATAGAGGAGATGGCACGAATTAAACAAAGTGCAATCTCTGATGAGAGCTCTGAAGCATCCAGAGCAATTTCTCAACTACGAAAAGAAGCTGTTGAACTGGCAATTAAGAAAGCTTTAGAATCTCTCCCAAATCGACTTGATAAAACAACACAAGAAAATTTGGTAACTCAATCAATTAACAATATTGAGGTGAACTAATGCCACTTTTAAATTCAGTTACTACACCATACGCAGAAGCATTACTTCAAGTTGTGAATGAAAATTCGCAAACTGAAGAGATGGTTTCTGAGGTTAAACAACTTTTGGAAGTAATAAATGATTCCCCTGAATTGGAGAAGGCATTATCCTCTCCCATTTTAGAGACAGATGCTAAGAAGAAAATCATTATTGAAATTTTTTCAAATAAGGTTAATTCTTCTTTATTGAATTTCTTAAAATTATTGGCCGATAGGCAAAGAATTGGAATCCTCACTTCAATTCTTGATAGGTTTTTAGAGATTTACCGAGAAAATAGTAATATTGCTTTGGCAACTGTTACTTCTGCAGTCGAGCTTACTGATGAACAGAAAGGTTTAATTACCAAAAAGATCATCAATATTGCTGGAACAGAAAAATTAGAACTTGTAACTAAAATCGACCCATCTCTTATTGGTGGTTTCGTCGCCAGTGTAGGATCAAAAGTAATTGATGCTTCCCTTGCTTCACAAATTAGAAAACTTGGCTTATCTCTCTCCAAGTAACTTTTAAATCAACCTTAAATTCTTAAATCCATGGTATCTATACGCCCTGATGAAATCAGTTCAATCTTAAAACAACAAATAACTGATTATGACCAATCTGTAAGTGTTAGCAATGTAGGAACTGTTCTGCAAATCGGTGATGGCATTGCAAGAATATATGGCTTAGATCAGGTCATGGCAGGTGAGTTATTGGAATTTGAAGATGGTACCGAAGGTATAGCTTTAAATCTTGAAGATGATAATGTTGGAGCCGTTTTGATGGGAGAGGCACTTGGTGTCCAAGAAGGAAGTAACGTTAAGTCTACAGGTAAAATAGCATCTGTTCCGGTTGGTGAAGCAATGCAGGGGAGAGTTGTTAATCCTCTAGGACAACCAATAGATGGGAAAGGGGAAATTCCTACTAGTGATACTAGATTGATTGAAGAAATGGCTCCTGGAATAATCAAGAGAAGATCAGTGCATGAACCAATGCAAACAGGTATTACATCTATTGATGCAATGATTCCTGTTGGAAGAGGTCAAAGAGAACTAATTATTGGTGATAGACAAACTGGAAAATCTGCTATTGCTATCGATACAATAATCAACCAAAAAGGCCAAGACGTAGTTTGCGTTTACGTAGCTATTGGTCAAAAGTCAGCATCAGTAGCAAACATCGTAGAGGTATTAAGAGAGAGAGGAGCACTAGATTATACAGTCGTAGTTAGTGCTGGAGCTTCTGAACCTGCTGCTTTACAGTACTTAGCACCTTATACCGGTGCAGCAATTGCTGAACATTTTATGTATCAGGGTAAAGCAACACTTGTTATTTATGATGATCTAACAAAACAAGCTCAGGCTTATAGACAAATGTCTCTTCTTTTAAAAAGACCACCAGGAAGAGAAGCTTATCCTGGAGACGTTTTCTATTTACACAGTAGATTACTAGAAAGAGCAGCAAAACTTTCTGATGCTA
Organism: Prochlorococcus sp. AG-424-P18; assembly: GCA_003213235.1. Lineage (GTDB taxonomy): Bacteria > Cyanobacteriota > Cyanobacteriia > PCC-6307 > Cyanobiaceae > Prochlorococcus_A. The sequence continues at coordinate 25,502 of QCNJ01000014.1, read as the reverse complement.
TGGGAGGAGGCTCTATGACAGCTCTTCCAATTATTGAAACTCAGGCAGGGGACGTTTCGGCTTACATCCCAACTAATGTTATTTCAATTACAGATGGACAAATATTCTTGAGTGCAGATTTATTTAACTCAGGATTAAGACCCGCCATTAATGTAGGTATTTCTGTTAGCCGTGTTGGAGGTGCCGCTCAGACAAAAGCAATTAAAAAAATTGCAGGAACTTTAAAATTAGAACTCGCACAGTTTGATGAACTAGCTGCTTTTTCTCAATTTGCATCTGATCTTGATGAAGCAACTCAGCAACAACTTGAAAGAGGTAAAAGACTAAGAGAGTTGTTAAAGCAACCTCAATTCTCACCGCTTAACCTTGCAGAACAAGTTGCAGTTGTTTATGCAGGAGTTAAAGGTCTTATCGATGAGGTGCCTGTTGAAGATGTTACTAAATTTGCAACTGAACTTAGGGAATACCTCAAGTTAAATAAATCAGAATTTATAGAAGAAATTCTTAAAGAAAAGAAATTAAATGATGGATTAGAAGCAACACTAAAAGAGGTGATAAATGAAGTTAAATCATCAATGCTTGCCACAGTTTAAATTTATTTAAGGAGATACCATGGCAAATCTTAAAGAGATTAGAGATCGAATCGTTTCCGTTAAAAATACAAGAAAAATAACGGAGGCCATGAGACTTGTTGCAGCTGCAAAAGTTAGGAGAGCTCAAGATCAAGTTCTTAAGAGTAGACCTTTTGCAGATAAACTTGCACGGGTCTTAGAAAATATCCAATCTAGAGTTCAATTTGAGGCTGTCGACTCTCCTTTATTATCCAAGAGAGAAGTAAAGAGCATCACTCTGGTTTGCATAACTGCGGATAGAGGTTTATGCGGTGGTTATAATACAAATATAATAAAAAAGGTAGAAATAAGATACGCACAATTAGTCGAACAAGGGTATCAGCCAAATTTAATTTTGGTGGGGAAGAAAGCTATTGGATATTTTCAAAATAGAAAGGATAGATATGTAATTAAAAGTACTTTCAAAGAACTAGAACAGGTACCCACAGTCAAGGACTCTGAAGGAGTTACAAATGAGATTTTAGCTGAATTTCTCTCAGAAAATTCTGATAGGGTGGAAATTATTTATACGAAATTTATCACTCTAGTTAGCTGCGCCCCTGTAGTTCAAACACTATTGCCACTTGATCCTCAAGGAATTGCAGAGGAAAATGATGAAATTTTTAGGTTGACTACAAAAGATAGTAAGTTACTTGTTGAAAAATCAAACATTGAAAAAAGTGATTCAGAGAAGTTGCCATCAGATATTGTCTTTGAACAAAGTCCTGATCAATTATTAGATTCGTTATTACCATTATATTTACAGAATCAGGTACTAAGAGCTCTTCAAGAATCGGCAGCTTCAGAACTGGCTTGCAGGATGACTGCTATGAATAATGCGAGTGATAATGCTAAAGAATTAGCAAGTACTTTGAATCTAACCTATAACAAAGCCAGACAAGCAGCTATTACTCAAGAAATATTAGAAGTTGTAGGAGGATCAGCAGTTTAGCAATAAGATTTAGGATATGCCTGAATACAATATCAAAGTTCAATTTGAGCAAAAGACTTTTAGTTTTTCATGTTCTGAAGATCAAGATATTATTTCAGCTGCAAAAATGAATGGAATAGATTTACCAAGTAGTTGTTGTTCGGGAGTTTGTACAGATTGTGCATCCATGATATTGGAAGGATCTGTAGATCAAGAAGATGCTATGGGATTAAATGATGATTTGAGGGAAAAGGGCTTTGCGCTTTTGTGTGTGGCATATCCCAAATCAGATTTGAATATTGTTATTGGTAAAGAAGTCGAAGATGATTTATATAATGATCAATTTGGTAAATATCAAAAATGAAATTAAGTTCAGTTGATTATTATTTAGATTGGCCAGTTTCAATAAAATTAAAAAATTTAAGGGAATTTATCACTTTAAATTTAGAAAAAAAAGGTGATTTAATTCGATGGTCAATTGTAGATATTCAAAATTATAATGACTCTTTTGGAACAAAAAAACTTACAATTAAAGCTGTCTTAGCTAATTAAAAAATATAAATTGAAATATTTTTACTAATGGAAAATTCACCAACAATATTCATTGTTCCAACTGGTATTGGATGTGAAGTAGGAGGTTTTGCTGGAGATGCACTTCCTACCGCTAAATTATTAGCATCGGCAAGTGGATGTTTAATTACTCATCCAAATGTTATGAATGGCGGTACTCTTTCTGAAAAAGATAAAAATATTTTTTATGTTGAGGGTTATAGTTTAGACCGACTTGCTAAAGGAGAAATTGCTTTAAAAAGGGTAAAGCAACAGAAAATTGGGATAATTTTTGATTCAGCCATTGCAAAAGAAATATTAGTTAGACATTTACATGTTGCTGATGCATGTATTTCTACTTTAGGGATTAATGTTCATTCTTATGTGATTACAAAAAAGCCATTAAATATAGTTATTGATTCTGATTTTTCAAAAGTCAGTGGTGGCATAATTGAAAATCCTGAGACGTTAATTGATGCTGGAAAATGTTTAATAGAAAAAGGAGTTACGGCAATAGCAATTGTGGCAAAATTTCCAGATGATTCAGATTCTTTAGAAACAAATATCTATCGAGAGGGGAAAGGGGTTGATCCTATTTCTGGAGTCGAAGCAGTTATAAGTCATTTAATAAGCAAATTTTTAAAAGTTCCCTGCGCTCACGCACCTGCTTTAAATGCAATTGAATTGAACGAGAATTTAGATCCTCGTGCAGCTGCAGAAGAAATAGGTTACACCTTTTTACCATCAGTACTGATTGGGTTAAGCAATGCACCTGACATTGTTGAATTGCCTGCTATAAATGAACAAATCTCTCTACACCCTGATCAGATTGAATCTATTGTTGTTCCTAATGGGGCACTAGGTGGAGAAGCAGTACTAGCAGGGATTGAAAAAGGTTTAAATATTATCTCTGTAAAAAATCAAAATACATTAAAAGTGACAAACGAGTTTTATGATTACCCCAATATTTTTGAAGTGGATAATTATTTAGAAGCTGCAGGTATAATTCTTGCTATCAAAAAAGGTATAAACCTTGATTCAGTTCAACGTCCTTTAAAAAAAATCCAAAAGTGTTCTTATAGAGATTAATAAGATATTGCTATGGGAACTCTCCAGTCACTTCCCAATGATTGACTGCTTAATTTTAGGATTAGAGGAGCCTGCTTTCTTTTGAATTCCGCTTTTTTTATGAGTGAAATTATATGTAAAATTAATTCTCTTTTATAACCGTCTTCCTCGAGTTGCTTTAGATCTTTTTTCTCTTCAATAATGCCTTTAAGAATATTATCTAAAATGGAATAAGGTGGGAGAGAGTCAGTATCTAATTGATTAGGACCCAATTCAGCACTTGGAGCTTTTTTACGAATATTATCTCCAATTATGTCTACATTTATGTCCATTTTATATGATTTTCTATGATTCTTTGAATCTTCACTATCAAGCCAATTGCATAATTTAAAAACATTACTTTTATATAAATCGCCTATTACAGATAATCCTCCATTCATATCACCATAAAGTGTGCAATATCCTACGGCTAGTTCCGATTTATTACCTGTTGAAAGTAATAAATGCTTTTCTTGATTTGCTAGAGCCATCAGAACCGTTCCTCTTATCCTTGACTGAATATTTTGATTTGTTATTTCAGCCATTTCGAAATCAATCGTTTTCATAAAAGACTCTTCAAAAGAGGTCATCAAGTTTTCAATTGGAATACTTTTGAAATTTATATTTAATCTTCTTGCTAAATCTTTTGCATCACTCTTTGAATGAGATGAGCTCCATTTAGAGGGCATTGAGACGCAATAAATATTCTCACTTCCAAGAGCAGCCGTTGCAATTGCTGAAACAAGTGCCGAATCAATGCCACCGCTTAATCCAATTAAAGCTGTTTTAAATCCACATTTTTTTGCATAATCTTTAATGCCAAGGACTAATGCATCAAAAATTGAAGACATCTCAGAGTTCTCAATTTTATTTTTTTCAGGTTTTGTTTGATCAATTTCCCAACTGAAGAGATCTTCTGAAAAAGATTTTAATTGCTTGATTTTAGATCCATTCTTATTAATGATAAAACTATTTCCATCAAAAATTAAATTATCATTCGCTCCAATCTGGTTAACATATATCAGGGGTACTTGAAGAAATTGAGCAGCAAAACTCGAAACTTTGGATCTTATCTCTAACTTTTTGAAAGTATATGGGGAAGCTGATAAATTTACTAAAATATCAACTTTTTTTTTCTTTAAATCAATAATAGGGTTTTTCTTATGAATTCCTCTACCCTCTATATCTTTGTTGACCCATAAATCTTCACATATAGTAAAACCAAGTCGCCAAGTTTTATTTTTAATTTTTTTTACCAATACGGAAACTTTTTCTTCTGATCTAAAGTATCTTTTCTCATCAAATACTTCATAAGTGGGAAGAATAATTTTACGAGCAATTATTTTCCATTTCCCGCCTTCAAGCAACGCAATAGAATTATAAAGATTTGGGAAAAAAGAATCATTTATTATCTCAGCTATCCCTACTGCGATACTTAAGTTACCATATTTTTTATTTATCTCTGATGCTAATTGATCAACAATTTGATATTGATCTTTAATTAAATTTCTTTTTAAAAGTAAGTCATTTGCAGGATATCCCCATAATGATAATTCTGGTGTGAGAACAAAATCAGCAGAAATTGAGCTAGCTTTCGAAGCAATATAAAGTATTTTTTTTGCATTGCCCTCTAAATCTCCAACAACTGGATTTATTTGAGCAAGTAAAAATTTCATTCAACTAATTTAGTGAATTCATATAAATTATTCTTCTTAACTATATCTATTAATGACGATGGTAAATTAGAACTATTAAAATTTAATCTGAAATTAGAACTTGAAGTGTCTGGGATCTTGATGGTTGAAATCTTAAATTTCACTTTGGAAGTTTCTAACTTTTTAAGAGTATTTGAATCAACAGGATACCCTTCTCTTAAAATAATAAAAAAACTTACCTCTAAAATAATTTTGTCAAAATTTTTCCAGTAGAAAATATCTTGAATCAAATCACTCCCAATAACAAAATCTAAATTATTGAATTCATATATTTCTTTACATTTTTTGATTGACTCTACTGCCCATTGGCTACTTACACTTTGATTAAATAAAATTTTAGGATTATCTAAATCTTCAATTAGTGTTTTTAATAAATGGCTGCGAATTGATATATCCTCGATGTGTTTTTTTTTGGGATTATTGCTCACATAGCTAATTGTAATATCATAAATTCTTGATAATTCTTCAAGTATTTTTTTATGTCCTATGGTAGGTGGATCTGCACTAGTACCAAATAAAGAGATGCTTTTTCTCATTTTAAGTTTTAAGGTAGAAAACTAACAGAATTATTATTAAAATTTCTTTTTGTTAAATAGATATTTATGTGTTTAAAAATCTCTGGGTCATTAAAACTAATGTTTTGAATCATTATATAAGGTTCTATAAAGGAAGCTTTGCTCCTTTTAAATATTTCTTTGGCTGCTAATTTCCCAAGGATTTTTGTAGAGTGAACTGCTATTGCTGCTTGAATAATTGCTATTGGTCCATATGGTAATAATGATAGCCCGTTAGTGAAAGGTGCTGTTAGTAAAATTACTTTCCTAACAAGGTTGAAAGATGTATTAACTCCGACTTGAGTGACGCCCAAAAATAAATTATTAATTGAAATATTCTTGAATATTTTTCTGGATGATTCACCCTTTAAATTTAAGCCGTAAATCTTACTTAATTCGCTTACCAATGCAGTATCTAATGCAAAACTACCAGCAATATCGAAAAAAATAAAAGGATTAAGGGCTACTGTTGATGCCTTTATGGTCGAAAATTTACCAATAGTTGACTGGGCTAATTTCTGTCTTCTTTTCAATCTTTGCTCTTTTATTTGCAGAAATAATTTGTCAGCTAATTGAAGAGAATTTAGTGTTAAAAATATTTCACCATGTTGATTTATTATTTTTGTAATATAATTTTCAAGGTTGTTTTCATGATTAATAATTATGGGAATATTTAAATCTTTTGGAAGCTTAATCTTTATATTTTCTATTATTTCTTTTAATTCAATTTTATTTAAAAGATCGATTTTATTTAAGATTAAAATAATTTTTTTCCCATCTTTAATTAAGGAGCTGATTTCGGTTAATTCATTTCTATTTAAATCGCCTGAGACAATAAATAAAATAATATCTGAGTGATTTAAACAGGAGTAAACTTTATCTAGGGATTTAATATCGCAAAAATCAAATCCTGGAGAATCTAGCAATTCTATACTGTCTAGTATTTGATCTTTAATATTCCATTCTTCAACTTGTGTTTCTCTTGTAGTCCCATTAATAATATCTGTTTTGAATATATCCTTTTTTAATAGATAATTTAAAACAGAGGATTTTCCTACCCCAGATTTACCATATGCGCCAATTCTTATTTTTTTTTCTTTCAGCCTAAAAAGTTGTTGATTAAAAGAAATTATTTCCCTATTAAAAAAACTTTTTTCATAGTTGGTAAGATCAATACTCTCCCACCAATTTTTCAAAAGTAAATAATTTTTATTAATTTTTAATTGTTTCATGATTTATTTTTCCACCAACCAGCTAATACAGATAAGACAGCTTCTGCACCAATAATCCCCACGAATCCCCCAAATTCATCTACTACTACTTTCACTCCTTTATGATTCTTGTCAAATCTTGTTAATAATTGATCTGCCTTAATCATTTCGGGAATATAGTCTACAGGTTCGCAAATTTCTGATAATAATTTTTTATTTTCCCCATTAATTAATTCTGCTAACATTCTCTCACGCTCAACTACTCCTTGTATTTTGTCAACTTTATCTCCCAAAATAACCCACCATGGAGAGTTATCAGACAGTAAAAGTTTTGAAATTTCATCGAGTTTGGAAGATCCATCAAGGCATGGTACTGATACCCTAGGGATCATTAAATCTTTAGCTTTTAAATCATTTAATTGAAAAACCTTAAATATCATTGCCGCCTCATCAGCTTCTATTAAACCCTTCTGGCTCCCAATTTTTGCCATTTGTCTAATTTCTTCTTCATCAGTTGAAATTTCATTTTCTGCAGTAATAACTGGAAATATTTGTTCTATTAATATTAAGAATGGCCTCATTAAAGTATGCAATATTCTCAAGATAGGAACTGATAATAATGCTATTTGAACCGAGAATCTTGTACCAAGAGCCTTGGGTAATACTTCTCCTACTAAAACGACTAATATATAAAAAGAAATTGAAAAAAGGGTTAAGCCAAAGCTGCTATTAATTACTAATGCTCCGTATACACCTAAAATTAGACTCCCAATTATGTTAAATCCATTATTTGTAATAGTAATTACAGTTAACGTCCTTCCAAGATGTTTTCTGAGTTTAAGGAGTTGATTTGCGGAACTTTTAGGCTTTTGTTTTGAGGCTATTTCTAAAACTCTAATTGAATTTACAGCTAAAAAAGCAGCCTCTACTCCCGAACAACATGCTGACCCAATTAAAATAGTAATTATAAGAAAAATTAAACCGTAAACACTTGGTTCCATTAAAATAGATTAGGCATTAAATCTGTTTTAATCCATTCTTCCATTTTTTTTAAAAATACGCCAATACACAATTTATGTTTACACCCGACAATAAAGTTTTTGAAGAAAGAAGAGAAATTTTTCTGAATAAATTAGATGGAAAAGCTGCTATTATCCCTGGGGCTAATCTTGTAAAGCATCATGCTGATTGTGAATACCCTTTTAGACAAGATAGTAATTTTTGGTATTTAACTGGTTTCGATGAGCCAGATGCAATCGCGCTTTTCTTGTCGCATAAGCCTAAGGGAGAGAGATTTATTATGTTTGTTGCTCCAAAAGACGTTATTAGTGAGGTTTGGCACGGGTTTAGATGGGGTTTAGAAGGAGCTGAAAAAGAGTTTAAGGCTGATAAAGCTCACTCAATAACCGAACTAAAAGATTTACTCCCAGGTTACATTAATGGTTCTGAAGAACTTGTTTTTTCCATTGGTAAGCATCCATTAATTGAGAAATTAGTGCTCGAGATATTTTCACAACAACTTGACAATCGCTCAAGATTAGGAATTGGTGCAAATTCTATAAAATCTCCAGAAATTTATTTAAATGAGATGAGATTAATTAAAAGTGAATTTGAAATTAAGAGAATGAGAGAGGCAATACAAATCTCAGCCGAAGCTCATGAACTAGTTAGAAAATCTATTGCGACGAAGAAAAATGAGAGACAAATTCAGGGCCTGCTAGAGGGATTCTTTTTGGAAAAAGGGGCGAGAGGTCCAGCTTATAACTCTATTGTTGCTTCAGGGGATAATGCATGTATTTTGCATTACACATCAAATAACTCACCCTTAAACAAGGGAGATTTGTTATTAATAGATGCTGGTTGCTCATTAACCGATTATTATAACGGGGACATAACAAGAACTATTCCAATCAGCGGTAAATTTTCCAAAGAGCAAAAAGTTATTTATGAAATTGTATTGAATGCTCAGAAATCTGCAATTAAAAGTGCTGTAACTGGATCAAATTCTAGTCAAGTACATAATGTTGCTTTAGAAATATTAATTGAAGGATTAAAAGAAATTGGTTTATTGTTGGGAAGCACCGAGGAGATAATTGAAAATCAATCATATAAACACCTTTATATGCATAGAACTGGACATTGGCTCGGTCTAGATGTTCATGATGTCGGGGCGTACAGAATGGGAGATTATGAAGTGCCATTACAGAATGGAATGATTCTTACTGTTGAACCTGGTATTTATATCAGTGACAGGATTCCAGTACCTGAGGGACAACCTTTAATAGACGAGAAATGGAAAGGTATAGGGATAAGAATTGAAGATGATGTTTTGATTAAAGATACAACCCCGGACGTCTTAAGTATCTCCGCACTGAAAGAAATTTCTGATTTGGAATTTTAAAATTTGACTTATCTAGTTAATAGATTTATTTTTTATAAAGCTTAACGTAAAAAAATGGATAAATCAGATTCATATAATTCGAAACTTTCTCAAGCAAGAGGTTTGGCCAGTCAGCTTGGAATGTTCGCAGAAGAAAACGATATCCCTAAAGATCTTTGGGATTCATTGGAAGCTACAATCTATGATTTTTATCAGGTCTCTCATGATAGGTAAATTCATTTTAGGAATTATCAATAACTAAAATCAAAAAATTTTGAGTAAATCAATCAAAATGTGACCATAAACTGATAAATTATTTATTGAACATTAATAAATGAATGACCTCATCAGATAAGTTAAATCAAAATTCAACAGAAAATAAAGAAAAAAACAGTAATCACCCAAAATCTAAAAATTCTTCTTCTAATTTAGGGATGATGAGCGCTTCAGCTGTACTGGCCTCTGCCACAATCGACGAAGATGGAGTACCCACTGGGTACACCCCCAAACCTGACGAAGGAAGGTTTATTATCAAAGTGTTGTGGTTACCTGATAATGTTGCTTTAGCAGTTGATCAAATAGTAGGAGGAGGACCTAGTCCTCTGACTGCTTATTATTTTTGGCCAAGAGATGATGCTTGGGAAAAATTAAAAAGTGAATTAGAGAATAAAAGTTGGATTACAGATAATGAAAGAGTCGAGATATTGAATAAAGCTACAGAAGTAATTAATTACTGGCAAGAAGAGGGTAAAACCAAAAAATTAGAAGAAGCCAAACTCAAGTTTCCTGAAGTAGCTTTTTGTGGAACTGCTTAAAAATTAGTTTTTTGCTGCTTGAATTCTAGCTTCGGCCTTTGAAATTTCTTTAAGAGCTTTTATTTTTTCTGGATTTTTTTCATTTTCAGAAAATTTACTTATTGTTAATTTTGCTTCTTTAAGATCTTGTTCAGCATTTTGAACATTAATTTCAGAACCAATTTCCGCATTGTTTACTAAAACAATGACTTCATCTGATTCAATTTCAGCGAAGCCCCCCATTAAAGCTATTGATTTCCACTGGGAATTCATTCTTAGCCTTAAAACGCCAATATCTATAGCCGTAACTAAAGAAATATGTCCTGGAAGTATTCCAAGTTGACCAGTAGTACTAGGAAGTATTACTTCTTCTGCATCGCCTTGATAAACATTTTTATTAGGAGCTAAAACTTTGAGAGAAATTGCCATTAATTTAAAATTATTGAAGGTTAAATATTTGTATTCAGATATTTATTTTTCTGACTTTATTTTTTCAGCCTTTGCTTTAACTTCATCAATATTACCAACTAAGTAAAACGCCTGTTCTGGTAAATCATCTAATTCGCCCGACAAAATCATGTTGAAACCAGCTATTGTGTCTTCTAGTTTTACGTATTTACCGGACATGCCTGTAAATATTTCAGCTACGAAGAAAGGTTGGGATAGGAACTTTTCAATTTTTCTAGCCCTGTCAACTGTTAATCTATCTTCTTCAGAAAGCTCATCTAATCCAAGAATTGCAATAATATCTTGAAGTTCTTTGTATCTCTGTAAAGTTGATTGGACAGCTCTGGCTGTTTTATAGTGCTCATCGCCAACAACTGATGGTTGTAGCATAGTGCTTGTCGAATCTAATGGATCAACTGCTGGATATATTCCCTTAGCCGCAAGAGCTCTAGCAAGCACGGTAGTAGCATCTAAATGGGCAAATGTTGTAGCTGGAGCTGGGTCTGTTAGGTCATCAGCAGGTACGTAAACAGCCTGAATTGATGTTATTGACCCTTCTAATGTAGATGTAATTCTTTCTTGTAATTCACCAACATCAGTTCCCAGAGTTGGTTGGTATCCAACAGCCGAAGGCATTCTTCCAAGTAATGCAGATACTTCAGAGCCCGCTTGAACGAATCTAAAAATGTTATCAACAAAAAGTAAAACGTCTTGTTTATTTACATCTCTAAAATGTTCAGCCATTGTAAGTGCTGATAGGCCCACTCTCATTCTTGCACCAGGTGGCTCATTCATCTGTCCAAAACATAAGGCAACTTTTGATTGAGTTAAATCATCTGCGTTAATAACACCTGATTCTTTAAATTCTTCATATAAATCGTTCCCTTCTCTAGTTCTTTCCCCTACTCCTCCAAAAACAGAAACTCCACCATGTTCCTTTGCAATATTATTTATTAATTCTTGAATTAGAACAGTCTTTCCAACACCAGCGCCTCCGAATAATCCAACTTTTCCTCCTTGCCTGTAAGGAGCTAAAAGGTCGATAACTTTAATTCCAGTTTCAAAAACTTTCGGCTTAGTTTCCAAGTCAGTTAATTTTGGAGCAGCTCTATGAATTGGAGCTGTGTCTTTTGTTTTTACTGGCCCTTGTTCATCTACTGGTTCTCCTAAAACATTAAATATTCTCCCTAAAGTTGCTTCTCCTACAGGTACAGATATTGGTGCACCTGTGTCGATTGCTTCCATACCTCTTACAAGGCCGTCTGTGCCACTCATTGCCACTGCTCTTACTCTATGGTCTCCTAGGAGCTGTTGAACCTCTGCAGTGAGCGCTATATATTGACCAGCAGGGTTTTTAGCTTCAATTCTTAAAGCATTTAATATTTTAGGCAATTTCCCAGCTGGAAATTCTACATCTAAAACTGGGCCAATTACTTGACGAACTACGCCTTTTGTTTGTGAAGAAGTTGATGGAGTTGCTACCATTTTTTATTAATTGGTGATGATTAGCTGATTTTTAACAGCTCATAATCCGAAAATACTACCACCTCATGGGTAGATTCGTTAAATGGGTTCGGCCACCCGCACAAATTAAGTATGGTTTAATTGCCGCTTTGCAGATTATGTTGTTGATGATACGGAAGGAGAATCCCTCTTTCTATTTTTATGACGTTAAACGTCTCAATCATGATCCTCCATTAATCTATGGCAGCTGTTTCACTTACAGTCTCTACAGTAAAACCACTGGGAGATAGAATATTTATTAAAGTTTCCGCATCTGAGGAAAAAACTGCTGGGGGCATTCTTTTGCCTGATTCAGCTAAAGAAAAACCACAGGTTGGAGAAGTTGCTCAGGTGGGTCCTGGCAAACTTAATGACGATGGTTCTCGACAAACTCCAGAAGTGAGTATTGGCGATAAAGTCTTGTACAGCAAGTATGCTGGCACAGATATTAAATTGGGAGGAGATGAATATGTCTTGCTCTCAGAAAAAGATATTTTGGCTGTTGTAAGCTAAAATATTTGTTTCAAAAATTATTAAAACTTATTATTAAATTATTGCCTAAACATGGCTAAAAGAATTATTTACAATGAGCAAGCTCGAAGAGCGCTCGAAAGAGGAATTGATATCCTTGCTGAGTCTGTGGCTGTAACGCTTGGACCAAAAGGGAGAAATGTTGTCTTAGAGAAAAAATTTGGTGCTCCACAAATTATTAATGATGGCGTCACAATCGCTAAAGAAATCGAATTAGAGGACCACATTGAAAATACAGGGGTTGCTTTAATCAGACAAGCTGCTTCAAAAACTAATGATGCAGCTGGAGATGGTACTACAACAGCCACTGTTTTAGCTCATGCAATGGTTAAAGCTGGGTTGAGAAACGTTGCCGCGGGAGCTAACGCAATTACTTTGAAAAAAGGAATTGATAAAGCTACTGAATTTCTTGTTGGTAAAATTCAGGAGAATTCCAAACCCATAAGTGATAGCAATGCTATAGCTCAATGTGGAACTATTGCTGCTGGGAATGATGAAGAAGTAGGTCAAATGATTGCCAATGCTATGGATAAAGTTGGTAAAGAGGGTGTTATCTCTTTAGAAGAAGGTAAATCAATGACTACTGAATTAGAAGTTACAGAGGGGATGCGCTTTGACAAAGGCTATATTTCACCTTATTTTGCAACAGATACAGAAAGAATGGAGGCTGTTCTAGATGAACCATATATCCTTCTGACTGATAAAAAAATTGCCTTAGTGCAAGATTTAGTTCCCGTTTTAGAACAAATAGCTAAAACCGGTAAACCACTGGTAATTATTGCAGAAGATATCGAAAAAGAGGCTTTAGCAACTCTTGTTGTCAATAGATTACGAGGTGTGTTAAACGTTGCTGCGGTTAAAGCTCCTGGATTTGGTGATAGAAGAAAAGCCATGCTTGAAGATATGGCCGTTTTAACTAATGGACAGCTTATTACTGAAGATGCTGGTTTAAAACTGGAGAATGCTACCTTGGATATGCTTGGAACTGGTAGAAGAATAACTATCAATAAAGAGACAACGACTATTGTAGCTGAAGGTAATGAACAAGCAGTTAAAGCTAGATGTGATCAAATTAAGAAGCAAATGGATGAAACAGATTCCTCATACGACAAAGAAAAACTTCAAGAACGTCTAGCTAAATTAGCTGGAGGTGTTGCAGTGATTAAGGTTGGTGCTGCCACTGAAACTGAAATGAAGGATAAAAAGCTCCGTCTTGAGGATGCTATTAATGCAACAAAAGCAGCTGTTGAAGAAGGAATCGTACCTGGAGGAGGAACAACTCTCGCTCATTTATCTCCTATTCTAAAAGAATGGGCTGACAAAACTTTAGAAGGAGAGGAATTAATTGGAGCTAACATCGTTGAAGCTTCACTTACTGCTCCTCTTATGAGAATTGCAGAGAATGCAGGCTCTAATGGAGCTGTTATTGCTGAAAATGTAAAAACTAAACCATTTAATGATGGATTCAATGCTGCAACTGGAGAATATGTTGATATGTCCTCTGCTGGTATAGTTGATCCTGCAAAAGTTACACGTTCAGGATTACAAAATGCAGCTTCAATAGCCGGAATGGTTCTAACCACCGAATGCATAGTTGCAGATTTACCTGAGAAAAAAGATTCGGCTCCTGCTGGTGCTCCTGGTATGGGCGGTGACTTCGATTATTAATTAAAGAATAGTTTCTTAATTAATTTTTTAAAGGGATCATTCAAAATGATCCCTTTTTTATTCAACTTTTATGAGATCCAACCAGCGCTCAGAATAATTGCAAGGGACAAAAATATCACTAAAAAAGTCCAGGTTATTTTGTTTAGAGAGGCTTCTGCACTACTTGCGCTGTTAAACATAGAGCTTCCACTGGCGGCTATTCCACCCATTCCATCTCCTTTAGGACTGTGAAGCAAAACTAAAAGTATTAAAATAATTCCAGAAAACACCCAAATCCAACTTAAAATTTGAATCATTGCTTGAAAAGAATTGTATGAATTTAAACGTGTTGTACGACCTTATTATAACCTTTTAACTCGATTTCTTTTATAAGAGATTTTCCTGTCATTTCTTTTGGAACTGGGAGATTTAATAATTGCAATAAAGTAGGAGCAATATCAGCCAGGCCAGCATTATCTCTTAAATAAATTTCATTCCCCATATTTGGGATTTTTCTTTTTTCACCCTCAATAAAAATTAATGGAACTTTATTTATAGTGTGTGCTGTCCATGGTTCTCCTTCAGGACCTTTCATTACCTCAGCGTTACCATGGTCCGCTGTAATGAGAATACTCCCACCCATTTCGCCAGTAGAATTAACTATCTGGCCTATACACTTATCTACTGTTTCTATAGCTTTAATTGTTGCATCCATGTTGCCTGTATGACCAACCATATCAGGATTAGCAAAATTGATTACAACAAAAGCATAGTTTCCGCTTTTAATCGCTTTTGAGCAACTAATAGTTAATTCTTCCGCAGACATTTCGGGTTTTATATCGTAAGTTGCGACTCTTGGAGATGGAATTAAATGCCTCTTTTCACCAGGCAAGGGTATTTCTACTCCTCCATTGAAAAAATATGTTACGTGAGGATATTTTTCTGTTTCAGCTGTTCTGTATTGCTTGAGTCCATTTTCTGAAACTACTTGGCCGATAAAATTATTGAGAGATTCAGGAGGAAATGCAACTTTAACGGGGAAAGTTATATCGTATTGAGTGAAAGAAACTAAATCTAGATTTGGAAAAAATTTTCTATCAAAGTCTGAGAATTCTTTGTTTGAAAGGGATTTCATAATTTGCCTTGCTCTATCAGGACGAAAATTAAAACAAATCAAACTATCACCATCTTTAAGATAGTTTTCAGAAATTCTTATGGGCTCTAAAAATTCATCGGTTATGTTTTTGTCATAACTGCTTTTTATATAATCCTGAGGAGAAATATTTGTTGCTTTAATACCTGGATTGGTCAAATTTTCATATGCCTTTTCAGTTCTATCCCATAAAAGATTTCTGTCCATTATCCAGTATCTTCCGCATATGGATGCAATCTCCCCGGTATTAAATTTTTTTATACATGTTTCTATTTGGTTTAAATATTTAGATGCACTTTTTGCAGGAGTGTCTCTTCCATCGGTAATTACATGAATCGCAACTTTTTTTATGTCATTATCAGATGCCCATTTTATTAAACCTAATAAATGATCAATATGACTATGAACTCCTCCGTCAGAACATAAACCTGTGATGTGAAGAGTAGAGTTGTTTTTCTTTAAAGAATCAGCTAAATCCTTTAACTCGTTAATTAAACCTAACTGATTATTTTTTACAACATTGGAAATTCTTACAAGTTCTTGTTGGATTATTCTTCCCGAACCAATTGTAAGGTGACCCACCTCAGAATTACCCATTTGACCTTCTGGGAGTCCTACATCAGATCCACTAGCGCTTACTAGAGTGTGAGGATATGCATTCCACAATGAATCCATGATTGGTGTATGGGCATTTTTTATAGCATTATCGGATATATCTTCTCGATATCCCCATCCATCTAATATGGCAAGAACTACAGGGCTCTGAGGAACATTTAATCTATTAATATTTTTGCTGCTAATCTTTGACATATTTAGATCAAATTTATTTGTAAGTGATCCAATCTTAAATTTAGCTTTAAAAGCTGTACTTTAACAATTTATATTTAACATAGTTAGCTTTTGCTAATTTATGAAAATATTGAAGAAATTTTTTTATTTATAAATTATGTCCAATAAAACAAAAAGGGTTGTAATACTTAATGAAGTTGAGCTTAGAAAAACCCTTTCTCGTTTAACTTCTGAAATTGTTGAAAAAGTAAAAAACTTTGAGAACCTAATTTTGGTTGGTATTCCTACTAGAGGAATTGATCTTGCAGAAGTTTTAGAGAAAGAACTATTCTTCAAAACAGGTGTAAAAATTAGAAAAGGCATAATTGATCCAACTTTCTACAGAGATGATCAAAATAGAGTTGGAACTCGTTTAATAAAAGCGACTGATATTCCAACTCCAATTGAGAAAAAAGAAATTCTTTTAATAGACGATGTAATTTATACAGGCAGAACAATTAGAGCTGCAATAGATGCTCTATATTCATGGGGCAGACCTCAAAGAGTAATGTTGTTAGTAATGGTAGATAGAGGTCATAGAGAATTACCTATTCACCCTGATTTTTGTGGTAAAAAAGTCTCAACCAGCAAAAATGAAAGTATTAGTTTACGTTTAAATAATATTGATAATGAAGAAGGAGTTTTTCTTGAATTGTTCTAGTTCAATAGATATTTCCTAAATTAAATTCTCCAAGAGGTTCGTCTTCAATATCAAAACATTCAACCAATAGATCAGCTCCAGGGTTGATTTTGAACAAAAGGATTAAGTTATCTTCTCCAAGATTAGATTTATTTTTCATTATGATTTTCAGTGGCTTTTTGTCCCATTTAATAATTTCCTCTTCACGTTGAACATCTGATAATTTTGGTAATCCATTTTCAAATATGACATCATAATCTCTGTCTTTTTTTGTTTCTCCAATTATTATTTCAAATATTTTCTGATTATTTTTACTGGCTTGAAGTACTATTTTTAAAGGGTTTTCAGTTGGCCAGGTTTGTCCTTTGAAAAAAATAGGATGCCAAAAGTGTTTTTTTTCTCTTCTATTAAATAATCTCATCGATAATCCTTTATTTAAAACATCTTTAATCCTTACTCCTGGGGTCATTTCTAATGCTCCCAAAGCTATTGACTCAATAGGAGGAGGTGATTTTACTTCAACTTTTGAAAGCTTTTTTGTTATCCATTCTTTTATCAATGGTATTTGAGTGCTACCACCAACTAAAATAATTGAATTTAAATCATCTGATGTGCAAAATTTTCCTCTTGCTTCATTTAATAATTCTTTAAGCAAGGAGTTAAGGTGATTAAGGAGATTATTTTCAATAAGTATTTTCTCAAAAATTTCTTTGCTTAGATAAAATTCTTTTTCTTGCAATCCTTCGATTAATAGTTTTGTGGGATATTTATTTTCGTTTTTTATAGCAGATGAGCTAAGTTTAATTTTTATTTCTTCTGCTCTTAAAAGATTTGTTGCATATTTATTATCTGGAATAAAATAATTAACTATCCATTGATCAATATCTTTACCACCAATTTTTGAGCCTATTTTGCTGATGATTTCAGCACACCTTATTTTTTGTTTTGAAATTGAGCTAACATTATTCCCTTTAAATTTGAGTAGTTCGGCTATTGGGGCAGACTTGCCTTCTCCACCGTCTATCTTGACTATATTCATGTCAATTGTGCTACCTCCAATATCTATTGTCATAATTTTGGAGCCAAATGGTACATTAATCCCTAAACTTGCTGCGGTGGGCTCATCAACTAGCGCTATTTCATCTACAGAGAATCTTCCACAAAGGTTAACTAACCATTCTCTATAACCCTTATATGTATCAATTGGAGCAGTTAGGACAAGTCTCTTTACTTTATATTTTTGAGGAATACTTTCCCACAAAAATTTAAAAAATTTTTCACCACATTCATAAGGATTTAAAATATTATTTTGGTTAAATTTTTCAATAGGATTTCCAATAAATCTTTTAAAGTTGGAATGAAAAAATAAATCCGAATTATGTTCATCTCTCATCATAAGAGCACTTTTACCAATTTTCATAATCTTCGAGGGTTCCTCGAACCAAACTACTGTAGGGATAACTCCAGGAGATGATGTAATATTTGCAATCTCAACTAATTCATAATTTTTGTCTTTTTGATCTTGAAAAGCTATTACAGTATTAGTATTTCCTAAATCAATAGCGAGCGTTCCAGATAAAAAGTTTTCCATATGAAATTTTTTATTAATCAATTAACTTATTTTTGTAATTAATATTTTGAATTGCTCCAATAAATTGTAAGATATAATAAATAATAAGAATTTTTTGATGAACATATCAAATAATCCAGGGATCGATTCTAATGATCTTGCTAAAAGAGGTGAGAGTTTAATAAGAAAATCAACTAATAGATATTTAACTACAGTGAAAATTGCTTTCAGAGCAAAACAAAGACGTTTTGATGATTTTGATGGCTTGTTGGAGGAGTCAACTATTAAGCCTGTTCAAAGGTCAATTATTGAGCTAAGCGATGAACAAGATCAACCAGATTTACTTCCAGGCTAATTTTGGTAAAACACCAAAAAAAATGGAGATTACTTAAAGATTTTAAAAAAGGTAAATTTTGCTTTTTGATTGGTGTTGATAATTGGTCAATCGAGCTACAAAAAAGTGAATTCCATTCACTTTATCTTCTACTTCTAAGAATTAATGAACAGCTATTAGTTATAAAGGATGAACTAATGGATGAAGAATCTATTACTTTAGAATTAGAACAACTACCTTGGTATATTCAATTAGAGGGAAAAAAAAATGAATGGAGTTTAAGGTTTGTTTTTGAAAGTCAAGATCAAACTAGATCTTTCGAAATGTATTGGCCGATACCAATTGCGCAAAATTTATTTTATGAAATAAAAAAGATGTGGGAATCAATGGATTAAAAGATAAATAAAATTGGAAATTTTAGAAAATATTTCCCCTTCAAAAAAAATTTTTTTCACAACTTTTCCACAACATTTTATCAAAAAATATCTATTTATCTAAAGTATGTGGAAAACTTTTAATTTTATATAAATCTTTATATTATCAGTGAGATTTAATTCTATAAAATTAATTTCCGTGACCACCTACTTTATGACTGGATTCTCATTATTCTAAGACCTGAGACTGTTTCTTAATAATGCTTGTTGACGGTTTAGAGATTTTGGAGAAAACTAACTTATTGTAGATCAAAATTTCAACAAGTATTCTCAATATGCAAGAGTTAAATTACGACGAAAATTCACAGGTTCTAAATCATAATGATGAAGTAATAAGTTTTAAATGTGAACTTCAGGAAAATCTTCAGAAGGCTATGAAAAAATTTGTTGAGGATCATCCTAACTGGGATCAATACAGGATACTTCAGGCAGCTATTGCAGGATTTTTGATTCAAAAAGGATTTCAAAATAGGGATTTAACAAGACTCTATATTGGCAATATGTTCTCAATGAATTTTAAGGACTAAAAATTTTTATATTTTTTCCAGTAGTATTTTTGCAGTGTCATTTCTAACAGGTAATATAGATAACCTATTTCCTTTTTTGACGACTAATAACTCTTCCTCATTAAATAAAATCTTTAATTCAGGTAAACTTAAAATCTTATTTGATTTAGAAATGTATTTTAATTTTACGCAATCCCATCTAGGATTATCAGGTTTCGATTTTGGATCAAAATATTTTGAATCTTGATCAAATTGAGTAGGGTCAACAATATTTAGATCTATTACCTCCATTAGTCCCACAATACCTGGGGGTTTACAATTCGAATGATAGAAAAAAACTTTATCTCCTTTATTCATTTTTCTCATAAAATTTCGAGCCTGATAATTTCTTATTCCATCCCATAAAGTTACACCGTCATTTTTTAAAGTATCTATGCTGTAAGCATCAGGCTCACTCTTCATTAGCCAAAAATTTTCTTCAGTCATATCAGGGAATTTGGAGGAATCTATCTGCTAGAATTTTGCTAGAATCAGATTTTTTTATATGTTTATTATCCATCAAAGTCACAATTTAGGAAAGTAAGGGGTGGCATGGGGGTGCATAGGACCGTGCTGCATCGTTTATATGATCTGATACATTTCTGTTAAAAGTTTACGGGTACAACCTTTCAATAGATTCTTTCTGTTCTTGCTTTTTTATGTCTTCAGCATCTAAAACAGGGCACGAGTTTTGATTTAGTGATAAGAGGAAAGTGCTTTTTTTGAATAGTTTGAAAAGTGGTGTAAGTAATAAGTTTTTCATTTATTCCCAAGTTTTCATATCAGAGAAGTCGCTTGCTATTGCATGAAGCATCCCTCCTACAAATGATCTAGGGCAACCAAGTTTGTTAACTAAAACTTCTGATTGTTTTTTGATATCCTCCCATGTAGGTCTGATATCCTCATTTATTTGTTTAAGGCTAGGTTTAAATTCTTCTGAATCATTCATATTAAAAGGTATTAACTTATTAAAATTCAAATGATAGTAAAGAAAATCTCATTTATTTAAATAAATATTCAATAAAAATTACAAAATAAATTCTTTAGAAATTATTCTAAGCTGATTTAAATTCAGATTATTTAAATAATTATTTGCAATCAATTTTTCCTCATTAATTTCGAGATCTTTAATCTCAGAAATAATGCTATTAGATATTAAATCAATTAAATGTTCTTTATCCATGAATTATATATAAACCCAAAACAAACATTAATTATTTAAAGTCTTCAACTCAACATATAAGTAAAAATACTCAGATAAATATAAAACTCATAGTTTTGCTAAATCACTTTAGATGATTGGTATAGGGTGCACGCGAATTATCAGCTACTCACACTTGAGCTTTTTATATAACATAATAAGTTTACATAAAGTAACAATTAAATGAAAAGACTTTTTCCTTATATAGCTTTTGCATGTTTAACTGGTTTTACGGCTACGACCGGTTTACCAGTTATAGCAGGTGGTTGTAGTAGCCACATGAACAAAAAAGCTGAAATCAAATGTGCTGAAGATGATACCGAGTGTCAAATTGAAAAAGCTGAAAAGTTTGATTTAAAAGATTCTCTCAAGTCATAAAATCATGACTCAAATCGGTTTATTTATGAACTCTGCCCCAAGAGATTTGATTGAGTTCACATTCTTTTCGGCTGTTGGTTTTACTGCAGGATTATTTGGTCTAATTTAGTTATAGAAAATTGAACCATTCTTTTTTTCTCTTTACCTTTTCAAGTCTTTCTTTCTTTTATGTGATGGCTTGCTTATGGAGAGATTTAATTAATCAAAAGTAAAAAATATTTTTTAAATTACCTTTTATAGATAAATCTTTGTATGTCTTCGAATAGATTAGATTTTGTTTTAAAAAATCCATTACTTTTTAAATAAGATTTTCCTTTTTCTATATTTTCAATTCTTTTATCATAAGAATTTTCATCTAAATTTTTTTGCATAAAAAAATAGTCGGACTCTTATTCTGAATAATGCTCACAAAAAAGCGGTTACCTTAAATACAAAATTTAAATTCTTTTTTGAATTTCTTTTCATTCAAACTAAAGATCAAATAAAAAAGTTTCTTTCTTAAATTTTGAAAATTATTAATTAAAAATAAATTAAAAATAAAATTCTTAGAAAAAATGTAATTTAGGTAGGAAACACTACATCAATTACCTATTAGGAATAATTAACTTGTAAATATAAATCTATCTCGCATAATTATGGAATTCTTTAAAAAATTCATGACTGAGAAAGCTGAAAAGCTTAACGGTAAAGCTGCAATGCTTGGAATGTTTGCTCTAATAGGGGCTTACTATTTTACAGGTCAAATTGTTCCAGGTATTTTCTAACGAAAGCTTACTAAGACTTTTGGGGGGTTGGTAATTTTCAGCCCCTTTTTTATTTAATGACTAAGAATCTCTTGATAACTTGTTTTTCATGTCCTCAATATTATTAATTAATTTGTCTAACAATTTTGTATTATCTTCTGGTTTTAAATATTTAATTTTTGGTTGATTAATTTCAAGTGTTTCGAAATCTCCACTCATAAATTCTCCTTTGTATATTTGTTTAGTTACATCTTTGTTCTAATTGATTTGACTAAAATACTGCGTATCTAATGTGTGCGGTTTGAGGAACATTTAGGTACGGAAAGAGGTATGTTTTTTTAGTCATTTAAATCTATGGCTGACCTAAATTAGAAATATGGTTGTCATGAGTCGGTTGCATTGCTAAAACTGAAATCAACCATGAACTTTAAATTGCATTTAATAAAATGACTTACTACAGTTGCTTTGATCAAAAAGGAAACATAATTGCTCGCTGTCAGACTAAAGAAGATATAGATGTTCTTAAGAAAATGGGCAGACCAATAATGGAAATAAAAGAAATGAAAAAAGAGGAATCAGTTGTTTGTTCTTTAACTGGTAGTCCATCCGATTACAATGAAGATTATTAAAAGTATGACTCAAAGATCACTTCAATTAAATCAACATGGAAGATCAGTAGTTCTTTTGTTGGTTGCATTGAATAGCATTTGTACTTTCTTTTTTACTTTTGAAAAAGCATTAACTGATCGCGAAAGAGCGAGATAAAAATATTTAATTATTTGTGGATTAAAAGTAAATAAATAAAATTTAAGACATAAAAAAAGACCCTGTTACAGGTCTTTTTTTAATGGTGACGACAGAAAGGAGATCTATTTAATAATCAGATTAAGAATTTTCTTAGAAATTAGTTTTGAACGTAAAAGTGATTACTCACTTCTTCATGCTTTACAAACGACTTTATTTTTAAGATAGTTCAGAATTTATCCCGAAAGATTAATTTCTGATCACTTAACTTTCATACCGTAAAGGTTAGATAAGTTAATTTACCTTGGTGTTGCAGACCATGGATTAGTGAAGATCTAGTTGGTCAACCTTGGTCGAGTCGATCACCAGAACTGTCGTAAATATAAAGTAATCGGTCGTAAATATTTTGCAAGAATCCTTAAGAATGATTTAATCATGATTAATTAAATCTTTAATCCGCGGACCACATCATCTCTCAGTAAGCATTTTATTTGTTTGTTTTACAAAGAATATAAAGCCAACCAAAGAAAGTAGCAAAAGCAATTATTAAAGCAATATTGTTATTCAATGGACTTAAATATCTTTCTATTGAAAGTGGCACATGGAGAATAACAAAATACCAATATAGAGCAGATAGTAATCCAAACAATAAAGCTAGAAGAATATAAAAAGGCAGGATATAAAATCTTCTTTTTTTTATTCTTTCCTCTGTAATATTTTCGGCTAAACCAATTCTTGACCAATAACCACCATTTAATTGAAGAAAAAACTTTAAAAATATTCCGTAAATATTTATAAAAAACTTAGATAAAGCAAATAACGGTGAAATTATAAATCTTTGCATTACTGCTTTAAAAATTAAATTTGTTCAGTTATGGAAATCTGGCTTATATTATTAACTTTTTTTTCTCTATATTTCGTTAGGAAAAATACCATTGAGCTAAAAACAACTAAAAATCCTATTAATGATATTCGATAGAAAAGGTCATCAGACATATCAAAAAAAGCTGATCTTTTAAATTTGTTTCTCATCAAAAAAAAGAGGGTTTTATCCCTCTAAGTTTAGATCGAATGTCAATCACAAATTATCCTAAATCTTTACCTCAATGGATGCTTTATATTTATTAGTTTTGCTAGAATTTTGCTAGAATAAAACTTTATAAATTTCAAAAAACCTAGTTATATCAAGCTGGTACATGGTTCATTAGCCAGTAGTTTATTTCAGTCATGTCAATAATTTAGAAGAAAATTACAATGTGTGAACGGTGTGTGAACAGAATATTAAAAACGTTCAAATCTAGGTTAATTATCCATCAAATTATCTATTTAGGAAAGTGATGGTTGGTATGGGGTTGATTTAGATCCTTTCTGTATTGATATGGGATCAATAAATTCATGTCAAAAAGGTGACAACAAAAATAGATAGGCAAGTAACAAGCTTTTTATTTGTACTTATCAAAATAATTAAGCGATATATTTATTGCTTCATCCAATTTCTCTCTAGTCGTACCTTCACCCGACTCCTTTGTTAAACACCTTCTTTGAGCTTCTTTTTTATTGATTGATGTTCCATCTGCAAGTTTGAATGTTCGATCTGGATACTGTATTACTATATTTTCTGAGCATCCATTAACTGCTATTCCTTTTCCAATTGATCCGTTTAAGCTGAAGAAATGATTTACTTTCGGTATAGATACATATTCAATTTGATTTCCTGTTTCTTTAACAAGATTATAATAATATTCGCATGCGATGGGGTTATAATGGCTGTCCTCACCTTTAATTATTAAAGTTTTTATATTAGATTTGAATGGAAAAGAAACTTTGTTACATCCAGGTTCTGCAGCCACTGCTGCTTTAAATAAATCGCTGTTTGCCCTTTTGTCTTGAAGCTTCAATACTTGACTTGCACCATAACTAAAACCAGAGTAAAAAATTTTTGATTTATCAAATCTTTCATCCTTAGATAGTATCGAGTTAAGTTTTTCACTAATCAAAATACCGTTTGGAAACTTTCCTTTATCTGAAGGTTTTAACTTTCTTTTATAAAAAGAATCAAGCAAAGCTATCGCATAACCTCTTTCTAAAGCTTTTTCTACTAACCTTCTCCCCCATTCGTCTGTTCTACCTCCCCATTTCTCGAACCTTAAACCATCTCTATTACTTCCATGTTGGTGAATAATTAGGGATAATTTTTTATTCTTGTAATATTTTGGAAAATGAATTTGAGCTAAAACATCATTTCTATCTGGAAACTTCTTATCAGGCACTTTAAATTTAATTACTTCTATATTTTTATTATTTACTTTAATTATTTCAGCCTCTGAAAAGTTCGCTCTATCTTCATTCGTAAGAACAGGTTGAGAATTTATAGCGAGAGCAGCTAGTAGTGGAAGTAGTAAGCGTTTCATTCTTTTGTGCATGCTATTTCCCAAGTCTCTTTCAAGATAGGATTATATATTCATAATCTAAATCTCTAAAAAATAATTACCCTGAGAATCCCATTTTCTGTTCTGCTGCCATTAATGAACCAACAAGCTTATGCTCAGCAACTTTTTCATCGTCAGTCATAACTGGCTTGATATCAAAATCTATATCAAACTTAACTTTCCAAGGAGCGAAGTGTTCTGTCATTTTTATACCTGCTGAAGCCTGGACAATAATATAAACATTATTTGAGTAAGAGGCATGATACCTCCCCAAAACTTTAAATCCTTCAAACTCATCATTCAAAGTTCCATCTTCAACAACCTTTAAAAAAAGATCGTAAGCTGCACCCATAAGAGCAACATTTTTAAAAGTTGCAGTTACAAAATAAGTATTCATTTAATTAATAAATCTAAAATTATTTCTAGGATATATTATTTAAAATTGAGTTAAGGATCTTGAATTGAATACTTGGACTATGGAACTTTTAAAATCGACTATTAATCATGATAACCAACTTTAGAA
>QCNJ01000013.1 GCA_003213235.1 Prochlorococcus sp. AG-424-P18 | reverse complement strand
AGTTTCTTGGATATTATCTAAATCTGAGAAAGAATAAATTTCTAAATAGATTCAACTTTTATTAAAGAGCAAGAGATTAAAAAAAAGTTACTATCAATTAATTCTGAAAAGATAGACGATATCCTTCACAATGGAACAGTTCGATCGGGTGACAGAATATCTTCAAATGGAAACCTATGCATTATTGGAGACGTTAATCCAGGAGCAATAGTTTTTGCTAAGAAAAACATTTACGTTTGGGGTAAATTACTTGGAATAGCAATCGCAGGGAAAAGCGGAGATAAAAATGCCTCTATTTCCTCACTTTATCTAAACCCTTTACAGTTAAGAATTGCAGATGTGATAGCTATTGGACCAAAAGATAAGCCCAAAAATTGCTATCCAGAAATTGCGGTGATAGATAAACAAACGATAATTATCAAACCCTTCTTAATAGAAACTAAAAATTAATCAATCATTTGAAATAAATTAGTTCAAAACAAATAAATTTAAGAATTACTTAATCTTTAAAATATTTAACTTTCTGCAGGTGGCTTTATTATTTGTAAAATTCTTAAAATCGTGAGGAAAAATACTCGCACAATATTGATTTGTTCAGGCAAAGGAGGAGTTGGTAAAACTACTTTAACTGCAAATCTAGGCATAGCGCTTGCTAACAGCGGAGCATCAACTGCTGTATTAGATGCTGATTTTGGCTTAAGAAATTTAGATCTTCTTCTAGGATTAGAAAATCGCATCATTTATACTGCTCAAGATGTCCTAGACAATAATTGTCGCCTAGACCAAGCATTGGTTAGGCATAAAAAGGAACCTAATCTTGCACTTCTACCTGCTGGAGATCCTAGGATGTTGGACTGGATGAAACCCGAAGATATGAAAAAAATTAGTGAACTGTTAAGTGAGAAATTCGATTTTGTCTTGGTAGATTGTCCTGCTGGTGTAGAAGATGGCTTTAAAAATGCCCTCGCAGCTTGTAGAGAAGCTATTGTTGTAACTAACCCGGAGTTATCTGCAGTACGTGACGCCGATAGAGTAATAGGAATTCTTAATACTTCTGATATTGAGCCTATTCAGCTTGTAATCAACAGAGTACGTCCGAATATGATGGCAAGTCAAGAGATGCTATCTATCGATGATGTCCAAGGAATTCTTTCTTTGCCTTTATTGGGTATTGTTTTGGAAGATGAACAAGTAATAATAAGTACAAATAGAGGAGAGCCACTGACACTCACAGATGGTAGATCTCCTGCAAAAAAATGTTATTTGAATGTTTCTCAAAGACTTACAGGAAAAGATGTACCAATTATTGACCCAAAAAATGAAGGTAAAAGTCTTAAAGATAAATTTATGAGATTAATGCAAACAAAGGTTTTTTAAAATGATGACACTCAGAGACCTTATAAACAAGTTACTAGGCAGAGAGACCGCTAGCGCCAACACAGCTAGAGAAAGATTACAACTTGTACTTGCTCATGACAGAGTTGATATGAGTTCTTTAACCACTGATCTTTTAGATAAAATGAGGAAAGAAATACTTGATGTCGTTGCTAAATATGTTGAGATTGATTTTGAAGAGGTAGCAGTAAGTTTAGAGACGGAGGACAGAATGACTGCATTAGTAGCAAATTTACCAATCAAAAGAACTATCACAGGAGAAATAAAGTTTAAAAAAAGTGATAAAGAAGATAAAAGTCAAAAAAATATCAAAAAGTAATAAATTTTAAAAACAAGCACAAATTACCAAGATTTATCCACCATAACTGTAAGATAGTGACTATGCCGGCTTAGCTCAGCGGTAGAGCAGCGCTTTTGTAAAGCGAAGGTCATCAGTTCAAATCTGTTAGCCGGCATTTTAAATTATTTAATTTTGTTCAATATTCTTTGCTGAAAATAAAAAGATCAAACCTAATAGAGCGACTATAGGAAACAATCTTATTTCAAGAAAATACTCTAAAAAAGATGCAAGAGGTTCAAATATCCAATAAGTTAAAAATTGAATTAATAAAACAAAAAATAATAATAAAAACATTAATACAATTCCTTAACCAAAACTTCTCCTTCTCTAATCAGTCTCCAATCTCCACTTTTCTTCCAAAATATTATGGTACTAGCTTTTCCACTGCTTTTCCCCCAGGGGATAGGGCCCAAAATTTTTACAGAAGGGAAGTCTAGAGCAATACCTTCAGCTGTAATTGATCCCTTAGAACCTGAAATATTTGCACTTGAAGTTAATAATGGGCCTGTTTTTTTCAAAAGAGATTGCGCCATATAAGAATTTGGAATTCTCAACCCAATAGTAAGATCATTGCTGGTGAGGTTTACAGTCTGTTTTTCTGAAGCAGGAATGACAATTGTTAAAGCTCCAGGCCAATATTTTGAAGCTATATTTTCGTAATCTTCCTTAGCTGATTCATGGACATAATCAATTAAATTTTTGTGTTCTGATCCCATAAGAATTAAGGGTTTGTTTCTATCTCTTTTTTTAAACTCATAAATAATGTTTGAGAATTTTGGCAAGCATCCAATTGCAGGTAAAGTGTCTGTTGGGAAAATTATAGGCAAACCTCCTTCAAGACTCTTCAAGGCATTTTTGCAATCTACTAAATACATTTAGATTATGAATCTATAATTTATTTATATCTTCCAATGATAAACCTACCAATACCTGAAAAATCTTTCACAATTTCTATTGATATAAATTTATTTTTAATAAGTAGTTGTTTGACTTTTTCACTTTGATCAAAATGATTCTCTAAAATTAGCCAACCATTCTCTTTTAAAAATAATGGTGCTTTTTGTATTATTTCCCTAATGTGTTTTAAACCATCTTCGCCACCTAATAAAGCAATTTTAGGTTCAAAATTTTTAACTTCTTTAGGTAATTTTTCATAAGTATCTCTGGGAATATATGGCGGATTTGAAATTGCGAGGTCTAATTTTCCTTTAAAACTTTCTAGAGGAGACCACCAGTTTCCACAATAAAATTTTAAATTTGATTGTTTAGAAGAATTTATAAAATTTTTAATGGCTATTTCTAATGCATCTTGATCAATGTCAGTTGCCACGCCCTGGCTCAATGGATAAGCCAATGCTAAAGCTATACTAATTGCACCTGATCCAGTTCCTAATTCAGCAAAAAATAATTTTTCTGATTTCTCTCGAAATATATTGAAAACAATATCAACTATCAGCTCTGTTTCTGGTCTCGGAATGAGTACTTTATTTGTAACTTTTAATTTTAAGTCTCTCCAAAAAGTTATCCCACAAAGATATTGAATCGGGCAAGATTTTATTAAATGTTCGTCCCAAACAGATTCTAAAAATTCTAAATTTTTTTTTAAATATAAATCTCCACTAGATTTTATGTTTATCAAGTTTAGATCACTAGTAGATATACCACCTATGCAATCAAGTAAAACTGCAAAAGATTGTTGATCGCCTCCTTTAGAAAGTTGCTTTTTTTTCCAAAATAAAAATTCTTTTACAGAAATGCAAAGCATTTATTAAAGCATTAGCGTTTTGGCCCAAGCCTACCTTTACTAGAGTCAGAGTAGAAGCTTGATTTTTCTCCATCTTGTGTAGAAATAAATAAACCTATGAGGAATATTGTTGGCACCCCTACAAATAAAAGACTAGCTACGAATCCAAAGTTAGTTGTTTCCATTTAATTGGTAGTTCTATATAAGGTATTAAGACTATAGACGTATAACTAGGAATAAAGTGGAAAAATAAACAAATTTCATAAACTGATTAACAGTCTTAAACAATTCAGCGAGGTAATTTTTTATTTTCACTAATCTTTTTTAGTTCTTCCAAATTTGAGGGGGGAGATTGTGGTTTTGTTAAAATTACCGCAGATGATTTTATCAATGTTTGGCATGCAAGTCGCCAATTATCTGGTCTATTTTTGAGTTTTTCTTCTTCAACTGATGTAATGGGGCTCAAAGAGTTTTTGTTTCCACCTTCAACTGAAATAAAACAAGTACTGCATTGTCCTGCACCTCCACAATTTCCTAAAATACCTTTTAAGCCATAAAGCTGTAAATTCTCTTTCATTACAAGTTCCCTTAAATTTTCACCGGGATTGCATTGGACCTCCAAATCCTCACGAATAAATCTGATAGTTGCCATTTTTTTAGTTATTTTCCTTATTTTGGCGTTTTACTTTGAGAATTGTGACCAAAATATTAACAGTTTTTCGCCAAAAATTCCTTATAAACTTAGTTCTGATCAATGATTTGCCCAATTTTTGCAAGAAAATATATTTATTTACAAAAATCCCTCAAAGACTAAAAAACCCTTACTATCGTGATGTTTAGCTGTTTATACAGCATAGTTACTAGAAATTAACCGATGGGATTGCCTTGGTATCGAGTGCACACAGTAGTTATTAATGACCCCGGTCGACTACTTGCTGTGCATCTTATGCATACTGCATTATTAGCCGGCTGGGCCGGTTCAATGGCTCTTTATGAATTAGCCATTTTTGATCCTTCTGATGCTGTTCTCAATCCAATGTGGAGACAGGGGATGTACGTTATGCCTTTCATGGCAAGACTAGGTATCACAAGTAGTTGGAACGGATGGGATATTACTGGTGCTACTGGAGTTGATCCTGGATTCTGGAGCTTCGAAGGAGTTGCAGCAGCTCACATTGTATTTAGTGGTTTGTTGATGTTGGCCTCTATTTGGCACTGGACATACTGGGACTTAGATTTATGGGAAGATTCAAGAACTGGTGAGCCTGCTCTTGATTTACCAAGAATTTTTGGGATTCACCTTCTTTTAGCAGGACTAACCTGTTTTGGTTTTGGAGCATTTCATTGCGCAAACGTAGGGATATGGGTTTCTGACCCATACGGCTTAACTGGTCATGTAGAACCTGTGGCCCCTTCCTGGGGAGTAGAAGGATTTAATCCTTTCAATCCAGGAGGTATTGTAGCTAATCATATTGCAGCAGGACTTATGGGTATTATTGGAGGTATTTTTCACATCACCAACAGGCCTGGAGAAAGACTCTATAGGGCATTAAAACTAGGAAGCCTTGAAGGAGTCCTAGCAAGTGCCTTAGCTGCAGTATTGTTTGTATCTTTCGTTGTTTCGGGAACCATGTGGTATGGTTCGGCAACAACTCCAGTAGAGCTTTTTGGTCCTACCAGATATCAATGGGATTCAGGCTATTTCAAAACAGAAATCAATAGAAGAGTACAAGCTGCTATAGATAATGGTGCCACTAAATCAGAGGCATATGCATCGATACCAGAGAAATTAGCCTTCTACGATTATGTTGGAAATAGTCCAGCTAAAGGTGGCCTATTTAGAGTTGGAGCTCTCGTTAATGGTGATGGCTTACCAACTGGTTGGCAAGGTCACATTGCTTTTCAAGACAAAGAAGGTAACGAATTAGAAGTTAGAAGAATTCCTAACTTCTTTGAAAACTTCCCTGTCATTCTTGAAGACAAAGAAGGTAACGTAAGGGCAGATATTCCATTTAGAAGAGCTGAAGCAAAGTATTCATTTGAACAGACAGGTATCACTGCAACTATCTACGGGGGAGACCTAGATGGACAAACATTTACAGATCCTGCAGTAGTTAAAAGATTAGCTAGAAAGGCT
Source organism: Prochlorococcus sp. AG-424-P18 (assembly GCA_003213235.1). GTDB lineage: Bacteria > Cyanobacteriota > Cyanobacteriia > PCC-6307 > Cyanobiaceae > Prochlorococcus_A. Next base: position 37,493 of record QCNJ01000013.1, on the reverse strand, counting down.
CAACTTGGAGAAGCATTCAAGTTTGACAGAGAGACATATAAATCTGACGGTGTATTCCGAAGCTCACCTAGAGCGTGGTTTACATATGCACATTTATGTTTCGGATTGCTATTCTTGTTTGGCCACTGGTGGCATGCTTCAAGAACTCTTTACAGAAATTCCTTTGCTGGTATTGATGCTGAGATTGGCGACCAAGTTGAATTTGGTCTATTCAAGAAACTTGGTGACGAAACCACAAGAAGAATCCCAGGAAGGGTTTAAACTAAACTTACTTACTTAATCTTATGGAAGCTTTTGCTTACGTTCTTATTCTAACTCTCGCAGTTGTTACCTTATTCTTTGCTGTCGCCTTTAGAGACCCGCCTAAATTTGATAGAAAATGAACTAAGAAAAAAAAGCCTCTTTAACAAGAGGTTTTTTTTTACTTTTCATAATTAAAATATTATTCTAATATTAGGGTTGAAGTGCAGCTTATTCGCCACATGCAGTGTCCAACCTGTCAAAACACAGATAGCAGAGTTTTGGAATCAAGATCTGCTGATAGTGGCAAAAGTGTTCGAAGAAGAAGAGAGTGCTTAAATTGCAGCTTTAGATTTACAACCTATGAAAGAGTAGAATCAATGCCAGTTTCAGTTATAAAAAAAGATGGTGGCAGAGAATTATTTAATAAGCAAAAATTATTTACTGGAATATCAAGAGCTTGCGAAAAGACTAATTTCAGTAGTGAAGCAATTATTAATTTCGTAGATGGAATTGAATCCAAAATCCTTCAAGATTCTAACAAAGATATTAAATCTTCACAAATCGGAGAATTAATACTTCAAAATCTTAGGAAAGAAAACGAAGTAGCCTATATAAGATACGCCTCAGTTTACAGAAAATTTAATGGGGTAAAAGATTTTATTTCTACTCTTGAATCGCTAAAGGGAAGTTCAAAAAACCAATTAGCTTCAATTTCATAAAATTCAGCATCCTAAAGTGTAGAATACATAACAAAATGTTTTTTGCTATTGGTTTGCAGGCTGGTAGCATTCCTTTCTAACTACCTTAGGTAGTCTGCGATACAACAAATGAACGAAAATTCTTCTCAAACCATTAAAGAACTTTCTGAGGATCAAGAAATTAAAAATTCGACTGAATTAGATAATAATGCAGCCTCTCAAATTGAGGAAGATTTATCTTTCGAGAAGAGCGATATACCTTCAGCTGATTCTTCCTCTAGTAGAACAAACACGGATTTTGACAACGCAGGATTCACACAAGAAGAATTTGCATCACTTTTGGGTAAGTATGACTACAATTTCAAGCCTGGCGATTTAGTTCAAGGTACAGTTTTTGCTCTGGAGCCCAAAGGAGCCATGATTGATATAGGAGCAAAAACAGCTGCTTTTATGCCTGTCCAAGAGGTTTCTATAAATAGGGTTGAAGGACTTAATGATGTTTTACAACCTTCAGAAAGTAGAGAATTTTTCATAATGAGCGAGGAAAATGAGGATGGTCAATTAGCCCTCTCTATTAGAAGAATTGAGTATCAAAGAGCATGGGAAAGGGTTAGACAACTCCAAAAAGAAGATGCAACTATATATTCTGAAGTTTTTGCAACAAACAGAGGCGGAGCTCTTGTGAGGGTAGAAGGCTTGAGAGGTTTTATCCCAGGATCTCATATAAGTGCTCGAAAAATTAAAGATGACTTGGAAGGTGAATATTTACCTTTAAAATTTCTTGAAGTTGATGAAGAGAGAAATAGATTAGTACTAAGTCATAGAAGAGCTTTAGTTGAGAAAAAAATGAACCGACTTGAGGTAGGAGAAGTTGTTGTTGGGTCTGTGAAAGGTATTAAACCTTATGGAGCCTTTATTGATATTGGTGGAGTTAGTGGTCTATTGCACATTTCTGAGATTAGTCATGAACATATTGAGACTCCTCATAATATTTTAAATGTGAATGACCAAATGAAAGTAATGATAATTGACCTTGATTCAGAAAGAGGACGAATTTCATTATCTACTAAAGCACTTGAACCTGAACCAGGAGATATGTTAACCGACCCTCAAAAAGTTTTTAGTAAAGCTGAAGAAATGGCTGCGAAATACAAACAAATGTTATTTGAACAAACTGACGATAACGAAGATATTCCTACAGCTTCAGCTGAAACAGTTTAAATTTGCTTATTATTTGTCGAGCAAGGATATATCAATCAAAAATTTCTTAAATTTAAAACAAGAATTTTTAATTTACAATTATTGATTAGTAACGTCAAACTAATTTAGGATAAAGCTAAATATTAAATAATTCTATATACATGAGTGATTTTATCTTCACTTCTGAATCTGTTACTGAAGGTCATCCTGACAAAATATGTGATCAAATAAGCGATGCCGTTTTGGATGCTTTATTGACAGGAGACCCAGAAAGCAGAGTTGCATGCGAAACTGTAGTAAATACTGGTCTTTGTTTACTCACTGGAGAAATAACTTCAAAAGCAAAAGTTGATTATATAAAACTAGTTAGAAATGTAATTAAAGAAATTGGATATGAAGGCTATAAAGCAGGAGGATTTGATGCCAATAGCTGTGCTGTCTTAGTAGCCCTTGATGAACAATCGCCAGATATTTCACAAGGAGTCAATCAAGCAGATGATATTAACAATGATTTAGAAAACAATACCGGAGCTGGTGATCAAGGAATAATGTTTGGATATGCATGTGATGAAACACCTGAATTAATGCCATTACCAATTAGCTTGGCTCATAGATTAGCCATTCAACTTTCTAAAGTGAGACATGAAAAAATCCTTGATTATCTCCTGCCCGATGGCAAAACTCAAGTTAGCATTGATTACGAAAAAGGAGTGCCAGTTTCAATTAATACTATTTTAATTTCAACTCAACATAATCCTGAGATTGATGGGATCAAAAATGAAGTAGAAATTCGTCAAAGAATTAAAGAAGATTTATGGACTAATGTTGTAATCCCTGCCACTGAAGATTTAGGAATCAAACCAAACATTAACAAAACAAGATTCTTAGTAAATCCCACAGGTAAATTTGTTGTTGGGGGGCCTCAGGGGGATGCGGGTCTTACAGGTAGAAAAATTATTGTAGATACTTATGGTGGATATGCAAGACATGGAGGTGGGGCATTCTCGGGCAAAGACCCCACAAAAGTTGATAGATCAGCTGCTTATGCAGCACGTTATGTAGCTAAAAGTATTGTTCAGGCAAAATTAGCAAAAAAAGTTGAAGTACAATTAAGTTATGCAATTGGTGTGGCCAAACCAATTTCCATTCTTGTAGAAACTTTTGATACTGGTGTTATTTCACAAGCTAATTTAACTGAACTTATTAATAAGTACTTTGATTTGAGACCTGCAGCGATAATAAAAGAATTCAACTTAAAAAATCTGCCAAAAATAATGGGTGGTGAATTTTTCAGGAAGACTGCTTCTTACGGACATTTTGGGAGAAGAGATCTTGAGCTTCCTTGGGAAAATGTAAAAGAAAAAGCAACACAATTAGCGGAGGCATCTAAAATCTTTTTATGATTTTTTATATTTATGACAGATAATCTTTTTGGAGGGTTAGACTTTGGAACTAGTGGTGCAAGAATATCGATAATAAATTTTAATAAGGAATTAATATATTCAAATTCAACATCCTATAAATACTCCCTTAAAAATCCAAATTCATGGACCAATTCTTGTAAAAAACTCTTAGATAGTTTACCTATAAAGGTCAAAAGTAACCTTCATAAATTGGCAATATCCGGCACCTCGGGAACTTTGGTAGCATGCGACTTAAAAGGGGAGCCTGTGGGAGAAGCAATACCTTATAACCAAGCATGTAATGGGGATAAGCTTCTAATTGAATCAATAACTTCTGAAGAAGATCATTTGCAAACGCCATACAGTAGTCTGGCTAAAGCATTGAAACTGATAAATATATATGGAACAAAAATACTTTTAAGACATCAATCTGACTGGATAACTGGGTGGTTTTTAAAAGATTGGACACATGGAGAAGAAAGCAACAACTTCAAGCTTGGTTGGGATCAAATAAAAGAATCATGGCCCAAAGGCTATTTCAATAATTCATGGAAAAAATGTCTACCTCAAATAATAAAAAGTGGAAAAATCATTGGTCAAATCCATTTAGGTTTAGCAGAAAGTTTTAAATTGAATAAGAAATTAATATTAATCTCAGGCACCACTGATTCAAATGCAAGTTTACTAGCTGCAGATATAGGAAAAGAAGATGGTCTTACAGTTTTAGGAACAACAATTGTGGTTAAAAAAATTATTGATAACCCAATAAAAGAAAAAGGAGTTACAACACATAAAGTCGGCAGTAATTGGGTCTGTGGAGGCGCTTCAAATGCGGGATGCGGTATTCTTTCAAAATTCTTTTCTGACTTAGAAATCGAAGAACTTAGTAGACAAATAAATACATCAAAAAACACTTCTTTAAATCTTTTACCTCTTAACAGTAAAGGAGAGAGATTCCCTATAAATAATTCTGATTTAGAGCCAATTCTTGGCCCTAGGCCCGTAAGTGACTCGCTTTATTTACATGCTTTATTGGAGGGTCTAGCAAATATTGAATTAAAAGGATGGGAAAAACTAAATGAACTGACGGGCTCGCTTCCAAAAAAAATCATTACTGTTGGTGGAGGTGCAAAAAACCCTCAGTGGAGAAAGATAAGAGAAAAAATTATTAATATACCTATAGTTTCATGTAAGAAAACTACTTCGTTTGGGACTGCCTTATTAACTATCAAAGCAAATGAATAATTTTTTTCAAAAGAAATTTAACCAAGATATAAATTTTTTAATAAAAGGGGTTTCACAAACTACACATCTTAATTTAAAGTATATGGGTTAGAGCCGGGATAGCTCAGTTGGTAGAGCAGGCGACTGAAAATCGCCGTGTCCCCAGTTCAAATCTGGGTCCTGGCATCTTGAATTCTTTATAAAAATTAGACTAATGAGTCTTCTAAATAAGGCTTATTTTTTAGAAAATTTAGGGTAACAGTTTAAAACGTAAGTAAAATTCAAATTTTAAAAAAAGTAAAATAAATTGTTTGATGTTTCTTTTTATAATTTAGAGGATTATTGGTTAGATATAAGTGGTAAGGAGAGTTACTATTAGGCTTATAAAATATATAGATTGAGATTTTAAATCTCTAATATTACTAATTAGTCATGAATAAAAGATTCAAAACTATTGCTGTAATACCAGCCCGTTCAGGGTCTAAAGGTTTACCTGGAAAGAACTTAAAATTATTATTAGGCAAACCTTTAATTTGCTGGACTATCGAAGCTGCTTTAGATTCTAAAATGATTGATTTAGTCATGGTAAGCACTGATTCAAAAGAAATTGCAAATATAAGTAAGGAATATGGTGCAGATGTCCCTTTTCTTCGTCCTAAACATTTAGCAACTGACTCAGCTACTTCTTTTTCTGTGGTTGAACATGCCTTGAATTTTTATGCTAACGATTTAAATATGAAATTTGACTGTGTAGCATTACTTGAACCTACATCACCTATAAGAAAAATTAATGATATCGACAATATGATAGAAAAATTATATTCCAACATAAAAGATAGTGATGCAATTGTAAGTTTAGGTGAAGTTTCTGAACATCCAGCACATTTTAAAATTATCGAATCAGATGGAACTGTCGTCCCATACAATACTGGAGATACAAATAATTTAAGAAGACAAGACCAAAAAAAGGTTTATTTCCCTTTTGGAGTAGCCTACATTTCCAAAGTGGAAGTTTTATTAAATGAAAAGACTTTTTATCCAAAAAGAACTTTGGGTTATATTATTAGTAGGAATCAGAATTATGAAGTTGATGATATTTATGATTTTATTTGTATAGAAAGTTTATTAAAAAATAACGCGAAAGTTCTATGAAAGTTTTAATAATAGGTCTTGGATCAATGGGGAAAAGGAGAATTAGATGCCTCCAAAGTCTTGGTATTGATGAAATATATGGCTTTGATACTCGTTCAGATAGATCCAAAGAAGTCGTTGATAAATATAAGATAAATGCTGTAGATAATTACTCAGTTCTTCTAGAAAAAAATATTATTAATGCTGCAATTATTTCTACTTCGCCTGAGAGTCATATGGATTATGCTTTTGAGTTGGTTAGAAAAAATATTCCATGCTTTATTGAAGCATCGGTAACAGATTCTCACTTAATTAAAGAACTTTCTGAAGAAATAAAAGAGATTTCTATAGTTGTTGCTCCATCATGCACTATGAAATATTTTAAAGGTCCTAAATTGATTAAGAAAATTATTAAAGATAAAATTATTGGCGATCCGATTTATATGACTTATCAAACTGGACAGTATCTTCCAGATTGGCATCCTTGGGAAAATGTTAAAGACTTTTATGTTTCTAATAAAATTACAGGAGGATGTAGAGAAATTGTTCCTTTTGAATTAACCTGGCTTAATTCATTATTTGGGAATCCTACCCCTATTAGTTCTATTATCAAAAATACAAAGAATCTAAATATCGATATTGATGATTTTTATCAAATTCATTTAAATTATCCCAATAACTTAATTGCCAATATCACTATTGAGGTAATTTCCAGACCTTTTGCTCTGAGAGAATTTAGATTAAGCGGAAAAGAAGGACAAATTGTTTACAGTCAGGATGAAAATTGTGTTAGATATGCAGAAAAAAACCAGAAAAAATGGATTACTTTTAATTTAGATGATGGAGATGCTGAACCTGGATATATTAATCCAGAGAGGCCTTACATAGAAGAAATAAACGATTTCTTGAATGCAGTAAAAACAAGGGGAACCAAATTATTCCCAAATACTCTAGAAAAGGATTATCAAGTTTTATCTTTGCTTAATGAATTAGAAAAAATTTCCCTAAAAATAAAATAGATAATTATCATATTTATAAACCAAAAAAGAATGAGTTATAAGCGTAAATTAGAAAATTTAATCCCAGGGGGGGCTCATACCTACTCTAGGGGGGCAGACCAATTCCCTATTAACGCTCCCGAAATTTTATCTAGAGGAAAAGGTGCTTATGTTTGGGATAAGAAAAAAAATAAATATTTAGACTATGGGATGGCTTTAAGAGCGATTACTCTGGGTTATTCAAATAAAGTAATTAATCGTGCAGCAATAAACCAAATTAATTTAGGAAATAACTTTACAAGACCATCCGAAATTGAGCTTAAAGCTGCTGAATGCTTCATAGAAAATATTCCTTCGGCTGATATGGTCAAGTTCGCGAAAAATGGATCTAACGTAACCACCGCTGCAATAAAGTTAGCGAGATCATTTACTGGGCGAAATTACATTGCAATACCAAGACAACATCCATTTTATTCTTTTGATGATTGGTTTATATCTACAACACCCATAAAAAGAGGGACTTGCCCTGATTCATCTAAATATATTCTTTTATTTGATTATGGTAATTTAGATTCTTTAATTAATCTTTTTGATCAATTCCCAAATCAAATTGCTGGAGTAATGCTCGAACCTGCAACTTCTGAAACTCCAATAAAAATTGACTCTATAGAACTTGATGATATTAAACAAGATGATAATATTCTTCACTCGGATTTAAACTTTCTCTATTCAGTTCAAAATCTTTGTAAAGACAAAGGTTCACTTTTTATTTTAGATGAAATGATTACTGGTTTTAGATGGCATCTTAAAGGAGGTGCCTATTATTTTGGTGTTGAGCCTGATCTTATAACTTTCGGGAAAGCCATGGCGAATGGGTTTTCAATATCCGCATTAGGAGGAAAAAAAGAAATCATGGAACTTGGTTCAATAAATATTCCTAACCTAGAAAGAACTTTTCTATTGTCCTCGACTCATGGAGCAGAAATGTGTAGTTTGGGCGCCTTTGTAAAGACAGTTGAATTTTATAAAAGAAAAAATGTATGTTCTCATCTCTGGAAGTATGGAATTGAGTTAAAAAATTCTTTCAATAAACTATCTCAAAACCATAATTTAAGAGAACATATTTATATGACAGGACCAGGAATATGTTTGAATTACATATGTAAAGATAATGATTTGTCAATATCAACTGAATTTAGAACTTTATTTGCCCAAGAAATGATTAAAAGAAAAATATTGATGCCATGGATCTCAATTTCATATAGCCACGGAAATAGAGAATTGAATAAAACATTAAATGCCTTAGATGATGTAATGAAAATTTATAAAAAAGCTTTAAGTGAAGGAGTTCATAAATATTTAGAAGGTCCGTCTATAAAACCAGTTTTTAGGAAATTTAATTAATGAAAATTGGTTTAGTTTCTCTTAAGCAGGAATGGTTAAAAAAGAAAAATAATCAAAGTAGTTGTTCAAATTTGATTAAAAAATGTAAATCATTAAATATTGAGTTAGTTATTTTTCCAGAAATGACCCTTACTGGATTTTGCATAAATGAAGTTTCAATTGCTGAATTCAAAGAAAAATCAGAAACAATCAAATTCTTTGATAATTTATCGAAGCTTTATAATGTTTCAATAGTTTTTGGAATATCAGTTCACTCAACTGAATCAAAGCTCAACAACAGTCTATTTTATACCAATCCGTTATCAAGTAATTTTCAGAGTTATGCAAAGGTTCATCCATTCACATTCTCTGGAGAAAAAAATAATTACAAAAGTGGAACCGAAATAGTGGTTCTTAACCATAACGATATTAAAATAGGCGCCTCAATATGTTACGATCTTCGATTTCCAATACTATTCAACATAATGAGTGAGTATTGTTCGGGAGCAATTTGTATAGCAAACTGGCCGAGTTCTAGAATTAATCATTGGTATTCTTTATTAAAATCTAGAGCGATAGAAAATCAATTCTTTATGATTGGAGTTAATCGAGATGGTAAAGATGGCAATAACATAAAGTATGAAAAAAGCTCAGTAATATTTTCTCCTTCCGGAGAGATTTTACATCCTATTTTTACTTATAAAGAATTAGATGTTTATGAAGTAAATTTTGAAGAAGTTAATTTAATTAGAAAAAAATTTAATACTATTAATGACAACGTTTTTAAAAAATACATTAATTTAAATAAAACAATGTCTATAAAAATTTTTTAGATGAATAACCAAATATTTGATATGAATAATAAGAATACAATAATAACTGGTGCAGCAGGTAAGTTAGGAAAATCAATTTCTTTTACTCTCGCTGAATTGGGATCAAATCTAATTTTGGTTGATAGATTTAAAGAAGATCTTTCTAGATTAAAACTTGAAATAGATAGAAAATATAATGTTGATGTGAAAACTTTTGAAGTAGATCTAGAAAATGAATATGATAGAAAAAAGTTTGTTGAGAATCTTCAAGAAGAAATAAAATCATTAAATTGTCTAATCAATAATGCTGCTTTTGTAGGAACTTCTAATTTAAAAGGTTGGTCAGTTGAATTTGAATATCAATCTCTTGATACATGGAGAAGAGCATTTGAAGTTAATGTTACTGCTCCATTTCATCTTTCTCAGCTTTTAAGAAATTTATTAAGAAAATCTGAGGGAGGAAATATCATAAATATTGCTTCAATATATGGCTTCTTAGGTCCTGATTGGAAATTATATGAGAATAATGATCTTGCTAATCCTGCAGCCTATAGCTGTTCCAAAGGTGCTCTAATACAATTAACAAGGTGGTTAGCAACAACCTTAGGGCCAGAAATAAGAGTTAATTCAATTTCTCCTGGTGGTATATTTAGAAACCAACCAAATAACTTTATCACTCAATATAAAGATAAAACTCCTTTGAAAAGAATGGCTAAAGAGGATGATTTCACTGGAATAATAGCTCTTCTTGCCTCCGATGCTTCAGAATATATGACAGGTCAAAATTTTGTAGTTGATGGGGGATTTAGTGCATGGTAAAAAGTTTTTAGAAAGGTAGTTTATCAAATTCAGTTATAAAAGGCCTTTTTTATAATATTGAATCCATCTTGATGATAGTTAGATAGTTTAGAACTAAATATGAAAAATCAATCAAGAGTTATGCTTGGAAAACCAAGGATACTTAATTTATTAAAATGGAAATCAAGATTTCGAATTGCATTAGTTCTACCTCTGGTATTCAAGTACATCACAAAAACTTACTATTTTTATTTCTCACAAAGACAAATATTTTATTAATAACAATTTTTCTTGTAAATAAAAATTTTTAATTTTCGACTTTGCAGACTTGGCTAATAACACCCAAAATTAGTTTATCTCCATCTGGATTTTGCCAATCAGCGAAATCATTTGAACCAATATTTAATTCATCTGTGGAAACACCAACGTCCCTAAATGACTTTTCAAAGCAATTTATATCCATTGTATAAAAAATATCCTTAGTAATTTCACTCTTTGTTTTGGGAATAAATTTGCTTAAAACTCTTACAGAGCCATCATCATTTCTTTTAATACTTTTCTTGTCCCACAACTGTTGTCCATATTCACTTTTAGGGACTCCAACCCATTCGTGAGAAAAAGCATATGATTCTTTTATTGAAATACAGAAGCACACTATGATAAGCAATAGTAGGCAAATGCTATTTCTAAAAAATTTTAAATTTATTTTATTCTTTGAATTAACCATAACTATATTTGAAATTTGAATTTTTTTTATTGAGTGTAAATATAAGGGAAAAAATTTGCAAAATTTTGTTGATTAGTATTTTTATTATAGATACAATCAAATATTAATTTCCAAAATTTAATCCCAAGGAATTTTTAGATTAATAATGAATAAAATTCAAAAATTTTTTTCAATAGTTTTTTTTGCAGCAATCTTTGTTGTATTGATTTACTTTATACAAAACTATGGCATAGAACCTCTTAGGGAAAAAATAGAAAATATGGGTTTTTGGGCCCCTTTAGGAATATTTGCACTTAGAGGAGTAAGTATAATTTTGCCAGCTCTTCCGAGTTCCGCTTATTCCCTTCTTGCAGGTTCACTATTAGGATTCCAAACAGGTTACATAACAATTGTTTTTTCTGATATGGTTTTCTGCCAAATTGCTTTCTTTATTGCGAGAAATTATGGGAGAGGTCCAGTTAGTAATTTAGTGGGTCAAAAAGCAATGAAAAAGATCGAAAGCTTTAATCAAAATCAACTTGAGGAAAATTTCTTTCTGATGACAGGTCTCCTTATGACTGGACTTTTTGATTTTCTTAGCTACGCTATCGGCATTGGAGGAACTCGATGGAAAATATTCACTCCAGCATTGTTAATAAGTCTTCTCATTAGTGATTCTATTCTTGTGGCAGTTGGTGCTGGCGTAAGTCAGGGAGCGGGATTACTACTAGGGATATCTCTTTTGGGAATGTTTGCCTTAGCTACTATTTCAGGATTAGCAAAAAATAAAATGCCCAAATAAATAAAAATTTTGAATACTGCAATCTTAGAAAAAAAGATATGACATTTTTGCAAACAAAAACTATAAAAATATGAATTCATGCAAGAATATATAATTATTGATTTTTAGATTTTTGAATGACTACATATAGACCAACTTCATACAATCGCCCTGGAGAACAAATATCAACTACTCCCTCTGGATTAAAGGTAACTTCTGCAAAAAGATTAATGGTAGATTCAATGGTAAGAATGATTCAGAAAGCAGATAATCATTCAGTAGACGATCAACTTGACGAAGAATCTAACAACAATTAATCAATTTATAAGTAAAAGTATAGGGGAGTGGAAATCAATAAGAAGTACTCATACTTTGGCTTTTCAGGAATTTGAGAATTCAACTAGCAGGATATTCATTAACAAAATTAACTCAAAAAATAAAAAAGTCGTTGAAATTTTCAAAAATTATAAATTAAGTTTAAACCTTGAAAGTATAGCCATTTCTATAAAATGGCAAGCTATTAGTGATTGGGATGATGATGATATTAGTAAGGGAGATGAGACTATCTTGATATTTTTACCCAAAGATAAAAATTCAGGAATTATCTTACGAAATAAAGGATATACGGAAAACTTTATTTCATCTTCAAGTTATTTTATTGATGAACAAAATAATTTACAGATTACAACTTTTTACAAATCAACAGTTTCTGAAGAGAGAATTTCCTTTTTATCAACTCACATCAGATCAAGATTTTCTACTATCAGAAATCAGGAAACCGAATCAGTAATACAGACCTCCCATACTTCAGAGATAAGGAATTTAGCTAGTTTAAAAGATTAATTATCCTCTCAAATTGAAACTCTGTTTCAGAAATTAAATTAGGAAGAAAGCCTTTGCTTCCTTTCATATTTTTAACTGTTGATCTTAAATCAGAGATAGTTGCATCCCGCATTAATTGAATAACCCTTCTTGCATTTTTTAAAGGCACACCAAGTGCCAGATAAGTATTTTTAAGATCCTTCAAACAACTTTTTTCTAAAACTGATTCATCATTAGAAATTAAAAGATAAGCAACAATCCTTAGGATTATTTCTCCATCTCTTAAACAAACGGACATCTTGTTAGTAGTATTTAAAGATATTGTTGAATTAACTGAATATTGATTTTCGCAAATCATTGCTGTTACAGCATCTGCAGCAATTGCATGTGAATTTTTGGTTATTGAGGTTATTGCATCTAATCTAGAGTTTGCACTATTAATAAATTCTTTTATATTGCTTAAATCATTTAACTTGTTATCAGCAGACAAAATTTGGTTATTTTTTAAAACTGACATTCTTATACTAAAAAATTTAAAGTTCGAATCTAAGAATAGTACAAAGCTAGCAAAAACAATGCAATTTAAAAATTTACGCAACGCTTCTTAATTAATAAGTTCATTCCAAGGTGATAAGTGAAACAATTCAAATAAAAAATTTTTTTCGCTAATATGAGAATATGTTTTTATAAAAGTTTTGGATCAAAAGGATTTAAAATTAACAAAGAAACTTATTTCTTCTTACAAAAAGAGATTAGAAAAAGAAATTTTTGAAAGGAGCATGAAATTAAGAATGCCTCAAAATAAATTTGATGAAATAATTCATAATAATAATGAACTTATTAATCTAAAAAAAGCGTTAGAACAGCTAGAAGAGGAATCTGAACTCTATAGAAAATTCTGATTTTTGAAAAATACCTTCCAAAAGTGCCTCAAACCAACAATTTCCTTTTTAAGTCCTTAAACAATGAGCAACTTCAAGCAGTAAAACATGTTTATGGACCATTATTAGTTGTAGCAGGCGCAGGCAGCGGGAAGACAAAAGCCCTAACACACAGAATTGCAAATCTTATTGAAAACAACTCTATAGATCCCTATAACATTCTCGCAGTCACTTTTACTAATAAAGCAGCTAAAGAAATGAAAGCAAGATTAGAGGTTCTTCTAGCCCAAGAATTAGCTTTTAATCAATTTGGTCAGCCTTGGACAACGCTAAATGAAATTGATCAAAATCAATTAAGAACGAACGTTCACCAAGAGAGGCTCCAGAACCTTTGGATTGGTACTTTCCATTCTTTATTTTCAAGACTTCTGAGATACGATATTGAAAAATATACTGATCCAGAAGGTCTAAAATGGACAAGGCAATTTTCAATTTACGACGAAACAGATTCTCAAACTTTAGTAAAAGAAATTATTAGTCAAGATATGAATCTTGACCCTAAAAGATATGATCCCAAAAAGATTAAAAGATTAATAAGTAATGCTAAAAATCAATGCTTAACTTCGAATGATCTTTTAGAAAAAGCCGATAATAATTTTGATAAAACAGTAGCAGAAGCCTATAAGAGATATAGAATTTCGCTTTCAAAAAATAACTCTTTAGACTTTGATGATCTTCTACTTTTGCCTGTTTTCTTATTGAGGCAAAATGATATAGTCAGAGATTACTGGCACAAAAGATTTAAACATATTTTAGTTGACGAATATCAAGATACAAATAGAACACAATATGAACTTATAAAATTAATAACTGCTGGAAATACTGAACCAAAAAAATTCTTTAGTTGGGAAGATAGGTCAATTTTTGTAGTAGGAGATGCTGATCAAAGCATTTATAGTTTTAGAGCAGCTGACTTCAGAATTCTAATTGGTTTTCAAGAGGATTTTAAAACTTCACTTTATGAAGATACAAAATCATGTCTAATTAAATTAGAAGAAAATTATAGATCTTCATCTAATATCCTTGATGCTGCAAACTCACTAATTGAAAACAACACAGAAAGAATTGACAAAGTTTTAAAGGCTACTAAAGAAAAAGGGGAGCTTTTAAAGTTACTAAGCTGTGATGATGAAATTTCCGAGGCAGAAGCAATTACCAATAAAATTAAATCACTAAACAATAATAATCAGAAACCAATTTGGAAAAATTTCGCAATTTTATATCGAACCAGAGCCCAGTCAAGAGTATTAGAAGAATCTCTTGTAAGGTGGCGCATTCCTTATACAATTTTCGGAGGGTTGCGTTTCTATGATAGGAGGGAAATTAAAGATGCAATAGCATATTTGAAAGTTCTGGTTAATTCTTCAGATAATGTTAGTCTTTTACGTATCATTAATGTTCCTAGAAGAGGGATTGGTAAGACTACTATTCAAAAACTTAATGAACTATCTAACAGGTTAAATATCCCATTATGGGATGTTCTTAATGATAAGCAAAGTCTTGAAGAAACAATTGGCAGATCATCAAAAAGAATAAATAAATTTACTGAAGTTATGAATGATCTACTGTGTTACCTAGAAAATTCAGGCCCTGCTCAACTACTACAACTAATATTAGAAAAAAGTGGTTATTTAAGTAACTTGCTATCTAGTGGGACTGAAGAATCTGAAGACAGAAGAAATAACTTACAAGAACTAATTAATGCAGCTACTCAATATGAAGAAGAAACAGAAAGTGGAGATGTAGAGGGATTTCTTTCTACAGCAGCCTTAACAACTGATAATGATACGAAAAAAAATAATCCAAACTCTGTAACTCTTATGACTCTGCACAATAGTAAAGGTTTAGAATTTCAAAATGTTTTTATCACTGGACTAGAACAAGGTCTCTTCCCTAGCCATAGATCAATAGATACTCCCTCACTTCTTGAAGAGGAAAGAAGATTATGCTATGTAGGAATTACTAGAGCCAAAGAAAGAGTTTTCTTAAGTCATGCCAGAGAAAGAAGATTATGGGGTGGAATGCGTGAAGCAACAATTCCTTCAATATTTCTTTCAGAAATACCTGAAGATTTAATGGATGGCGAATTACCACAAACTGGTGGTGCTTCAATTAGAAGAGATTGGCATCTTGATCGTTTAACTAGAGTTGATCGAAACAATCCAAATGAATTTGTTAACAAACCAATAAATGCGGTAAGGAAATTATATTCAGGGCCCAGTAAAGGTAAAAGCTGGATAGTTGGAGATAAACTAATTCACTCAAAATTTGGGAAAGGTGAAATCATACATATTTTTGGGAGTGGGGAAAAAATATCTTTAGCAGTAAAATTTGGTGATAAAGGAAGTAAAATTCTAGATCCCAGATTAGCTCCAATTCGTTATGTTAGTTAAAACTCATGAACGATATCTCTGATTACATCCAAGGGGAATTAATCAAAACTCCATTTAATCTATATAACCTAATTGCTAAATATATAGAATCTAATAACAATACTAAAGTAGCTTTTGTTGGCGGTTATATAAGAGATTTATTAATTAGTAAATTCCACAAAAAATCGTTTTCTAAACCTGTAGATATTGATCTTGTTATTGAAGGGTCCTCTATTTCTCTGGCAAAATTCATAAAAAAAAACATTGTAAATGTAGATTTATGTTTAATCAAAGAATTTAATTTATACAACACTGTAGAAATCAATATTAATGACTATAAAATTGATATTGCTTCTGCAAGAAAAGAAATTTATCCTGCTCCAGGATTAAATCCCACAGTAAATAAAAGTACTATTGTGGAGGATCTTAAGAGGAGAGATTTTACTATAAATTCAATAGCCTTCGAGGTCTCGACAAGGAAAATATATGATCTTTATGGAGGAATCTCTGATATAAAAAGTAAAAGATTGAACTTACTACACAGTAATAGTATTTCAGATGATCCTAGTAGATTAATTAGATGTGCAAAATATGCTTCAAGGTTAGATTTCAATATTTCAAATAATTCCCTCAAACAATCTCAAGAAACAGTTAGAAAATGGCCATGGAAAAGTTCAGAATCTGATCAGAAAATGATTTACCCTCCTGCACTAGGAATACGAATAAGGATGGAACTAGCTGAAATATGCAAACAGGATAATTTGACTAATGTAATTTCAATAATTCATAAATGGGAAATTATCTCAATCTTAAATAAAAATATTAAAGTCGATAAAAAGTTTTTAAGAGGGCTTAATTGGATTAAGAAGTTAAAGGGAAATCATATGCTTTACTTATTAAAAGATTCAGAAGATTTAGAAACAGCATGTCAAAGATTTTTGGCAAATAATAGTGAGAAAAAAATATTAGAAGATTATTTAAATATTAAAAAGATATTAAATACCAACAAAAAAAATTTCAATCATTTTTCTCCATCAAGTTGGACAGAATTTATAGAGAAAAGAAACCTACATGATGAGACCGTCAAATTATTAATTTCTGATGGTGGACCGTACTGGCGTAAATTGTTTAAGTGGTTATTTATTTACAAATTCATAAAACCAAAAAAAAATGGAGAAACATTAAGAAAAGAAGGATGGGATCCAGGGAAGGAAATGGGAAAGGAAATCAAAAGATTAAGATATTTGGAAATTGACAAATTAAATAGAAATTAATTACATTTTGACAACTTCTCCAACCTTGTACCATTTATCCTTTAGAACATTTTCATATTTACGATTGCAACTAATCAATAAGGGTCCACATGTTTGAGGATCTAATAGTAATGATATTCTCTCGTTAAAAGTCTCTTGATCAAATGAATTTTCGTTTAAAAAATTTATTATTCTTTTTTGCTTATTTCCTTTATAAATTCTGTCAAAAATTTCTTTATTAGATTCAAAGAAAGTACTTTTAACATTTTTTCTTATTAAATTAAATACTCCAGGATAAGCTTTAAATGCAAATAAATCTAATAAAACTTTTAGTGGCTCAAGATTATTTCTTTGCCTATATAAATTAGATGATTCAACCATCTCTTTAAGATGTCCTATAAATCCATATCCAGTAATGTCAGTCGCAGCATTAACTAATGATTCTTTAAATTGGTTTTGAAAAAGATAAATTTCATCAATCAAATATTGCTGACTCTTTACTAAGTTGTTAATCATTTCAGAAGAACTACCTAGCATATTAATATTTTGCATTTGACCGGCGAAGTAAATCCCAACGCCCAGAGGTCTAGACATCATGAGAATATCTCCATTATTCATTCCAGATTTAAGCCATGGTTTTGCTCCATTTTTTAAAATACCTTGAACTGTTAAAGAAATATCTATTCCTAATGAATAAGGTTTATTTACTATACTTCTTGCCTCGAAAGTATGGCCTCCAAGTAATTCACCTCCATGATCCTCAACTGTTGATTTAATACCTTGAAGGGATTGAGAAAAGAGGTAACTCTGAAACTCCCTTTCAACTTTTGGTAATGAAATTAAAGCCTGTGCGGATGAAAGTTTTGCTCCACATGCCCACAAATCTGAGCAAGCATGCAAAGTAGTAATTTTTGCATTAAGCCAAGGATCACTTACCAAAGCAGGAAATCCATCTATACTTTGCAAGATAATATCTTGACCATTTTGATATATCTCAACTGAATCTTCAGGTGATGAGGCAAAAGAATTTAAATTAGATTTTATTAATGATTTATTCAAAACAAACTGAGGAATTTTAGCTGCACATCCTCTGCAATCATTCAATGAAATATTTTTTTCACTACTTTTCATACTTAGCCTTTTTGATCTGTACTTTTTAATAAAGTTGAGATCAATCTTATACTTTAAAATCCAAAAAAGAAAAGAAGGACCGAAAACAAAATTGCGATAAATAGCAAAAGCCTTTGGATTATGTCTTGGAAATATATTTACTATTTGTAATCCGATCCTTTGAGGAAACCACTTGTTTAATGATCTCCCTTCTATATCTTTTTTTAGATTTTGGACTAATGTATTAACAACTTTTACTGCAAAAACTCCAGATGCTGGTCTTTTTGCTGAACCTATAACTGCGCAATCACCAACAGCAAAGATTCCGGAGAAACTTTTTATCTGCAAATTATGATTTGTGATTATTCTGCCATGAGAATCCGAATCTAATAATTTTTTTTGTGTCCATAACGGAGATGCATTTCCAGTACATAAAAGAATCTTGCCAAAATCAAAATTCAGTTTTTCAACTAAATCAATATTGGAATTCCGTAAACTTTTTAGAATTTTATTATTAATTTTTCTTGAATCACATAATAGTTTTAAAGGTCTATCTCTCCATCTTTTTCTCAAAGCATATGATACTTCAATTGCAGCAAGGCCACTCCCAACAATTACAAATGGAAGTTCATTAACTGAATCAAAAATATCCTCTTTTTGTATTGAGTCATAAGCCCTTAAAAAAGGTTTAATTGAAAAAGCATTTCGACTTTTAACTAGTGATTCAAATTCTTTTGGAATTATTGTTTGACTTCCATAATTAAGCACCAACTTCGAATAATTAATAGAAGGTCTATTACTTAAAACAATTTTCTTTAACTTGAAATCAATATCCTTTACTTCTTCTTCTATAAAAGATACTTTTGCATTTTTTGCTAAAGATTTTATATCAATTAAACTCTCTTCTAAAGTGATTGATTTTGAAATCACCGATGGGAATACCGCAGAATAAACCAAATGAGAATCTCTAGATATAATTGAAACAGGAATTTCTGGCATTAATTTCGGAAACATTAACCATTTCTTCAGTAAAGAAACATTTGAGTGTCCTCCTCCAATTAGTACCAGATGATTAAAAGACATTTACATCACTATGAATAAAGAACATTTATTACCAATTGAAAAATCAAAATTAGGAGTGATTGGTGGAAGTGGGTTTTATTCAATGGATCAAATAGAGTATTTAAGAGAACTAGAAATTAATACTCCCTATGGTAAACCCTCTGATTCAATAAAAGTATATAATCTTGGAAACCTAGAGATAGCATTCATCCCTAGACATGGCAGAACACATAGTTTAAATCCTTCTGAAATCCCTTACAAAGCTAATATTTGGGCTCTAAGATCAATAGGAGTAAGATGGATTATTGCTCCATCAGCAGTTGGTTCATTACAAGAACAGATAAGGCCACTTGATATAGTGGTTCCAGATCAATTTATAGACCGGACAAAAAATAGACCTGCAACATTCTTTAACGAAGGAGCTGTAGCTCACGTAACTATGGGAGATCCATTCTGCACAAATTTATCACGTATATTAAGTGAAATCGGAGAAAAAAATATTCCTGGCGGTAGACAATTGCATAGAGGGGGTACTTATCTAGCAATGGAGGGTCCCGCTTTCTCAACTAGAGCAGAATCTAATTTATATAGAAGTTGGGGATGTTCAATAATTGGAATGACGAACCACACAGAAGCAAGATTAGCTAAAGAAGCCGAAATAGCTTACTCGTCCTTATCTATGGTTACTGATTATGATTGCTGGCATCAAACTCATCAAGAAGTTTCAGTAGAAATGGTTTTGGATAATCTTAGATCAAATACTGAAGTGGCTAATAAAATAATATTTGAAGTAGCTAAATTAATTGAAAAAGAAAGACCAAAAAGTAAGTCTCATTTTTCATTAAAAGATGGATTGATAACCCAAAAAGAAAATATCCCAAGCTCCACAATAGAGAAACTAAGGATATTTACTGATTCTTATTAGGCTTATTTGATGAAAGTGATTATCAGGTCAATGCAAGGATTTGTTAGCCTCCAGCTCCTACTCCTTGGTATGAACCATAGAAGAATATTCCTAAAACGAAGATAACTGCAATTCCACCTGCTGTAGCAACAAGCCATAGAGGAAGAGTTCCTTCAGTCCATCTTCTTTCCCATGCAACTGCTGGTCTACCGTCGGGAAGTCTATCTGGAATTCTTCCATCAGGTCCTTTTAATTTACTCATGATTTTAATTTAATTGAAAAAGTAGCTGGAAAATAAAATTCCCAATACGAAGACTGATAATAAGCCTAAATAAAGGCTTGTACGATTAAGTTCAACTGGAACTTTGTTAGGATTTTCGTTTACTTGCATAATAGTAAAATTTATCGGGCTACAAATTGCATAGCGGCAATAGAGCCTAAAAAGAATACTGATGGTATAGCTAAAGCGTGAACTGCTAGCCAACGAACAGTGAATATAGGATAAACGCGGACTTCCGCAGCCTGCATTGGAGCTTGAGAATTAGTCATTGTTATTTTGTTCTTAAATCTAGTTGAGATTTAGCTTCATATCTTTGTGTTACAACAGGCGCTTTAGATTCAGATGATTGGAAATAACTATCTGGACGAGGAGTTCCAAAAGCATCGTAGGCTAAGCCTGTATATACAAATAAGAAGCCTGCTATAAAGATAGCTGGTAATGTTACTGCATGAATAATCCAGTATCTAATACTGGTAATTATTTCAAAAAATGGGCGTTCACCCGTTGAACCTGCGGCCATAATCACAAATGTTTACCCTATGATCTTACAGTGTAAAATCATAAGTTCGCGAAGAAATTAACAGGTTGGTTACAGACAGTTGCTAAATCTTTCAAAAATTAATTTTTTTTTTACTTTTAACTCAAGTTATTTAAATTTAGCTATTCCATTTAAGAATATAACCACGCTCGCCAAGTACAAATCCTTTTTGATTATCTAAAGCCTCCTTATCAAGAAAAACTATTTTAATGTAGTTTGTTGGCAACTCAGAAGCAATAGGATCTTTATTCCAAGTTTTACCTAGATCTTTACTTACTATTAAAGTTCCATTACCCCCGCCAGCCCATATATCACCATTTGGATCCCATCCCATGTCTAAATAATTGTATCCATTAAGAATTGGTATGATAGGCTTTGACCAATTTTCTAGGTCATTAGTATCTTCATTAAACCTGATTTCTGCTCCTCTAGAAAGCATCCATAGACTTCCTTCAGGATTATAACCAATACTTTGGACTCTTTTACTACTTGCTCTTTGATGAGCTATCCATGCATCACTATCCTTTTCCAAAGTAGAAAAGAAATTGCCCAAACTACTTACGCTGACATAATCACCTTTATTAGTTCTTCTTAAATCTCTTACTCCTCCAGAACCAGATGCGTCTACAACTTTTGCATTCCATGAATCACCACTATCTGATGTTTCATAAATAGCACCTGCAGTGGTAGCCAATTCTGCAACACCAGCATCGACAGTCGTTATTAGAAATGGTTGACCTGGTAATTTGTTACCTAGAGATAAACGTGTCCAATTCTTTCCAGCATCAATTGTATGCATAACTAATGAAGGCTGACCTATTAACCATCCCTCTTCACCTTTAAAATCAATATCTAGAAGACGAAAGTTCTCTTCACTTGGTAAATCTAAATTTCTTTTTTCCCAAGTTTCTCCTCCATCATTAGATTCCATAATGAGTCTATTGGAACCCACTAAAAATCCATTTTTATCATCTATAAAATCAACATCTAAAGCATTAGCTTGGTCCTCAAACTGAATTGTTTTCCAAGGGCTACTATCATTCATCTTTACTCCAGTAGATGAACAACTGCTCAATACAAAACAAAGAAGAACTGATAAAACAAGATTGGGAATACTAATAATAATTTTTTTCATTTGTATATATTAGTGCAAAGAGTACAAAGAAAGAAAAACAGCAGCCGCAAACGCCAGGCCTCCAAAAATCAATATGTTTTTTTGTCCAGGAGGTAAACTATTAAAACCAAACCCATAAACTAAATTTTCTTCAAAACCACTTGGTTTAGATTTAGGACCTATATCTTTATAAAAATTTTTACCAGCTCGACAGACAGGGCAAGCGAAAGAATTCCCATCCAACTCTGTAAAAGGAGTATTTTTAGGTATATTTAATTTTTTATTTCCTTCAGACGGATCATAAATATATCCACAACTTCTACATTCGAATCTATTTTGTTCTAGATTAGGAGTAGGTTGTTCAACATTTACTCCTGAGGGATTTTCAGAAAGTTTTTCTTTCTTAAGGTCTTCAACTATTTTGTTTTCCTCAGAGGCTGGTTGAATGTTTTCACTCACGGTTTATTATTGTTCTTTAAGAACTTTAAAAGATTTTGCTTAATTAAGCGACTTTTATTCAAAATTAATTTTTTAAGATGTTTTTATTATCCGGCTATGAATACTTTTTAGGTTTCCTTCTCATTGCCGCAGCCGTTCCAATATTAGCTCTAATTACTAATCTCATCGTTGCCCCAAAAGGCAGATCAGGGGAAAGAAAACTTACATATGAATCTGGAATGGAGCCTATTGGAGGAGCATGGATTCAATTTAATATTCGTTATTACATGTTTGCCTTGGTTTTCGTTATATTTGATGTTGAGACAGTATTCCTTTATCCTTGGGCTGTTGCCTTCAATAGATTAGGCTTATTAGCCTTTATTGAGGCTTTAATCTTCATTGCAATACTTGTTATTGCCCTGGCGTACGCATGGAGAAAAGGTGCTTTAGAATGGAGTTAAAAAGTTGAATCCACAATTATCCCCAAAAGCAATAAGAGAAATTCGAGAAGGAACTTGTAACCCTCTTGGTGCACCCCAAGTTACTACAGATTTAAGTGAAAACATTATATTGACAAGCTTAGACGATCTTCATAACTGGGCTAGACTAAGCAGTTTATGGCCTCTCTTGTACGGAACAGCTTGTTGTTTTATTGAATTTGCGGCCTTAATCGGATCTAGATTTGATTTTGATAGATTTGGATTAGTACCTAGAAGCTCGCCAAGGCAAGCAGATTTGCTAATAGTTGCAGGAACAGTAACTATGAAGATGGCTCCAGCCCTTGTGAGACTTTATGAACAAATGCCTGAACCAAAATATGTTATTGCGATGGGCGCTTGCACAATAACAGGGGGCATGTTCAGCGCAGATTCTACAACTGCTGTAAGAGGAGTTGATAAATTAATTCCAGTTGATCTATACCTTCCAGGATGCCCACCAAGACCAGAAGCAATTTTTGATGCCGTAATCAAATTAAGAAAAAAAGTTGGGAACGAATCGATCCTAGAGCGCACAAAAACTGAACAAACCCACAGATACATAACATCTGATCATGAAATGAATCTTGTTTTCTCAGAAAATACAGGTGAATATTTAAACAAAACTTCAGCTAACGCCATCCCCGCCTCCAAAAAAGAAAAAATAACTGAATTACCTGAAAATACCGAAAAAACTGAAATTATTAAACCTGTTGAAGATTAATGGAAAAAGACGGTTTAGCAAAATCCTCAGATACTTCAATAGAAAAAGAAGGGTTTATAAGTCAATCTTTGTCTAAAGATGGAATTCCTAATAAATCTTTACCTGATGATCACATTGGAATTGAAAACATTTCTGTTGAACCTAACAAATTATATGAAGCAGTATCGGCCTTAAGGAATTACGGTTTCAACTATCTTCAATGTCAAGGTGGTTATGATGAGGGGCCAGGTAAAAATCTTGTTAGTTTCTATCATTTTGTAACTGTTGATGATATACAAAAGATCGAAAAGATTAAAGAAGTAAGATTAAAAGTCTTCTTGAAGAGAGACTCTAATTTATCGATTCCTAGTTTATATAAAATCTTTAAAGGGAGTGATTGGCAAGAGAGAGAGACTTATGACATGTTTGGAATAAATTTTATTGACCATCCAAATCCCAAAAGACTATTGATGCCTGAAGACTGGAGAGGATGGCCATTGCGAAAAGATTATATTCAGCCAGATTTCTATGAACTTCAAGATGCATATTAGTTTAATTTCTTTAATTTTCGGTACATAAAAATAACTGCTCTTGCCAGCTTTCTAGGATCATGTCTCAGAGTTGGAGTTATTCTTTTTGAGTACAATGGTGCCTGCAAAACATAATAACCCTCAGATAATAATTTGTCTTTATTACATTGAACCGGTTCTGCACCCCTACTCTCGTAGTAATCCAGGAGTGGAGACTTTTCAAAATGAATCTGAGATAAGATTGCGTTAAAAATTCGAGTATTAACTCCAAAATTTGATAATTGTTTTTCTATTGATTTAATATGTTTATAAACATCAAGTCCATCTGTTTCTCCTGGCTGAGTCATCAAATTACTAATGTAAATTTTAGGAGCATTACTTTGCAGTAAAGCATCTACTATCTCTGGCACTAATAAATTTGGCAATAAAGAAGTATATAAACTACCTGGGCCAAGAACTACTAAGTCGGCTTCTTTTATTGATTCGAGAGCACTTGGTAGTGCAGAAGGATTTTCTGGTAAGTAACCAATCCTAGAAATTGATTTTTGAGATTTACTAATATTGCTTTCTCCAAAAATTTTTTCACCATCCTCTAACTCGGCCCACAAAATAACATCAATATTCGTTGAAGGTAGGACTTGACCTTGTACCGCTAAAACTTTACTGGATGCTTGTACTGCTTTTTCTAAACTTCCTGTAATGGTTGTTAAAGCTGACAAGAATAAATTACCAAAACTATGTCCATCTAGACCACTTCCTCCTGAAAATCTATATTGAAATAATCTTGTTAAAATTGGTTCTTCGTTTGATAATGCTGCCAAACAATTTCTTATATCTCCTGGAGGTTGCACACCTAATTGTTTTCTGAGAATTCCACTACTACCGCCATCATCTGACACATTTACGATTGCTGTAATATTACTGCTGTAATTTTTTAAACCTTTAAGTAATGTAGATAATCCTGTACCGCCTCCAATTGCAACAATATTAGGACCTCTGTTTAATTTACTCTTAACTCTTAACGCATCAACTAAAAATGTGTTTTTTTCTGGAACAAGCGCTTTTTGAATAGAATTAATACTTCTGTTTTGTCCAATCCCAATTAATAAAAGTCCAATAACAAAAATCAATGGGCCCAATAGAGAAACAGGTAAGACACTAGTTAAACCTGTCATCAGCCAAAAAAATACTTCAATCAACGAATAGACTGGCCTCAAATTTGTCCAAATTGCAAGACCTAATAATGAGGTCAAAAATCCAATAGCAGATGTAATCATCCACCTTTTTATTACCAGTCCTGGCAAGAGCCAACTCAAAATTCTCAAAATTTTGTTTAATAAGGCAAAATTAGATTTTTTTACGTACTTTAAATATCTTCTTGCTCTTTTCTTACGTTTATTCATTAAAAACCTCTTGAATTATTTTTCTCAAATTTTTAAAAACTATTTAGATTCATTATAATTCAAATTAATACATACTTTTTTTATTTCTAAAAAGGCAATATGTAGATGGAAATTACATTTTCATTATTTAGGTTTTGAAAAAATCAAAGTATGCAGTTGAGACAAAAAATCTCTCAATAAGTTGGGGGGAAATAAATGTGCTCAATCAACTAAACTTTGAACTTTATGACGGAGAAAAATTAGCAATTGTAGGCCCTTCAGGTTCAGGTAAATCAACAATTTTAAAAATATTAGCAGGCCTCATTTTACCAACCACAGGAGAATTTAAAATATTTGGTGAAAAACAAACATACTTAAGATTAGATCAAAATAACCCTCCTGATGTAAGACTTGTTTTTCAAAACCCAGCATTATTGGGATCTTTAACTATTGAAGAAAATGTAGGTTTTCTTCTTAAAAAAAATAAAAGACTTTCAAAAGAATTAATCCATCAAATTGTATGTGAATGCTTGGCTGAGGTTGGATTATTTAATATTGAAAATAAACTTCCAAATGAATTAAGCGGAGGTATGCAGAAAAGGGTAAGTTTTGCTAGAGCTTTAATTACAGATCAAAATCTTAATACACAAACAAAACCTTTATTACTTTTTGATGAACCTACTGCAGGTCTTGATCCAATTGCATCATCAAGAATTGAAGATTTAATTAATAAAACAATTGATAAAGCCAATGGAACATCTATTGTAGTTAGCCATGTTCTTAGTACTATAGAAAGGACTTCAGATAAAGTTTTAATGCTTTATGGAGGCAAATTCAGATGGGCAGGTTCCATTGATGAATTTAAAAAGAGTAATGATCCCTATGTATTCCAATTTAGGCATGGGAAACTTGATGGTCCAATGCAACCCAAAGACATTTAAAAATTATGCGTAGAAGCTTACGAGATTCAATAGTTGGATTTTCCTTATTGGGAGGAATTTTAATATTCACATTTTTTTCTTTTTGGCTTAGAGGAGTAAGATTATCATCAAAAAATTGGCATCTCTTTGCTGAATTTAATAACGCAAGCGGTCTATCAAAAAAGTCTCCTGTCACTTATAGAGGAATTTTAGTTGGATCAATAGAAGATATCTTATTCACTAATGAATCAATTAAAGCAAAAATAGTTTTGAATAATCCAGAAATCATTCTTTCTAGACCAGCATTTGCGAGAGTAGTAACGAATTCTTTCCTTGGAGGAGATGTTCAAGTAGCTTTGGAAACTAGCGAAAAAACAATTCCTAAAGATATTGCAAAGCCTACATCCGAAAAATGCAATGCTAAGGTGATTATATGTCAGGGAGATACTATCACTGGAAAACAGTTATCAAGTCTTTCAAATATTACAAATAGAATAAATCAGCTTTTAAAAGAATCAAATCAAGAAAATTTAATTGAAAACATCGTTAACTCAATTGATCAGTTCGATAAAACACAAGAAAACCTTGATGAATTAATTTATTTATCGAAACAAGAAATACTGAGAGTTGAACCTTTAATTAAAGAAATTACTATTGCTGCTAATCATTTGAATAATATTTTGTCTACTATCGATGACGAAGAAACCCTTAACGACATTAAATTAACAATTAATTCTGCAAAATCTATATCTAGCAAAATTGATGACATGAGTGATGATTTTGAAAATTTAATGAAAGATAAAGAATTGACTAAATCCATAAGAGATCTAACTATTGGACTTTCAAAATTCCTAAACGAAATTTATCCATAGGTAATATTTAGAATTCATTTATAGCATTTAAAGCCATTGCTGCTATTGCTTTATCTGTTGCTTTTGGCAATTGGACATACTTCCCTTGAGCTGCCTCTGCTAATTCTTTACCAAAGCCGCTAGCAATAAATTTTCTCTCTGTATCAATTACCAATAGTTTTATTCCAAGCATTGGGTATTTTGCAGCAATATCAAGAACCTCTTGCTTTAAATTTACATTATCATTTGGATTATCTTTTTCCCCAACTTCATTTTTTCCTAAAGATAATCCTAATGGGACATTTCCTCTTCCATCCGTAATCCCTACAACAATAACTTGTCCTATATCACCCGTTGAAAGAGCATTTTTTGCTACTTTAGCGGATTGTGTCAGTCCATGAGCTAAAGGCGATCCTCCTCCACAAGGCATTGTCTCTAGCCTTTTTTTTGCTGCAGTTATAGATCTTGTTGGAGGCAAAAGAACTTCGGCTTGATTACCTCTAAAGGGTATGAGAGCTACTTCATCTCTATTCTCATATGCCTCTGTTAAAAGTCTTATTACCGCACCTTTAGCACTTTGCATTCTATTAAGGGCCATTGAGCCACTAGCATCAACAAGAAAAATAACTAAAGCCCCTGCTTTCTTTTGA
The DNA here is from genome assembly GCA_003213235.1 of Prochlorococcus sp. AG-424-P18. Classification (GTDB taxonomy): domain Bacteria; phylum Cyanobacteriota; class Cyanobacteriia; order PCC-6307; family Cyanobiaceae; genus Prochlorococcus_A. The sequence continues at coordinate 9,770 of QCNJ01000013.1, read as the reverse complement.
AGAAGCTTTGCCCTAAAGTCATTTTCTTCAATAACTATCGATTTGTTGGGATTTCTTAATCTCCTTGATTTTTGATAAGGTGCGGCAGCTCTAAGAGTTGCATCTACCGCAATTCTTTTTACCTTACCTCTTGGAATAATAGGTTTTACATATCTTCCTCTACTATCACTAAATATGACAGATCTACTTCCACTATTTCCTGCTTTTGCTTTAGCTGATGAAAAAAGAAGTAAATCAGGATCAACCATGCATGCTTCAGGATCTAATATGAATTCTTCAGGTATTTCAGGGGTAGATTCTTCTTCTCCATCAGAATTATCCTCTTCTTGTTCTTGGTCTTGCTCATTATCATTTTCATTAGCCTCAGGTTCAGACTCTTCATTGTTTGATTGAGGTGGGGGTGGTGGGCTCTGATCCTCTGGAGGTGGTGGTTGAATATCATCATCTTCTGGAGGTATTTGCATTGCTCGTGGAAGAATGACTAACCTTACTGCGACTTTTAGGTCTTCAGAATTTACATTCTCATCGCCTCGAAGAGCTGCATTAGCCTTTGCTACTTTAACTGCAAATAATTCTGACCTATGCCCTTCTACTCCTCCTCTAAGAGCTTCATTCACTAAATAAGTTATTTGCTCTTTTGTTATCTTGACATCCTTTAACCATTGCCTTGCCAAAATTAATTGAGTAGATAAATTATCAGATTCTTCCGACCATTTTTCTGAAAATTTAATATTATTTTGTGCGTGTGATAAAACAGATTTTGTAATTTCAACTCTTTGAGCATTATCAATCGATTGATCTGCGGAAAGCACAATAGCAAAACGATCTAAAACATGATCTCTTAAAGCACCTTCTTCAGGATTATAAGTTGCTATTAAAAGTGACTTACAAGGGTGAGAAAGGCTTAAACCATCTCTTTCAATATTATTTTTCTCTCTTCCTGTAGCTTCAAGAATTAAATTTACGATGCCATCATCCAATAGATTTATATCATCTACATAAAGAACACCTCTATGAGCTTCTGCCAAAATGCCAGGTTGAAAAACTTGTTCGCCCGTACTTAATGAGGCAGCGACATCAATTGATCCAACAAGTCTGTCTTCAGTTATGCCAATGGGAACTTGAATAAATGGAGCCTCTATTACTTTTTTTGGAATTTCTTCAGTTTGATTCAAATAATCACTTCCAATTAACTCCTCTAACAATTTATTAGTACTAATATCCCATTCCGCTGGTTTATCTGGATCTAGGTTCCTACCAATAGGTCTTAATGAAGTATTACTATCTGTACTTGTTAGCTTTTTCAAGATTGAGTCATTATCTAATACCTCTATAGGAGGGAGTAAAGTATGCAAACCCCTTGCTAATACTGACTTTCCAGTACCTCTTCCGCCAGCGATAATCACTCCTCCTAAACTAGGATCAACTGCTGCCAAAAGCAAAGATAATTTTAATAAGCTATGACCTGTAATTGCCGCCAAAGGGAAAGCTCTAAAAGAATCCTTCGAATTCATTAAATCTTTTATTTCTCCTTTTTCTTTAAATTCGGAGTTCAAAATCACTTTAAAAATGCCTGATATAGAATTTATCCAATAACTTTGTTTTTTGTAGTGGAATTATCAAATCTTAATATCAAAAATGGACTATGTATATCCTTGGGAGCAAATATTGATAGTAAATTCGGAAGCCCTCTTGAGTCAATATTAATTTGCAAACCAAAAATAGAGGAAATAATAACTAAGTGGGGAGATAGTTCTAACAAAAAAAAAGAAGAGAAAAGCAAATTTCATGCAAACTTTTTTTGGTCTTCAATTTATGAGACATTACCCCATGGAGTTGAAAATAAGCAGCCAAATTATTTAAATGCTCTATTACTGATAAAAAGTAATTCTTTTCCAAAACCATCAAATAAAAAAGCTAAATTACTTTTAAAAGATTTAAAAAAGTTAGAAAGATTTTTCGGACGAGAAGAGACACCAAAGGGCAAAAAATGGCTATCTAGATGCCTCGATTTAGATATCCTTTGGTGGGAGGATTTTCATACGGTTGACGAGGAATTAACATTACCTCACCCTAGATTCATGAATCGGAATTTTGTTATTACGCCACTATCTGAAATATTAAGTAGAAGCCAAAAAATCACAAAGTTTGATACCCCAAAATGGTCTATATAAATGATTTACAAATCCAAAAAATAACTGTTAGGCTGTTTTTATTTAAAAATTATGGGCAATAAAAACCTTATAAGAAGACCAATCTTTAAAGAAAAAATATCTGAGTTAAAGTCAAAAAAATTTAGTTTCGAAATAAATAGAATTGAGCTTCCAAATGGACATGAAGGTGAATATGGATATATTAAGCATCCTGGGGCAGCATTAGCAGTACCTATTACAAAAGACAATAAAGTTATCATTCTTCGGCAATATAGATTTGCTGTTTCAAGATATTTATTAGAATTTCCAGCAGGTACATTAGAAATAGGTGAAACACCTATTAATTCAATTCAAAGAGAAATACAAGAAGAGACTGGATTTAGTGCAAACAAATGGGATGAACTAGGAACTCTTGTCCCTGCTCCTGGTTATGCAGATGAAGAAATTTATTTATTTTTAGCTCGTGATTTAAACAAACTCAATTCCGAGGTTAAAGGAGATTTAGATGAAGATATAGAAGTACTAATTTTAGATCCAAACGAACTAGATAATCTTATTTCAAGTGGGGATGAAATTCTTGACGCAAAAACCGTGACGGCTTGGTTTAGAGCTAAACAATTTTTAGATAAATTATGAATAAACCTAGAATACTTTTTTGGCATAGAAAGGATTTAAGAATATTTGATAATCAAGCTTTAATCAAAGCATTTTCATTATCAAATGCTATTACATCAACTTATATATTTGATAAAAATTACTCACACGATTTTAATGCAAGTTCAAGAGCATGGTTTCTAGGAAATTCACTACAAGAATTAGGAAATAATTGGAAAAAAATGGGTAGTAGATTAGTTATGGGAGAAGGAGATCCGGTATTAATAATTCCTCAATTAGCAAAGAAAATAGATGCTAAATTTGTTTTTTGGAATAGATCAATTGAACCTTATGAGATTAATCGAGATTTACAAATAAAAAAAAATTTAAAAGAACAAAATATTCAAGTCATTGAAACTTGGGATCACTTATTAGTAGAGCCTTTAAAAATATTTTCAGGGAATAATAATCCTTATTCAGTTTATGGACCTTTTTATAAAAACCTTAAATCAAAAATGAATTTATTAGGTTCATATGAACAAGATAAAGTTGGTTTCCAGTTTAAAGATATAGATAATAAACTCCAAGATAAGACAATAAATTCATCTGATTCGGTTCTAGAGAAATTTATCAAAAATATCAAATTTCCTGGTTCGAATATTTGTCCATGTAGACCTGGAGAGAGTGCTGCAGAAACATTATTAGAAAACTTCATTAACGAAAAAAAAATTTATTCTTATAATTCTGCAAGAGATTTTCCTTCCCATAGTGGGACATCTTTTCTAAGTGCATCTCTCAGATTCGGCACCATCAGCATTAGAAAAGTTTGGAACGCCACATTAAATTTAAATTCAGATTTTGCAAATCAAGGAAATTATCTATCAATTGAAACTTGGCAAAAAGAACTTGTTTGGCGTGAATTTTATCAACATTGCTTATTCCATTTCCCAGAGCTAGAGAAAGGTCCATATAGAAAAAAATGGGATCACTTTCCATGGCAAAACAATAATGAATGGTTTCAACACTGGAGCAACGGAGAGACCGGAGTACCAATAGTTGATGCTGCAATGCGTCAACTAAATAGTACTGGCTGGATGCATAACAGATGTAGGATGATAGTCGCTTCATTTCTGGTAAAAGATCTTATATGCAATTGGCAAATGGGCGAGAAAAAATTTTTGGAGACTTTGGTTGATGGAGACTTGGCTGCAAATAATGGGGGATGGCAGTGGAGCGCCAGTAGCGGTATGGATCCAAAACCACTCAGAATTTTTAATCCATATACCCAAGCAAAAAAATTTGATCCTATTTGCGAATATATAAAATATTGGATTCCTGAATTATCTAAAGTGTCAAATTCAGAATTATTAAATGGGGAGATATCTAATTTAGAAAAAAATAATTATTCAAGCCCTATTGTCAATCACAACATACAACAAAGATTATTTAAATCACTTTATGCTGAAATTTGAATTTCCTCTATACAATTCTTTAAAACTTTATTTAAATTTTCTGCTACGTAAACTTGCTCTTCATAAGAAATTTCAGGAAACATTGGAAGACTAAGAACTTCTGTACAAATTCTCTCTGTATTAATCAGTTTTGTTCTAGAGAAATTTTTATTTTTGTAGGCTATTTGTGCGTGTATTGGAATTGGATAATAAATAATTGAATTAATACCTTTTTCAAAAAGTTGTTGTTTAACCATATTCCTTAAGGAAAAGTATTTTTTGCAATCAGTATCAAATAAATTTGAAAAATCCTCATTCAAAGAATATTTATCGTTTCTTAATTTGATGACAAATTGATTCCAAGAATGGGAAATTAAATCAGAGCTAATTTTTGGAAAACTAATAAATGGATTTTTTTCTAATAAATCAAGATAATTATTAGCAATTTTTTGGCGATTTTTAATCCACTTAGAAATATATTTAATTTTAATATTTAATATGGCAGCTTGAATGGTATCAAGTCTGCTGTTATATCCAATTTGGGTATGATGATATCTCATCGGGCTGCCATGAACAGCCAGTTCTCTAATTTTTTTTGCAATTTTCTGATTTGAAGTTGTTACTGCTCCACCATCTCCAGCAGCTCCTAAATTTTTAGTGGGGAAAAAGCTAAAACAGCCTATATCACCAATACTACCAACCTTGGAATTTTCCCACATTGTGCATGTTGCCTGAGCACAATCTTCGATTACTTTTAAGTCATATTTCTTTGCCAAAGATTTTATTAAGGTCATATTCACTGCATTACCAAATAGATGAACTGGCATTATTGCTTTGGTATTAGAATTTATTTCTTGTTCTATTAGTTCAGTGTTAATGAGATAAGTTTCTGGATCTATATCTACCAAAACAGGATTAGCACCAACTGCACTAATAGCCTCTGCAGTTGCAAAAAAGCTAAAAGATGAGGTAATAACTTCATCACCGACACCAATATCTAATGCGCGCAAAGCTAATACTAAAGCATCAGTTCCACTATTACATCCAATACTATTTTCAACACCAATCAGATTTGAAAAACTCTCCTCAAATTTGGAAATTTCTTGTCCTCCAATATACTGGCCCCCTTTTAAAACTTTAGAAACCTCACTCTCAATTTCTGAGCCAATTTCGTGGTACTGCCTATTTAAAGTAAATGGAGGTATCTGCATATTAAATATATTAACCCTAAACCATATTTCTATGGTTAAAAAAAATTTTTAATTCATTTAAACCAACTTGGTTCTTTACCAGGAGTCCATTTTATATTGCAACCTAAAGAAGGCATCTGATTTGAAGGATAAGAATTATCTTGATTCAAATCTTTTACAGCAGAGCGCAAATCTTTTCCAGATAGAGGGATATTATTACCTGGTCTACTATCGTCTAATTGGCCATGATAATACAATAAAAAATCACCATCTCCTTCATTTGAAAAAAGATAAAAATCTGGGGTGCAAGCCGCTTTTAATTCCTTAGCAAAATTTTGATTTTCATCGTATAGATAAGGAAAACTCCATCCCTGTGTTTGAGCCTGTAATCTCAAATTTTTAGGAGAATCTGAAGGATGAGTGACAATATCATTACTAGAAATTGCAACTGTTTGAACTGTATTTTCAATTTCTTTACTTAAGGTGAAAATTTGATTCTCAATATATTTAACAAATGGGCAATGGGCACAAATAAACATTAAAAGTAAATGCCGATTATCAAGATTATTAGAATTAAAATATTCATTTTTTGAAGAATTAGCATTTAACATTTTGAAATTCGGTAATTGAAAACCTAATTCCAAAACCATAGAATTTGTTCTTACCATGTTAAATTTAAAAATTCTTTGATATTTGAAAATTATTGTATATTTTGCAGTAATCCGTAAAGATAGGTACTTTTATATAGGAGAATAATAGAAATAATAAACAAAATGCTTCTAAATCTAACTGGCAAAAAAATTCTTGTTACGGGAATTGCCAACAATCGTTCAATAGCATGGGGTATCGCTCAACAACTTTCAAAAGCTGGCGCAGAACTTGGAATCACATATTTGCCTGATGATAAGGGAAGATTCGAGTCTAAAGTTAGAGAACTTACTGAACCTTTAAACCCATCGTTATTTTTGCCTCTTGATGTTCAAAATCCCGCTCAAATTGAAGAAATCTTTAAAAATATCAAAGACAATTGGGGGCAAATTGACGGATTAGTTCACTGCCTAGCATTTGCAGGACGCGATGAATTGATTGGAGATTATAGTGCTACCACTTCAGAGGGTTTTGATAGGGCTCTTAATATAAGTGCGTATTCGTTAGCACCTTTATGTAAAGCAGCAAAACCACTTTTTAGTGATGGTGCTGGAGTTGTCTCATTAACTTATTTAGGTTCAGAAAGGGCGATTCCTAACTATAACGTGATGGGAGTTGCTAAAGCAGCTTTAGAAGCTTCAGTAAGATATCTTTCTGCAGAACTTGGTCCCGAAAAACAAGTCAGAGTTAACGCAATAAGTGCTGGGCCTATAAGAACACTTGCGAGTTCTGCTATAGGTGGCATTTTAGATATGATTCACAATGTTGAAGAAAAGGCTCCTTTACGCAGAACAGTCACTCAAAAAGAAGTAGGTAATACAGCTGCTTTTTTATTAAGTGATCTCTCTAGCGGCATTTCAGGCCAAACAATTTATGTTGATGCGGGTTACTGCATTAATGGAATGTAAACTAAGTTTTTTGCATAAAAATGTCATCTCTAAGGCAATCTGAAATAAAAAGAAAAACGAATGAAACAGATATTTCTGTATTTATAAACTTAGATGGAAATGGAATTTCTGAGATTGATACCGGGATACCATTCTTAGATCATATGCTTCATCAAATATCCAGTCATGGTTTGTTCGATTTAAAAATAAAAGCTATTGGAGATACCCATATTGATGATCACCATACTAATGAAGATGTAGGAATTGCATTAGGCAAAGCATTTTCAAAAGCCTTGGGAGAAAGAAAAGGAATAAGCAGATTTGGACATTTCTTTGCCCCATTAGATGAAGCATTAGTTCAAGTCACTTTAGACTGCTCTGGCAGACCGCATCTATCTTATGATCTTCAATTAAAAGCCCCTAGGATAGGAAACTATGATACTGAACTAGTAAGAGAGTTTTTTATTGCCTTTGTAAATAACAGCGGTATTACTCTGCATATTAATCAAATAAGAGGCAGTAATTCACATCACATAGTTGAGGCATGCTTTAAAGCTTTTTCAAGAGCAATTAGGATGGCCACCGAAATAGATCCAAGAAGATCTGATTCAATTCCAAGCAGTAAAGGAATGTTAGAAAAACAATAAAATAGGGAATTTTTCGAATCAGCCACAATTCAGTTGATTTTTGGCGAAGATAGTTAAAGCTATTATTTTGTTGTGACTAATTTACAAGATAAAAAAATTGATAAATTTAAAATTTTCAATAAAGAAGATTGGTCAAGTGCTTATCAAAATGTAGAAAAGGAGCTAACTAAAGAGCCTCTAACAATTAGGAAAGGTAAAAATATTAAAAATCTAAATGGAACATTATTAAGAAATGGACCAGGAATCTTAGAAAGAGGTGGAAAATGGGTTCATCATCCATTTGATGGTGATGGAATGATAACATCCATAAAATTCGAAAATGGTCAGCCATTCTTAACAAATAGATTTGTTAAAACTAAAGGCTATTTGGAAGAAGAAAAAATAGATAAATTTATTTATAGAGGTGTTTTTGGAACACAAAAAAATGGAGGAATTTTAAATAACGCATTAGATCTGAAATTCAAGAATATCGCTAATACACATGTCATTAAATTAGGAGATGAAATCCTCGCATTATGGGAAGCAGCAGGTCCACATGCAATGGATCCTGATAGTCTTGACACTATTGGTTTAACAACATTAAGAGGGGTACTCAAGCCTAACGAAGCATTCAGTGCTCATCCCAAAACAGACCTAAACTCAAATGCATCTTCAGAACTCTTAGTCACTTTTGGAGTACAAACCGGGCCAAAAAGTACCATTAGATTAATGGAATTTGATAATGCTGGTACAAATTCTGGAGAGCTCATTTTTGATAGAAAAGATACCTTTAATGGCTTTGCATTCCTTCATGATTTCGCAATTACAACTAATTGGGCAATATTTTTACAGAATGCTATTGATTTCAATCCTCTTCCATTTGTAATGGGTCAAAGAGGTGCAGCACAATGTCTAAAGTCAAACCCAAATAAAAAGGCAAAGTTTTTTATCATCCCCAGAGAAAGTGGATTATTTAGAGGACAGCCTCCTTTAACAATAGATGCTCCAGAAGGATTCGTTTTTCATCATGTAAATGCATTTGAAAAAGATTCCAAAATCGTATTAGATAGTATTTTTTATGATGATTTCCCATCAGTTGGTCCAGACGAGAATTTTAGAGATATTGACTTTGATAAATATCCAGAAGGAAAACTGAAAAGATCAATTATCGATCTAAAGATAAAAACTTGTGAACTTGAAACTTTCAGTGAACAATGTTGTGAATTTGCTGTTGTTAATCCTAAAAACTTAGGATTAAAATCAACTTTTAGTTGGATGGCAAGCACATCTCAAAAGCTGGGGAACGCTCCACTTCAAGCAATAAAAAAAATAAATTTAACTTCTAAGGAAGAGATTTCTTGGTCAGCAGGTCCAAGTGGATTTGTAAGTGAACCAATTATGGTTCCATCAGAAAACTCTTCAAAAGAAGATGAGGGATTTTTATTTATACTTATATGGAACGGAGAAAGAAGAGGAAGCGATTTAGTGATATTAGACGCAAAAGACTTAAAAGAATTAGCTGTTTATGAATTACCCATTTCAATTCCTCATGGCCTTCATGGATCTTGGGTTAATTAAATTTAAGAAAAAATTTCAATTAAATCTGGAATAATTTTTTTTAATGCTTTACCTCTATGACTACAAGAGTCTTTAATATCATTATTCATTTCTGCGAAAGTTAATCTGGTAGAACTCTCTTCAAAAATTGGGTCATACCCAAAACCACTTTTCCCTCTAGGGTTTAAAATAATATTGCCATGACATTTGGCCTCAGATTCAATAATCACTTCACCATTTGGGGAACAAACACAAATATTAGCGATAAAGAAAGCACTTCTATTTTGAACCCCATCAAGTTCTCTTAAAACTCGTTCAATTCTCTTCTGATCATTTTCTGCATATCTAGATGAATAAATGCCAGGCTTACCACCTAGTGCTTCAATACAAACTCCTGAATCATCTGCTATCGAAAAATTATTCGTTTTTCTAGAAACTTCACTCGCTTTTTTAATTGCATTATCTCTAAATGTCAGTCCATCCTCTTCAACTTCTATTGATTCTGGCTGGAGTAAAAATTTACAATTAACTCCAGCAAGCAATTTCTTATATTCTTCAATTTTACCTTTATTCTTACTCGCTAAATATAAATTTTTCATCCTTATTTTCCTGCCAAATTTATAAATTCTTGACCCCACTCTAATACCTCAATTAAATAAGATTC
>QCNJ01000012.1 GCA_003213235.1 Prochlorococcus sp. AG-424-P18 | reverse complement strand
GTAATTAACAGAAATTGTTGGTTGAGTTTCTCTAATATCCCTTTGAGGCGGCATCTCAACGTTTGGTTCCATTTCTTCCTTATTATTATTAGATATAAAATCATCTTCCACATTTTCGAAATTTTTTTTTCTAAAACTAGTACTAGTAATTGTTGTATTTAATAAAGTGCTTACAAATAAACCAGAAAAAAACGAAATACTGATTAACTTACCTATACTTACTTCTTGGAGGGTCCATTTAAAGTATCTAAATGAAGTCTTCTGATTATTATTCGTATATAATAAAATTTGAAATAGTATTATTAAAAAAAGAGTAAAAAGTAAATATTTTTTCTTAAACATAATTATAAAAAGTTATCTTAAATTTATTTTGGATGATATTTCCATAATATATTTTGTGAAAATTTATTTATGTTAATTCTAAATCAATTTGATATTTAAGAATATCTACTTTTATTATTTTTACTTCAATTGCATCTCCAACCTTGTATGATTTTTTAGATTTTCTCCCAATCAATAGATTTTGCCTTGACCTATATTCATACCAATCATTATTAAGAGTACTGACATGTACCAAACCCTCTACATTTAGTTCTGATATCTCAACAAAGAATCCATATGTTTGCACTGATAATATAAACCCACTATAAATATTACCTAGTAATTTTTCTGCTTTTCTTACTTTTTTTAAATTTATCATATTAGATTTATATTGGGTAACTTTGTACTTGTATTCATTAACTTTATCTATTACAAACTTGTTAAATAATATTTCTAGATTCTTTGAAATTGATGAATTAAATATATCCCAATTTACTAGGTCTAATGAATTACTTGCCAATATATTTATTTCATTAATATTATTTTTCTTTGATTTCTTACCATTTATTATCATATTAAAAATACAGTACTGATTAATAAGATTAGTGAAGTCAAATCCAGGAATTGTCCATGGAGAAATAAATAATTTTTCTGATTCATCATTATCAGGATTTTTAGATATCAACCTTATGTCATTTCCCTTAAATTCATTAATAAAAAGTTTATGTAAAATTCTTTTTTTATTATCATCGCCACATAATTTAATTACTTGACTAAATGCCAAATTGCCATTTTCATTAAGCTCTATATCTTTATCAATAAATTCTGAATATTTGATGATTTCATTTGCATTAACGTAATCTATTCCCTTTGAGATGTATCCTGCACTTTTTAAGCCAAATTGATTTGAATGTTTGAACCATATTAAATTAGCTTCATGTAGTATTGATGAAAGGTAAGTTTGGCAGTCTCCTTTATTTAATGATTCAAAATATCCTTTTGAATATTCAGCTGGATTATGAATAAAAAATTCTTCTAGTGCTTCAATCTTATTGAGTGGTGCGGGAATTTCAACCTTACCCTCCAAAAGATGTTTTTGTCTGAATGAATATGAAATTTCAAGTATTTTATCTAAATCGTCAATATATACTTTTATAGGTTTTAATACTCGAGAGGTGATTCTTGATTTACTTTTTCTTGATAGTAGCGCCTCAGTATGATCGCTTCCGACAATAAGAGAGCATTTTACTAAAGTAAGATGAAATGACCAATCAATGATTTCATTATCACTATTTAAATTGATACAAAGGCTTATTGCTTCATTCTTTTCACCAAATTTGAATTCAGAATCATTTCTTATGGCTTCACTAAGGTAGTTTTGCCAATCATTTAATAAGGGCAATGATTCAAGGCCTTTAAATAATATTTCTAGAGATTTTTTACTATTTAGATCTACTCTTTCTGCAAGATTGTTTGTATGTATCCATAATTTAGTACTTTTATTTTTCCCCTGCTCTAATTGAATCATTGGGAGCATTGGAGAATTATTAGAATTCCAACTTTTGAATAAATAAGAGTTTTTATCTGTAAGGTCTATCCGTTCTCTTTTTTCTATTTTTTTAGACTCGATATGATTTAAATTTTGTGATTTAACGATATTGCTTTTAGATAAAACAAAGTCTGTATCATAATCTTCATTATTGTTAAGTTTTAGTTCTTGTATCACATGACCTAGTCCTTCTTCTTGACCTATGGGAAATCTATCAATTTCAACTTTTACTATATTCTTGTTGTCTGGGTTAAAAGTGTATTTTTTATTCTCTTTTGGAAGTTTAATTTTAGAAAGGATCCTATCGTCTATTGGGATTGCATATACATCATTGTTTATTATTTCAACTTTAGAAAGAAGTATTTGATTTGATCTTTCAAGAATACAATCAACTATCCCTTCAGGTGATCTTCTTCTATAACCCTCTTTTATTATCCTTACTAAAACTTTATCTCCATTCCAGGCATAATTAAGTAGATTTTCTTTAATATAAATATCCTCCTTCTCTTTTCCTCTTACAGCAAAGCAATAGCCTTTGCTACTACATCTTATTTTGGCGACAAGATGACCACTATCTTTTATGCAGGTATATTCATCATCTTTATTTTTACTAATTATTTCAAGTGTTTCTAGAGCGGTTAAAGCAATATCTAATTTATCCTTATCAGATTTCTTTGTTATTTTTAATAATCTGCACAATTTTTTATATTCTAAACCTTCTGACTGATTAAGATTATCAATTATTGAGGATGATGTGAACATGATCTAGATGAAATTATAAATTAATTTAGGGGTATACACTTCATTATTACACCTTATTATCCAAGCTTAAAACTAATTATTTTCTTTATCTTCTTTTTCTTCTTTTTCGATATTGAAAGAATTGATAAAAAGCCTCATACCTATTATAAAAAAAGTAATTGAGGCTATTGATTTAAGAACAACTTCGGGTAAAAAATTCGAAATAGAACCGCCTGTTAAAGCTCCTAGTAAACTTGCAAAAACAAGTGCTGAAGAGGATCCTAGAAAAACTGCGAGTGGTTTATTTGAAGTGCCGCTTATAGTTAAAGTAGCCAGTTGAGTTTTGTCACCTAATTCAGCTATGAAAACGGTTAGAAAAGTTGATAGTAGTAAACTTAAAACCATTTATAAATAATTTTTGAATGTTTCATAAGCTAAAAATACACTTATCAGTATCATTAAAGCACCAGTCGATAAAGCAAATTTGCTAGGAGATATTTTTTTTGATACCCATTTACCAACAAGAACTCCTACTATGCTAGAGCTTATTAATGCTAGAGAACTTCCAAGAAATACAATTATTGGCTTCCCCGATTCCGCAGAAAGCATCAATGTGGCTATCTGAGTTTTATCGCCAAGTTCAGCAATAAAGATTGTTGTAAAAGTCGTTAAAAATATAGAAAAAAAACTTTTTTCTATATTGTTTTCTTTTTTTTCTAATTTACTATTCATTTTCCAGAAACAGCAATTTTAAATGTTTTCATCTCTTTACTTTGGTATCCATAATTTGATGAAATATGTTGTTTGCAGCAATCTATTAAAAATTTGTCACCAGATTTCAAATACCCTTTAAATGTAGTTGAAAATTCATTTACACGGCAAAAATGTGGTCTGGTTTCATAAATTAAGCATTTTTTATTTTCTCTGTCTAGATTTTTACACCAACCGTCTTTAGCAGTCATAGAGTTTATCAAATCTATATCTTCTTTGTTAAGTTTGTTAGCCAAATCGCTTCTTTCGTTCAAGTCGAATTTACAACAAGCTCCACAATTTTCTATACATGTCCATGATTTCATAATTTAATTCAATCTTGTAACGTATCAGTACAGTTTCATCATTTATTTGTAAAAATAGTATCACAAAACATATTCATTAATCATGGCAACACTTATTCCTTTGGCTGTAGTTGCGTTAGCAGGTCCAGCAATAATTGCTCTTGTATTTTACCGTAAATAAAATAAATTATATTGGTGACGTATCTTGAAGGTGTTTATTGGGATTTAGACGGTACTATCGCAAATACTGAATTAGAGGCCCACTTACCTGCTTTTAATAATGCTTTCAATGATCTTGGGATTAATTGGAATTGGGACGCTAATAAATATATAAAACTTCTCAGGATAAATGGGGGTAAAAATAGGATTGCTTATTACGCTAAATCTAATAATTATAATTTCTCAGAAGATTTAATTATCAAAATTCATGAAAGAAAGCAGTTTCATTATTTAGAATTTATAAAAAAAAATTGCGTTAGTTTAAAAACTGGTGTTTTAAGATTAATAAATGAATTACAAAAAAAAAAAGTAAGACAATTTATTGTTACTTCAAGTTCAAGAATTCAAGTTAATCTACTTGTTGAACATCTTTTTAATGGCTTCAACCCTTTTGAGTTCATTATTTCAAGTGAAGATGTGGAATTAAAGAAACCAAATCCGTTACCTTATCTAAAGGCTATCCAATTAAGTGGTATTAACAATAACAACTCAATTGTTTTTGAAGACTCAAATCCAGGATTGAAATCTTCCTTGACAGCTAACTTGCCTACAATTTTTGTTCCTTCAAATATCCCAATTGTTCTTGAGGATAATATTAAATTAAATTGTATTTTAGACAGTCTTGGTGATAAGAATAATGTGGCAAATGTAATTAAAGGCCCTAAACTAAAAAAATCATATGTTGACTATAACTTTCTAAGTGATTATTTAGTGTCTTTAAGTAATGCAAAAAACTAATTTTTCAAAGATTACCTACCAGTTTAATAATTTATTGTTTGGTTTTCTAAGTGATACTTGGAGAGCAAAATCTATTGGTCTAATTTCTGTTTTGACAGGTTATTTTTTGTTCGCGAATTTTATTACAAAATTTATATCTGAAGGTAAAAATGAGTTGATAATGGTCCCAATAATTATTGTTTTTATTGAAATCATTATAAGAATTAAGCCCGCCGCAAGTTCAAGGTTTTATTATCTATGGACCGTAGTTGATAAATTAAGAGTTGGTGCAATTTATGCTGTTATACTTGAAGCATTTAAATTAGGGTCTTAAAAGTTATTCTTCTTCTTCTTCTTCTTCAATAGGATAAACAAATCCTTGACCTTTCCCAGTTAAAACTGATTTACCTAAAGATATGGCTTTTTGAGCTGCTATTGCTGCTTTCCCTTTCCAAACAGCGTGCCTTTGGTTCCTTTTGCTCTTTGATTTTTTCTTCTTTGGTACAGCCATTCTGTTTCTTTATTTCCTTATAATAATATAACCTTTAACTGGTTATCTCCAAAACTTTTGACTATATTTTGTTTATATACGTCAATTTCTTAAATAAGCATATATGCTTTATTAATAACTTTTAAAGATTAGTGTTTAGATCAAAATTCTCATATTCAGATTCTAAATCAAGTTATTCGGATCTTCTAGAAGATATAGAGACGGGGAAAATAGAATCAATATTTTTCTATCCTAGGCAGAGAGAAATTGATGTTCTGTATAAAAATGGCGATAAATTTAAAATACCTATCCTTTACAACGATCAATTAATCCTTGAAAAGGCTACTGAAAATAAGGTAGATCTAACTATTAACAATAGTAGAAAAGAAGCCTCAGCCGCTAATTCATTTGCTTCAATAAGTCTTTTCCTGATTTTCATATTAGCTATAGTCTTAATCTTGAGGAGTACATCAAAATTGGCTTCCAGAGCTTTTGGCTTTACCAAAAATCAAGCTAAATTTGTAACTATTGATGATGTAGAAACGAGATTCGATGATGTAGCTGGCGTCCCTGAAGCCGCTGAGGAATTAAAAGAAGTAATAACATTTTTGAAAGAACCAAAGAAATTTGAAAATCTTGGAGCAAAAGTTCCTAAGGGAGTTCTTCTAATAGGCCCACCAGGAACAGGTAAAACATTATTAGCTAAAGCAATTGCTGGTGAATCAGGAGTTCCTTTTCTCTCAATATCTGCATCAGAGTTTGTAGAACTTTTTGTTGGTGTTGGAGCAAGCCGAGTTCGTGATCTATTCTCTAAGGCTAAAGAAAAATCTCCTTGTATAATTTTCATCGATGAAATTGACTCCATCGGTAGGCAAAGAGGGTCTGGGATCGGAGGTGGAAATGATGAAAGGGAACAAACCCTTAATCAGCTTCTAACTGAATTAGATGGTTTTGCTGATAATTCTGGGATTATTGTTTTAGCCGCAACAAATAGACCAGATATTCTGGATACAGCATTATTAAGACCAGGTAGATTTGATAGAAAAATTGAAGTTATGCTTCCAGATTTAGAAGGAAGAAAAAAAATTCTTTCAGTTCACTCACTTTCCAAACCACTTTCAAGCGAAGTTGACTTAGGATATTGGGCTTCTAGAACAGTTGGATTTTCGGGAGCAGATCTTGCAAATTTGATGAACGAGAGTGCTATTCACTGTGCTAGAGATGAATCTAAATTAATCAGTGATCTTCATATAGAAAATGCTCTCGATAAAATCACCATCGGCCTTAGAAGTTCATTAATAACTTCTCCAAATATGAAAAAAATTATTGCTTATAACGAGGTAGGGAGAGCGATTGTGTCTGCTGTGAGAAATGGAATTGAATCAGTTGATAAAATTACGATCTTACCTAGATCTGGATCTATAGGAGGATATACAAAAATATGCCCTGACGAAGATGTGATTTCTAGTGGCTTGATTTCAAAAAAATTATTATTCTCAAAAATTGAAATTGCTCTAGCTGGAAGAGCAGCAGAAACGATAGTTTTTGGTGAAGGTGAAATTACACAATGCTCCTTAAATGATATCTCTTATGCGACAAATATCGTAAGGGAAATGGTTACAAAATATGGATTTTCAATTATTGGTCCAATTTCAATGGATTCTGATAATAATGAAATGTATTTAGGAGATGGATTATTTAGAAGAAAGCCTCTCATAGCAGAAAAAACCAGTTCTAGAATAGATAATGAAATCATAAATATTTCTAAACTTTCATTAAATAATTCAATAAAAATATTGAAAAAAAATAGAGTCTTACTAGACAAATTAGTTGATATACTTTTAAATCAAGAAACTATAGATAAAAAAGTTTTTAAATTAACTACTTCTAAATTGTTGAAAGTTTGATTTAATTGTTTTAAATAAAAAAATATTTTCTTGATAATTAAAAACTCTACAAAGAAGTTATTAGTTTCACTTTCATTTTTACTTATTCTTCCATTTGTTCAAAAACAATGGTTTAATTTGTATTCATTCAATATTAATGATATTTCCTTTTATTCAATCCTTTACTATTTGAGCGGTGCAATATGTCCATCTTTAGTTTCTTTAAACTCTTTAAAAAACTATACATACTATAAATTTAATCAAGATAAAGTTCATAGTATAAAAATAATTAAAGGAAAAAGTTTATTATTATTAGTAGCAATAAATTTAATATTTCTCTCTTGCTTAATAGCTAATTATATATATATAAATTTTGATCTCATATTTAATTTGTTTCTTGAAGGTATTAATGTACCAAAACCGGATATTCCACAGCTAAGTTTTTTCATATTTTTAATTTCTATTTTATTAATTTTTAAGAAATCTAGGTTTTTGTTAAAAAAAATAATATTGGTAAATTTTATTTTGATTTCTCTCTTTCTTTGGCATCTTCAAATTAATAATATAAGTGTTGATGATCAGTTTCATATTTATAGATATTTTGGTTTAAATGGATTAAATATAATTAATCTTTTTACCCTAGTCGCCGTAGAAATTTCTTTTTATACGTGGTCCTACCTGTCATATAAAACTAATTTAAGCGATTGGATCGTGCCCAAACCTCAAAAAGAGGATATTATCCCCTTTTTGAATATATTTATTTTTTATTTTTTTATAGTTATTTACTACTCCATACTTACTTAAATCTTTCTAACCCTTCTATAGAGCAGAAAAATATTCCTTACTACCTTTGGGGTCCTCTAACATTGTTTTCTCCCCGGGGGTCCAGTTTGCTGGACATACTTCATCAGGGTTCGCCGCAACGTATTGATAGCCTTGGAGAATCCTTAGTGTTTCATCAACATTTCTACCTACAGGAGCCTTGTTAACAGTTGTATGCATAACTACTCCTTCGGGATTGATAAGGAATAAACCCCTATCGGCCTCTCCATCATCATTAAGAACATTGTACGCCTGACAAATTTCTCTTTTTAAGTCAGAAACTAATGGGTAGTTAATATCACCTATCCCGCCTTCATTTCTTGGGGTTTGTATCCAAGCCAAATGACAGTGTTTGCTATCAACTGATACCCCAAGTATTTCAGTATTAAGAGCTGAGAAATCTTGGTATCTATCACTAAATGCAGTGATTTCAGTTGGACATACAAATGTAAAATCTAGTGGATAAAAGAATAAAACAACCCATTTACCTCTTAGACCTGAAAGTGTAATCTCCTTAAACTCTTGATCGTATACTGCTGTAGCACTAAAGTCTGGTGCTTCTTGGCCAACTCTTAAGCTCATGAAAAAATTTGTCCTTATTTAAATTATGTATGGTCTGAATGACCGTACTAAGTATTATAATTTTAATAATAATGAATTAGCAAGTTTTTTTTTTATTCAATGAAATGGCATTATTCCTTTACTAGGAAATTTACAATTTTGAATCACAATAAACTTTTAAAAAATCTCAAAAAGGAGTTAATTAAATATCCCATTAACAGGCTTGACAATAAAAATTCTAATTAAAAGAAATTTTATTTTATTTAAGATTCCTTCAAATTCAATTCTCTATAATTAGGAATAATCTTTCTAGTATTTTTAATTATGGCTAAATATATTGAAAGACTAAAGGAAAAAGTTAAAATAAAAAAATTTGATTCTAATCAGCCAATTGGAGCTTGGATTTTCGTTGTAATTTTGAATATAGTTGGATTTGCGGGTTATTTTTACTTAAAGGTAAATCATATACAACTAGGTAGTTAAAACTTATCTTATTTCCTTTTTAATTGAGCGACAAAAATTTTTTAGTCTTTCCTTTCTCGTTAAGTCAGGCAAAGTCCAAATTGATTCTGTCTCAGGTAATCGATCTTTGTCCCATTCCTTGAATTCTTCCATTATCGAAGCATTATTTAATTTTGATGTATACTTTTTTCTTTTTTTTAAATATTTTCTGATCACTGTAATATTTGTCTCAATATATTCCCTCATAATAAATACTCATTCTTGTATTAATTTATCATCTAGCATGTTCTACTTTAAAGAATGGATTAATTAGACATTTTGAACTGCTTGAAAAAGTCCAAAAGAATAACCTCCTATAAGAATCCAGCCAAGTACACTTGATATTATTGTAGATCTTCTATTGTGTCTCCTTAAAGCGGATTCAATCATTTCATTAACTTCGTCTCTATTAAGGTATTCTTTCTTGGAGTTTTTTTTCATTTTTTTTCTTTTTACAATAAACGAATTTATAAGAAAGTGAGCTCAAGAATTTTACTTATCAGTAAGAGTTTCATTTTTGATGATTTTTTAAATATTTATTATTTTAGTCAATAAATATATTATGAAATTTTAAAAGTAAATTTTAAAATTATAAGATAAGGTATAGGAAATTGAAGAATCATAGTTTTTTTATACAAACAATGAATATTAATGATAAATATGTTTTAGAAATGCTTAATAAACTTATTGCTATTAATAGGCTAAATAAAACTCAAATTCTTCAAATGGTGAATTTAGTTTCAATATCAAATGATTTCAATGATTTAAAGGATAATTTGAAATGGGAAAGTTCAAAATCATTTCATTAAAATATTAAAATAGATAAACTCATTGTTTGATAATTATTAATTCTTGAGATTTACATAAAAAATACTTAATAGACAATAGAATATATTAAGAGTTTTTTAAATAATTTATATAAGCTGTTCAAATAAATTTTTGATAATAATTTTTCTTATAAGAAACTTGATCTTGATTACTATAATTAAGTGTTGTTTTCTTATCCTTGCTAAATGATTTAATTAATATCGTAGAAGTGATTATTACTATTATTATTATTAGTAAATCTCCAACAGTAATCCCTCTTTCCTTTAGATTCATGATAAAACATATACTTTGTTTAAATATAGCTTTTATTATTTAATAAACTATGTTTTTTACAAACGTGCTAAAAACACATATGAAGGAAATATAAAAAGAATATAAAAATATTGAGACTATAATCTTTTAAGTCATATAAAAAAAAATATATGAACTCATTATATGGAAGTCAAAAAAAAAATTAGTAGTTCTAACACTCCTTATTTTTTCTCAAAAGAGATGATTATCACAAAAAAAACACTTAACGAAAATCAACTCAAATATACTTATCAAAAACAGTTAATCTCAGATCTAGATAATAAGCATAAGGAATGGTCAAAATCGATTAACAGTAAATTTTAAAAGCTTTCTTTGATTATATTTAAAAGTTTATTTCTTTTAATTGTATTTTTTTCTTCCCAATTAAGTGTTACTTCATCATTAATGATAGGTTTTGCTTCATAAGCTAGATACCAAAGAATAAATCCGACAGGAAATAATAAAATATGCATAGTAAAATTAGTTGACTTAAATCAAATATAGTGCAACACTTATAATATGCAAGTGTGACACTAATTTTTTAAATTATGCCCTCTCCGAGGAAAAGAATTGGTTTTTTGCCAAGTGAAGAAGTGCATGAAATTATTGAAAAATTGTGCACAGCTAATGAGTTTAGTCAGTCAAAAGTCACAGGTTTATTGGTTGAGGAAGCGTTGAGGTCTCGGGGTGTGTTGAATGAATCTTATGGTAATAACCAAAATGATAAAGGGTATTTTATAAACTTTTCTTTTGATCAAGAAACATTTTCTGAAAATAATAAATCTCCACTTAATGTAGACGAATATGCAGTTAATAAAAAAGTATTATCTGATAATATCAAAATGATGCATGAATTTATTGAGTTTAAGTATTTTAAGAAAGTTATGAGGCGAAATAACAACGTTATTGAATAAAAAGTGTCACACTATTAATATTTGTATGATAATACTTTTCAATGGAATTCAGAAAATAAGCAAAGATAAATATTTTTGAATATTTCTAATCAACTTCTTAAAGAGGGATCCAAAATAAATTGAATCTTTAAAAATTCAGCGGACTAAATCCTCGTGGAGATATGAACCTTAGCCCGCTTTAAAAAAATAGCAATAATAAATTATAAATACAATAAGTATGTAAATTTACTTTTGATTTAATATTGGAATATTAAAACTCTAAATATAAATGGCAGTAAGTGAATTAAATGAAGATACACAGGATCAAATATGTGATCTTCTTGAAAATCTTCAGCAAATAGAGAAACTTAAAAATAAAGATATACGAATTTTACTTGATAAGGTAGTTAGAAAATATGGAGGAAAAGTAGTAAATAAATGAAACGCCTATTAATCCCACTATTAGTTTTGCTTACTTTACCAAGTGTTGTAAAAAGTTCCCATTTAAATAATCAGAGAGAACTTATAGTCACTTCAGAAAGCACTAGTGAATCAATCGAGTTGGCAAAATACCTTAAAGATAATGGTGTAGTTAAATATTCAGCATATTGGTGCCCTAATTGCCTTAGTCAAAGTGAATTATTTGGTAAGCAAGCTTATAGAGAACTTAATGTAGTTGAATGTGCAAGAGATGGTATAAATAGTCAAACTCAATTATGCATTGATAAAAACATTAAAGGGTTTCCCACATGGGAAATAAATGGAAAACTAATTTTAGGTGTACTTTCACTTAAAGAGTTATCAGAGTTTACTGGATTTAAGTTTAATGAAAATATAAGATGATACATGGTTAAATATTAAAGGTTATTTCTTGAGTACCTTTCATACATCCTCCAGCTGGATAGTTAATTACTTTTTTTGATATTAATCCAATACTTATAGCAACTATTCCAATACCAAATAAAGCTCTCGATCTTTTGCTTGAGATCAAATACTTCATTGGGTATTTATAAATATTAATTAGTAAGTTTTGTTTAATTATAACGTGGAATTTAAAAAAAAAAAAATAACAAGTAATCCTAAATCTATAATTTTTTTAAAATAAGTTTTAGATATTAGATATCTTAAAATCCCCTATCAATAAATGCTTTCATATCTTTTTTTTAGAATTTTTGTTTTGAATTTGACAGTCTTTTTATAATTAAAATGAGATGTTTATTTTTTCATGAAAAATAAAGAATTTAATGTGACTCAAGGAATGGCTTTGTTACTTTTAAAGCCATTAAATTTACCCGCTAATTACGTCTTAAATCTCATAATTTATATAACTAATCCTAGTAACAATATTGGATACTAATAGTTTTCCCAAACTGGTTTAGTTCTCCTCCAACCTTGAGTGATTAACTTTCTCCATTCATCTCTAGCTTTATCAACTTTTAGTTCTTCTCTGGTTGTCATAAGAGGTGGATCTTTTCCCAAAACACCAAGAATCCTTCCAGAGTCTATAAAAAAATATTCAAAAAATTTATCTTTATTTTGATTATTCTTTGAAAACCTTTTAACCCTTGAACGATTCGAATTTATAAGCCAAAAACTTTCTGTCAATCTTACTTATTTTATGTTTTCTCAATTGGAGCCATTGTTAATCCTTTGCTGAATAGTTGATCATGATATAGCTCTGCCTGTTCAAGATTACCTCTCCATACCTCTGCAGATCCTGTCATGTCAACTTTGATGGTTAGATCCCATGCCATTTGTTCACTCATGCTTGGGATAATTGTTAGTAGACAATTTGCGACATGCTGAAAAGTATTAAAATTGTCATCAAGAACTATAACTCTTGCTTCTGGATATTTTGTTTTAGATTTTTTTGGATCTAAGACTGTGCCGAGTGAATTAAACATTATTATCTTTAATAGTTTAATTAAATTAAAATTTCACCTACGTTTTTCAATTGAAAAGTATTGAAAATGTCTCGAGCGTGACTTGAACACGCGACCTGCGGGCTATGAATCCGCCGCTCTAACCAGCTGAGCTACCGAGACATGGGAATATTGTAAGGCATTGGTTGTACTTAATTACCATTTTGAAAATTTATTTGTTTGTGGGCCTCATATATAGCAATTCCACATGCTACAGAAAGGTTTAGACTTCTAACACCTTTTTGATCATTGTTTCCAGTCTGTATATTCGGCATAAATATTGAAATTAAAAAGTCGCTTTTATCAATAATGGAAGCAGGTAATCCTGAATCTTCTCTCCCAAATAGCAAAATATCATCTTGCTTAAATCTAAAATCCTTCAAATACAATCCATTTTTTTTACTAAAAGAAATTATTCTTTTTGTTGATTTTGACGCTAGAAATTTTTCAAAATTCCCATACTTATTAACAGTAACAAGAGGCCAATAGTCTAATCCTGCTCTTTTTAAATATTTATCTTCTAGCTTAAAACCCAAGGGCTCTATAAGATTTAAAGGTATATTAAACGCAGCACATGATCTGGCAATATTACCAGTATTTTGTGGGATTCTAGGTTCAAAAAGAGCGATTTCCAATTTTAAGTAGGTATTTCAATACTTATTTCATCTATTTTGATTGCTTTGCCATTTATAGCCAGCCAATTATCTTTTGATATTTTGGTTATTCTCTTTTGAAGTTCGCCGATTCTTTCAATATATGTATTGCCAATTTTATATTCAGAGACCAAACTCCAACCTACTTGTTCTCCAACAATAATTGTTATGCTTTTTCTTTTCATTAAGAGACTTATAAGTGAATTCATTTTTGTGGACCAATCATTTTGTTCCTTACCAATACTTTTCATAACGAATCCGCCAATAGAATCTATTAATAATGGACCTTCTTCTTTTCTTAATGTATTTAATAGATCTGTCGTTTCTATTAATTTCCAATCTTTTGGCCTTCTTTTTCGATGTAAATTAATTTTATCTTGCCATTCTTTATCATCCAAATTGTTTTCAGATAAGGCAACGTATGATAATTTTTTTACCCCCTTTGCAAGATGCTCCGCGAATTCACTTTTGCCACTCTTCGTCCCCCCTGTAATAAAAACTAAATAAGATGAATATTCACTAATACTTAAATCCTTAGTGTTCATAAATTCTCTATTATTTAGAGAAATACCACCATGTTGCTAAAGGGATAATTGTGGCAGCAATTAACAAACCTACAACTATATAGGTAGCAGTTGAGCTTTCAGTATCTTTTGACCTCATAGCGTTAAAATTTGGATCAACTACAGGGTTATCAATAGATGAAGGCTGACTTTTTTCGTAATTTATAACAGTCTTCTGTTGAGTAATACCAAAATATTTATTTATAAAAGGAATTTCATTTGCGTATGTAGTCGAGGGGTTAAGAATAAAAATTAAGCCAGTAAAGATTAAAGAAAGGATATATTTATTGATGTTTAGGTTCATGTTATTAGGTTTTGGTTAATTATATATTAAAAACCATATTATTGAGTAATTTTAAATGTACTAAACAATATAATATTTGCATAATTTAATTAGAAATAACATATTAAAATATGGGATTCAATGGGAAATCATTAATATTAATTGGTGCCATACTCTTTATTTTTCAGATAGCAAATTTTATTTCAATAGAAACAATCACTCCTGAGCTTGAAAGAGCACAAGTGTTAGCCGCAATAGCTTCATTAATTATTATTTTGATAGGTTTTTTATTTAAACAATTCGTACCATTAGCTGGTGAGAAAGTTGTTTTAAAAGGAGAAAATAAGTTTCTCTACGATAGAAACATGCCGGCTGAAGTTATTGATGAACTTGCATGGGGTTCTGAAGCAATATTAACTTCTACAGCAGCAGCAGCAATATTAATTCACAATGATGGAGTTAATATATTGAGGAGGGGAATCACTTCAAGTAATGATTTTAAACCTGGGGAAACTTGTCTGAGATCTATAAAAGATATGAAATTAATTTCATTAGCAAACACTAAATTTTATCCTGGAAGAGATGAATTTTTTAATTTTTGTGCCGAAATTCCATCTATCTTAGTTGTACCTATAAATAGTAAGGCTTTTATATTGATTGGAGGCTGGAGTGCTAAGTGTTTTACGAAGTCTGATGAAAAATGGATTAATAACTGGTCCAAAAAAATTAATAATATTTTTTCAAAAAATAAAATTTAAAAATAAATTATTGACTTTACTCTTTTATCTTTTGCTTTAAAACTTACTGATTCAGTAGTTAAATTATAGTAAGCATTTTCTGAATTTATTTCATATTTATTGTTGTTATTTTCATCTTTTATAATATATTTTACTGGATTGAAAAATTTAATTATATTATCTGTACCCAATATGGCTTTTCCTGAATTTAAGATGATATTTTGATTTTCAAATCTTACTTTACCCTCTAATTGATAGTTAGTATTTTCTATATTCCAAATAAAATTATCAGCATATAAAAAATCCGCATCTTTTTTAAGATTTTTTAATTTAACATTCCCTTTCAATTTCAGGAGTTTATTGTTGTCTGATAATGTAGATTCTTCTGCACTAATAATATATTTAGTTTCTTTTCCATTCAGAATATTAATGATAGGGTTTTTTAATTTGAATTCTAATTCAATATTGTCATAACTTGAATTTGGACTGGTAATTGAATATATTTTATCTCCACTTTTAGAGAAAATTGTCATATCTAAACTTTCTATTTTTTGTATTACTTTATTTTTATCAATTACATTTGTTGGTACGCAGCCAAGAATAAATAATGGAAAGAAAATTATTAATCTATAAATGTTACTCATACTCCAGTTTATTTATGATTGGAGTGGGTTTAGGAAGACTCGAGTGACTTACTAATAATCCCCAACTTAATTGTTGTTTCCAAGGAATTTCTTCTGTGTATATAGAACCAAGTTGTTCATTAATTTTTGTAGATAATTCGGGCAATAAAGGTATCAATAACAATCCTATTATTCGGGTACTTTCTAAAACGTTATAAATAATTTGTTTAACTAGAGGTAGATTATCTTTATCTTTTATTAACAGCCATGGCTGATTATCATTCAAATACAAATTTGTATTAATTGCTAAGCTAAGGACTTCATTAGCTGCTAGATCTAATTTGTAGTTATCAAAGTTATAAATATAGTTTTCGACTGCAATTTTGGCAGAATTCTCTAATTTATTTTCACTTAAAATTTTTTCATTATTTGGCACTTTATTATCAAACCATTTTCTAGACATAGATGATGTTCTATTTAATAAATTACCAATTGTATTAGCTAAGTCATTATTGATAATATCAACAAATCTTTTATCTTGAAAATCTCCATCATTTCCTAGTGATATGTCTTTAATGAGGTACCACCTTACAGGATCATTTCCATATTTTGTAAGCAATAAATCAGGGTCGAGTACATTTCCCAAGCTTTTACCCATTTTTTGTCCCTCTCTTGTAAGAAACCCATGCCCAAAAACCTTTTTAGGAACTTTCATATTGGCAGAAATGAGCATTGCGGGCCAATATACAGCATGGAATCTCAGAATATCTTTACCAATAAAATGAACATCAGCTGGCCATCCTCCATTAATTGATTTTTCCAATGAATGTTCTGTCATGTCAGAGCTAATGGCACTGACATATCCAAGTAAAGCATCAAACCACACATAAAAGGTATGGTTATCGTAATTAGGGACAGGAATTCCCCATGAGACATTTGTTCTTGAAATTGAAAAATCCTTTAACCCTCTAGATACAAAATTTATAATTTCATTCTTTCTTTCTATTGGCTCTATAAAAGAAGGTTCGTTGATTATTTTCTCAATTTCTTTTTGATATTTTGAAAGCCTAAAAAAGAGATTCTCTTCATTTTTCCATTCTAGATTTTTTTGATGTATGGGACACTTGTATGTTGATGAGTTTTCTGGATTATCTTTAAATTCTTCACAACCGACACAATACCAACCTTTTTGAACTCCCATATAGATATCATCTGATGCTTTTACTCTTTCATAAAATTCATTAACAACAAATTCATGATTTTTTGAGCTTGTTCTTATAAATTTATCAAAGGATATATTCCAATTTTTCCAATTATTATTAAAGACTTCTGAGATTTCATCACAATGTGATTTTGGTTCAATACCCTTTTCATTAGCAGTTCTTTGTATTTTTAAACCATGTTCATCAACACCAGTGATGAAAATAACATCTTCACCTGCAAGCCTTTTATACCTAGCTATTGAGTCACAAATTATTGTTGTATATACACTTCCTAAATGAGGTTTATCATTAACATAGTATAAAGGTGTAGTAATGACAAAAGTCATAAAGCTTTTTTATTAATACTAACAGATATTTTTTAAACTAATAATAACCTATTATATTTATTATCTATTTAATAAATAAATTCTAAAAGATTACTATCATTTATAATATATTTAACTTTATATATTTTATTACTATATATTTCTATTGATACAAAAAGAGTAATAAGTATTTCAAGTGAATAATCTGGGAAATAGACCAAAGCAATATTTTTATTATGATTAATCCACTTAACAAATATTATTTTATAAAAAGGGTTTTTTTTATTCTTAAAAAATAATTTTAAATACTTAAATTTATCATTTTTAAATATATTATTATTCTCTGATTGTCTAATTTTTGAAAAATCAATAATCTTAGAGACTGAATCTTTACTTAGAACTTTGTAATTATTAATTTTATTATAGACTTGCCTTTGTATCATTAAATCAAGATATCTTCTCAATGGTGATGTACATTGTACGTACATTTTAAGACCTAAAGATTCATGTAATCCTGGTTTAGTCGTTATGTAACTTCTTCCCATATATTGTTTTAATATTATATATTTAATATCACTATCTTTGTATCTATTAAGTATTTCAGATGGATTGCAGTTTATTTTTTGAATCCTAAATGCAGCCGCTAATTTATATTCGTCTATAAATAAACTTGTAACATAACCCATTAATATCATTGATTCTTCAACTATAATTTGTGATATTGTTTTCTCTAATTTAGTTAGTATAATCTTATCCTCATTTAATTTAATTTTATTATTAGGACTTTCAAAAATAATTGCTCCTTGTTTCTTCCTGAATGTAATGCTTTTTTCTAATAAATTTTTAATCTCAATTAATTCTATTTCTTCTTTAGGTTCTATTTCTAATATTTCATTTGCATCTTCATATGTTAATTGATATTTTGGTTTTATTATTGCTTCAGTTATTTCATATTTATTTATTGATCCATCGTCATTGAATTCTATTGCTGCACTAATAGTTTCTGAAACTTTATTTTGAGCTAGATTTGCCTTTTCAAGAATGTCCTTAGGGAGCATTGGGACATATTGATCAATTAAATATAAACTGCTATTTCTCTTTCTTGCATTTAAATCAACATTAGAGTCATGCAAAAAGAGTTTGCATGGATTACTAATGTGTATCCATAAATTTTTTTTATTTCCTTCTTTTATTTCTAATGAAATAGCGTCATCAACCTCATGTGGATCATCAGAGTCAATAATATATGTTTTTAAATTAGTTAAGTCTTTCAAATATTTGAAATATTAATTATAGTGCTAACTATATTCAATATGAAATTATCCTTCAGGATTTACAAAGGGTAAAAGAGCTACAATTCTGGCTCTCTTGACAGCTAATGTGAGATCTCTTTGTTGCTTTGAGGTTAATCCTGTCATTCTTCTTGGTAAAATTTTCCCCCTTTCAGTTATGAATTTTTTTAGTAGTTCTACATCCTTATAGTCAATAGGATCTCCAGGTTTGATAGGTGATAGTTGTTTTTTAAAAATTGAATTAGGCATGATTTAATTTGATTTGATTACTTAATTTCTTTGTGAATTGTCATTCTGTTTAAATGAGGATTAAACTTTTTTAGTTCTAATCTTTCGGTTGTATTTCTACGATTCTTTTCAGTAGTATATCTTGAGACACCATTTGATCTCTTAGGATCTGTGCTTGTCCTAGCTTCAGTACATTCCAGGGTCACTACAACTCTTGTCCCTTTTTTGGCCATTTTAATTAATACTTTATTGTATAATTTTCTATTGTACATCTTCAACAAACTTTTTTGAAGATATACTCATTTCTTTTATCATCATTGATTAAAAAATATATATGAAAGTTTCTCAAAATTGGTTGAAAAATTTAGTTGAAATTACTTCTACTCCTGAAGATCTCTCTGAGAAATTGTCTATTGGCGGATTTGAAGTTGAATCATTAGAAGATTGTTCAAAAAATGTGAATGGTGTTGTTTTAGGTAAGGTATTATCTGTTTTAAAACATGAAGGATCTGACAAACTTTCAATTTGCCAAGTCGATATTGGTAATTCAAAGAATTTACAAATTATCTGTGGTGCGCGAAATATTAAACCAAATATTTTTGTTTATGTTGCTACTGTGGGCGCGAAATTAAATGCAGTTGATTTAACTATTAAAAGAAGTGAAATTAGAGGTGTCATGAGTGAAGGAATGATATGTTCACTGCAGGAACTGGGTTTAGAGGACTCTAGCGAAGGGATAGAGATCATTGATGAAGATTTGGCCCTTAAACATGAATTGGGCACTCCAGGGTCTGACTTGCTTCAATTAAATGATTTTATATATGATTTAGCCATTACAGCTAATAGACCTGATGGAATGTCTGTTATAGGTATAGCCCGTGAAATTTCTGCCCTTTTAGAATCCACCTTAAATTTTCCAGAACTAAACCATAAATACGATATTCATTTACTTAAGGGAATTAAACTTTGTCCAGAGGCTATAGAATCTAATTGCATTTATACAATAAGCTGCATTGATGGAGTAAATGGAGATAAATTATCGCCAAATTGGCTTAAAGACCGTATAGAAAAATCAGGTATAAAATCTATTAATCTTCTAGTTGATTTGACAAATTATATTCTTTTAGAACAAGGTCAACCTTTGCATGCGTTTGATAAAGATAAACTGTCAAACTTAATTGGTAAGGAAGTTTCTCCAGAAGATTTCTCTGTAAGAAAAGGCAAGGATAACGAAAGCCTTATTTGCTTAGATGGTAAAGAATATAACTTAAATGACAATATCACAGTTATTACTTGTTGTGATAATCCGGTTGCTATTGCTGGGGTTATAGGCGGTTTAGAGACTTCTGTAAGTAATACTACCTCATCTATTTACCTAGAAGGTGCTGTTTTTAATCCAGTTACTATAAGAAAATCTTCCAAGGCCGTTGGCATAAGAACAGAATCTAGCAGCAGGTATGAAAAAGGGATTTCATCAAAAAATACAATAAGTGCAGTAACTAGGGCAATTAATCTTTTAGAAGAATATTTTTCTATTAATTCACCAATCATCAATACTTCAAATTTAATAAGTAATGATGATATATTTATTAAACTACGGAGGAACCGAATACATAAAATTCTTGGTCCATTAATAATTAACGATCAATTTGAAAAAAGAAATTTATCTGATAATGAAATAGTTGATAAATTAACACTCATAGGTTGTAATTTAAAGAATAAAGAATATGGCTGGGATGTAGCAGTTATTCCTAATAGATCACATGATTTAACAAGAGAAATAGATTTAATTGAAGAAATAGCTAGATTAATAGGGTATGACAGATTCGACTTAAAACTTCCTAATCCAATTAAGCCTGGAAAATTGTCATCAGAACAGTTGGCATTGAGAAAAGTAAAAAATGGTTTTATAGAAAATGGTTTTAACGAGGTATTAAGCTACTCTCTTGTTCCTGAAGATGATGAAAAACTTATAAAGATTTCTAATCCTTTGTTATTAGAAACAAGCTGCCTTAGAGATAATATCTGGAAGGAACATTTGGAGATAGTGAACCGTAATATAAAAGCTGGACAAGCAAGTTGTTATATATTTGAAATTGGAAATGTTTTTCAAAAGAAAACTGAATTCATTCAAGAAGAAATTTTGAATGGTGCTATTTATGGAAATAAAAAATTTGGAAAATGGATAGATTCTGCTAAGGATAACGATCTTAATTATTACCAGGCCAGAGGAAAGTTAAAGGAGGCTTTATCATCTTTGAACATAAAAATTGATGATAAACCTATTGATTCAATTGATTTTCTCCATCCAGGAAGAACAGCAAAATTAGTTATTGAAGGGAAAGATGCAGGTTATTTTGGTGAAATACATCCCAAACTTCTATTAGAAAAGAAGTCATTAAAAAAAGTTTATTTATTTAAGATAAATGTTTCTAACCTCTTGGAAGCTAGTACAAGAAAAAATAAATGGATTCCAATATATAAGCAATACCCAATTGTTCCGAAAATGGAAAGGGATATAAATTTTGTTTTCAGTAAGAAATTTTTAATTAGCGAAATTACGTCACAAATAAAAAAAACAGGAAAGAATCTTTTGGAGGATGTAAATTTACTTGATGTTTTTGAAGATACTAAATTTGGAGATGATCATATAAGTTATACATTTAGATTATCTTATAGAGATAAAGATAAAACATTACTGGACTCGGACATCACATCAATTCATTCAAATATCATTTCTAATGTTGAAAAATGTTTTAACACTAAATTGAGGAATTAACTGTATTGAGAATCTTATATAAGACTAGAAACTAGTCTATATATAATTCTCATATAAGATAAGTAATAATCCTATAAAAGTAATTATTGTTGTATGATAAATACCATGGTCAATTTATTATCTCTACTTCTATCTTCAGTGCTGTGGGTACAAGTCCCTCAATGGTCAGATGATTGGTCAAAGTGTGCTGTTGACGTACCAGATGCTTCATGCCACTGGTATATAACTTCACCAGATAATACATTTGGCGAAGGATTTGATTGGGCTAGCGCTCCTTGGTTTGACGCTAACGGATTAAGTGATGTCCCTAGTATTGAGAAACAAACTGCCATTGAAAAGCTTCAATCTAGGTAGTACTGTCTTTAAGGCAGTACGGGAAGACACAAAACAATGTAATAGCAAAACTTTCTAGCCCTTGTTAATTTTTTGGACATTGAAAGGACATAGTTCTCAATTTATCATTCAATTTTTAATTTTTCTAGGCAATAGACATTTAGTGTAAGATTCATCTAAATTAATAATTTTATTTATCTTATTAATCTATTATGAGACTATATTATAGACTTATAATTAGTCTTATATAAGAAGTATAATACAAAGAATTTTTTAAAAAAGTAAGTTTTATTTTAATTTCATTTATACATCATTAATGTTTCTTTAAGATTGAAAAAGAATAATTGATGAAAATAAGAAATATAAAATTAACATTTATCTTATATGAGACTATTAAGTAGACTTATAAATAGTCTTATTTGAGAATTAGTATACTAATTTCTATATAGATTTTTTAGCAATTGATAAGCTTCATTTAATTTTCTCATTTGATCTGTTGAACCTCCAGCATCTGGATGCGTCTCTAAGGCTATTGATTTATAGGCCTCCCTTATTTTACGGAACGTATGAGCTGATCCTGCGGATGTTGATAGATTCAATAATTTAAGTGCTCCATGTACTGTCATTGTTGAGTCCAAAGTTTCAAATGAATTCGATCTATTTTTTCGCTTAAATCTACTAACAAACCTTCTCATAAGTGTTGGTATTCTATTTATCAGATCTGATGTAGCAAAAGGATCTTCTAAAACGCCAATCATTAATAAAACAATTTCAAGGGATGGATTTTTCTTTATCCAAAATGGGCATAATTCTGACATTAATTTATTGGCTGCGCTCCATGTAAAGGGTAGATTTTCTGTTCCATCAAGATTTGGCCATATATCCCTTTCAAACCAATCCATCGAAGCTTCTACTACATGATCATTAGGAACTGATCCGTATAAGGTTTTCCAATGACTAATTAACTCAATTCGACATTTTATTAATTCAGTTTCTTTAATTGTATTAATTTGAATGTCATTAATAATCTCCTTTGATTTTTCACTATTAATACTTCTTCTTAAATTTTTTACTTTTTTTTCAACAAAATTGGGAAGGCTTATGTTTGAGTTTGTTATTTCTTTAAATTGATTGTTATTTGTAAATATTTTATTCAAAGATTTCTCATTAACTTCTTTTTTTACTTCTGATTTAATTAATACCAGTGCAGTATCTTCGTCTATATTTAAATTTTCATTATTCTTCTCGTTAAAGTCTATTTCTTGCTGTTGGTTCTTTGGTAGTAAATCATCTTCTTGAAGAAGTTCTTTAAGTATCTTTTCTATTACAGGTCCTCTTGCTTTAAATCCCCACTCTTTCCGTAATTGATCAAACCTGGAAATTAGTTCCTCAGGTAAATCAATTGAAATTCTTTTTGTATTTGAATTTTCAGGAATATTCAATAATATTTTCTTGTATAGTATGGAATTTATTTAATTTTATTCAAAAAAAATTGAAAGTCCATACGGAATATTGTTTTTAAATTAAAACGATTTTATTTTCATGTCACAAGTCATTTAAGTATCTTTTTATAATAAAAATAAAAATGTTTAATTGTTATTTCAAGTCATCTAAAGAAAAAAAGAGTTTTTATCAACATAAGAAATTAGAAATGCTCAATTATATTAGGGATTCACTTGAACGTAAAATCGCCTCCGTAACAGCATCTATAGAAGTTCTAGAAAGCCAAATAAGCAGGGATAAGGAAATTGAAGTTACTAACTAGTACTCAAACAAAACTTTCTAGAAGTTTTTCAGGCCCAAATTTCTTTAAATAGTTAATATTTGATTTTTCAGTTACTAATAGATATCCTGCAAATCCTAAACCGTTAATACTAAAACCATGAATATGATCGTTTTTTCTCTTTATAATAGCGATCCAATTATTAGTTATTAAAATATTGTAAGGGTATATAGGTTTCTTATCACTAATAGGGTCCCCAAGTCCTAATTTCTTGCATAATTCTAAGTAAAATTCAAAAAGACTTAATGGATTTTCTAAAAAATTAAATTTGGATACAATTATATTTTTTTTAAGCTTGCTATCTAGATCTTGATATGAGTTCATCTCTAAAAACCACTTTTCTCTAGGGCATGATTTTTCACCTTTAGATCTTCGCAGAAGTTGAAAATGCCTGTGAGGTTGACTTGCACCCGCAATTGGAGAACTATTGAAAAACCATAATCCACTAGTATCTTTATTTACTTGTTGGATCGCTCTCCAATCTTTAATATCTAACCATCCATTTTGAGGTTTCCATTCGTTTGTAATAAGTAAAATATGACCTTTTTGTACTGGATACTTATTTAATATTAGTTGATGATTATCACCAATTTTATCAATTTCTAGTATCTTTTCCCAAGGACAAAATGGATTTTGCTTAGGACCATAAATTTTTTTTTTATTAAATTTTGAAGTATCGAGTTTCCTAATTATGAAGTCGTCTTTTTCATATAAATCTTTTGTAATAATATCGGTTTTGAGAGGATATAATGATTCATCATCAATTGATAATCGAGTTTGTTCTAGTGCTTTTTTCCAATATATTTCTAAACTCATTTAAAAAAAATTATCATAATCATTCTAAAAAAAAAAATAAAATTGTAATTATTTTTTATTAAATTGATATTCTTTCAATTTTTCCAGAGGTACTGATTCTAAGACTACAATATTCGTTGATTCTAATATGACTTTTGGTGCAAGACCGTCTAATAATGCTTGCTTCCACCTATCAAGACAAATACACCAATGATCGCCATCCTTTAGTCCTGGGAAGGAATAAATAGGCATGGGAGTTATTAAATCATTACCTTGTGATTTACTATATTTCAGGAAATTATCATCCATTACACAACATATCGAATGATTCCCTCCATCATTTTTGTCATAGTTGCAAAATCCATCTCTGAACCACCCTGTCATAGGTGCGCAACTACAAATCTCAATTTCTTCTCCAAGGACATTTAACTGATTTTGATTATTTATGGTCATAGATTTTTTAATAATAATAAAACACCAACATTTCTTTAAAAAAGGTTGACGAGTATGGGGGGTAAGGAGGTAATAATTCTAATAAGGTTTTTTTCATTATATGGATTGGGACTTTACTGAAAACATTGCATTTAAAGCTCTTTATAAAGCTTTTAAAGATAGTAATGAAACTTGCGCATTAGAATTTTTATCTAGTGATGGTGCTTCATATTATCTTGAGTTAACACAGGATGCCGCGGGTGAGGGACTTGATCTGGGTGATAATGAAACGATGGAAGAACTGCAGGAAGAAATTATTGAATATTTAGAAAACAACTAAAAATTCAGCTTAAGCGCTGAAATATTTAGCTTTTGAGTGTAGTGAAATGATAGCTGTAGTACTTTGTTCTGGATGGAGTTGTTCAGATTCATCCATGGTCAAGTTTATTCTTTTTGCATCCAACAATGATAATTGTATGTTTGAATCAGATACTTTTGGACATGCAGGATAACCAAAAGAATATCTAGCTCCTCTATATTTTTGAGCTAGTATTTCTCTATTTTTGTCTGGTTCTTCAGATCTAAAACCACATTCAATACGAATTAATGCATGGACATACTCAGCTAGAGCTTCTGCTAATTGCACTGTAAGTCCATGGAATAACAAGTAATCGCTATATTTATCTTCTTTAAATAATTTTTGAGAATATTCACTAGCAATATCGCCCATGGTTACTGCCTGCATAGGAAATATATCTATCGGTTTATCATTTTTCAAATCACAATAAAAATCAGCTATGCATAGATTATTCCCAGATTTTTGTCTTGGAAAATTAAATTGGGAAATTTTATTTAATGATTTCTTATCAAATAAGAAAATACTATTATCTTTTCTCCCGCACTTGAAATATCCATAAACTGCTTTGGGTGAAATAAGTTTTTTTTCTATAATTGTCTCTAACCATTTATCTAACAATGGTTTAGCATATGAATCCAAATAGTTATTATATTCATCTACGCTTTGGTTTTTTCCTTTTTTTATTTGCCATTGTCCGCTAAATAGAGCTTTTGTATCTAAATAAAAAATTAATTTATTTATATCTATATCAACGTCGTTCAAGACTTTCGTTCCCAAGAAAGGAGCTTTAATTGGTTCTTCTTCATTTATAAATTTAGATCTTATAAAATTTTCTTTTAAATTTAATTTGGAAGTCTCGGTATTTATTGATATTGATTCTTTAACAGCTTGAGAGTTGGATTTTGGCGAGGCTAAATTAATATTAATACCCTCATTGTTTATGAAGCCCTCTGTATTTGACCAATTACCCTTTTTTTTATTATCCATATATTCATTCATGAATTTAAGATCAGTGAACGCATCTTTCCCGTACAATATTTTCCCTTTATATATTTTGCTGCAATCCTCATTTACAAATTTTGGGGTTAAGGCTGCGCCTCCTAATATTACTGGTACACTAATATCTTCATTGTTAAAAGCCTCTAAATTATCTTTCATAAATGCAGTTGATTTAACAAGTAATCCGCTCATAGCTATGCAATCTGCATTGTGCTTCTTTTGTGCATCTATAATTGCTGAAACATCTTGCTTTATTCCAAGATTTATAACGTCATAACCATTATTTGTAAGTATTATATCTACCAAATTTTTTCCAATATCATGTACATCGCCTTTGACAGTCGCAATTAAAAGTTTTCCATTTGATATATTTTCATCTACAGTTTCCATATATGGTTCTAAAATTGAAACCGCAAATTTCATTGTTTCAGCGGATTGGAGTACAAATGGTAATTGCATTTGACCTGAGCCAAATAAATCTCCTACAACTTTCATCCCATCTAGTAAAAAGGTATTAATTATTTCAAGAGGTTTATATTTTTTTAACGCTTTATTTAATTGATCCTCTAATCCTATTTTTTCTCCATCAATAATATGATTTTTCAGACTTTCTTCAAGAGTTAGGTTTTTATTTTCTGAAGATGCTTTTTTGAAATCTTGAATAGATAAATCTTGAAAAGCCTTTGTTAATTCTACTAATGGATCATAAATACAAATATCGTCTTCAAATTGTCTTTTATCATAAATCAAATCTAAGCAAAGCTTTTTAGTTTCTTCAGAAATTTTTGATAATGGCAAAATTTTATTTGGTGCGATGATAGCAGAATCTAATCCTGCTTTTATGCATTCATCTAAAAATATTGAATTTAGATTAATTCTTGATAATGGTGAAAGACCAAAACTAATGTTTGATATCCCAAGTATGATATGAATATCTGGGAAATTTTCACGAATTTTTAATATAGCGCTAATAGTTTCTTTAGCGTTTAATCTATCTTCTTCTATCCCTGTAGATATTGGCAGAGCTAATGGATCAAAAAATAGCTCATAATCTGACAAACCACATTCTCTTGTTCTATTAATCGCTCGTTTGACAATCTTATATTTTTTTTCTGAATTCCTTGCCATTCCTTCTTCATCAATTGTTCCGACAACAAGACCTGAACCGTACCCTAAGGCTAAATTTAGAACTTGATCAAACCTTTCATTGCCATCTTCGTAATTGGTTGAATTTATAATACATTTACCACCAGCTGACTTTAATCCACTTTCCATTTTGTCAGCATCTGTAGAGTCAATCATTAATGGTAAATTTATATTGGTAACTAGTCTTGAAGTTATTTCTTTCATATCTTTCACTCCGTCTCTGCCTACATAATCGACATTTACATCAAGAACATGAGCGTTTTCTTTTTGTTGTTGCTTGGCAATTGCAACTAAGCCATCCCAATCGTCGTTATTTAATAACTCCCTTACCTTTTTCGATCCACTTGCATTTAATCTTTCTCCTATTATCAAAATTGAATTGTCTTGTTTATATGGCACAGAGTTATATATTGATGAGGCAGATGGAATAAAACCGCTTGAATTTTTTTTTCCATTATTGTTAGTCCTTTCATTATCAATAATTTCATCGATTATTGAAGAAAGGTATTTTATATGTTCAGGTGTTGTCCCACAACATCCACCTATTAATTGAACATTAAAGTCATATATAAAATTCATTAACTGCATCTTTAATTCTATTGGCTTTAATCTATAGTGAGCTACACCACCAATATTTTCAGGAAGACCTGCATTGGGAATACAACTTATAGCGAAGGGAGAATTTTCAGACAAATATTTAATATGTTCCTTCATTTGCTCAGGGCCAGTTGCACAATTAAGTCCAAGGATATCTATACTAAATGGCTCTAGTATTGTTAATGCAGAAGCAATATCAGATCCGACAAGCATAGTACCTGTTGTTTCCATTGTTATAGATACCATTAAAGGTATATCAATATTTTTACTTTCAAGAATTTCTTTTGATGCTAATAAGGCAGACTTAATTTGCAAAACATCCTGACAAGTTTCAATCAAAAGAAGATCAACTCCTCCATCTATAAGACCATAAATTTGTTCTTTATATGATTGCTTTAATTCATCAAAATCTATATGTCCTAAGGTGGGTAATTTAGTTGTTGGCCCAATTGAACCTGCTACAAACCTTGGTTTATCAACTGATGAGTATTTGGCAGCAGCTTTTTTTGCTATAAATGCCGCATTTTTATTTATCTCATAAGCCTTATCCGCAATATCATATTCATCAAGAACTATTGATGAGGCTCCAAATGTATTAGTTTCTATAACATGACAACCAGCTTCTAAAAAAGAATTATGAACCTT
Source organism: Prochlorococcus sp. AG-424-P18 (assembly GCA_003213235.1). GTDB lineage: Bacteria > Cyanobacteriota > Cyanobacteriia > PCC-6307 > Cyanobiaceae > Prochlorococcus_A. Next base: position 16,288 of record QCNJ01000012.1, on the reverse strand, counting down.
CGCAACTACATCTGGCGACGATAAAACAAGGTTTTCATTACATCCCTCTAATTCTTTTCCTCCAAAGTCATCTGCAGTAAGATTTAAGTTCTGAAAAGATGTTCCAGTACCTCCGTCAAAAATAATTAATGGTTTTTCATCTCTATTTAGATAGGTTCTGAAAGATTCCATTTTTAGGTAAAAATTAATTTATTTCAGTGAAATTCTTGTTACCCAATTATCATAGTCTTGAGAACGGCCTTCTGTTATTTCTATAAGCTTACTTTTTAATTTATTCATTATTGGTCTTTCAACATTTAATTCAGTTGATTCAATTTTTTTTACTGGTGTAATTTTTGCTGCTGTACCAGTTAGAAAAACTTCATCTGCTATTAATAATTCTGTTTTATCAACAGACCTCTCAATTACATTTATTCCAAATGATTTTGCTAATTCAATTACACTAGCTCTAGTAATCCCCTCAAGGATATCTTGATCAACACCAGGAGTGATTAAGTCTCCATTTCTTACAATAAATAAATTCATACCACTAGCTTCGCTTACCTTACCACTTGAATTTAATAGCAGAGCTTCATCAAAACCCGATAAACTAGCTTCTGTTTTGGCTAATGAACTAGTAATATATGCTCCACTTATTTTTCCTCTTAAGGGGAGAGATCTATCTTCTTGTCTTGTCCAACTACTCATTCTACAAGAAACACCATCTGGGGATAGATAATCTCCTAGTTCAATACAATAAATAAAGAAATCTGTTTCAATATTGTGTAACCTTGGAGCTATACCTAAATCGCTTGTATATACAAATGGTCTTATATAAATAGGTTTTTCTGGCTTGTTTCTTTTTATAACTTCTTCTAAGGCTTTAAAAATATATTCTTCAGAAATTTCATTTAAGAGTAATTTTGCACTTTGAGATAATCTTTTTATATGTTTATCAGTTCTAAACAAAAGGAATTCTTCTTTGTTTGTTGGGTTAGGTATCGCACGCATTCCTCCAAATGCAGCAGTACCGTAATGTAGTGCATGAGTAGCTATTGATATTTTTGCTTCTTTAAAAGGAATACATTTACCTTCGAACCAGGCGTATGGAAGAAATTCATGCATATTTAATTTATTTAATTAAGGTAAACTTGTTTTATCCTACTTACGTATTCTAAACCTTATTTATATATAAAAATGCACAGGATATTAAATATAGCAGGAAATGAAAAGAATAAGGATGATTTAATTGAGCAACCAGCTGCAGATTTTATTTTTATAACAAGTGTCAAGGCTGATTTAAATCTTATATCAAACTTATTGTTAGAAAAAGAATTTGCTTCATTAAAAAATAATATAAGAGCTTTAGAAATTTCTAATTTAAATTCCTCAGCTCAAATAGATAATTATTTATTAAAAACAATAAATTATGCAAAAGTTGTCGTACTTAGAATATTTGGAGATAAAGGTACATGGAACTATGGAATTGAACAACTTTTAAATTGGCAAGCAGTTAATAAAAAAAGGAAGTTATTAATCCTATCAGGTACCAGTGAGCAGGAAATTTCCTTATGTGAAATAAGTAGTATAGATAAAAATATTGCATTAAATATTTCTAGATTACTAAGATCTGGAGGTCTGGATAATTATAGAAAGTTTCTTAATTGTTTAAATTATTTAGTTGTAGATGAAAAATTAATTCCCGATGAATTTTTTAATATTACTTTTTATGCAGATCCCTACTTATATGATTGGAAAAATGAAAAAGGCGAAAAGATAGGAATAATATCCTATAAATCACTTTTTTTGGCTAATGAAATTGAAGCAAACGAAAAACTTAACTTGCAATTAAGAAAATGCGGACTATCTCCTAAAACATTTTTTATTTCAACACTAAAAGATCATATTATTCAGAAGAAATTAATAGACATTTTTAAAAAAGAAGATATTAAACTAATAATTACCACAACTTCATTTTCTTCATCTCAAATCAAAAATAACGATTTAATTGAAAATTCAACAAATATTTTTACTTCTCTTAAAATTCCAATTTTACAACTTCTTTCTTCTAATAGATCAAGAAAAAAGTGGTTAAATTCATCTATTGGAATGAATTCATCTGATTTATTAATGCAAATAATTATTCCCGAATTTGATGGAAGAATTACTACCTGTCCTTCAGCATTTAAAGAAATTATTTCTAAGAAAAATACACTATATAGTGAAATAACTAGTTACAAAGCTGATCAAGTAGGTATTCAATGGATTTCAAAATTAGCAACAAATTATGTGAAACTACAGAAACTTAATAATTTTGATAAAAGAATTTGTTTAGTAATAAGCAATTATCCATTAAAGAACGCAAGAATCGGTAATGGCGTTGGTCTAAATACACCATCTTCAATAATAAATATTCTTAATTGGTTAAAAGAAGAAGGTTATGACCTTGGATCTTGTAATTATCCTCAAGATTCTTCAGAATTAATGTCAATGCTTATAAAAACTAGGACTAATGATATTGAATCTCAAAATAATAAACCATTAGATTACTTACCACTTAGCGAATATTTAAAATATTGGAATTATTTAGAACTTGATCCCAAAAATATTATTGTTAGTCGTTGGGGTAAACCATCTTATGCGATTGATCTAGATAATAATGGCTTCTCAATCAATGGTATTAGATTTGGGAAAATAACATTATTGATTCAACCTCAACGAGGTTATGACGCTTTCACTGATAGAGATATTCATTCTCCCGATCTTCCACCTCCCCATAGATATTTAGCACAATATTTTTGGATTGAAAAAGTTTTTAATGCAAATGCTATTTGTCATATTGGTAAACATGGGACTGTTGAATGGTTACCTGGTAAATCTATAGGTTTAAGCAATAAATGTTTTCCAAATATTATTTGTCCGGCAATACCAAACATATATCCCTTTATCGTAAATGATCCTGGAGAAGGATCCCAAGCTAAAAGAAGGACTGCTGCAACAATTATTGATCATTTAACCCCTCCTTTGGATAGGTCAGAATTATATGGAAAATATTCAATATTAGAAAATTATTTAGACGAATATTTTGAAGCAAAATTATTAAATTCGAATCGGATTGAAATAATAGAAAAATCCATTTTTGAATTAATAAAAAAAGATTTTAGCGAAATTACTTTAAAAAATAGAATTAATCAAATAGAAGAAATTGATTCCTTTCTTTGCAAAATTAAAGAATCTCAAATTAGGACAGGTTTGCATATTTTTGGCAATCGGCAGAATGACATTAATGAAATAAATTTATTCTTGTGTATTGCAAGAGTACCAAATGCCAACCGAATTGGTGTTATTCAATATATAGCAAAACATTTAAAACTAGATTTGAATCCTTGGACAAATAAATATGATCAAATGTTAAGTGAAAAGGATAAAAAAATATTATTGACTTTTTCCAACAAAAACATTTTAAACTTTAGAATGGCTATTGATTTTTTGGAACAACAAGCAAAGTATTTAATTTATTTGTTTTTTTATAAAAAGAATACCAATATAAAAAATCTAGAAAAATATAAAAATCAGAAAATAATAGACTTTTTCTTTAATGAAAAAAAACATAATAAGTATTTTTTATTATTAAAAAAAGAGATTCTATATCCAATAATTAATTCTTCATATAATGAGAAATTATCATTTATTAGTTCATTAAATGGACAATATGTAAAAAGTGGTCCATCTGGAGCCCCTACGAGAGGTAAAACTGAAACTTTACCCACTGGTAAAAATTTCTTTTCAGTTGATTCGAGAAGACTGCCAACTGAATCAGCATGGAGTGTTGGTTGTCAGTCCGCTTCACAAATAATTGATTTATACAAACAAGATAATGGAGAAGATTTAAAAAATATAGCAATATCTGTATGGGCAACATCCACAATGAGAAATGGTGGTGAAGACATTTGTCAAATACTATATTTATTAGGAGTACAGCCTATTTGGGATGGGCCTTCAAGAAGAGTAGTTGATCTAGAAATAATTCCTTTATCTGTTCTCGAAAGACCAAGGGTTGATGTTACTTTAAGGATTTCGGGAATGTTTAGAGATGCATTTCCACAGTTAGTTAAATTAACTTCTAAAGCAATAAATCTTGTTTCTAATCTTAATGAGGATGATAAATTTAACCCTCTAGCTGGGGTATCAAGGGAAGGTGATTCAATTAATCGTATATTTGGTTCAGCGCCAGGTTCATATGGAGCTGGTCTGCAAGAACTAATTTCAAATTCTAATTGGGATAATATTGATGATTTTGGAGAATCATTTCTTAATTGGAGTAAGTGGATTTACAGTGATAATCTTGAACCTATAGAGGATAAAAAATCATTAGAAAATGCTCTTAAAAATGTCCAGTTAGTTGTTCATAATCAAGATAATAAAGAACATGATATTTTAGATTCTGATGATTATTATCAGTTTCAGGGCGGATTATCTTCAGCAGTAAAAAAATTGAGCGGTAAATTACCTGAAATGTATCATGGTGATTTATCAAAATTTGGATTGTCTAAAATATCAAAATTACAAGATGAAATAAATAAAGTTGTTATATCAAGAATACTTAACCCTAAATGGATAAATGGAATGAAGGATAATGGTTATAAAGGAGCGTTTGAATTTTCAGCTACACTAGATTACTTATATGCTTTTGATGCTTCTACTGAAGTAGTCTCAGATTGGTGTTATGAGGAAGTTTATAAATCATGGTTATGTGATCTGGATCTTAAGAATTTCTTTCTAGAGAATAATCCATGGGCTTTAAGAGATATTGCACAAAGATTACTTGAAATTGTCAATAGAAAAATGTGGAATAATTGTTCATCAGATGTCATTGAAAATTTAAAGAACATAATTATTAATACTGATTCAATCATTGAAAAAAACGAATTCTGAATTATCTACCTAATAGAGAAAGTCCGTGACTATCTGTTCCGCATGTTTTTAGCATTGAATATTTATCTGCTAATTTATCTATTTCTGAACATACAAATAAACTAGGATTCCATACTTCATTAAGTTCATAATCGTACCAAACCTCTATTCCATCAATACCTTGTATTTTGGCCTCTGGAATTAATTTATAAAAGGGAATCCTGTATCTCGCTGGATGTGCAAGAAATGATAAACCACCAGCTAAATTTATTGCTTTAATAACTGATTTAATATTTAAATCATTACCTATTGGTGACTCTCCAAGAATGTATGGATTTAGATATTTACTTTTTATATCTATTCCCAATCCAATTACATGTACTAAACATCCAAGAATCAAACAATTAATTTCTATTCCCGAAATTAATGTAAAAGAATCTTTAGGATAATTTTTGAGAATATTATTATTTTTTATATATTCATGAGCTTTAATTGTATGATGATCGGTTATTGATAAAAATTTCAAGTTATTTTTATACGCTTGTTCTAAAAGTTCATATGGTTCTAGACTTCCATCACTAAATTTTGTATGACAGTGAAAATTAATATTTCTAGGACAACTATTTTTATTAATATTTGAAGTTAATTTTACTAAGTCTTCCCTATTCATTACTTAATGAAGTCTCATTTTTCTTTCTAATCTTTGCATATAATTGTATTGAAGCCAACATGAAAATAATTAGTCCAACTACGCTCCATGTAGCAACACTAGTTGGAAAATTATTTTTAAAAATAACTAAAAGTACAATTATAAATAATAATAAAGTAGGCAATTCATTTAATAATCTAAGATTTTTTGCTGAAATGGTTGAAGTGCCATTTTGTAATGAATACATTATTTTATAACAATAAGAATGATAAATTACTAATGCTAAAACAAAAGAAATTTTAATTTGCAACCACTTCTCACTTAACAAACTTGGTTGCATTAAAACCATGCATATAGCCATACTTAAAGCTAATATCATCCCAGGTGTTGTGATTATATTCGCCAGCCTTTTTTCCATCAAGGTGTATTGTTTATTAAAGGCAATTTTTAGTTCATTATCCATATTTTTTGATTCTTCATGGTATATAAATAGTCTTACTAAATAAAAAAGTCCCGCAAACCAAACAATTACACCCATAATGTGAAGTGATTTAAACCAGAGATATGCTTCAGCTGCCAAATTACTAGATTAATTTAAAAATATATATTTTTAATATAGTTATATTTAACAATATCAAGAAATCTATTTTTCAAAAATTAATTAATATTTATAACTCGTTAAAATATTCATATATATCATTTACTGAATTTTTTCCAAGTCCTTTAACTTTTGATAAATCCTCTTTACTAGCTATTCTTATCGCGTCTATTGATTTAAAATGCTCAAGTAATTCTCTTATTCTTGATGGTCCTAATCCACTGATTTGGGACAATTGAGATCTATTCATTCTCTTAGATCTTTTGTCTCTATGAAAAGACAATGCAAATCTATGTGCTTCATCTCTTACCCTTCTTAATAAAAGAACTCCTTTTTGATTTTCATCAGTATCAAGAGACTTAGTAAAGCCTGGAATAAATATTTCTTCATTTTTTTTTGCTAATGAACATATAGTTACTTCTTCCTCAAGATTTAAATCTTTTAATGCTTTAATAGCTGCATTTAACTGCCCTTTTCCTCCATCAATCATTATTAAATCAGGCCAATCTGATAGAAGTTCACTGTCTAATTTACTATTCGTTTTATCATTTAATATTGAAAAATCCCCTCCGCTTTTTTTAAATCTTGACCATTTTTTAAACCTTCTATGTATCACTTCATATATCGAAGCAAAATCATCACTATGTCCTACAAAAACGTTTGGATCTTTAATTTTATATTTCCTATAATGCTGTTTAGAAGGAATCCCATCAATAAAAACGACTTGTGATGCTACAGGGTCACTACCTTGTATATGGCTTATATCATAACCTTCAATTCTTTTAGGTTGTTCGCTTAATTCAAGTATTTGGGCAAGATCCTCAATTGATGATTCATTATCTTGTATCCCATTTAATATTCTATCTAATTCCAATTTCGCATTTTTTAAAACCATTTCTACAGTTTCATGTTTTTTGTTTCTTTTTGGGATTAAGATTTTTACTTTCTTTTTTCTTAGCTCCGTTAACCAATCCTCTATGGTTGCTTGTTTTGGAAGGTTATATTGAATAAGTATTTCTGATGGTATTTCTACTGCTTCAACATTCATATAATGCTCTTCTAATATCTTTTGTAAAATAAGATTTTCATCTTCATTATTTAATTTTTGACTATAGCCAATTCTTCCAATAAGCTTACCAGATCTCATTTGGAAAATTTGTATACTAGCTACATTTTTTTCTGAAACTATTCCAAAGATATCTCTATTAATTGAGGAATCAGGTATTGATATTTTTTGTGATTCAGTTAATAATTTTAAACCTGAAATTTGGTCCCTTATTTTTGCTGCATTTTCATAATCTAAATTATTTGAAAATTGCAACATTTTTTTTTGTAAAAATATTTCTAAGTCATCATTCCTTCCTTGAAATATCATAGATACTTGTTTCATTATTTTTTTATAATCGTCAGATGATATTACTTCTTGGCAAACACCTGGACATCTTCCTATTGAATAATTCAAACAAGTTCTATCTTTATAGACTGGCCTTGGCCTTTGTCTAAGTGGAAATATTTTTTTTATCGTAAATAATGTTCTCCTTAATAATCCGACATCTACATAAGGTCCATAATATCTATCTAAACTATTTCTATTTCTTCTTCTTCTTGTAATAAATATTCGAGGATATTTTTCACTCCAAGTTATGCAAAGATATGGATATTTCTTATCATCCTTTAAAAGAATATTAAAGTATGGTTTGTTTGTTTTTATTAAATTTGACTCTAAATTTAATGCTTCATATTCACTATCGGTGACTATAATCTCTATCTCAGTTATTTGACGAACCATCAAACTTAATCTTGGAGTTAAATCTGAAAAATTATTAAAATAACTACTTACTCTACTTCGTAGTTTTTTAGATTTACCAATATAAAGTAAATTATTATCTATATCTTTAAAAAGATAGCAACCAGATGACTTTGGAATTTCCGATAATCTTGATTTTAGTAATTCCTTATTATTTATTAATTTATATTCAATTTTAAAATTATATTTGTTATCTATTGTTTCTATAGAGGAATTACTCATATATAAAGATTAACCTCCATAATTCCAGCCAGTTGAAGATAAATTTAGAGAGTCAACATCATTATTCAAATAAGCAGATTGAACTTCTCCTACAAAGACTGTATGGTCACCATGAATAACACTCCCAACAACATTACATTCAACTCCACCAACACTATCAACTAAAATAGGCAATCCAAGTTCACCTAAATTAAATTCAACAGATTCAAATCTGCCTCCTAATGCTTTTTGGGGTTTAAAGAAAACAGCTGCAAGATCCTTTTGATCACTTTTGAGGACATTTAATGAGAACTTTTTGGTGGACTTTATTATTTCATGACTAGAACCTTCTGCTCTAACAGCCATTACGACTAACGGAGGAATGAAGGAACCTTGAGTCACCCAACTAGCAGTAAATCCATTCACTTCATTTTTATCTTCGTCTCTAACTCCACAAATAAATAATCCGTGAGGTATTTTTCTTAATAAGATTTTTTTTGCTTCTAGATTTAATGTCATAATTGATATATCTAATAAACTTATTTTAACTAAATTTCTTATTCGATCATAATAAATTCATGAAAATTCTTTATCCTGGTACATTCGATCCTTTAACAAACGGCCATATTGATTTAATTGAAAGAGCTGAAAAAATATTTGGCAATCTAGTAGTTGCTGTTTTAGAAAATACTTCTAAAATACCAACATTTAATCTTGAAAGAAGAATAATACAAATAAAAAATTCTCTTTCTCATTTACCTAATATTGAAGTTATTTCTTATTCTGGTCTAACTGTAGATTGTGCAAATGATCTAAAAGCTAATCTTATTCTTAGAGGCTTAAGAGCAATGAGTGATTTTGAGTATGAACTTCAGATCGCTCATACAAATAAATCTCTTAATAATGATATTGAAACTATATTTCTATCGACAAATACAAATTATAGTTTTCTCAGTAGTTCTTTAGTAAAAGAAGTTGCAAAATTTGGTGGTGAGATTAATCACATGGTACCCCCCTCTGTTGAGAGGGATTTAAAAGAATATTTTAAATAATATTTTTATTAACAAGATTTCAAGTAATAAAGATCACGTAATAATTTAAAGGCTTTTTCTTTATCAATTTTATTAGAATTTTGGATAATGCTTATAATTATTGGCCTTTCATTTTTATATAAAAAGCCAGATAATGCAAAGACATTTGAAAGAGTCCCAGTTTTGCCAAAAAACTTTCCAGATAATTCAGTATTTACAAATCTTTTAGCTAATGTTCCTCTTACTCCCGTAATTGAAAGTGTAGATTGATAAGCTTTAAAATCATTAAAATATCTCATCTTATCTAAAAACAATACAACTAACTTTGTTGTAATTTTATTTTTTCGAGACAATCCACTAGCATCTGCAAAGTATGCATTATTTACTGGGAGGCCTTTATTTTTAAGCCATCTTTTCAATTTTATATAGTCATTATCGTTCCATGTATTTGAGGCATTTTTAAAGAGAGATTCAGCTGTAAAATTATGACTTTCAGAATTTGTTAGAGTTAATAATGAAAGAATTGGAGTTGAATATATATTATTTATCTCTTTAATATTTTTTAAATAAAAAGTTTTTTCTGAATCAAAAAAATCTATATATATTTTTGAATTTGGAAATTTATTTTTTAAATAATTTTTAATAAAATTTTTTAATGCATAAATATCATCATATTTATTGTGGTTACTTTCTATTGCAAGAGATGTAATTGGAGATCCATATTCGTAAAGTTTATCAGTATTTGTCCAACCATTAGGCCAATATAAATTTGAATCAATTTCTACAATATTAAAGTTAATAATTTTATTTTCTTTTACTTTTGAAATTAGTTCAATTATATGTTCATAATTTAGATCTGGATCACCTTGACCGAGCAAATAATAATCGTTTTTATTTTTTTTTAATAAGGATGTTTTTAAGTTATTATTTAATTTATATTTACTTAAAACATAAGCTGATGATAATAATTTTTGATTAGATGCTGGCAACCTTAGAACATCCTCATTGTAGGAACTTATTATTTCCCCTTTATTATTAATAATTGATACACTAAAAGAATCATCAAGCGTTTGATTCAGTAAAGCATCATAAGTAGGACATCTTTTGTTTTTAGTAATTATCCCGGGGAAATTAAAATAAATACTATTTAAAATAGCTATTTTCTGATTTGCTAGTAAATATCTTATAAAGAAAGGAGATGATACTAGTACAAGAACAATTAAAAAAAATGAATAAATTTTTTTTATCACATTCAATCTATAAATTTACAAAAATAGATTCATTGTCTGGTTTAATTTCAAATTCTTTTTTAAAAAAATATTTTTTATTTTCTTCTTCGAAAAGCAACCAGTTATTTGGATAAATATGCATAAGAGCAGCTCTATTTAATGGCTGAAGAAAATAAATATTTTTCCAAGTTTTGACAAAGTTTTTACGTCTTTCTCTAATAACACTTCCTATACCAATATTTGCATCTTCAAATTTTGGATTTAATGAATAATGCTTTCCTTGATAATTATCAGACATAGGTTCAAATGAATCAAAATCATATGGCTGAGGTAGTATCGATATCATTGCACTATCAATATTATTTATATTAATTGATTCATTAAATGATTTAAAAGTAAAGATTTTATCTTTGATATCAGGATAGTCTCTTTGAGCCAAGGCCACAGCACCTTGATCCGCAAATGTTATAAATACATTATTATTTTTAGATAATATCTTGTAGATAGTTATTCCAATTCTGTTAAACTTCAATCCTTCAAAATTAAATTCTATAGTAAATCTTTTATTTGAATCTAATAAAGTATGAATAATTGCATCCTCCATATTCTTAAGAGATTCATTTAAATCTTTAGGTAATCTGTAATTAGTTTCCATTAAAATTTGTTAATACATATTTGAATAAGTTCTAAAAATTTATCTATTTCTGACTTTTTGTTTATTGAACCTAAAGTAACACGAATATTTGAATATAGTTCATCATCTTTTAAACCAATATTTTTAAGTGTTGAGCTAGGTTTCCCAGATGAGCTTGAACAAGCACTTCCACTACTTATGGCTATTTTATTTTCTGACATGAAATTAACAATCTTATAGGCCTTTATCGGCTCAAATAGTTTATTTAGTAGTAGAAACGAAATATGATTGGGAAGTCTATGGTTAATACTACCTGTAATCTTTATATGATTATTATCCTTAATTTTTAGAAAAAAATAATTTTTAAGTTTATCAATATTATTAGAAGGAAATTCAGTTGTGTAATCATATAATTTTATTTTTCCATTAATATTCTTTAATGATTCATACATTCCAGCGATTAATGGCAAAGCTTGTGTACCTTGTCTAATTGAAAATTCCTGAGTAAGTGATATGTCTTTATTTTTTAAAATTTGTCTAGACTTTTCTTTTGTTAAAAGAATACCTATACCTTTTGGGCCTCCAAATTTATGAGCAGATAAACTTAAAAAATCACATTTAAGATCTTTCCAACTGAATATTCCATTACTTAATATTTGAGTTCCATCTAAATGAAACATTATATTTAATTCTTCACATTTGGAGCCTATAAATTGTACTGGTTGTATTGTCCCAATTTCACTTTGTCCCCAAATAATTGATAAAAGCTTAGTTTCATTGGATAAAATTTCGTCGATATAAGAAATATTTAAAATACCATCATTATTTACCCTCCATTCGTAAATATCCCAATTTTGTTTTCTTAGTTTATTAGCACAAATAGTTGTTGCTTGATGTTCAACATTTGAGATAACAACTCTACCGTTTTTAAAGTTTTCATAAATATTATTAAATACAATATTTGTTGATTCAGAAGAACCAGAAGTAAAAATTATATCCTCTGGTTCTGCTTCAAATATATGTGCAATTTCAGATCTAATTTTTTCAAGATATGTAGAGCATTTTATACCTAACTCATATGTAGAAGATGGATTATGCCAATAATTCTTATAAGTTGAATTTATTATATTTAAAACATTCTCAGATAATGGAGTTGTGGATGCATTATCTAAATAGATAAATTTTTTTTCCATTAATTCACTAAAATTGATCCTGAGAAAACTTTTTTAGCATTACCGGTCATCATGACTTCACAATCGTCTTTTGACCAATCAATTTTAAGATTACCTCCTGGTAAAGTTATTATTGTTCTTGAATTACAAAGGCCTAATTTATAAGCTGCTACATGAATAGCACAGGCACCTGTTCCACAGGCTAAGGTTGGTCCTGCACCTCTTTCCCATACTTTTACTTTGATATTATCTCTATTAAAAATTTGGCAAAAATGAACATTAGTTTTTTCTGGAAATAATTCATTTTTTTCAAATACAGGACCAAGTCTGGAAAGTGCAATGGACTCTAAGTCATCTACAAAGAATATTAAATGAGGATTTCCCATTCCTACGGCATAACCTTTATTATTAAAATTTTTTTCAATAAATTCATGAGAAGGAATTGAATTGATTTTCTTTTCAATTGTTGTTGGAATATTTTGACTATCTAAAATTGGAACTCCCATTTTTACTGTAATTTCATCATTTATGTATTTTGCAATTTTTATACCTGCTTTAGTCTCAATTTTATATTCTGTATTTTTATTTTTCATTGAATCATTAAAATGGAGATACTCAACTAAACACCTAATACCGTTTCCACACATTTGTGCTTCAGAGCCATCAGAATTAAAGATTATCATTTTTGCATAATTATCTTCATTAGGTTCTTCTATAATAATTACACCATCTGCTCCAATACCAAATTGCCTATCGCAAATTTTTTTTATATCAAAAATTTTATTTGTAATATAATTTTTATATAAATCATTCCCTCTGGAATCAATTACTACGAAATCATTTCCGTTACCTTGGTATTTTTCAAATGTTATATTTTTCATATTTAGATAATATATTTTAAATTTTAATTATAAATTATTCCTTTTAACATTCTATTTCTATTTTATACAATGGATATTAAAATAATAATTTAACAAATAAAAATTAAGTGATTTCTTCCGATAAACAATATGAGGCCGATACCAATTTATATAATCCATCTGAAATAGAAAAAAAATGGCAGTCAATATGGACGAAAAACAATTTATACAAAACTGATGAAATAACTGAGAATAGCGAAAAGTTTTATGCCTTATCGATGTTCCCCTACCCATCGGGTAATCTCCATATGGGACATGTTAGGAATTATGTTATTACAGATTTAATAGCTAGGTTTCAAAGGTTTAAGGGGAAATCTGTTTTGCATCCAATGGGTTGGGACGCTTTTGGTTTGCCTGCAGAGAATGCTGCAATTGAAAGAGGAATTAGTCCAAGTGTCTGGACTAAAAAAAATATTTCTCATATGAAGTCACAGTTAAAGTTATTGGGACTATCAGTTGATTGGGATAGGGAATTTGCAACTTGTGATGAAAACTATTATATTTGGACGCAATATCTATTTTTAGAGTTATACAAGGCAGGTCTTGTATATCAAAAGGAATCAGAAGTTAATTGGGATCCAATAGATAATACAGTCTTAGCGAATGAACAAGTTGACTCAGAGGGTAAATCATGGAGATCTGGAGCATTAGTTGAAAAAAAATTATTAAAGCAATGGTTTTTAAAGATTACTAATTATGCAGATGAGTTATTAAAAGATTTAGAAAAATTAGATAATTGGCCAGAAAGAGTAAAAATAATGCAAGATAATTGGATTGGAAAGTCAATTGGTACAAATATTAATTTCAATATCAATACCAATTCAGAAGAGAAAATAACTGTATTCACAACAAGACCAGATACTTTATTTGGAGTTACTTATTTAGCAATTTCTGTTAATCATTCATTAATTAAAAATATTTCTGATCAGAAAACGTTAAAAGATATAGAAATACTAAAAAAATATTTGAAAAAAAATAAAAACAATGAACTTGATAAAACTGGAATAAAAACTAGCTTAATAGCTATAAATCCAGTTAATTCTGAACCTATCCCGATTTGGGTGGCAAGTTATGTTCTTGATGAATACGGCACAGGAGCTGTTATGGGAGTGCCTGCTCATGATCTAAGGGATTTTGAATTTGCTAAGAAAAATAATATTGATATTAAACAGGTAATAACAAAAGATAAAAGTGAATCAATTAACGAACTTGATGATGCTTATGTAGAAAATGGATATCTTATTAATTCAAATCAATACAATGGTATATCAAATACTATTGCTAAATTAAAAATTTCAGAGGATGGAGTAAATAATGGATGGGCCGAAAATAAGATTCAATATCGCTTAAGAGATTGGTTAATATCTAGACAAAGATATTGGGGATGTCCGATTCCCATCGTTAATTGCAAAAAATGTGGATCTGTTCCTTTAAACCAATCGGAATTACCTGTCGCATTACCACAAGATATAGATATCTCGGCTAACAAGATTAATGCTTTAGATGATAATAATAATTGGATAAATACAACATGTCCAAAATGTGGAATAGCGGCAAAAAAAGAAACTGATACCATGGACACTTTTATGTGTTCATCATGGTATTTTTTAAGATATCCATCTTCAAAATGTTCAAATAAGCCATTTGAAAAGATTGAAATTAATAAGTGGTTGCCTGTAGATCAATATGTTGGAGGAGTAGAGCATGCAATATTGCATTTGTTATATGCAAGATTTTTCACTAAAGCTTTGCGGGATAATAAACTATTTGAAATTGATGAACCATTTAAAAAGCTGTTAACACAAGGAATGGTTCAGGCCGCAGCCTATAAAAACAATAAAACGGGTAAATATGTTTCTCCTTCAGATATTACTGACTTATCAAATCCTACAGATCCAATTGACAATACTAAACTCGAAGTTCTTTTTGAGAAGATGTCCAAGTCAAAATATAATGGAATAGACCCTGAATCAGTAATAAAAAAATATGGAGCAGATACAGCAAGAATGTTTATATTATTTAAAGCACCGCCAGAAAAAGATTTGGAATGGGGAGATACAGATGTAGAAGGACAATTTAGATTTTTAAGCAGGATTTGGAAGCTTTATATAAATTGTGCAAAAGATATAAATAGTAAATCTAATTCCCATCCAGATAAAGAAAAAAGTTTAATAAAGTCAATGAATATCGCAATAAAAGAAATTTCAAATGACATCTTAAATAATCAATTTAATACTGCGATTTCAGAACTAATGAAGTTTTATAATTCATTATCAAATTCCATTAATGACGTAAACAATATTTTAAAAATTGATGCTTTAAAAACATTTTGTATTTTGTTGGCTCCATTTGCACCTCATATTGCAGAAGAAATATGGCATCTTATAGGATTTAAAAAATCTGTGCATTTAGAACAATGGCCTTCATTTAATGCCGAGGCTCTTAAGGAAGATTCATATGAACTAGTAATACAGGTGAATGGAAAAGTTAGAGACAAAGTAAATATTAATAATGATATGAGTGAAGATCAAATTAAAGAATTGACTCTTAAAAGACCTAACATATTAAAATGGACTCAAGATAAGGAAATAAGAAAAATAATTATTGTTAAAGGAAAAATTATGAATATTGTTGTTTAAGAATTTATTTTTTGAATAACTAATGAATTTGGATTTGACCAATCGCCCTTAACTACATAATTATCATTACCGAAACACATTTCACGGACTATGAAAAAAATAGGTTCGCTCACTGAATTATCAAATAAAGATGTTATGTCTTTTATAGAATATTCTCCACCTTCATCTAATAAATTATTTACTTTTTGTTGATATTCAATAATATTTGCGGCTGCTTTCTTTCCAGCTTCAACTCCAGGTTGATCATATGCATTTATATTTACCAATTCAGCGTAGAAGGATACAGCCCGCTCAAATAAAGCGATTAAGGCACCTAGAGAAAAACAATTTAACTTTTCTAATGTAATAGTGATACTTTGTCTGTTTTCACTAGAGAGTGCTGATCTGGTTCCTTGCAAAAAACCTGAAAGATATTCTTTAGGATTCTCTTTTTCATCAAAAATATTAGTAGATGGAGAATCTAACAATTCAATAAATATACAAAAGAAATTATCAATTCCATCTCTCAATTGCTG
>QCNJ01000011.1 GCA_003213235.1 Prochlorococcus sp. AG-424-P18 | reverse complement strand
TCTATAAATGCATCAACAGTCTTTGATATCTCGTCAGTAGTATTCAAAATAGAATTTTTATATTTTAGATATTCGGAAACTTGAAATAATTTCATAGTTGATTTTGTTAAAAGTAATGTTGCAAGAGGAGATTTATCTGCCAATTTAGTTGAAGGAAAATATTTTATAGTTTCAGGATAAGTTTTTTCCATATCCTCAATATAGTCTTCTATCTTTTCATTTAATTCATCATATTTTGATGATAAAAACTTTTTGGTATTTAAATATTCAAAACCTGCGAATAAAAAACCAATAGGAAAACTTAAAAATAATATTGAAAGAGAAAGCCTAAGAAGATTTTGGGAAAATTTTTCCATAGAAATAATCAATTAAATTTATTTAAAACATATCAAGGTTAAAAGTAAGTAAAGCATGTAATGTTTTTGCTTTCTTCTTCCGATCTACTGAAATATTTAATTTTTATAATTTCTATATCGACTGTCAATCGTATTTAATATAGCGGTGCAATTAGTAAGCGTTTCAATTTTTATTGTTAACTAATCCATAGATACATAAAAGAGGATTCACTATTAAAACAATCCAGAAAGGAGGAGGGGGTCCTCCATCAACAATTGTCCCAGCGTTAAAAGTATTAAATAGAGCTACTGCCAAAAAACAAAACATCAAAGCTAATTCACCTGATAAAACTTTTCTTAAGGAGGCTTTATCTTTAATGGAACTACAAATAATCAATAAAAAACCTATTCCTAAATTACTAGCAGCTACAACATCTGCAGTACCTCTAACAAGAAGCAATGTTTCACTTGAAGCGTTGCCTGCAATAGTTTCCACTGAAAAAATTAGTAGAGAAATAATTAACAACCCCAACAGGATATGAAGCGCTCCAGTAGTTTTTAAAATATTTTTTAACTTCATAAAAAAAGGAGCTAATTGCCCCTTATTTTAGATTAATTGTCAATAATGCACTAGTTATCGCACTATTTTGCTTCTGAAAGATCAGAAGTAAAATAGTGTGAATATTAGTGCGATTTGGCTAATATGTCCATATATTCACTTATAAGTACTTGAAGTGGAGAGTATATTTTCTTCTTTCTAAATTCTTTAAAAGCAAGTAGTGGTCGGGCTTTTTAAGGATGCCCTCGATGGAACTTGAATCCATGACCTCTCCCTTACCAAGGGAGTGCTCTACCGCTGAGCTACAAGGGCAATTTAAAGTGGGCCGGGTTGGATTTGAACCAACGTAGGCAGAGCCAGCGGATTTACAGTCCGCCCCCTTTAACCACTCGGGCACCGACCCCCACTATTTGAACTTATCAGTTAATGGACACTTTGTGTGAGATTGTTTTGGTTTTTTTGTTTCTTTCTAGATAGCATTTGTAAAGAAAAGACTTTATTGATGATGAATATTTTATTGATAAATGGACCAAATCTAAATCTTTTGGGCACTAGAGAACCTGAAATATATGGTAATAAAACATTGAGTGATATAGAAAAAGATTTAACTAAAGTTGCTAAAGAAAAAAGTATTAATCTTGAATGTTTTCAAAGTAATCACGAAGGAGAAATAGTAGATAAAATTCAGGAGTCTGTAAAAAGTATCCAAGGTATTCTTATAAATGCTGGTGCTTTTACTCATACCTCGATTTCTATTCGTGATGCTTTAATTGGATCAAAAATTCCATTTGTAGAGTTACATATTTCAAATATTTTCAGTAGAGAAGATTTTCGTAAAGAATCTTTTCTTACAGATAAAGCTATAGGAATTATTAGTGGATTCGGCATATCAAGTTATACCTTAGCTCTTGAAGGAATTATTGGATATTTGAGTATTAAAGATTAAATGCTAGTCGATTTTAAAAGGCCCACTTCTCATATTAAATATTTATCGTCATTTACCTCAGATGAGTGGATAAAACTCGCATTATCTAATCCAATAGATATTCTTATTGACCATGCTCATTGTGAAAGAAAAGCAGCAGGAGTAGCTATTCAATTAATGTTTAGATATCCATCAGAACCAAATCTGGCAGAAGTTTTAAGTCCAATAGCGAGAGAGGAGTTAGAGCATTTTGAAAAAATACTTTATTTTTTAAAGGATCTTGGACACTCTCTTGAATCCCTAAAACCGCCTCCATATGGAGCTGAATTGTCCAAGAATGTAAGAAAGGAAGAGCCCAATAGAATGCTTGATAGTTTCTTAATAGCAGGACTTATTGAAGCAAGAAGTCATGAAAGATTAAGCTTGCTTGCGCTAAATTATGAAGATAAATCGTTTAAATCCCTTTATGAGTCTCTGCTAGAGAGTGAGGCAAGACATTTTGGAGTTTACTGGAAACTAGCGCAAACTAAATTTTCTAAAAATCAAACTTTCAAAAGGTTAGAGGAATTGTCTGAAATTGAGTCAGCAATACTGGCTGAAACTTTTATATTGCCAAGGGTACATAGCTAAAGTTAATAAAAAAAATGATAATAAAAAAGTTCTTAAGTTTACTTAATGTATATAAAACTGATTTGCCAACATTCACCATCGTTGGTGTAGGCCCTGGAGATCCATCGCTTTTAACAATTGCTGCTGTAGATGCAATAAAAAAAGCGAAAGTTATAGTTTTCCCAATATCAGATGATAATAAAAAGGGTTTTGCTGCGGAAATAGTCAAGAAATACACTAAATTTAAAAAAAATATCCCTATCATCTTTCCAATGGCTAGGAAGGATTTTGATCCAGATGAAATATGGTCTAATGCTGTAGAAAAAATTGTGAAATTTATACAAAATGGCGAATCAGTTGTTTTACTTTGCCTTGGAGATACTTCGCTATTTGCAAGTTCTTCAAATATCTTGAGGTTAATAAAAAATAATCATGCTGAAATTATTACTAAAACCATACCTGGTATTTCCTCTATTTCAGCAGCAGCAGCTTTGAATGATTTTGATTTGGTAAAAAAAGGCGAGACATTAATCATCAAAGAATGCTCTTCTTCAGAAGCTGAATTAACAACCCTAATTAGGGAAAGTAAGGCAAATAGAAGAACGGTATTGGCCATTATGAAAGTTGGTAAAAGATGGAATTTAGTCAGGGAAATTTTGAAAAAAGAGGATATCATCAATACAACATTAATAGCTTTAAGTGTTGGGATGCCTGATCAAATTATTCAATATGCATCACAATATGAAAAGGAAATTATGCCTTATTTTTCTTTGATTTTGATTAGGTTCGATTAATGTATAAAAAGGAAAAATTAGTTGAAAATCAATTTACATGGCCAATATCTAGAAAACTATTATTTCTTATACTTGAAGATAAGGTTAGTGATGTTTTTGCTTGTGAATTGGTTTGGGAAAGACTTTTTTATACTAGAGAAACAACCTTAAATAATTGGGTTGCTAGCACATTAACTCCTTTTTATTGGTTAGAAAAATTTGAAAAAGCTCCTCAAATCATTTCAGAGCGACCAGCCTCAGTACATTTAACTCGATCAATTCCAAAGGACTATAAACAGGGATTGAAGAAATTTCTAAATTTTAAAGGTTATAAGATTGATGAACTCTACCCAAGAAAAACTAGAAGAGCGACGGTAGTAAATTGGTTGATTTATTGGGCGATTGAAAATGATTGTTTTTCAACAGATAATGGACTAATGCCAACTCCTAGTTCACCACCTATTAATCCAGTTAAAGGACATTTTGGCGATCCAGAAATTAAATAAGTTTTTTGAATAAGATAAATGATTCTATTAAAGGTATAGTTGTAATAGATACTACTTTCTTTGGAGAGAAGAATTGATTCTTCCTACAATAGCAATTATCGGAAGACCTAATGTTGGAAAATCTACCTTGGTAAATCGTCTTTGCCAAAGTAATGATGCAATAGTATTTGATAAACCTGGTGTTACAAGAGATAGAACTTATCAAAATGCTTCATGGGGAGGTAAGGAATTCCAAATAGTTGATACTGGAGGTTTAGTTTTTGATGATGATAGTCAATTTCTCCCAGAGATAAGGACACAAGTTTTCTTGGCTCTAGAGGAGGCTTCACTTGCTTTACTGGTGGTAGATGGGAATCAAGGCGTTACAGATGGTGATTTATCAATAGCAAAATGGTTAAGAAACTCGAGCTGTAAAACAATTGTGGCTGTTAATAAATGCGAATCAACTACTCTAGGAATATCTCTAGCTTCGGAGTTCTGGAAATTAGGATTGGGCGAACCTAACCCTGTTTCAGCTATTCATGGTTCAGGTACTGGAGATCTTTTAGATCTCGTTATTGGCGAACTTCCTGAAAATAATATCCAGGATGATGAAGAAAAGATAATGATGTCAATTATAGGTAGGCCTAATGTTGGTAAATCTAGTTTGTTAAATTCAATCTGTGGAGAAAAAAGAGCAATAGTTAGTGATATTAGTGGTACGACAACTGATTCAATAGATACGCTTATTAAAAAAGGTGATAATCATTGGAAAATTATTGATACTGCAGGGATTAGAAGAAAGAAAAATGTTAAATATGGCACTGAATTCTTTGGTATTAATAGGGCTTTTAAATCTATAGATAGAAGTGATGTTTGTGTTTTAGTTATAGATGCTGTTGATGGAGTAACTGATCAAGACCAGAAACTTGCTGGGCGCATAGAAGAACAAGGCAGAGCTTGTATAATTGTTGTTAATAAATGGGATCTCGTAGAAAAAAATAGCTCAACAATTTATCAAGTAGAAAAAGAACTTAGATCCAAACTTTATTTTTTACACTGGTCAAAAATGATTTTTATCTCTGCCCTAACTGGTCAAAGAGTTAATAATATTTTTGAGCATGCCCTTAATGCCGTAAATCAACATAGAAGAAGAGTTACAACATCTGTAGTTAATGAGGTGCTTAAAGAATCAATCAGTTGGAAAAGTCCTCCAACGAAGAGAAGTGGCAAGCAAGGTAGGCTTTATTACGGTACACAAGTAAAGAACAAGCCTCCCACTTTTACTCTTTTTGTAAATGACCCTAAATTATTCGGAATAACTTATAGAAGATATATTGAAAAACAAATTAGAGTAAATTTAGGCTTTGAAGGCACACCTCTCATTTTACTTTGGAGAGGGAAACAGCAAAGAGCTTTAAATAAAGAAGTCGAAAGAGAAAATATTGAGTTAATTCAAAAAGATTAATGAATTTGCTAACCAAATTTTCTGTTGGTCAATACGTTCATGGTAATAGAAGTTGGCTAAGAATTATAGATAGTAGATTAAAAATAATTATGGTAATGATATTTTTAATCACTCCAATTTGGGCAGGTCCAATATGGAGATTGAGTTTAGTTGGTTTTTTACTTTTAATTACTTTTTTAAGTTTATTGCCATCTAGAGTATGGTGGCGATCATTCTTTTTTCTCTCATGTTTGTCACTATTAATTGGATTTATATCAATACTTGCCTCGTCGGATATTCAATCTCTTGATGGCTACTTGAGAAATCCTAATGAGTTGGAATTAGTACTGGAAAGCCAAAAAGAATGGAATATTTTGCAAATTCCTTCGCAGAAGATATGGTTTGTTAATTTTGGTCCCTACAACTTATCAAGAAAAGCTTTTGAACTAGGAATAAAAACCTCCACTTTGATATTTACAGTTATTCATAGTGTGAATTTGATGCTTTTAACCACATTGCAGGAAGACATTGTATGGGGATTAAGTTGGTTTATGTATCCATTAAGAAAGATTGGATTGCCAACTAGTAAGTGGCTTTTTCAGTTGTTAATTGCATTACGTTTTATTCCTCTAGTGCAGGAAGAACTTCAAAATATCATGAAATCAGTGTCAGTTAGATCAATAAATTTTCGAAATTTAGGACTAAAGAAATCATTTAATATTTTATTAATCTTAGTGGAAAGGTTATTTCAAAATATATTTCTAAGAATTGATCAGGGAGCAGAATCATTACTCTCAAAGAAAAAAATTATTATAAAAACCAACAGATTTAGAACTCTTTATCCTTCAAAATCTCTCAATGTAATTGTTAATACATTATCGATTTGTTTTATTTGCATAGCAATTTATCTGAGAAAACTGTATGGTGCATTATAAATAACACAATATTTTAGGTTTGAGTTCTGAGCGTTATTTAAACCATCCAACATTTGGCATGTTATACCAAGTTTCTCCTGGAAATGATGGGAGAGATATTTATGCGACTTTATACGCTCAAAAAATGTTTTTCTTGGTAGAAGTTCGACAGAGAGAAGTTTTTTTTGAAGTTATACCTTATTTAGATGCCCGTAATATGGCCGAATTAAACATTCAAAAAGCTAGAAGAAAAGGATCTGAAGAACTATCTAAATGGGAGAATTTATTTACGCAAACTTTCTTATAAAAGGTGAACCCTGCAAATTATTTAAAAATAAAAAATAAAATACCACCAAATGTAAATATTCTTGCCGTAAGTAAAGGATTTAAAAGTCAAGAAATCAAGACTATTCAAAATATAGGTCAGAACGATTTTGGTGAAAGTAAAGTTCAAGAGGCGTTTGAGAAACAATTAGCTTTAAGAGATCTTAAACAAATAAATTGGCATTTTATTGGAAGAATACAAAGTAATAAAATAAGAAAAATTGTTCAAAATTTTAAATACATCCATTCAGTAGATTCATTTGAAAAGTTGCAAAAGATTTCTAATATTTCACATGAAGAGAAGAAAAATCCATTAATAATGTTGCAGGTTAAGTTGAGTGATGACCCTACTAAAGGAGGCTTCGATCCTGAATTTTTAATTTTGAAATGGAGAG
The DNA here is from genome assembly GCA_003213235.1 of Prochlorococcus sp. AG-424-P18. GTDB lineage: Bacteria > Cyanobacteriota > Cyanobacteriia > PCC-6307 > Cyanobiaceae > Prochlorococcus_A. The sequence continues at coordinate 42,757 of QCNJ01000011.1, read as the reverse complement.
AAATTCAAGACTTGAAAAATATTTCATTAACGGGTTTGATGACTATCAATCCTAAAGGACTTAGCTCTAAAGAAAATTCAGGGTTGTTCAAAAAATGTCGTGCTCTTGCTGATTCTCTACAACTACCAGATTGTTCCATGGGAATGTCAAGTGATTGGGAGGAAGCTATTGACGCTGGATCAACGTGGTTAAGATTAGGATCATTGATTTTTGGAAGTAGATCTTAATTAGTTATTTTTTTATAAAAATTTTATCTATAAACTTGCAGTAAAGTTCAACTAACGTTATTTAAGTATAGGTAGTTTATTCATTTAAAAAATGGATCTATTACTCAAGGTTCTTAACCTTAGTAATCAATTTTAAGAGGATTTAAAAGGTGTCACTTATTTCTAGATTAAAGGCAGTTGTTGCAGGGGATGAGTATCTCGATGATGATTTTGATGAGTTGGATTATGCTTCAGAGGATCAATTAAATGACATTAATAATTTCAAACAAAATCCAAAGAATGCAAATGCCCTTGCAAATTCAAATCCATTCGATTTTATGAATAACAACAGATCATCAAAAGTAGTTGGTATGCCTGGAATCTCAAATTCATCATCAGAAGTAAGCTTAATGGAACCAAGAAGTTTTGATGAGATGCCTCAAGCCATACAAGCATTAAGAGAGAGAAAAACTGTAATTCTTAATTTAACTATGATGGATCCTGATCAAGCTCAAAGAGCGGTTGATTTTATTGCTGGGGGCACATATGCAATTGATGGACATCAAGAGAGAGTCGGTGAAAGTATTTTTCTTTTTGCTCCAAGTTGTGTAAATGTAACTAGTTCTTCCCCAGAAGAAGCTTCTCCTTCTTCGGTGTCTACAGAAAACACACCACAATATAGTTTGGGCAAAAATACTACTCCTGAACCAGCTTGGGGCAATTCTAAATTAAGTGCTTATTCATGATTAATCTGTGACAGATAAAATTGCGATTATTGGTTTTGGAAATATTGCAAGTGCTATAGTAACCCCTCTATTAGATAATAAATTAATTCAGCCAGAGAATGTTTTTTGCGTTGTAAAAACAGAAAAAAGTTTAGAAAACATAAAAAAAAATTATAAGCATAATATAAACATTTATAAATCAAGTTCTAAAGAGTCAAAAATAATTTGGGATTGTCAATATAAACTTCTTTCGATAAAGCCCCAACAATTGAATGATATAAGTGAGGCCCATGATATAAAAAATACGGACAATTTAATAGTTTCAATTCTTGCCGGGGTTTCAATAAATAGACTTTCCCAAAAGTTTCCTAATCATAAATGTGTGAGGGTGGTTACAAATATTCCAATAACTATTGGAAAAGGTTTAACAGGGATTTCTTGGGGAAAAGAAATTACAGAAGATCAGAAACAATTTACAAAAAATTTATTTGAAAATACTAGTAAAATTTATGAATTTACTGAAGATTACCTTGATATATTTTTAGCTTTAACTTCATCAGGTCCTGCAATTATTGCTTTAATTATAGAAGCATTAAGTGATGGAGGATTAAGCGGGGGATTACCAAAAATAATTTCAGAGGAACTTGTTATGGAAATGATACTAGGGACTATTTGTCTAATAAAGGAAAATAAACTTACTACTTCTGAGCTTAAAAATTTAGTAACCTCTCCAGGCGGAACAACTATTTCTGCTTTAAGGGTTTTAGAAAAAAAGAGTGTAAGGTCAGCATTAATGGAATCAATAGTTTCAGCCAGTAATCGAAGTAAAGAGTTTCGTTAGATTTTTTAATTATCTTTTAAGTTAATATAAACTTCTTCAAGTGAATTTATATTTTTAGCAATTGTGTATCTCTCAAGTATACGTTCTCTAGCTTTTTCTCCAAGATTTTTTGTAAATGAAGGGTGTTCTATAAGAATTGGGATTATGGTTTTTAATTGTGCAGCCACATTATCAGTTGAAATTACTATTCCTGCTCCGTGCTCTAAAACTTCACCATCAGCTCCTGCATCTGTAGCTACACAAGCTGTTCCAGCAGACATTGCCTCTAAAAGTGATAATGATAAACCTTCTACTAAGCTTGGTAAGAAAAATACTTCTGCTATTTGCATTAGTGCTATCCTAGTTTCTAAATCTAATTCGGCACCCCACCAAATTAATTTCTCATTACCAAGGTTAGAAAAACTATTTTCAAGTGTTGGCTTCATTGGCCCATCCCCAACAATAACTAATTTACAATTTTGAGTTTTTGTTTGGCGCCAAGAACGTAAAAGTGCCTCGATATTTTTCTCATTTGCAATCCTTCCCATATATAAAAAGATTCTTTCATTTCCAAGTTTGTTTTTTACTTGATCATATTTTTTGCTTTTTTTGTAAAAAGGTCTCCAAATATTTTCATCTACGCCGTTTGGAATAATTATTTGTTTTTCTTTAGGAACTCCTAATTTCTCAAGAACATTTTTTTGAAGTTCAGAAAAAATAATTATTTTATCGAACTTTGCTAAAGAGGGAGCATAAAGCTGATATGTTAATTGTTGAGTGCTCGCAGTTAGATTTCTATTTTTTGCATCAAATGGTGGATGAAATGTTCCAATAAGAGGAACATTAATTTCATTACAAAGCTCTGGAAGTCTAAAGTCTAAAGGAGATAAAGTTAAGCTTGCATGTACTATGTCAGGTTTTAATCTTTCTAATGATAGCCTTAGCTCTTTTTCTGCCCTTGGCGAGGGTATTGTATAAACTTGAGATTTAATTAAATATGGGAGACTTACATCAGGATCATTTGCGAGAAATAATGGGGTTGATGAATTTGAACTAGAGGGATTGTCGAAATGAATAAAACTAATTTTATGCCCTCTGGCCTTTAATTCCTGAGTTGTTGAATTACCGTAAGTTACATTTCCACAAAAAGGGGATTTTTTTCCCAACCAGGCAATATGAACCAAATTAATTGAATTAACTATTTATTAAGTTAACAGGCAAAGGCGCCATGATCGTATTTTTTAAACTTTTTATTGCTTCATGAAAATGCTAACTATATATTTCTCTCAACATTTTTAGTGAGGATAGCTCCTTCTCTAATTGAGTAGAGATCCATGTCTCAATAATGAATAATATTTTAAGCCAGACTTTTTTGGGACCCAACAACTCTCCATTAGATTTTATTGGTAATTCTGGGAAAAGAAGTCTCTGTAATAGAGCAACTTCAGATGCATTTATTTTTAGATTACTTTGAGGATCTTCTATGGATGAAAACCCTTCATTTGGTAAAAAATAACAACTCCAATCCCAATTGCCTATAGGTGGAATAATAGGTTCTCCAGTTTTACAACAATGATGAATTGGTAAATTAATACCCCCGATGGCTAATAGATGGATTAAAGATTGAATACTCATTGAGAGCATTTTAATATCTTCTTCTCGAGGCTCTTTATATAAAAAAATTCTATCAAGATGTGCAAGAACGCAAGATAAATAATCTTGTTGCTTGTCATTATTACCTACTAATAAAAATGTTAATTCAGTTATTGCTTGCGCGGCTGCAAGACATTCAATATTTTTTCCTAGACCAGAATAGCTTTTTAATATTTTAATTTGACGTACAGTTTTTAGATTTCTTTTCCCAAAAATCTGCAGACTTAAATATGTTAAAGGAGTAGCTGCGGCAAGACTACTTTTGGCACGCCTAGCACCAGGTACCGCTAATCTAACAATCCCTTGCTCATCTGTAAGGATAGTTATTAATCTATCATTCTCGCCTAATGGAGAAGCTTTAATACAGAGACCTTTTAGTCTGCACTCACCAGAACCAGACATTTAAATTACGTTAACTTCTTCAAAAATTTCATAAAAATTGGAAGTTCCCACGCAACTAATTCCAGTATTAAACAAATCAATTACTTGCGATAGTTTTTTTATGCCACCTACAACTTTGATTTGATTTTGAGAACCTGTTATTTTTAGTATTTCGGGGACATCATTAAATTTAAGAGGAGATCCAAACCCGTCCCCGAATTGAAAATTTTTTATTCCTAATTCTAAACATATTTCTATCGCATTAATAAAAACTTCTTCTTGTAGTTTTGATTTATTTATGATTATTGAAACTGGTAATCCAGATAATTTAACTTGCTCAATTTCAGCAGCGAAAGTTTCTAAATTTCTTTTGGATAAATTGATAAAGTTTGGGATATATTCAATTCCTTTTGCACCCTTATCTTTTGCAAAACAAACTAATTCTTCAATAAATGAAACTGGTAAATCTGCTAAAGGGTAAGAAATAAGTGCGTTTATATCCGCACTGTAATTACTTAAACAGTTTTTAAGATCAGTTAAATAATTTAGTGAAGTAGAAATATTTTTGATATTGTATTTTCTTATTAAATCGCAATTCACACAGAAATCTTCCCATGATAAATAAGGGTTAATAATAATCGCATGAATTTTCTCGTTTAATTCATATTCAATATTGGGCATTTAAAACTTATTTAGATTGAATCAGTCCATAACCTCCATGATTCCTTTTATATATAACTTGAAGTTCATTATTTTTCTTGTTTCGAAAAACATAAAAATCATGATCAATTAGATCTAATTGTTTTCTTGCTTCGTCTGATGAAATTGGAGTCATTTCAAAGTATTTATTTTTTATAGATGGCTCAGGTAGACTTGCTTCAGTTCCTTCTTTAAATAAAGTTTTATCTAAAAAATTTGATTCCATACTTTCAATTGGTAAAGAATCTTTATTTTTAAATTGTTTATTATGAATTGTTCTATTGTTTCTTTCTTTGTATTTGCGTAATTTTCTACAAAGTTTATTTGAAACTAAATCAATGCTTGAGTATAGATTTTCAGTTTTTTCTTCAGCTCTAATTACAGTACCATTTGCAAAAATAGTAACTTCTGCAGTTTGGAACGAGACTCTTGGATTCTTTTCAATTGAAAGGTGTATGTCAGCTTCTTTAACGATATCCTTATAGTGATGTGTTGCTTTTTCTATCTTTGCCTCAGTATATTCTTTTAATGCTCCAGTGAGCTCAAGATTTTTTCCATGGATTAAAATTTTCATAACAAATCTAAAAATATTTACTTACTTTCTAAATCTACTTAAATATGGATAATAGAACAGCAATAATTAAACAACCTGATAATATTTCTTCTTTTAATGATGTTTATAAATTACAAAAAGAATATCAGGAGGCATTGATTTTAGATAATTCTAACCCTGATTTTATTTGGATAGGGGAGCATGAACTCTGTTATACATTGGGAAGAGGATCTAATTACGATAATTTACTATTTTCTCTGAATGATGCAAAATATGATGTTTTTAAGATTGATAGAGGTGGTGAGGTAACTTGTCATATGCCAGGACAATTAGTAACGTATTTGGTTTTAGATTTGAAAAATTTTTATAAAGATTTGAATTGGTACTTAAGAAAAATTGAAGAAATTATTATAAAAATCCTTGGAGCTTTTAATATAGATTGTCACTCTAGAAAAGGGTTTACAGGTGTTTGGATAGGAAATAAGAAAATCGCATCAATTGGAATTGGGTGTAAAAGATGGATTACGATAAATGGATTTTCAATCAATATTGACTGCGAATTAGAAAACTTTAATAAGATTGTTCCTTGCGGAATAGAAAATTGTCTTATGGCAAATATGATTGATTACAATAAAAATTTAAATATTCAAGAAGTCAAGAGAATTGTTAAAAAAACCATCGAGGAGGAATTTAATTTCGATTTTATATCAAAATAGAAATTAAAATTTCAAAATCAATTTAATATGGGTGATTTAGCGTATTGGCCTGCAGCCAAACCTCTTTCTAAAAACAATAAATTTGCCAAAAATAGAGATTTTATTAAGAACCTTAATCATATAGATCAAATTTGGGAAAAATTAAAATTTCAATGTGGTGATTCGTTAGCTGTTTGCGATTTAAGAGGGAAATACAAAGAAAAATTTTCTTATTCTGAGCTGGCTGATTTAATAACAAAAGTCTCTTGTTCTTTTGAAAATTATGGTTTAAAAAAGGGGGATGTAGTTACTGTAATATCTGAAAATTCTCCAAGATGGCTAGCAGTAGATCAAGGCTTAATGCGCTTAGGAGCTATAAATGCAGTGAGAGGTATTAATTCTCCTTCAGTCGAATTAGAATATATTATTGGGCACTCTAATTCAGTAGGACTAATAGTTCAATCTAAGGAAATTTGGCTAAAGTTAAACAAAAAAGAAGAATTAAAAAAAAGACTGAAATTTATAATCAATTTAGAAGATGAAGAATTTGAAAGTTTAATAAGTTGGAGTAAATTCATAAGTTCAGTAGAAAAAGAAAATTCACAAAATAATAATCTTGAAAAATTTAATCCAGAAATTGATGATGTCGCTACTATTCTTTACACTTCTGGAACGACAGGAAAACCTAAAGGTGTGCCTTTGACTCATGCAAATTTTTTACATCAAATAATCAATTTAGCCTATATCGCTGATCCAGAACCAGGGACCTCTGTATTAAGTGTTTTGCCTATCTGGCATTCTTATGAGAGAAGTGCTGAATACTTCTTTTTTTCATGCGGTTGTTCTCAATACTATACAATCCCAAAATTTCTTAAAGATGATATTACACAAATAAAACCTGTTGTCATGGCTACTGTGCCGAGACTATGGGAAGCAATACATGATGGTTTTTTTCAGGCTTTGAAAAAAATGCCTTCCAAAAAGCAAAAACTTATTAAGTTTTTGATAAGTAATAGTTCGGTTTTCAAAAGAAGTCTTAGAAAGATAAGAAATATAGATATAAATCAAATAACTTTTAAATCAAAAATCCCCTTACTGGGTTCCATTATTAGCCGATATCCTTTACATAAATTGTCTACTATTTTTTTATGGCCGAATATTCTTAGACAACTATGCGGAGAAAAACTGAAATTTCCCATTAACGGTGGAGGTGCATTGCCAGAACATGTAGATCTTTTTTTTGAATCTTTAGGTGTAGATGTTTTGGTGGGATATGGACTGACAGAAACTAGTCCAGTATTGACTTGTAGGAGAAGAGAATTAAATGTTAGAGGATCATCTGGTCAGCCTCTAGCATTTACTGAAATCAAAATAGTGAATGATGATAAAAAAAAGATTCTGGAGTTCAGAGAAGTCGGAAAAATTCTTGTAAGGGGGCCGCAAGTAATGAAAGGTTATCTTAATAATGAAATAGCTACAAAAGATGTTTTATCCAAGGATGGTTGGTTTGACACAGGTGATTTAGGTTTTCTAATACCAAATGGTTCTCTCTTTATAACAGGAAGAGCCAAGGATACAATAGTGCTATCAAGTGGTGAAAATATAGAACCGAATCCGTTAGAGACTGAAATTCTTAGTTCTGAATTTATTAATCAGATTCAACTAGTAGGACAAGATAAAAAATGTTTAACAGCCCTTGTAGTCCCTAATGTCGAATTGGTTAAAAGCAAGTTTTTGGAAGAAGACCTTTCAAAATTAAACCTTAATAAGAATATTGGTACATTTTTCAAATCACAAATTAATATTTTGCTTAAAAGTCGATTAGGAGCAAGATCAGAAGAACAAATATTAGATTGTTATTTTGTTAATGCCTTTACTCTAGAAAATGGGTTGTTAACACAAACTCTTAAACAAAAAAGAAAAGAAATAGAAAAAAAGTATTCATTACAAATAGAAAATATGTATGAAAACAAATTTAGTAAGAAAATTTGATTTGTTCTATCTATATTGAAAAGGTAATTTAATTTTTTATGGAAACAAAAAACTCAATATCTATAAAGCGCTCAATAACTATTAAAGCTGTAGTTACACCAACTTGGAAGGAAGATGCTGAAAAAGAATTAAGTAAAGCAATTTCAAACATTGATCAGCAATTATCTCAACTTGAGCAGGAGGGGCAGCAAATAGTAAATAATATTAGATCCCAATCGGTTAATCCTCTAGATCCAAGAGTTCAAGAACAGGTTAGTCAGGTGCAACAACAAGTTGCAGCAAAACGAAATGAAATTGAAGAACAAAAAAGAAATCTACTTCAACAACAGAGTCAAGTTCGCGAATTAAAAATGGACGAAATTGTTGATCAAGGGCAAGTGGATAGTTTCTGTGATGTCACTGTGGGAGACAATCTTATTGAAAAAATGCAAGTCTCAATTACTGTAAAAGATGGAGTTATTCAATCTATAGAAAATAATTAAAGAGAAGATTTAGTATTTTTTATAGAGATAAGTAAATCTTCATTTCGAAAAGTTTTAAATTCTAATCGATCTAAATTATTACTTTCTTTAGTTTTAAGAGTTCCCACTGTGAACATGATTTCGTATAATTAAGACAAGGGTTTAAAGGGTTCTTAATCATAAAAACTTTAGGAAGTTTGGTAGAAATCCCTTGAAACTTATGCAATAACAATTTTCTTATGTCTCACGAAATATTCATGCCTGCTTTGAGCTCTACTATGACGGAGGGCAAGATTGTGGAATGGTTGAAAAATCCAGGAGATAAAGTTGAAAGAGGTGAATCTGTCTTGGTTGTTGAATCTGACAAGGCAGATATGGATGTTGAATCTTTTCAAGATGGATATCTTGCGGCTGTTTTAATGCCTGCTGGCAGCACTGCACCAGTAGGAGAGACTATTGGTCTTATTGTAGAAAATGAGGATGAGATAGCTTCTGTTCAAGAACAAAATAAAGGAAATGAACCCAAAGTTTCTAGTTCGGATCAACTTGAATTGGTAAGCAATAAAACTGAAGAAAAACCTGTGGTTCAAAGTGAAATTGTTGAAAAGCAAGAAAAAGAAGTCGTATTAATGAGTGAAAAGGCAGCCCCATCTTTTAATAGTGATCAAATAAATGCTGCTAGGAGTAATGTTTCTTCGAGGGTGATTTCATCTCCAAGAGCTAAAAAACTAGCCTCTCAATTGGGTGTTGATTTAGCAAAGGTTCATGGATCAGGCCCTCATGGAAGAATTCAAGCAGAAGATATTTTAAAAGCTAATGGCCAACCAGTCTCTATACCATGGATAGGCGAAGGTGGTTCTCCTGCAAGTATCCCTGGTGCAAATTTGGGAGTTGAAAGTAAACCAGAAGCTTCAGGAAATAGTTTTGGTAATCCCGGAGAAACAGTTCAATTTAATACTCTTCAAAAAGCGGTAAATAAAAATATGGAATCTAGTTTAGATGTGCCATGTTTTAGGGTGGGTTACTCCATCAACACAGATAAATTAGATAATTTCTATAAAAAAGTAAAACAGAACGGAGTGACTATGACTGCTTTACTAGTTAAAGCAGTTGCAAAGGCACTAAAGAAACATCCTCAAGTTAACTCAAGTTTTTCAGAAAATGGAATTTCTTATCCAGAAAATATAAATATTGCTGTAGCTGTTGCGATGGAAGATGGTGGACTAATAACTCCAGTTTTAAAAGAACCATGCAATACTGATTTATTTGAATTGTCTAGGGAATGGAAAGATCTCGTAAAAAGATCAAGATCAAAACAATTAGAACCTGATGAATACTCAACAGGAACCTTCACTTTATCTAACCTTGGGATGTTTGGAGTTGATAGATTTGACGCAATTCTTCCTCCAGGTACCGGTGCGATCTTAGCGATAGCATCATCTAAACCAACAGTTGTTGCTAATAGTGATGGTTCAATATCTGTTAAAAAAATAATGCAAGTAAATCTAACAGCTGATCATAGAGTGATCTATGGAGCTGATGGAGCTTCATTCTTAAAAGACTTGGCTTCCCTAATTGAAGATGAGCCAGAGACTCTTGTCTCCTAAATTTAATTGATTTCTCAAATTAATAATGAAGAAAGAGATTATAAGCTTGAAGCTTATGATTATTTACTTGATCCTTCATTAATTGCTAGTAAACCTTCTGCAATTAGGCATGAATCAAGATTGATGATAGTTAGAAATAATGTTTTAGAAGAAGACTGCTTAACTAATAAATTTACCAAGAATCTTTTAGATGAATTTAGAGAAGGGGATCTTGTAGTTGTAAATAATACTAAAGTTATGAAAGCTAGGTTAAAGGTTGAATTAGAAAATAAGACGTTAGTTGAATTATTAGTTTTAGAAAAATCCCATGAATGTGTTTGGTTATGTTTGGCAAAGCCAGCGAAAAAGTTAAAAATAAATAGAAAATTAAAATTAAAATCTCCTTTAGCAAAAGATATTAATTTGATTGTTGACGGAGTTGATGAAGAAACTGGAGGGAGATTTATTAAATTTCCGGAAAATATAACTTGTCTCAATTCAATGAATGAACTTCTTGATAAATACGGGGAAATACCTCTCCCTCCTTATATAAAAAATTCCGAAGAAGAAACTTTTCATGAGAAAAGTTATCAAACTGAGTATGCCACTAATCCGGGCGCAGTTGCTGCACCAACAGCTGGTTTACACTTAAGCAAAAGTCTTATTTCCAATCTAAAAAAAAAAGGAGTAAAAATCTTACCGATAACTTTGCACGTGGGTTATGGAACGTTCAAACCAATTGATCAAGAAGATTTAAGTAACTTAAAACTTCATAAAGAATGGGTAAGTGTTAATAAGGAAGTAGTGGAGGAAATAAAAAGAATAAAGAAAACAGATAGAAAAATAATTGCTATTGGTACAACCAGCGTAAGAGCTCTTGAAAGTTGTTATTCTCACGAAATTAATGACTTTATTCCCATAGATAAATACGTAGATTTAGTAATTAAGCCAGGGTATAAATTTAAGGTAGTTGATGGATTATTAACTAATTTTCATCTTCCTAAAAGTTCATTATTACTTTTAGTAAGTGCAATGATTGGTAGAGAAAGATTATTAGATTTGTATAAGAAAGCCATAAAAGAAAAATTTAGATTCTTCTCTTATGGCGATGCGATGTATATTTCACCAGATTCACTACTGGAGAAAAAATAGATTTAGGCTTTGACTGGTTCTTGAATGATTCCGCTTGGAACCTCAGTAAACATAATTGATGATAAATACCTCTCTGCTAAATCAGGTAGAACAACTACAATTGTCTTCCCAGCATATTCATCTTGTTCAGCTAATCTAACAGCAGCAGCAGCGGCAGCCCCACAAGATATTCCTACTAATAGACCTTCCTCTTTAGCTAACTTAAGAGCCATCTCTATTGATTCGTCATTTGTTACTTGTTCAACCTTGTCAACAATTGATAAGTCAAGATTCTTAGGAATAAATCCTGCTCCAATACCTTGAATTTTATGTGGTCCGGATTTAACCTCTTCTCCATTTATTGTCTGTGTAATAACAGGACTGTGTGATGGTTCTACAGCTACAGAAGTAATATTCTTGCCCTTCTCTTGCTTAATGTATCTTGAAACCCCTGTAATTGTGCCGCCAGTCCCAACCCCTGCAACTAGGACATCAATTTCACCATCGCAATCATCCCAGATTTCTGGTCCAGTAGTTTTGAAATGAATTTCAGGGTTTGCTGGATTATCAAATTGACCTGGCATGAAATATTGAGATGGATTACTTTCTGCAATTTCTTTAGCCTTAGCTATTGCTCCAGGCATACCTTTTGATGCCTCTGTTAAAACAATTTCAGCCCCCAAAACTGCCATAACCCTTCTTCTTTCAATTGACATGGATTCTGGCATTGTAAGGATGAGCTTATAACCTCTTGCTGAAGCAGTAAAAGCTAGGGCAATTCCTGTATTACCAGAAGTTGGCTCAACAATAGTTTTGTCTTTTGTAAGTTTCCCACTTTTCTCTGCATCCCAAATCATATTTGCGCCAATTCTACATTTGACACTATAAGCAGGGTTTCTACCTTCAATTTTTGCAAGTACTGTAGCTTTTGCGTTTTTAGTAACTGATTTTAATTTTACTAATGGAGTGTTTCCGATAGCAAAACTATTGTCCTCATAAATTTTTGCCATTTATATATTGAGAAAATATATATTAATACTAACTATAATTCAGAAAAAGAGTATATAAATTTCTATACGGTAAATACTAGGAATTTATAAATTATTTAGTGCTTCAGAAAAGCTTTTCCATAATTGATCTTGGTCTTCTAATCCAACTGATACTCTAATAAGGTGCGAGGGTATACCAAAACTTTCAGCCCAATCCAACTCGTCATAATGAGCTAGTAAAACATAAGGACAAACTAGAGTAAATTTTGTACCTAAACTAGGTCCTTTAGATACTTGTAAAGAATCATAAAATTTCTTAGCTTTGTTTAATCCTCCATTTAATTCAAATGATAATAAGCAGCCGTATCCTCCATCAGAAGTAAGTAAAGAATTAAAATTTGGACAATTTTCAGGATGGAAAATATTTTTAATCTCGCTATGGGTCTCTAATCTTTTTTTTAATTTTAAACATGCTTTATTTTGTTCAAAAACTCTTTGATTTACATCTCTACTAACTTTCTCTAGATAAACTGTATCTCCATCGGAAAGTTTTGGAAGATTAATCTCGTTTAATGCATTTCTAAATTGATCAATCCATTTGCTTTTTGGATTTAGTATTAATGATCCGGCAAGAATATCACCACTACCTGAAAAAATTTTTGTAAGTGAAGTAAAAACTATATCTGCATGCTCTAGGGAATTTATATTTAAATTTGAACCAATTGTATCGTCAACAATTAAGGGAATATTTAACTTTTCCGCTATTTTTGAAATTTTTTTAATGTTTACACATTTGAGCATTGGATTACTGGGTAGTTCAATAATTAATGCTGATGGATTTATGCTTTTGATTTCAAATTCAATATCCTCGCAATTTTCTTCTGTAATTAACTTTGCTCCATGAAAGATATTCATTGGTAATTTAAGTACATCTACATATGGAAAACCAATTTGGAGTGTTGGTTTAGCTGGAAATAATTTATATATGATTTCTAATGATGTATGCAATGCAGACATTCCAGATGAAGTTAAGTGAATATCATTAGAGTTAATTTTTGTAGATTTAGAAATTCTATTTTTTATTCTTTGAGAACATTCATTAACGTAAGATTTTGGTGGGCGATCTTCAAGACCGAGTTCTATAGCAGCAGCTCTTGAGGATATACCAAGACCAGTATGCTGCCAAAAATATTTTGCATAAATACTTCCTTCTTTTTCAGTTATTAAGAAAGCTAAATTATCTCTTTTTTCTATGAATGAGAATTGTTCAGAAGTATTTCTATCAATATATTTTTTTGCTTTAAAAGCTATGCTTTCATTCGGATATGGCCAGATACTTTTATTGCTGTAGTAATTTTCCTTTTTTACTTTTTCACATAATCTTTTCACTATGGGGTTTAACCCGAATCTTGGGTAAATGGACTTCAATAAATTCATGCATTCTTGATTTTTTTCCTCGTAATTTATTACATCATTCCAAGTTGGTAATGCTACAGAAACAGCATGAATACTATCAGGAATAGAATATCCCAACTCTAAATTTTTCCATATAGGGTTTTTAAGTAAATCTCTCAATTTTCAGAATTTTTTTAAAGCGAATAATATGTCTGAGATTAAATCATCGGTTTCTTCACATCCAATTGATAATCTGACAAGAGCATCATCTATCCCTAAAAGATTTTTTGTTTCATCATCAACAGAAGCATGAGTCATTGTTGCTGGGTGACAAATTAAACTTTCAACTCCTCCAAGGCTTTCTGCTAGCGAGAAATATTTGAGAGATTTGCAAAATTTAAAAGTATCCTCTTTATTTAAATTTAATTTTATGGTGATCATCGAACCTCCAGATCTCATTTGCGATTTTGCTAAATTAAATTGAGGATGTTTTTGATTAAAAGGATAAATTACTTTACTAATTATTTTATGATTGTCTAATTCTTCAGAAATTAATTTTGCACTTTGCGTTTGTTGTTCGATTCTTAAAGGAAGAGTTTTTACTCCTCTCGTAATGAGCCAACTATCAAAAGGAGATGGTTGAAGCCCTAGAGCTTTTTGAGAGAAAAGCATCTTACTATTCCATACCTCATTATTTGTCAGTACTGCCCCACCAAGTGCATCACTATGTCCATTAATGAATTTTGTTGTGCTTACGAGTGATAGTGTTGCACCAAGGTCCAATGGTTTTTGAATAAGTGCCGTTGAAAAGGTGTTGTCCACAACTACTGGGATTTTTAGTTTATTCGCTTCATCGCAAATCGCTTTAATATCAAGTACCTTCAAAAGTGGATTGGTTGGACTTTCTAGCCATATCAGGGTTGGCTCGAAGTGTGAAATTTTTTTGATATTATTTTCGTTTGTAAAATCTGTGTATAAAACTTCTAGTCCAAATTTCTTGAAAACTTTTTCGAACATCCTCACTGTACAACCATAGAGATTTGACTCGCAGAGTATCTTGTCACCTGATTTTAGTGTTGATGAAATTGCAGTTACCGCGCTAATTCCAGATCCGAAAACTGTACAGTATTTAGAATCTTCTATTGATTTAAGGATGCTTTCTAGAATTCTAAAGTTTGGATTGCCTGATCTGGTGTAGTCGAAATTATCTTTATTTCCATGTTTGAAAGTAGATGTAGAAAAAATAGGAGGCATAACGCATCCAGTTTTTTCTGCAAATGTTTCCCCATGGTGAATAGATAAGGTCTTAAAACCTGGTTTTTTTATATTATTTTCCTTATTTCCCATTATTTTTAAAAATAAGAATTAAATTAAATCTCTCATTTTTTTAATGAGAGATTTAATAATCCAAAGAAAAGTAGTATTAAACTTTTCTTGAATAATATTCAACAACTAGTAGTTCGTTTATTTCAAGAGCCACCCACTCTCTATCGCATTTTCCATTTATTTTCCCCGTTAATTTAGGTTTGTCTAAATCAAGATGAGGTGGGACATTTGCTAACCCAGGGAATTCTATATTACCTTCTACAAGTTTTTTGCTTGCTTTGTTTTCTTTAATTCCGATTACATCGCCTGATTTGCATTGATAACCAGCAATATCAAGAACCTTTCCATTAACGGTTACATGGCCATGATTTACTAATTGTCTTGAGCCTGGAATGGTACCTCCAAAACCTAATCTAAAACAAACATTATCAAGTCTGTTTTCTAAAAGTCTTAGTAAGTTAGTTCCTGTAGATCCTTCTTGAGCTCTAGCTTTTTTTACATAACGAACTAATTGTTTTTCAGAAACTCCATAATTAAACCTAAGTTTCTGCTTTTCTTCTAGACGAATTGCATATTCTGATCGCTTGCGACGGGCTTGGCCGTGCTGACCTGGAGGATTAGACTTCTTTGAAGCTTTCCTAGTGAGACCTGGTAGTTCTCCCAAGCGACGCGTAACCCTTAATCTGGGGCCGCGGTATCTTGACATAATTTTAAATTAAATAGAAATTTGCAATAAATTGGATAATTGATTAAATTCAATTAAACTAGTTACTACTGGAAATATTATTTTACATCATTAAAGTGTTCAAAACTATTAATAAATCAATTACTTCTATACTTCTTTTTATGATTTCGTTTTATCAAAAGTGGTTTTCTCCTTTTTTTGGACCAAGATGCAGATTTATTCCAAGTTGCAGCTCTTATGGATATGAGGCAATTACTAGACATGGTCCTTGGAAGGGAGGGTGGTTAACTTTAAGAAGATTAAGCAGATGTCATCCTTTAACTCCCTGTGGATGTGACCCTGTGCCTGACTAAATGAATGAAAATATTTATTTTTGTTAGGCAGGGATGTTGCCTTTGTGATTCATTAAAAAATAAACTGGCAAAAATAAATCTTAATGAGTTATTCCCTAATCTAGAGGAGCTTAAAGAAATTGATATTGATAGGGTCGATTTATATAAAGATAAATATAAAAAATATGATTATGAAGTACCTGTTATTGCTGTTGAAGGAATTAGGTCCGAGGAGATTATAGAATTGCCTCGCATTTCTCCAAGATTAAAAGATGATCAATTAATGAATTGGTTTCAAAAAAATATTAGTGCCATTCTGGAGAAATAATTTTTCATATGAGATCTATAAAATTACATAAACTTTTAGATTTGGTAGGAATTATTCCTTCATTAGATTTAATCGATCATGAAATCAATAATATTTCTTTTAACTCTAAAGAAGTACAAAAAGGAACTTTATTTTTAGGTATACCTGGTTTAAATGTTGATGGAGGAAAATTTTGTATTGAGGCAATTGAAAATGGCGCGGAGGCTGCCATTATTGGGTCTGCTGCAAAAGAGAAAATTGGATCTATTGATCGAGAAAGGATTTTGGTTATAGAGGATAATTTAGATTATTTGTTTGGTCAAATAGTAGCTGAGTTTTGGAATAGGCCCTCAAGGAAACTTAAACTTATTGGTGTTACCGGTACAAATGGAAAAACAACAATTACTTTTTTATTGGAATATCTTTTAAAAAAATTAGGCAAAAAGACTGCATTATTTGGGACCTTGCTCAATAGATGGCCTGGCTTCTCAGAAGTAGCTTCTCATACAACTGATTTCGCCGATAAACTTCAAAAGAAATTAAATGCTGCTGTTGAGGCAGAATCTGAATTCGCGATATTAGAGGTAAGTTCTCATTCTATTGCTCAAAGCAGGATATCAGGATGCGAATTCGAGGCGGCTATTTTTACTAATTTAACTCAAGATCATCTTGATTATCACTCAGATATGGAATCATATTTTCAAACAAAAAGAAAATTATTTTTCCCACCTTACTTAAAAGAAAAAGATGGAATTTGTGTATTAAATCATGATGATCATTGGATATCTAAATTATCAACTGATCTTGAAAAAAGATCTTCATTAGTCTCTACAAAGTTTGCTGAAAGTGAATTTGAAAATGATGATTTTTTTTTCGTGACAGATAAAAAATTTACTGAAAGTGGTTCCACCTGTATTTTTCATACACCTAGGGAAAAAATTCAACTTTTTGTTCCACTTGTTGGTGAATTTAATTTAATGAATGCGATTCAAGCAATAACAATTTTGTATAAACTTAATTTTTCTTTAAAAGATCTATCAAAGTTAATACAATCTTTCCCTGGTGCTCCTGGGAGAATGGAGAAAATACAAATTGATAATGATTTCGTTTTAAGATCACTTCCAACAGTAATTGTTGATTATGCTCACACTCCTGATGGATTAAAAAAAGTTTTGCAATCAATTAAAAAACTTTGTGAAGGGAAACTCATAACTGTTTTTGGCTGTGGCGGAGATCGAGACCGCACCAAAAGGCCTTTAATGGGATCAATAGCTGAAGAGTTTTCTGATCAACTTTTTATAACTTCAGATAATCCAAGATCAGAAGAACCCCAAAAAATAGTAAATGATATTTTGATGGGTATTAAAAAAAGAGAAAAAATAACAATTGAGATTGATAGATTTAAAGCAATAAATGAATCTATTAAATTTGCCAACAAAGAAGATATTGTTTTAATTGCAGGAAAAGGTCATGAAGACTACCAAATTCTCAATGATAAAGTTATTAATTTTGATGATAGAAAAATAGCTTATAAATTATTAAAAGAAAAAATAAATCTCAATAAAATTTGCTAATCAAATAAGAAAGATCTTCCGCAAATCACAAAAATAGTTTCTTAGAATAAATGAAGTTATTTTTAATAAAATGAAAGGCTTAGCCTTAGTTGTAGGCGCAGGTGGAATTGGAACACAATTAGCTAAAGATCTGAATGAAAGTGAAAAAGATTTAGATGTTGTGTTGTGTGGAAGAAATAGTGAATTTAATTCTTTTTGGGAATTAGATATAGAGGATTCTCAATCCCTTTTGCAGTTGAAAAATAAAATATCAAATCATCCTTCAAAATTAAGGCTAGTTGTTAATGCTACAGGTAGACTTCATAGTGATTCTCTTCAACCAGAAAAAAGATTACAACATCTTGATAAAAAAAATATGGTGGAAAGTTTTTCAATAAATGCCTTTTCTCCTATTTTATTAGCTAAAACTATTGAAGAATTTATACCAAAAGATTTTGATTTTAATTTTGCAAGTATAAGTGCAAGAGTGGGCAGTATTGGAGATAATCAAACTGGAGGTTGGTATTCATATAGAGCTGCAAAATCTGCCCAAAATCAGTTTTTTAAATCTTTAAGTATTGAATGGGCTAGACGTTTCCCAAAGGCTACTATTACATTGCTTCATCCAGGGACAGTAGATACTGATTTATCTAGACCTTTTCATAAATTTGTTCCAGAACATAAATTATTTAGTAAAGAAAAATCCTCCCAATTCTTGATCAATATTATTAAAAATCAAACTCCAGTATCTAGTGGAAAATTTATTGCATGGGACAGCTCAGAGATACCTTGGTAAAATAAATCTTTCTTTATATTAAATAAGGCTGATTGATACAGATTATTGGGATTCTGTTGCTTAAAAAGAAAAAACTTGAAGAAAATGTTATTTTATAAATAATATTTTGGAAGACTTAGAAATATTTACTAAATAAAGCATTAAAGGAACTTTTACTTTTTCTTTTTTTTGAAATGTGTCAGATATAAATTTGTAAAATTTGCAATGACTAATAAGATAAGTAAGAAAGTATTTATCCCCATATTTTTAAAAGTTTTTATACCTTGTTAGCAATAATACTTAATCTTTTCAATAGAAATTGTCATAGAAAGAATTTAAAAAATATTAGAAAAAAAGGTTGACCTAAATTATGTCTCTATGAAATTCACTTTCTGATATTTTGTATAGTCTCCTTGATTGAGGTGATTTGAGAGAATCATTATAATTTTTGAATAATTCCGAATCATTCAAAAGAGATTTATTTTCTCTTTTAAAACTTTCTTTATAGGAATATTTGATTTGCTCCTTGTCTTTTGCTTGATTTGATCTTTTGGTAGAAGATGAATTTTTTATAATCATTTATTTTTTTTATATGATTGTCTTCAATATTCAAGGCATAAAATAATGAAGATATACAAATCCTAAGATTATTGAGTTAAAAAGTTATTAAGAAAAAAATAAATTTATTATTTAAAGATAACTTTTTCTTAAATTATTTAGTTATTTAATTTCTAACTTCTCGGCCTTCCTCAATATTTGATTCTTTTTTAAAAAAAAGCGCATCTAATTTTTCTTCTTTTTCTTCAATATTTTTAAGTTTCATTTCTGCAATTTCAATAATTGCTTTATTAACATTTTTTAGCTGTTTCTTAATAATTCTCTTGGGAGGTTTTAATTGATTCCATTTGAATTATCATTTTCTTGATATTCTCTTTATTTTCTTAAAATGCAAGTGCCCTTATCAAAAAAATTTCTAATTATTTAATTTATAATTTTTTTAATTTCCTCAGAAAGTAAATCAATCTCAGCTTCTGTAGTCATTTGATGTACGCATGCTCTAAACCATTTTGGATCTTCTAAAACTCTAATCCAAATTTTCTTTTCTCCAAGTTTCTTCACAAATTTATACTTATCTTTAATATTTTCGATATTAAAACTAACAATCCCATTTAAATATTTTTTTTCTAAAACTAATTCAACTCCGTTAAATTGATTTAATTGATCCCAAAGCTTTCCACTTAATTTTTTGATATTTTTTCTCTTTTCTTTTTCATTGCAGTCTTTATCCAAAAGATCTAAAGAATTACGCAGCCCAGCAAGTAAAGGAATACAAGAGGTAGCTATTTCAAATTTCCTTGCATCATCATGAAAAGGATTATCTGAAGGCTCATAAATGCCTTGTTCTTTTTTTAATGATTTCCAACCAATTATTGTTGGATCTGTTTCATGAATAAATTTATCTGAGACATAAATGGCTCCAAGTCCTTCTGGACCACATGCCCATTTATGAGAAGTTATTGAATATAAATCAGAATAAAAAACTTCTTTTTCAATATTTATATGCCCAAAGGTTTGAGCACCATCAACAAGTAAATAAGAATCTTCTCGATTAATTTTTAATTCGATAGAAATTTTTTTTAACGGAATTTTATATCCAAAGTTCCATAAAATATGAGAAATAATTAGGATTTTAGTCTTACTATTTAGATTTTTCAAAATCTCTAAAATTATATTTTTGTCGTTTAGATTTTTAATTTTTTGGATTGGCAAAATTTTGAATATTAATTTATTTCTCCTGCAAAATTCTCGACTTGCAGCCACTACTCCAGGATGTTCACAGTCACTAATTAACAACTCTTCTCCCTCTTCTACTTTTATTCCCCAAAAGGGCAAAATCATACCGGAAGAGATATTTTCGGTAAAAGCTACATTCTTTGAATTGACTCCTAATTTTTGCGCAATGATTCTTTTTGTGGTCAATATTTCTTTGTAAATAAAAGGCCACATATTATTGGTAAATGGTCCTAAATCTTGGATAATTTCCCAAGTTTTAACTATTGCTTCTAGAGAAGATTTTGGTAATGGTCCTTGACCACCATAGTTGAAATAATACTTATTTTTTAATGCTGGTATTTGATCTCTTAGATTATTTCTCATGGAAATTTATATTATATTTTCAACTCTTGAATTTTTTAAATATTGCCTACTAAAGTTACTGTTCTAAATTCAATATCCTCAATTACTTTCCAAGGTTCAGCACTCCTTTCTGCAAATTCTAAATTTTTAAATCCTAGTTCTTTAAAATCACTTATAAATTCTGGCTCATACCATGCTCCACTAATACATCCTGTCCATAGATCATGATCATTTTGCAATCTTAAAGGCACTTTTTTGTTAGAGACGATATCGCTAATAGCAATTCTTCCATTATCGTTTAAAACTCTTTTTATATTATTTAAAAGATTATTTCTAGATTCTGGACTTACCAAGTTTAAAACGCAATTACTTAAGATAATATCTACTGATTTATCTGCGATTAATGGATTTAAATCTTTATCTAATTCATCAAGTTTTTCAATTGAACCTTCTAGAAATTCTGTATTGTTGAAACCTATATTTTTTGTAACTTTTTTAGAGGCTGATCTAGATAAAGAAAGCATGTCAGGATTCTGATCAACTCCAATAACTTTCCCTTCTTTCCCAACAATTTGGGCACAAATAAAAGCATTTTTGCCGCTACCACTTCCAAGATCTAAAACTATATCATTTTTTTGAACATATTTTGTTGGATCACCACACCCATAATCTCTTTCTATAACCTCTTGAGGAATTGCTTCAAGTAAAACGGGATTAAACCCAACTGGTGTACAAAGACAACTTTCTTTTTCTATTGCGGCTGAGCCATATCTTTCTTGAATCGCATCTTTATGATCGAATTGATTAGGTGCTTTATTCGATGTGTTTGTATTACAGCAACTTTCAGACATATTTTTAAAAGAACTCTTAATAAATATAGCCAAAAAAAAAAGCCCCTGAAAAAGGGGCTTTTAATTTGTTTAATTAAATTATTTAGTGTAATTAACACCTCTGTAATTTAATTCTGCTTTTTCATTACTTGAAGAAGCGTCATCCATTCTATTGGTGTATACGTTTCTTCTGTAGGTAAGTTCAACAAGTTGCTTTTTAGCAGCTTCTTTGTTTTGAACGTAGTTTTTACCTCTGTAAGTTAAAGTAGTCATGTTTCGATGTGACAAAACGGCCATCCCCCGTTCCATGGTATGACTCGAACTGCGCCCTCAAATGAGGGTGAACGAAAAAGTAGCAATTGCTACCAAATCATTATAAGCCTATTTTTTTACGGATGTCTAGCTTTTACAAATAGAAACGAAGATTTAATGTTTTTTTAATTATTATCTAAGGTAAATTTTTTTATAAATAGTCTCTAAAAAGGATTATGTTTATATTTGGTTTAATCTTCTTTTAATTATTTATTTATGACAGGTTTTTTATATTTCTTGGGAAATACTTTAAGGTGGCCAGTTCTAAAGCCAAAAGAATTTTTTTCACTACATGCATATTTTTCAATTATATATTTGATAACTTTTACTTTGAGTAAATATGATGTAAGCCAATCAAATTTAGTTTTTACTTTAGGAATTCTTGCACCTCTTTTAATCGCTATTGGTCAAGGACTCCCAACTGATTGCCTTGATATGGAATCATCTTTGTTGAAGGAATTAAGAACTAAATAATATATATCTTTAAAAATTTTATAAAACCTGGACAACTTCACTTATTTCAGGAATCATTTCCTTTAACTTTCTTTCAATACCCATTTTGAGAGTCATAGTGCTACTTGGGCAACTACCACATGCTCCTTGAAGTCTTACTTTGACAATTGGACCATCTATTTCTGCAATCTCTACATTACCTCCATCAGAAATTAAAAAAGGTCTTAGCTCGTCAAGGACTTTTTCTACATTTTCGTTTGTCAGCGAGAGTGTTTCAGTACTCATAATTTTGGAATAACTTTATAATAAGCCTAGAAAGAAATCTGATTAATTGCAAAAAAGATAATTTTCTGTTGTGACTTCATCTAAAAATCCCACTAATGACAATAGCTACTTTGATGCAGTCTTAGTAGGAGCAGGGATAATGAGCAGTACTTTAGCCCTCCTAATTTCAGAAGTTTTACCAGATATAAAATTTCTTATTATAGAAAAATTAAATGCTCCAGGAAGTGAAAGTACTGGCGCCTTTAATAATGCAGGTACAGGACATGCTGCTAATTGCGAATTAAACTATACCCCTTTAGATGAAAAAGGAAATCTAAAAATAGATAAAGCGCTCTCAATAAATCGTTCTTTTGAAACATCCATGTCTTTATGGGCCTCATTGTATGAAGCAGGGAAAATTGATATTAAGAAGTTTCTAAAATTTATTCCTCATATTAGCTTTGTGTCTGGTCAGGATAATATTTCTTTTTTAAAAAAAAGATTTCAGAAAATGACCGAAAATCCTGAATTTATCGATATGGAATTTTCTACATCTTTTGATGAAATTTCATCATGGGCTCCTCTAATAACAAAAGATAGAAATCCATCTACTCAAATTGCTGCTACCAGAATAGATAGAGGAACTGATATTAATTTTGAGGCTTTAACTAATGAGTATTTGTCATTAGTTTCCTTTAACAAAAATGTTGAAATTAGATACAAAACAGAATTAGTAGATTTAAAGAAAATTGATAAAACAAAATGGGAACTAGAAATCAATTCTGAAGGTGGAAAAACTTCAATTAGAACTGGCTATGTTTTTCTTGGTGCTGGTGGAAAAACAATTAATTATTTACAAAAATCAAAAATTCCAGAAGCAAAAAGTTATGGTGGATTTCCTGTTAGTGGGAAATGGCTTATTTGCGAGAAAAAAGATCTAACAGAACAACATAACTCAAAAGTTTATGGTAAAGCTGATATTGGATCGCCACCAATGTCTGTGCCTCATCTAGACACCAGATGGATTGATAATAAAAAACTTCTTTTATATGGACCTTTTGCTGGATTTACAACGAAATTTCTAAAACAAAGTTCATACTTTGACTTATTTAGTTCAATTAAAAAGAATAATATTTTTTCTATGTTAGACGTTGGTTTCAAGAACAACGATTTAATTAATTACCTAATATCACAATCATTAAAGAACCATAACTCAAGAGTTGAGAATTTAAAGAATATGATGCCATCAGCTAATCCTTCTGATTGGTATTTAAAGAATGCTGGTCAAAGAGTCCAAATAATTAAAAAAACTGAAGGTGGAGGTTCTTTGAAATTTGGAACTGAGATTGTAAATTCATCTGATGGATCATTATCTGCTTTGTTGGGAGCCTCTCCAGGAGCAAGCACTGCGGTTTCAATTATGGTAGAGGTTCTAGAAAAATCTGTTTTATTTTTAAACGATAAGCATAATCTTCAGAAAAAAATAAATGACTTAATTTATCCAGAACTAACAGTCTCTGAAAATTGCAGTACCTTCATAAAAGAAATTAAAAAAAGAAATAATTCCATTTTTGGTTTCCATCCATAATTCTAATTAGCTAGTATTAATCAAGATGTAATAAGAGGAGAATTTTTCTTTCTATATGACTGATATATCGGTTTCAAAAATTAGAAATTTCTGCATAATCGCTCATATTGACCATGGTAAGTCTACCCTTGCAGATAGGTTGCTTCAAGATACTGGTACTGTGCAGCAAAGGGATATGCAAGAACAATTTTTGGACAGTATGGATCTTGAAAGAGAGAGAGGAATTACTATCAAGTTACAAGCCGCTAGGATGAAATACAAAGCTGACGATTCCCAAGAATATGTTTTGAACTTAATAGATACTCCAGGGCATGTTGATTTCTCTTATGAGGTTAGTAGATCTCTTCAAGCTTGTGAAGGCGCCTTACTTGTTGTTGATGCAAGTCAAGGAGTAGAAGCTCAAACCTTAGCTAATGTTTATCTTGCCTTAGAAAATAATCTTGAAATAATTCCTGTTTTGAATAAAGTTGATTTACCAGGGGCTGATGCTGAAAAAATAAAACAAGAAATAGAGGAAATTATTGGGCTTGATACATCTAATGCAATAAATTGTTCAGCAAAAACTGGAGTTGGTATTAAAGATATTTTGGAAGCAATCGTAAGAAGAGTACCTCCTCCTCAAGATGAAATCAAACTACCTACAAAGGCACTGATTTTTGATTCTTATTATGATCCGTACAGGGGGGTGATTGTTTATTTTAGGGTGATATCTGGCTCTCTAAATAAGAGAGAAAAAATATTATTAATGGCAAGTAAGAAAAATTATGAACTAGATGAGATAGGAATAATGGCGCCTGATCAGCAGCAAGTTGATGAATTACATGCAGGAGAAGTTGGTTATTTGTCTGCTTCTATAAAATCAGTTGCTGATGCGAGAGTGGGAGATACGATTACTCTTTTAAATTCACCTGCCAATGATCCTTTGCCTGGATATAAGACAGCAAATCCTATGGTTTTTTGTGGATTATTCCCGACTGATGCTGATCAATTCCCAGATTTAAGAGTATCACTAGAAAAATTACAATTATCTGATGCAGCTTTAAAATATGAGCCTGAAACCAGTAGCGCAATGGGCTTCGGATTTAGGTGCGGATTCCTAGGACTTCTTCATATGGAGATTGTTCAAGAAAGATTAGAAAGAGAATATGACTTGGATCTAATCGTAACGGCACCATCAGTTATTTATAAAGTCAATTTAAATCAGCAGGAGCATATCTTTATTGATAATCCTTCTACAATTCCTGATCCACAACTTAGAGAATCAATAGAAGAGCCTTATGTGAAAATGGAAATTTATGCTCCCAATGAATTTAATGGAACATTAATGGGTTTATGTCAGGAAAGAAGGGGAGTATTTATAGATATGAAATACATAACAACAGATCGAGTTACCTTGATTTATGAAATTCCATTAGCAGAAGTTGTTACAGATTTCTTTGATCAAATGAAAAGTAGAACCCAAGGTTATGCATCAATGGAATATCATTTGATTGGCTACAGAAAAAATGACCTTGTTAGATTAGATGTTCTAATAAATTCAGAAAGAGCAGATCCATTAACTTCTATTGTTCATAAAGAAAAGGCTTATGGAATTGGTAGAAGTTTAGTTGAGAAATTAAAAGAACTTATTCCAAAACAACAATTTAAAATACCTATTCAAGCATCAATCGGCAGCAGGATTATTGCAAGTGAAAGCATAAGTGCTTTGCGAAAAGATGTTTTATCTAAATGTTATGGAGGGGATATTTCTAGGAAAAAGAAACTTTTAAAGAAACAAGCCAAAGGTAAAAAGAGGATGAAGGCAATGGGTAAAGTTGAAGTCCCTCAAGAAGCTTTTATGGCAGTCTTGAAATTAAACCAGTAATTTCTTTTAATTTAAAATTTGTAGCTATTTATTTTTAAAAGAATTGGGTATATTTCATTTATATCTTTAAAAAAAGATTTTGGATATTAACTCATTTAATCGTGTAGGCGCAAATATCAGAAAATCTGGATTTTTCATTGTACTTTTTTATCTTCTTGTTGTTTTAATAATGAAATTTTTAGAGGCCAATAATTTTTTTGGCTATTCATTTTCAATGTTAAGCAATGATATCTTTGCCCCTCCTTCTCTTAATCATCTTTGTGGCACAGATAGATTAGGAAGAGATGTTTGCTTAAGAACTTTGCAAGGATCATCATTAGCGATAGAAGTTGTATTCTTAGCTATTCTTTTTTCATTAAGTTTGGGTTTGCCGTTGGGATTATTAAGTGGATATTTTGGTGGTTTTTTTGATAAATGCTTATCACTAATAATGGATACTATTTTTTCAATACCTGTTATTTTGCTTTCAGTTGTTGTGGCTTTTGTATTGGGTAAAGGTATCCTTAACGCTGCTTTGGCATTGTGTATTGTTTACTCTCCTCAATATTTTAGATTAATCAGAAATCAGACAATATTGGTTAAATCCGAAACTTATGTGGAGGCAGCTCAAGTTGCAGGAGCTGATGTTAAAAAAATTATTTTTAAATATATTCTCCCAAATGTAATAACACCATTGCCTATTCTGCTTACCCTAAATGCTGCAGATGCTGTTTTGGTATTAGGAAGTTTAGGATTTTTAGGCCTTGGCGTTCCTGCAGATGTCCCAGAGTGGGGAAGTGATTTAAATCTGGCTCTTGCCGCTTTACCTACAGGTATCTGGTGGACGGCTTTGTTCCCAGGTTTGGCAATGTTTTTTTTAGTTTTAGGTCTTTCTTTTATAGGAGAGGACCTTGAAGAAATTTTTGATAGTCAAAATTCTGAATAGATTTAGTTATCTGTAATAGGTTCAAGTTCTCCTTGATCATTCAACTTTGGATATTCTTTAGCTGATTTTTTATACACCGCAGCTAATTCTGGGTAACACCATTCAAAAAGTGTTTTTTGATATTCATCCATATTTAACCCTTCTCCATTAGCGGGCAATATACCTTTATTTTTTCTTTGGCGAACAGCTTCAAATAATAATATAGAAGCAGCAACTGAAACATTCAGAGATTGAACCATGCCTCTCATAGGTATAAAAATTGATTGATCAACCATTGATATAAGTTCATTACTTAGTCCCCATTTTTCTGCTCCTAAAACAAAACATGTATTTTGAGAATAATCAAAATTTCTATAATCTACAGATTCACTATTAAGAGTCGTTCCATATAATTTAAAATCCTTATTCTTTAAATCAGATATTGCCGTGATAGTGTTTTCATGATTATTCAGTTTTACCCATTTTTGACTTCCTTGAGCAGTACTATTAAAAGTCTTAACGGCATTTGTTTTGCTAATAAAATTTGCTTCGAAAACTCCTGCTGCATCACATGTCCTTAATATCGCAGATAAATTATGTGGTTTATTGACATCCTCAACTAGAACAGTCAAGTTTTTCATTCTGCAATTTAAAACACTTTTGATTCGTTCAAATCTTCTTGGCAAAATTGACATTTATAATTTTTTCACACTTTTAAATTATATTCAAAAAATATTGATTACCTATTAAATCTCTTGGTTTATAATATTTTGGTAGTTTAAATTAACTCAATGGCATACATAGAATGGGACTATACAGTAATAACAAGTATGGTAGAAAAACAAGGGTGGGATTTACCTGATCGTGAATCGGAAGAATGGGATAAATTTAACGATGAATTAGGAGAAAAAATGAGAGGTGTTGGACTTATTTTTGAAAAATATTGTAGATTTACTCCTGACGTAGGGGAAGGGGTTCATCTTCTAGATGACTGATCAAAATAGTTTTAAACCATTGATGTATCCCTTAATCAATGGCTTATTAATTAATAAGATAATATAATTTCACTAAATTAGGACTGGCAATTATTAAGGCTTTATAAAGCTTGTACTCTAAAAAAAAATTTTTTTTCCACAAAAAAGTTATTTAATTTCTATATTTTAAATAAAAATATGAAAAATAAATTAACTTTTTTATTCGATGGTGGTTGTCCGCTTTGTTTGAGAGAAACAAATTTTCTTAAAAAAAGAGATACCTTAAATCAAATTGCATTTATAGATATTAATAGTAAGGATTATGATCAAAGTCTTTTTAATGACATCTCATATTCAGAAGCTATGTCAAACCTGCATGGGATTATTGAAAATGGTGAAATTATTAGGGGACTAGATGTTCTTGCATATTCTTATGAATTAGTTGGTTTAGGTTGGGTTTATTATCCCTTAAAGATTAAGCTCTTATCTCCATTATTGAGATTAGTTTACAGATATTGGGCAAAATATAGACTTCAAATTACAGGTAGATCCGATATTGAAAAACTTTGTACCTCACAATGTGAACAATAAATATGGAAAGTATCGATATAGATAGAATAATAGAAATGTGTTGGGAAGATAGAACACCCTTTGAAGCTATCGAGTATCAATTTGGTTTAAAAGAGGAAGATGCGATAAAAATTATGCGTCAAAATCTTAAACCCAAATCTTTCAAAGTCTGGAGAAAAAGAGTCTCGGGAAGAAATACTAAACATATGGCCCTTAAAGATTCAACTAGATTTAAATCTACTCATAAAAGAAAATTATAAATTTGAAAAATATTTCTACTAAAACCTGTCCTGTTTGCAATAGGCCGTTTGAGTGGCGTAAAAAATGGAAAAACTGTTGGGATGATGTTATCTACTGTTCAAAAAGATGCAGTAACAGGAAGTCGCAAAGATGAAACAAGTATCAATTATTTTCCCGAATCAACTTTTTAGAGAAAGCCCAATCTTAAAAATAAATTGTGAAGTTTTGATTTTGGAAGACTCATTATTTTTTGGAAATGATAAATTTCATAAATTAATTAACCATAAAAATAAGTTAGTTTTTCATAGAGCATCTATGCTCGCTTATAAAAATTATTTAGAAATATCTGGCTTTAAAGTTTTATATATTGAAAACAAGAATAACGTTTCTACAGTTGATTACTTATCTGAGTTTATTAAAAATAAATATCAGAAAATAAATCTCATTGACCCTCATGATTTTTTAATAATGAAGAGGATTAATAATTTTGTTGAAAGTAATAATTTAGCTTTAAATATTTTGCCTTCTCCTATGTTTATGAGCAGTGGAGATTTAAAAGATTTATTTGCATCAAATGAAAAAAAACCTCTTATGGGTAGATTTTATGAGAATCAAAGAAAGAGCCAAAAGATATTAGTTAATCCTGATGATACACCTGAAGGTGGTAAATGGAGTTTCGATGAAATGAACAGAAAAAAATTACCAAAAAAAATAAATATACCCGATATACCTAAATTACAAAAAAATAAATTTGTAGTTAATGCAGAAAGGTCATTAGCTAATTTTGATATTGAGTTTATTGGAGAAAGTAATAACTTTTTATATCCAACTAATTTTGAAGAGGCAGATGAATGGTTAAATAATTTTTTTAAATATAGATTTTTCTTATTTGGAGATTATGAGGATGCTATTTCTAAAGAAAATTCTTTTTTATGGCATAGTTTACTTTCTCCTCTTTTAAATAGCGGTTTATTAACCCCAGATGCAGTAGTAAATAAAGCATTACTTTTTGCAAAAAATAATAAAGTTCCTTTTAACTCTTTAGAGGGTTTTATTCGTCAAATTATTGGATGGAGAGAATTTATTAGCCTCGTCTATAAAAAGTACGGAACAAAGATGCGAAATAGTAATTTTTGGAAGTTTGAAGATAAGCCAATTCCAAAATCTTTTTATCAAGGAAATACAGGAATTGAACCAGTAGACGTAGTTATAAAAAATATTATTAAATTTGGTTATTGTCATCATATTGAGCGGCTAATGATTGTTGGCAACTTTATGCTTCTTTGTAGAATTCACCCCAACCAAGTTTATAAATGGTTTATGGAAATGTTTATCGATTCCTATGATTGGGTTATGGTCCCAAATGTTTACGGAATGAGTCAGTTTAGTGATGGTGGTATCTTTTCAACAAAGCCATATATATCAAGCTCTAATTATGTAAAAAAAATGTCTAATTTTAAAAGTGGCCCATGGTGTGAAATATGGGATGGCTTATTTTGGAAATTTATTAAAGATAATGAAAGCTTTTTTAGAAAGCAATATCGTCTGGCAATGTTAACGAGAAATCTCGATAAAATGTCAGAGGAAAAATTAAATAATCACTTAAAAACGGCCGATAAATTTTTAAAAGATATTAAATAAATTAAGAGTAATAACCTATAGTTGTCTTTGAAAAATTAAAAGAATATTATGTTATGTAGGAATTTTAAGTAAGGATGTTAACTTAAAAAAAATTAGATTTATCTAATGGAAATTGGAACACTTTTTTTAAAAAGTAATTCGACCGGAATTATCACTTTTTCTGAATTAGAATGGATAACTACCCATCAATCTAATTTCACTAGGTTGGAGGAATCCATAGCAATTAAATTAGGCAGAATGCTTGATGCAGGATCTATCAATATTGGTTGCCGTTTGCAAGCCTGAATAAGTTTTTATTTTAATAATGAAGTATCAAAAAGAGAAGAAAATATTTCGTGAAAGAATTCATTCTTTAAATATCTTTCTTTTTTTAGGTTTTAATCTTTCACTTATTTCTATCTTAGGTTTTATTTGGTTTAATTCTGCAATTGAAAAAGTAGTTTAAATTTTTGAATTTTTTGTATATTAAAGTTATCTTTAAAAAATTAATTATATTTTGAGCATAGGATATTTACAAAGAAAGGCAGCCTGGGAAATTTTATTAAAAGTTAGTTCTGGTGATTTTTCTGATCATGCTCTTGAAAAGGTTTTGAAAAATTATCAATTTAATCCTCTTGATATAGCTTTTATTACGGAATTATCTTTTGGATGCATTAGGTATAGAAAATTTCTTGATCTTTGGACGGATCATACATCAAAAATTACTCATAAAAAGCAGCCTCCAAAGTTAAGATGGCTTCTACATATAGGTTTGTATCAACTATTGAAAATGGATAAAATCCCATTTCCTGCGGCTATTTCTACCACTGTAGAAGTAGCAAAAAAAACAGATTTAAATGGCTTAGCGGGAACTGTAAATGCGATATTGAGAAATGCATCAAGAAAATTAGAACAAAAAATCTTTCCGGAATTATCTTCTGATAGAAAAGAAAGAATTTCATATCTTGAATCATTTCCATTATGGCTTGTTAAGGATCTTTATAAATGGTTCGGCAATAGCGAGGGTGAAAATATCATTAAGGCATTTAATAAAAAACCATCAATTGATTTGAGAATTAACCAATTAAAAACTAATTTAGATAACTTTTTGAAAGTACTTCATGAAAATAAAATTGATGCTGAAATTATTAATGATTTACATAATGGAATTACTTTAAAATCTAATCCAAGATCTATAAAAAATTTACCAGGATATACTGATGGACTTTGGACAATTCAAGATAGATCTTCTCAGTGGATAGCACCTCTCTTAAATCCAAAAGAAGGTGAAAAGATTTTAGATGCTTGTGCAGCTCCAGGAAGTAAGTCTACCCACCTTGCAGAATTAACAAATGATAGTGCTGAAATCATTGCCGTAGATAGATCAGCAAAAAGATTGAAAATACTGCAATCAAATATAGAAAGGTTAAATTTGAAATCTGTTAAAACCCTTAAGGCTGATGCTACAAGTTTGATTGAATTAAATCCTAAGTTCATATCTTATTTTGATAAGATTTTATTAGATGCTCCATGTTCAGGAATTGGAACTCTTTCCAGGAATCCAGATTCTAGATGGTCTTTAAGTAAAGAAAAAATAAAATCTTTAACTTTATTACAGGAAAAACTTTTGGAGAGCATTTTCCCTCTTTTGAAAAAAGATGGCACTTTAGTTTATTCAACTTGTACTATTTGTCCCGATGAAAATAATCTATTAATTGAAAGATTTATTGAAAAAAACAAAACTTTAAAATTGGTTAGCCAAAAGCAAATTTTACCTAGCTTGGATTATCCTGGTGATGGATTTTATTCCGCAATAATTTCTTATAATTCTTAAAAATATAATTTATTTCTTAATTGGAATTTTATAAATTTCAGATATGAACTTCTTCCATAAATAAGCTGCATTCCCACTAGATAATTCAGATTCTTTATTATCGTCGTAACCTATCCAGATCCCTGTTGTAAGGTTATCAATGGAACCAATAAACCAGAGATCTTTATTTCCATCAGATGTTCCTGTTTTCCCATAAATTTTCTTTCCTTTTATAGAGGCTGCTTTTGAGGTGCCTTCTTTTACAGATTTCTCAAGAAGTTTATTTATTTTCTTGTTTATTTTTAAATCTAATATTTTCTTGGAAATAGATTTATTTTCCCAAATAGGTTGTTTTTCAAATGATTCTATTTTTTCTATGATTTCAGGGCTTTGAATCTCTCCATTATTGTTAATTGCAGAATATGCATTTGTGATGTTTAAAAGATTATCTCCATAGGCGCCAATAGCTAATGATGGGAATTCCTCAAACTCTTGCTCGTAACCTAGTCCAAATGAATTCGCTAAATTAATAATATTTTTTAAGCCGATTTTTTTTGTTATTGATATTGGAATGATATTTGATGAACTTTTAAATGATTCAATCAAAGATATTGAACCTTTATATTCTTCTGAAAAATTTTTTGGGCAATAACTTTCCCAGCATATTGGTAAGTCTTCAAATTTATCGCTTAATTTTATTCCTTCTATTAATGCAGCAGCATAAGGGATTATTTTAAAAGTAGAACCTAAAGGTCTTACAGATGAAATCACTCTATTGTATTCATTAATTGATGGATTTTTGCTAGTTATCATTGTCCTGATTAGTCCTGTGTTTGATTCGATAGATAACAGACCAAATTCAAGTTCTTTAGGCCCTGCATATCTTGATATTTTTTGACCTTTTTCTTGCCAATCTTTATTGATAGAAGATTTAATTCTTAAAAATTTATAATCATTTTTACTTCCAATTTTTTTATCTGTTTCCTGAAGAATAAATTTTATTAGTAATTTATCATCTAAAAAATTATCAGCTGTTTGATAATTTAATTTTATTTTTTCTTTAATAGCCTTATTCTTAATTGCAAGAGAAATATATCCATCAACATACATTGATTCAAGAACTTTATTTCTATTTTTAATAGCTAATTCTAAATTTTGATAAGGTGAATAAATTGATGGAGCTGGAGCTAATCCTGCAATTAATGCGATCTCTGATAATGTCAATTCTTCTATAAATTTTCCAAAATAAACTTGGGCGGCCTCGTCTACCCCGTATGCTCCTGATCCTAGATAAATATTATTTAAATATAATTTTAAAATTTGATTTTTGTTATATCTAAATTCAAGTATGAGTGATATAAATATTTCTTTGATTTTTCTTTGAAAACTTAAATCATTATTTAGAAAAAGTAATCTAGCAACTTGTTGTGTAATCGTACTTCCTCCCTCTTTAACATAACCACTTCTAACATTTTGAATAAGGGCACGTGAAATACTTTTTAAATCTATTCCATTATGTTTATAAAATCTTTTATCCTCAGAAGATATAAAAGAATTTTTAAGCAAAAATGGAATTTTATGATAACTATTTTCTATTTCAAATTTGCGGCTTAATTTGCTTAGTATCTTATTATCAGAAGATGATATTACGTAAGAATATTTGGTTTCCCGAAATTTTTTATTTTTAGAAACGTCAAATTTTAAGGTATTAAATATTAGATTAAAACAATAAAAAGATATTCCAGAAAAAATTAATATTGGGATTATTAAAACAAAAGATTTGAATTTAATCTTTTGCACCTTAAGCAACTAAAAAACTATGTCCTATCGCTAAAGCTGTAACTAACATCCCAGTTATAAGGAACGGTTGGGCACTTGCTTGATATTTGACATCAAACTTTAGAGGATCTCTTAGTAACCACATATCTTGAAATGTAATTTGTGGAATTACCAATAAAACCAAAATTACAGAGGCTAAATGTTGACCAATAATGACTAATACTACAACCATTGCTAATTGAAAAATATCAATCAGTCCTGCACTTATTCTACTTGCATTTTTAATTCCAAATACTACTGGTAGAGAATTCAAGCCAAGCTTTGAGTCTCCTTCAACACTTTTGAAATCATTAATAACAGCAATTCCAAGTCCTGAAAGGCTATAAGCAAGTGTTAGTATCGCCGTCACGATTGTTAATTTTCCAAACAAGGCTTGTCCTGCCCACCAAGGTAAAGCTATATAAGATGCTCCTAATGCATAATTTCCTAGCCAACCATTCTGTTTTAATTTGAGTGGTGGAGCAGAATATATATAACTCACAAAGGAACCTCCTAATGCCAAAAGTAAGACGGAGGGGAAGCTGTGCTTAGCATATAAATCTAATAGAAAAGCAACTATTAAACCCGCTGTAAGTAATACCCAGATTTGTATCTTTACATCTTTAATTGAAATTTTCCCAGAAGGAATTGGTCTATTTGGTTCATTAATTGCATCAATTTCTTTATCAAAAAAATCATTTATGGTTTGGGTATAACCAGCCAGAAGCGGTCCACTCATCAACATACATGCTAATGAAGCTAGAACATTACTAAATGTCCATTCAAAATTCCCACTTGCAGCTGCTCCACAAATAACTCCCCATATCAAAGGGATCCACGTTATGGGTTTCATTAACTGTACACGGAGTTTCCATATACTTGATGTTTCAGAGGCACCCTTAATTCCTAAAAGTTGTTTTGGATCATTCACTTTATTCTTTAACCTTTCTCAATTTCTTCTGGGAAAAACCAATTTTGCTCACCATTCTGAAATTTTGCGGTGATTCCAATACTTCTGCCGTCTGTCATTTTATAGCCTGTTATTACGGCTTTAGGACTCGAGGATATTTGATCGATTAATTTAGCTGGTAGTCTATCTTTTACTTTGTTAATGTTAATTTTGATTTTACTACCGATTTTGGGTAATAATTTTGTTTCAGCCATAAGAGGTAAAATGGAAGCTATTATGCAAGATTAACAGCATTTGGACAATTTTTACTAAAATGGTAGCTCTTCGTTTAATTCCTTGTTTAGATGTCGCCTATGGCAGAGTGGTTAAAGGTGTAAATTTTGTTAACTTAAGAGACTCAGGCGATCCTGTTGAATTGGCTTGTAAGTATTCTGATGAGGGCGCAGATGAATTAGTATTCTTAGATATTAGAGCTAGTGTAGAAAATAGAAATACATTAGTTGACCTTGTCTCCAGGACAGCAAAATCAGTAAAAATCCCATTTACAGTAGGTGGAGGAATAGATTCTGTTTCTTCAATTAATGATCTTTTAAGAGCTGGAGCGGATAAAGTAAGTTTGAATTCTTCTGCAGTTAGAAATCCAGATTTAATTTCTAAAAGTTCTAGAGAATTTGGCAATCAATGTATCGTGATAGCAATTGATGCTCGAAGAAAAGTTAATAAGTTTGGTGAGTGGGAGGTATATGTAAAAGGAGGGCGAGAAAATACTGGTATAGATGTATTAAGTTGGGCAAAGAAAGTTGAGGAGTTAGGCGCGGGGGAAATATTGCTTACTTCAATGGATGGTGATGGAACACAAAATGGATATGATTTGAATCTGACAGAATCTGTTGCAAATATTGTTGATATCCCAGTAATTGCTTCCGGAGGAGCAGGCTCTCTAGAAGATATCTATGATGTTTTCAAAGAAGGCAGGGCATCAGCTGCACTTTTAGCATCATTACTTCATGATAAGAAACTTACTTTAAAAGAAATAAAAACTTTCCTCCTCGAAAAAAAACTTTCAATTAGACCAATTGAATAAAAATTTTAATTTAAGCCAAAAAAAATAAGTTAAAAATTTAAAAATGAAATTCTCAAAAACTATCGAAGTCAGAAATATATTTAATAAAATTTCCTATAAATATGACTTTTTAAATAATCTATTAAGTTTTGGGCTGCACAGATTATGGAAAAGGAAATTAGTTAATTTATTGGAACCTTTAAATGGTGAAGATTGGGCTGATTTATGCTGTGGAACTGGTGATTTAGCATTCTTAATTTCTGAGAGAGTTAGTCCAAGGGGTTCAATTACTGGGATCGACAGTGCAGAGGATATTTTAAATATTGCAAAGAAAAAATCAGAGCTTAAAAAAAATAAATTTATTAAGTGGGAAATTAAAGATGTATTAGAAATTAATGATTATTCAAAAAATTTTGATGGGATTTGTATGTCATATGGACTAAGAAACTTGAATAATGTTGAAGAAGGAATAAAAAAAGTTTTTTATCTTTTGAAGGATAAAGGAAGGGCAGGATTTTTGGATTTTAATCGCTCAAGAAGAAATTCTTTATCTAATATTTTTCAGAAAATTTATTTAAGATTAGTTGTAGTAACTATTTCGCGACTTTTTAATTTAAGTCCAGAGTACGCATATATTGAAAAAAGTATTAGAAATTTTCCTAAGAAAAATGAGCTTATAAATATTGCTAAGGAAGTTGGATTTAAAAAAGCTGAATATAGGACTATTTTGGGGGGGGCAAATGGGAATACTAATCTTAACTAAATAAAGAATTTAGTTATTTATTTTTCTCCAACAAAAAGAACACTTTCCCCATCTTTTGATTTCGCCCTCAGGAGTAGGGGAATTACAGAGAGTACAAATGCACATATTATTTTGATGGATTCTGCTTGGATGCTTTGCCCAAACTATCTTTGCATTAGTAGCTTTGATATTTTTATTATTAATTTCATAATTTTGTATTATTTTTATTTCATTCAAAGTTATTCCAATTTTCTCGATTCTCTCTTTTAATTTATGCTTGTTATAGATTAAAGCTTGGCGCCACTGTGGATGATTTACTGCAATAGTGAGTATTTTTTTTTCAATATTTAATGGTTTGCATTCTTGAAATAGTTCCAAACCGATTAAGTTCTTCCAGTTTTCATTGATTTTAGAAAGTTTATCTAAGTCTCCACATGATTTTTTGAAATTATCAAGACAATTTTTTAATGGATGTGGATTTCTTCTATTCACTATTGGCAAATACTTTTTGTCCAATTTGTAAAATTTACTTATTAAGACTAAAGTTAATCTAATCTTCAAAAAGATGCTCGTTGTTTTAATAAAGAATTTGTGAAAGTTATTGGATCTGCATCTAAGACAATTTTTTACTTAAAAAAAATCCAGGGTCAATATCCAACCTGGAGACTTTTTTACAAAATTAAATGTAAAAGTACCGAAAATGAGCTAACCAACTTGCTGAGATATACTGAAATAAAGAAAAATCTGCCATTAGCGATAATCGCTAGAGAACAGTTCTCAGGGGTTGGCCAAAACTCAAAAACTTGGGTTTCTCCAAAAGGCGGAATTTGGTTAAGTGCAGCTTACCCAATATTTTCAAAAGATTTTGCGTGTCAAATATTTAATTTGTCTTTAGGTATTAAGTTATGTGAAATGCTTAGACAAGAGAATATAAATGTTTGTTTGAAATGGCCAAATGATATTTTTTTTGGTTCAAAAAAGTTGATTGGATTTTTACCAAGGGTAATAACAAGAGGCAAAGAAAGTATCTATGTAAGAGTAGGAATTGGCATGAATGTTTTAAATTACACTCCATCAGAAGGTATTTCATTAGCAAAGGTACTTCAAACTAAGAATATTAATCAACATTATTGGACAGCCAAAGTTCTTAAAGCTTTTAATGATTCAATTGAATGTAATAAAAAGACAGAATATGTGATTAAATCTGCAAATAAGTTTCTTACTAAAAGTTTTTTACCTAGTGGATATTGTCCTCATACATGGAAAATTAAAGATATTGATTCCAATGGAAATTTAAGAATTGAAAATGAAACTCAACTAAAGGTAATTAGAAGGTTTTGAATTTAATTGACTTTTAATTCAACTATTCTTCCATCCTTAAATTTGGCTATTTTTTTTGCGCGATTTGCAACTTCATCTTCGTGCGTAACTAAAACTATAGTAATTCCAGATTCATGCAGTTTGTCAAAAAGATCTAATACATCTTCAGTCGTTTTTGAATCAAGTGCTCCAGTAGGCTCGTCTGCTAACAAAATTGCTGGGTTATTGATAATAGCTCTCGCAATAGCAACTCTTTGTTGTTGACCTCCAGATAATTGGTTTGGGCGATTATTCATTCTTTCTGAAAGGCCAACTTTTTTTAAGGCATTCTTACCTCGCTCTAATCTTTGCTCAGGCTCAATACCAGCATAAATCATCGGCAAAGTTACGTTTTCAAGTGCAGTTGCGTCTGAAAGAAGATGAAATTGCTGAAAAACGAAGCCTAATTTTTGGTTACGTATTTCCGCGAGCTCATCATCAGATAAATTCTCAACAGGAATACCATTTAATTTATAAATACCTTCAGATGGTCTATCTAGGCATCCAATAATATTCATAGCGGTACTTTTGCCTGACCCACTAGCTCCCATTACAGCCAAATAATCACCTTTATAAATTTCTAAATTAACGCTGTCTAAGGCTTTAACAGTTAGATCTTCTTTCCCATATGTTTTAGATATATTTTCTAAACTTGCGACTTTCTTAGACATTTATCGAAAAATTCTTCTATGAAATATTGTTTGTAGTAGCAATAATATCTTGTAAGAAAGGAGTTTCTGAAACTGCTGTATTGGCTAATTTAAAAAGAGGATTAGAAAGGATTCCTCCAAGAGCAGTTACTGCCACGCAAGTATAAAGCGCAATTCTTAAGGGAGGCAATCCTACGATTCCCCAGTTAATCTCTGGATATGATTTGACGATTTCAGATGCTTCCTGTGGTTCTTTAACTACCATCATTTTTATAACTGAAATGTAGTAATAAATAGATATAACTGAAGTAACTAATCCAACTATTACTAATAGATATTGATGATTTGCCCAACCTGCAAAGAACAAATAGATCTTTCCAAAAAATCCTAACATTGGAGGTAAACCTCCAAGAGATAAAAGACAAAGGCTTAAACCTAATGTGATGAGAGGATCTTTTTGGTAAAGTCCAGAGTAATCAAGAATTCTGTCAGAACCAGTTCTTAGTGAGAAAAGTATTACACATGAAAATGCTCCCAAATTCATAAATAAATATGCAGCCAAATATAAAACAGCAGCTGATAAACCATCTTGTGTGCCAGATACTATTCCTATCATTACAAATCCTGCTTGTCCTATAGAACTGTAAGCTAACATCCTTTTCATTGAGGTTTGAGCTAGCGCTACAACATTTCCTAGAGCCATGCTCAAGATGGCCAAAATAGTAAATAATAGTTTCCATTCTTCATCGAATGAAGAGAAAGTAGTGCTTAATATTCTTATCGCAAATGCAAAACCTGCTGTCTTTGAACCGACGGATAAAAAAGCAACTACAGGTGTAGGTGATCCTTCATAAACATCAGGAGTCCATTGATGAAAGGGAACTGCAGCGATTTTAAAAGCAACAGTTGACAAGACAAATACGAGAGCCAGAGAAGTGATGAAGGAGGGTTTGTTTATAATTTCTAAACCAATAGTTGCTAAGTTTGTTGAACCACTTAATCCATAAAGAAAAGAGGAGCCATACAAATAGACAGCAGCAGCAGCTGACCCAACAAGCAAGTATTTTAAAGCTGCTTCTGAACTTCTTGGATCTCTCTTGAGGTAACCAGAAAGTAAGTAACTTGCTACAGATAAAGTTTCCAGAGATATAAATACACTGATAAGGTCAGTAGATCCACACAAAAGCATCGCTCCAAGGGTGGCCGAAAGAACTATCGCTGCAAACTCGCCAATTGGGCTACCACTTTGTTCTGTGTAACGCCAACTTATAAGTAAAGATACTAAGGTTGATAAAGAAATTATTGCTCTAAATGCGATTGCCAAATTATCTGAATTAAAGGAACCTAGGAATGCGCTTTCTACCGGATTACTCCATTGCAATGCCAAACTAACAAGAGAGCTGCCAATTGATAAATAGCAAATTATTGGTGCCCATTTTGATGCAGTTTTTTCTCCAGCTAAATCTACAAGAAGTGTTCCAACAATGCCTAATAAAATAAAAGCCTCTGGAATAATGGCTTGAGCATTTAGATTAATTGTAAAGATTTCGTTGGGCACTTTATTAAATTGGATTAAATTAGATGTTTGATTGTAAGGGTCTAAGAGTTAATCTTAACTTGATTATAATTTGTGGGTATGATTTTTGAAATTTTAAGAAGAAGTTACTTGAAAAACCTTCAAATAATCATAATATGCCCTAACAGAACAAAAACACCAATTTTTGAA
The DNA here is from genome assembly GCA_003213235.1 of Prochlorococcus sp. AG-424-P18. GTDB lineage: Bacteria > Cyanobacteriota > Cyanobacteriia > PCC-6307 > Cyanobiaceae > Prochlorococcus_A. The sequence goes on along the minus strand of QCNJ01000011.1, from coordinate 2,657 downwards.
ATAAACCTTGGATCACACACTTGTTATTGTTGAAAGTCCCACCAAAGCAAAAACCATAAGAAAGTTTTTGCCTTCTAATTATGAAGTTCTTGCTTCAATGGGACACGTAAGAGATCTTCCAAAAGGAGCTGCTGAAATACCTGCTGCGGTTAAAAAGGAAAAATGGTCAAGGATAGGAGTTAATACAACAGAAGATTTTGAACCACTTTACATAGTTCCTAAAGATAAGAAAAAGGTTGTTAAAGAGCTGAAAGATGCTTTGAAAGGTGCTACCCAACTATTACTGGCAACTGATGAAGATAGAGAGGGAGAGAGTATTAGCTGGCATCTTCTGCAAATACTGAAGCCTAAAATACCAACTAAGAGAATGGTTTTTCATGAAATTACAAAAAAGGCAATTAATAAAGCTTTAGATCAAACAAGAGAAATTGATATGGAACTTGTTCAGGCTCAAGAAACCAGAAGAATCTTGGATAGGCTTTTTGGATATGAATTATCTCCTTTACTTTGGAAGAAGGTAGCACCCAGATTATCTGCTGGTCGGGTTCAATCAGTTTCTGTAAGGCTTCTTGTTAGAAGAGAGAGAGAAAGAAGATCCTTTAAAAAAGCTAGTTACTGGGGAATTAAAGCTTCCCTAGTAAAAGATAATATAACTTTCGAAACTAAATTATTCAGTTTAAACGGTCAACGAATTTCTAACGGTTCCGATTTCGACGAAGAAACCGGTAAATTAAAAGAAGGGAACAAATCTTTAATAATTGGAGAAGAACAAGTAAATGACTTATTGAAGACTTTTTCCTCTGAGGATTGGTTAGTCTCAAAAATCGAAAAAAAGCCATCCACTCGTAAGCCAGTTCCTCCATTTACAACTAGCACATTACAACAAGAAGCAAATAGAAAGCTTCGTTTGTCTGCAAGAGAAACTATGAGATGTGCACAAGGGCTGTATGAGAGAGGTTTTATAACGTATATGAGAACTGATTCAGTTCATCTCTCCGAACAAGCCACAAGAGCTGCTAGAGAATGTGTTAGTTCTATGTATGGGAAAGAATATTTATCTAACTCACCAAGACAATTTAATTCAACTGCAAGAAATGCTCAAGAAGCTCACGAAGCTATTAGGCCTGCAGGTGAGGCATTTAAAACACCAAAGGAAACTAATCTAGCTGGTAGAGATTTATCACTTTACGATTTAATTTGGAAAAGAACTGTAGCTAGTCAAATGGCTGAAGCTAGGCTAACAATGATTAATGCTGAAATTAGCGTAGGGGATGGAGTATTTAAATCGAGCGGGAAAAGTATTGATTTCGCAGGATTCTTCAGAGCTTATGTCGAGGGAAGTGATGACCCAAGTTCATCCCTTGAACAACAAGAAATTATTCTCCCAAACTTAACAACTGGAACATGTCTTGATGTCACTAATAAGGAATCTACCTTTCATGAAACTAAACCTCCTGCAAGATATACAGAGGCTGCATTAGTTAAAGTTCTTGAAAAAGAAGGGATTGGAAGACCTTCTACCTATGCCAGCATTATTGGGACCATAGTTGATAGAGGTTATGCGAATATATCTTCCAATACTTTGGCTCCAACGTTTACAGCTTTTGCTGTTACTGCTCTATTAGAAGAACATTTTCCTGATCTGGTTGATACTACATTTACTGCAAAAATGGAATCTTCATTGGATGAAATATCTTCAGGCAATCTTGAATGGCTGCCATACCTCGAAACTTTCTATAAAGGTAAAAATGGTTTGGAGGTAAAGGTTCAGAAAACAGAGGGTGATATTGATGGTAAAGCTTATAGACAAGTTGATTTCGAAGACCTTCCTTGCGTAGTCAGAATAGGCTCTAACGGACCTTGGCTAGAGGGTACAAAAATTGATGAATCTGGTAATGAAATTCAAGCGAAAGGTAATCTTCCAATGGATATTACTCCTGGAGATTTAGATATAAAGCAAGTTGATCAAATTTTAAGTGGCCCATCGGATCTTGGGACTGATCCAAAAACTGGGGAAAAAGTCTTTTTAAGATTTGGCCCTTATGGACCTTACGTACAATTGGGAAATAATGATCAAGATAAAGCTAAACCAAGAAGAGCTTCATTGCCCAAAGAGTTGAAAACTGATGATCTAACTCTAGATGAGGCTCTTGTACTTTTGAGTTTGCCTAGATTGTTAGGAGTTCATCCTGACGGAGGAGTTGTCGAGGCTGATAGAGGAAGATTTGGCCCGTATATTAAATGGATTAAAAATGAAAATGAATCCGAAAACAGATCCTTAAAGAAAGAGGATGATGTTTTTACAGTTGATATAGAACGAGCATTAGAAATTCTTGCGATGCCAAAAATGGGTAGAGGTGGTCAAGAGGTACTTAAAGACTTTGGAAAACCGAAAGAATTTAAAGAAAAAATTCAAATATTAAATGGAAGATATGGGGTCTATTTAAAATGTGGTAAAACCAATGTTTCTATTGCCAAAGATACTGACATAGATAAATTTACCATAGATGACGCAGTATCTCTTTTAGAAGAAAAACTAAAAGATAAAAAAGGTTCAATTTTAAAAAAAACAAAGATTAGTAATAAAAAAACTACCAAGAAAAAGAAAAGTTAGAAAAAATATGATTTTAAAAAAAAAAGAATTTTTTTTATTAATT
>QCNJ01000010.1 GCA_003213235.1 Prochlorococcus sp. AG-424-P18 | reverse complement strand
TGCGTTTTCTAAACTTCCTCCTTTTATTAATCCAAGTTCACTTAACTCTTGGAATTGATCCTTAAAACCAAAAGTTCTTGCTGGCGCAATCATTTCAACGAAACTTTTTGGATTTAAATCAATTACAAAAGTTTGATTTCCAATTGCTTTATATGGAAAACTTATTGTTGATATAATCGTAGTCTTTTGTGAGGGAATTGCAGCTATAACTGAATCTTCTTTATTTAAAATTATTGATTTATTAATCTCTCTAAAAAAATTATCTGGATTAGGTGCCTTTTTTATCCCTACTTTTTCAAAATCTCTAACCCACTGAATTGCCGATCCATCTAAAAGAGGGATTTCTTTGCCATCAACCTCAATATGTATATAACTTAACCCACATCCAGCCATTGAAGATAATAAATGTTCAATAGTATATAAATTCCTACTTCCTAATTTAACCGCCGTACAAAGCATCGTACTTCCAATTAAATCCTGGGTTAACTTAAAAATCTCGTTAGGTTTATCCCTGAAAGAAACATAATATCCTTCTTTTTCATAAGAAGAGATTTTAATTCTTGTTTTTTCTCCACTATGAAGGCCTACACCCTCTCTAGTGATAACACCAGCTAAGGTATAGCAAGAATCATAGTTAGTCGGCCAAGAAAACACTTAAAACTTCCATCCAACTCCAAGTGTATATCTCCAATCTCCACTTAGGTCTTTACTAGCAACATCTAATCTTAATGGCCCAATAGGTGTTTTCACTCCAACGCCCCCTCCAAGCGAATAACCAGAACCTGTTTTCTGCAGTAATTTACCAGGTTTCCCGGGAACATTCTTTTGAGATCCTAAATCACTTCCTGCATCAACGAACAAAGCACCTGATATCATTCTCCAAACAGGGAATCTATATTCAACTGTGCCCTCAACAAAACTTCTACTTACAGCTAAGTCACAAGATCCCCAACCTCTCACAGACGATGTTCCTCCCATACAAAATGCTTCATAAGGAGGTAATTCCCCCAAAATAGTTCCACCTTTAAATTGAAAACCAATAGCTTGAGGACAATCTTCACCATTAGGATTACTCGACTTACATGCACTAGTAAAATTTATCAATTTTGTTGGGACAAAAAATGAATAAGACGCTCTCATTCTATTAAAAGTTGGAGAATCTTTCCCCATTGAAACGAATTGTTCGGTACCAAAAGTAAATTTATTCCCTGAAGTTGGGTTTACAGAATTATTCAAATTATTTCTAGAAGTACTAGCAATAACACTCACTAATGTATTTTCATCAGGGCATGAAGGATAATTTGGAGTAAATCCAATACAAATAATATCATTTATATTTCCAGTTGTTGGAGTCTGATCACCATAAGGTTTTATGTTTCCATCACCATCAATCATCTTTACTTTCTTAAAGTTCATTCCTGCGAGGACTCTCCATTTAGCGACCTTAAATGGATCTCCACCATTTAATGGCCTTGAGAAAGAAAATCCACCTCCTGTTTTTTCTAAAACTATTGATGAAAAAGAATCAGAGCTTGAAGTACTAGTATCATCTACTGCGTATAAGCGCCCATTACTTTCACTTTTAAATTCTTGTGGATAATCTCTACTTAAAAAAAGATTTGTTCTAAAAGATGTTTTATGTTTATCTCCCTTAATCCATGGATCCGATAGTGAAAAATTATAGGTAGTTGAATATTCTCCGAAATTAAGGTTGAGATTAGTAGACCATGCTCTACCAAGTGCATTTGTTTCCTGTAAACCAATTGAGGCAAATATCCCTGAGCCGTTGCTATAACCAAGCCCACCAGTTAATGATCCTGTTTTTTGCTCGCTTAAATCTAGAAAAATAATAACTTGACCGGGTTTTAAATTATCTGGACCAAGAGAAACCTTTACATCATCAAATAATGATGTGCCATAAAGTCTACCAATATCAGCTTCTAATATTTTTCTATTAAATATAGTGCCAGGTTGTGTTTTTAATTCTCTTTTTATGACCCAATCTTTTGTTTTTCCTTTTCTAGGTTTTCCATCGATAATTGATTCACCATCGGCTCCTAGGAACCTTAATTTAATATCAGATATGATGCCTTCAGAAACATTTAATGTTACTATCCCGTTTTCAGAAATTCTGTCTGGGCCTGAAATTCTAGCTAAAGAATAGCCTTCACTCTCATAACGCTTTTTTATGATTTCTATTTTACTCTCTAATTCTCTTAAGTTAAGAGTAGTACCATAAAAATTATTAAATATATTATCTATATATTCATTAGAGATTACAGAAGTAATTGGTTTGAGTTCAACCTTCTTCAAAATCGGATTAGGTACCACATTTACAATTAGCCTGACTCCTAATGGACCTTCTTGAGAATTTATTTTAACTCCTGAAAACCAACCACTAGCATATATTGCATTAAGGTCTTTATTTAATATTTGATTATTAACAATACTTCCTGGCTTTATACTCATTGAATCATAAGCAGCCAATTCAAGCTTTCTTCCTTCAGGATGATTTTCCCAACCTTCGATTATTATTTCTGATATAAGGACACTCTCTTCATTAATATCTTCTTTATTTTCTGCAAGAAATAAATTTTTCTCTTCGTTAACATCAAATACTTGAAATAAATCATTGTTATTACTATTAATTTCCAATGTTGTGTTTAATTGCTCAACTTTATTTGGTAGAAACTGAGCGGCCAGTTCTGAATTATTTGAAATCAAAATCAGGGGAGAGCATGCAATATTTGTGAAAACCTTCCTAAATTTTAAAAAATGTTTTTGCATAGTACTGTTGATTAAGATAAATGAAGGATTAATTATTGAATAGACTTAAATGAAATTGTTTATTCTTCGGTTAATTTCACTATAAGCTTCAATTAAACCTCCCAAATCATTTCTAAACCTGTCTTTATCTAGACTTACAATTGTATCATTTTTCTGATTGAGATCCCACAATCTACAATTATCGGGACTGATTTCATCCCCAAGAAGTATATTATTTTTAGAATCATAGCCAAACTCCAATTTGAAATCTACAAGTTGAAGCTGAATATTTTTAAAAAAACTTTTCAAGATTCCATTGATTTTTAAAGTTAAATTTATGATTGAATCTAAATCTTTAGAGCTGAGTATTTTCATTAATTCAATCCTATCTTTGGTAATTAGCGGATCATTAAGTTCATCATTTTTAAGATAAATATCAATTAATGGTTTTGCCAAGACAGTTCCAGACTTTATAGTCGTTTGTTTACACAAAGACCCATAGGCAGTATTTCTAAGAACAATTTCCAGAGGGATTACTTTGATTTTTTTTGCCATCATAATATTTTCATTTTTGAGTTCAATAAAATGAGTAGGAATATTATTCTTTATAAGATGTTCAAATATTTTTGCACTTATTAAGCAATTAAGTTTCCCCTTTCCTTCAAATTTAGCCTTTTTCAAAGCATTAAAAGCTGTGGCATCATCTTTAAATTCAATTATTACTTTGTCTGATTCACTATGAGAAAATACCTTTTTTGCTTTACCTTCATAAATTAATTCATATTTATTGTTCATTAATTTAAGACCTCGGTTGATTACTAAAAGTACGATTTGTAATTAACATATTTATTAGAGATCAGCTTTTCAAAATAGTTAAATTTATTTTAACTTATAAATCCTTGAAACCTCATAACCTTAAAAAACAAATTTATGAGTACTAATTCAACAATTTCTAAAAACTTCACCAGATTAGAAAATATTTTAATAATTGGGAATGGCGGAAGAGAAAACTCTTTAGCTTGGATTATTCAAAAAAATAAATTAGTCAAAAATGTTTATTTAATTCCTGGTAACGCTGGATCAGAACGAATAAATAAATGTCAAAGAATAGAAATTGACATAAACAATAAAAATGAATTTGTTGAAAAAATGATGCTCTTAAAAATAGATTTAGTTGTGATAGGTCCCGAAATTCCTTTGGCAAATGGATTAGCTGATTTTCTTCGGGGAAAAAATTTTAAAGTATTTGGACCTGGCAAAGACGGAGCAAAACTGGAATATAGCAAATCCTGGGCAAAGGAATTTATGCAAGACGCAAATATTCCAACTGCAAACTTTTGGACAGTAAATTCTCTTGAAGAAGCCAAAAAAATAATCAATACATCATCAATTCCCCTGGTAGTGAAAGCCGATGGTCTTGCATCAGGTAAAGGTGTTTTTATTCCCGATTCAAAAGATGAATGTTTTAGAGCAACTGAATCAATCTTCAATGGAAAGTTTGGCAAGTCTGGGGATGTGGTAGTTCTAGAAGAAAAAATTCAGGGTCCAGAAGTTTCGGTTTTTGCTCTATGTGATGGAGATAATTACGTACTACTACCAACCGCGCAGGATCACAAACGTCTCAATGAAAAAGATACAGGTCCAAACACAGGTGGCATGGGAGCCTATTCTCCTGCGCCACTAATATCAAAAGAAATGCTTAAGACAATTGTCAAAGGGATTATTGAACCAACAATAAATGAATTAAATAAAAAAAATATTGATTATAGAGGAGTAATTTATTTCGGATTAATGATCACAAAATCTGGGCCCAAAGTTATAGAATATAATTGCAGATTTGGAGATCCAGAGTGCCAAACAATAATGCCCTTAATGGATCAAAATTTTGTATTCCTCTTAGAAAAATGCTCAATGGGAAACTTAACTGGTGATGAGAAAATTGATATTTCAGACAAAGTTAGTGGTTGTGTAATAGCCACCTCAAAGGGGTACCCTAATGAATATAAGACTGGCTTTCCTATAAAAATAGGAAATATTGATTCAAGTAATTGTCAAATTTTTGACTCTGGTACTTGTTTTAATAAAAGAGGGGATTTATTAACTAATGGTGGAAGAGTCTTAAGTATTGTCTGTCAAGATGAAGATTTTGATAAGGTTTTTAATAAAGCATACAAAAATTTAAAAGAAATAAATTTCAAGGGTATCTACTTTAGAAGTGATATAGGTCATCAAGTAAGAAAAAATTTTGCAGAGGAGAAGTGAGTTTATGATTGATACTAACAATCGAGAAACTAGAGAGCGTAATATTGTCGATAATGAAGATTTTAGTAGTAACTATTGGATTAATAGACTCCTTGATTGGTGGAGTAGGTTTAGTCTAAGAACTAAATTGTTAGCAATAGCAACTCTTGTAGTCAGTCTCCTAATGACAGGAATTACATTTTTTGCATTAAATAGTATTCAAAGAGACGCAGGAATGAATGATACAAGATATGCCCGAGATCTTGGACTATTGCTTTCGGGGAATGTAACAGAATTAGTTGCCAATAACCAAAAAAAGGAGATTTCAAATGTAGCAGAAAAGTTTTGGAGATCAAGTCGAAATTTACGCTACATATTTTTTACTGACGCTGAAGATATAGTACAACTTGGAATACCGATTAGTGCCACTCCTACAAATTCAGATAGTCAATTCCAGCTTACTAGAAAATTAAAACTACCATCAGAATTAAAGAAAAGACCCCAGTTTCCATTAGTGAGGCAGCATGCTACTCCTCAAGGACAAGTAACAGATGTATTCGTTCCAATGCTCTGGAAAGGCAAATATCTTGGGACTTTAGCATTAGGAGTTACACCTAATAAAAAAGCTTTAGCTAGTGCTGCCCTTACAAGAGAGGTAACGATAGCAGTATTTATTTCTATTTGGGTTTTAGTAATACTTGGAGCTGTATTCAACGCACTTACAATTACAAGACCCGTAAGGGAGTTAGTGAGAGGTGTTAGAGAAATTTCAAAAGGTAACTTTAAATCCAGAATTTCACTCCCTATGACAGGTGATCTAGGAGAACTTTTAAATGGATTTAACCGAATGGCCACTCAGTTAGAAAATTATGATGAAGCCAACATTGAAGAACTTAAAGCCGCGCAAATAAAGCAACAATCACTAATCGCTACCATGGCTGATGGGGCTATATTATTGGATTCACAAGGAAAGATTGTTCTTACAAATCCAACAGCAAAAAGATTATTTCGTTGGGAAGGAAGATTCTTAGAAGGAAAACATTTTTTAAATGAAATTCCAGAAATTTTATCTAACGACTTGCATACAAATATAGAATCTATATTAAATAGAGAAAAAGAAAACGATGATTTAAGATTTAGCTTGGGCGAACCAGCTAGAACTTTAAGAATTGTCTTACAGTCAGTTTTAGATACAAATAAAGTTGAATTAAAAGGTATTGCTGTAACAATTCAAGATTTAACAAGAGAAGTAGAACTTAACGCAGCACAAAACAGATTTATTAGTAATGTTTCTCACGAATTAAGAACACCACTTTTTAATATCAAAAGTTATGTAGAAACACTACATGATTTAAAAGATCAGCTTTCTGATGAAGAACAAATCGAATTCTTGGGTATTGCTAATTCAGAAACTGATAGGTTAACAAGACTTGTAAATGATGTACTAGATTTATCAAGGTTGGAGTCTGGCAAAATAATTCAACTAGAGCAAATGGATATAAGGCCAGCGATAGAGCAGACTCTCAGAAATTATAGGCTTAATGCTACTGAAAAAAATGTTTCACTTGCTCATGATTTAGAAGAAACAATTCCTTCTATACTGGGTAATTTTGATTTACTTTTACAAGTTTTTGATAATTTGCTGGGAAATGGATTGAAGTTTAGTCCAAAAAACAGCACTCTAATTATAAGAGCTTATACTTGGCCAGATTCCTGTCCTGCATACCCTCCAAGCACTAATAATGATGAAGCTCCTCAATGTGAGTTAGTTTCACCATTACCAAAAGTAAGAATTGAGATTGCTGATACAGGTTCAGGAATATCTCAAGCTGATCAAGAGAAGATATTTGATCGTTTTTATAGAGTTGAGAATGCAGTTCATACAGAACAAGGAACAGGTTTAGGTTTATCTATAGTCCGAGGAATAATAGAAAAACATGGTGGAGAAATTCGTATGGCTAGCGAATTAGGAGTAGGAACAACCTTTTGGTTTGATTTGGCATTAGCACAATCTGATAAAGATGAATTATTAACCAAAGCCATCAACAATAATGACGCTTTTTCAGGATCCTCCGATATTAGTAATATAGTCTAATTATTATCTAATCCCTTAAAAACATTTTGAACATTTTGATCAGGAACAACTCTATGAGGTGCACCACTAAATATTTGTTCAAAATTTGAAAAGGAATCTTTTATCTCGGGACCTTTATTTGTAATAATAAATTCTCTTATTCTTTTATCATGCCAGGATCCCCGCATTTTAAAAACATTTATAGCTCTCGCCATCTCACCCTTTATTTCAACATATTGAAGCAATAAAATCGTATCTGTAATAGTTGAGATGTGGGAATCAGTTATGGAATGACTTCCCATGAATTCTTCCGCAGTATTGGTAAAAAAGCCTGCTATCTCTTCTTGTTTTGTATACCCAGTTACTGCTATTACAAATTGTCTAAATGCATTTAAACTTACTCCTCTAGCTAATGCAGAAAGAGAATCAATTGCCATTCTTTTTGGTTTAAATTGATTTATTTGCGTTTTTATAATTTGTAAGTGATCCTCTAGACCAGTTGATTCTGGATATGCACAAATAATTTTTAATAACCCATCACTTTCCATCTTTTCAAAATCTATTCCCCAACTAGTCGCATTTCTAAGCAATTGAGCCCTAGATTCTTCATATGCAAAAAGGATTGCTCTTTCATTGTTGTTATAAGCATCTTCAACGAATTTTGATACTAGCATTGTCTTCCCCGTACCAGTGGCTCCTGTGGCGAGGATTATGGAATCTTGAAAATATCCACCCCCACACATATCATCAAGATCTTTAACTCCAGAGCTAATCCTTATATTTGATGATCGCTGCGTTAATCTCATCGCGCCAAGGGCAAATACACTTATACCATCCATTCCCATAGTGAATGGATATTCTCCTTTCATATGTACAGTGCCCCTTAACTTCAAAACTTCTAGAGTTCTTCTTCTCTTCTCTGACTCAAGAACATTTCTTAATAAGACAACATTATCAGATACAAATTCTTCTACTCCGTACCTAGCAATTGGTCCGTAATCATCTACCCTCTCTGTTGTCATAACTGTTGTTACTCCTATTTCTTTTAATCTTGCTATTAATCTAAAAATTTCTCTTCTAACAACGTAAATAGCGTCATACTGTTGAAAGACTGCAGTTATCGAATCTATAGCAACTCTCTTAGCTTTATATTTTCTAATTGCATAACTTATTCTCTCAATAAGCCCAGACAAATCAAAGTTGCCAGCAACATCCTGCCCATCAGGATCAGGAGAAGCATCCAAAATAAAAAGTTTATTCTGATCAATTAATTCTTGTAAATCCCAACCAAAACTTGCTGCATTTCTAATTATGTCTAAAGGTGACTCCTCAAATGTGACGAAGATCCCAGGCTCTTCAAAATTACAAATTCCATGGTGCAAATATTGCAGTGAAAAAACAGTTTTACCAGTACCCGATGTGCCACTAACGAGCGTACTTCGAGATACGGGCAGCCCACCTCTACATACATCATCGAATCCTTCTATCCCAGTAGGTAGTTTTTGTACCTGCATTTTATTTGACTTACTTAATTTCTTATCTTTCATAGTTTTGCTAAGAATAATTAAAAAAAAGATAAATCTTAAACTTACCTTTAATTATAAAAGTTTTTCTATATTTTATTTTTCTCCACTATATTCATTTTCCGTTAATTCATCAAAAAGAAGATCCAAGCCAATTAAAACTTTCTCTCTCGATCAGAAAGGTCTCCAATTATTTTTCTAACAGGTGGGGGTAATATTTTAGCTAATGTTGGGGTTGCCAAAATCTTATCTTCCTCTGCAAGTTGTGGTTGCTTAAGCACATCAATAACCTTTAGGGCATAAACTCCCTTAAATTCATTTTCTAATATTTCTTTTAAGGTATTTAAAGCTCTCATTGAGTTAGGTGTATTTCCAGCTACATAAAGTTTTAAGATATATGTTTTTCTTGCTGCCATACTTTGTTCTCCTTAAATTGATATCAAAAGTTTTTAAACAACCCTTGACTTATTACACTACAAAATAAGAAAATAAACAAACAATTATGATTACTAACTAGGTTTAATCAAAATATATATTTGAGCCTAGTAGTGTCTTAAGATTATGACTAATTCTAAAACCTCCTCAAGCAGTTCATCAAAAGCAAATGAATTGTACGCAATAGCAGAAACTTCAGGTCAACAATTTTGGTTTGAAGTCAACAGATATTATGATATCGACAGATTAAATTCAAAAGAAAAAGATAAAATCATACTTGAAAAAGTTTTACTTTTAAAAGATAAAGACTCTATAACTATTGGTAAGCCTTATGTTAAAGATGCCAAAATTGAATTAGAAGTGGTTTCCCACTTAAGAGATAAGAAGATTCTTGTATATAAGATGCGTCCGAAAAAAAAGACAAGAAGAAAGATGGGTCACAGACAAGAACTTACAAGGGTTATGGTAAAATCAATATCGATAGGTAAAAGTGCTCCAAAGTCTTCTTCAAAAAAGGAAACTATCAAAAAGGAAACTAAGCCAAAATCCGAAACCTCAAAAAAATAAACATTTCTAATGGCACATAAAAAAGGGACAGGCTCTACTAGAAACGGTCGAGATTCAAATTCCAAAAGATTGGGAATTAAAGCTTATGGTGGAGAAAAGGTAACTGCCGGATCAATTTTAATTCGCCAAAGAGGTACATCCTTTTTGCCTGGAATCAACGTTGGCAAAGGAAAAGACGACACTCTTTTTGCACTTACAGAAGGAACAGTAAGTTTCGAGAGCATTAAAAGAAATTTAAGAAATAGAAAAAGAGTTAATGTAGTTATCTAACTTTCTTATAAGCTCTTGTAGTTATAAGAATGGGATGGAAAACTTCTAGAAAAATTTGTTGGAGTTTTTTGAAGAATTTTTCAACCACTTGTTTATCCTCAATATGAAAAGGATATTCATTTTTTTCTCCTTTATAGAAATACCAATTAAATAAAGCAGTAGAATCAAAATCCATAAATTCATTGAAAATTTCTATTTGAGAAACAGGATCAGCAAGATGTTCCAAAACATCAAGACAAACTATCGTATTAAATTTTGATATTTTGGTATCTTCAATTGTCCTGCAAAAAGTAAGCTTTTTTTCAACTCCTAATTCACTAGCCCTGTATTCAACGAAGTTTCTATTTGTTTCATTAATATCTACAAAAAAAACATGTTCAACTTTTGAAGACATTGCATTTGCTAAGGCATGGGTACCAATCCCTCCTCCAAAATCTAAAACTAAATCCTTAGAAAATATTTGCTGAAGTTTTAAAGTATCAGCTATATAATCCTTACTTGAAATATGCCAAGCAGCTAAATCAGCAATATGCCGATCTCCCACAATATCAGAATAAAAATCTGAAACATCACTTAAAGCATTTGCTGGATGTAAATTAGCCAAATTCATCTTTGCATTTGCGAGAAATCCATCTAAATCAGATTCTTTCATTGAAAAGAATTCAATTAAATGTGATTTCAAATTAAAAGCATGATCAGAGAACTCGTTTAAAATTAAATTATCTGCTTTCAATTTCTTAATTTATCTACTGATATTAAAGATAATAAAATAGTAAGAAATCTTTCTCAAAGTATTCTTAATATTAAACATGGAAACTAAAAATGGATTCTTAGTAATTAATAAAGATAAAGGTTGCACCTCGCATGATTGTGTTAAACAAATAAGAAAGTTACTAAATACAAAGAAAGTTGGACACATGGGAACACTTGATCCAGAAGTTACAGGAACTTTACCAATAGCTATTGGAAGTGCAACGAGATTTATTCAATATCTTCCTCAGGGAAAAACTTACATAGGCCAAATTAAATTGGGCATCAGAACAAGTACTGATGATATTCATGGCAAAATAATTAATCAAAAAGATTGGCCTGAAATTACCCATGAGCTTTTGGATCAATATTTAAACAACTTCAGAGGAATAATTAAACAAATTCCTCCAAAAGTGTCAAGTATTCACATTAATGGTGAGAGAGCCTATAAAAAATCTTTTAAAAATGAATATTTTGAATTATCCCCAAGAGAAGTAAAAATAGACGAACTCACTTTAATAAAATGGAACCAAAATGATGGAATCATAGAAATAAAAATAAAATGTTCTGCAGGAACATATATAAGGTCAATTGCTAGAGATCTAGGAAAATTTCTAAATTCTGAGGGTTGCCTTCTACAACTAAAAAGAATTTCAGCTTGTGGATTTCAAGAGAGAGATTCTGTAAAAATCTCAGATATCGAAAAAGATAAAAAAAATAAAGCAAATTTTATTATTCCAACAATTTCTGCCCTTGATCATATTTCAACATTAGTTTTAAATAATGAAGAAGAAATCAACTGTTGGCAAACTGGAAGAGCAGTTAAGGTTGACATAAATTACCTAAAAAAAAACAATACTTTTGAGAATACAAAACCCATAAAAGTTATTGACACTAAAAACGATCTTCTTGGGATTGGTTTTTTAAATAAAGATGAATCGTTTATAAATCCAAAATTAGTCCTTAATGCCAAATAGCTTCTATAAGTAATCTTTTCTAAAAGGTTTAATTTGCACTCCTCTATAAAAATACTTTAATATTCTTTCAGCTTTTTGGCCTTTAGTCGCCATATATTTCGCCCCCCATTGACTCATTCCTACTCCATGACCTGATCCCTGTCCAAAAACTATCAAACTTTTTTTTTGAAGAGCATTTTTGTTAAGTTCTTCTTCTATAAATTTAAATCTTACAAAATTACTATTTAATCCTAATTTTTTTCTTAGATCAATCCCTGATAATTGATCTGAACCATAAGCTCCAACAAGTCTTACATTTTTCACCCGTCCGGTACTAGTTATATTTAGAATCTCTATATTTTTTATTCCTCCAATCTTTGGGAACAAATTTATTAATTCTTGATTTGAAAATTTTTTTTGCCATTTAAATTTTGGATTCTTTTTATCAAAATCTTTAACACTCGATAAATATGGATATTGATTCTTCCATACATCTTGACTATTTTCTGTCATACCTCCTGAACTACTATGAAACAAAGCATTAATTAATTTATTTTTATATATCAAAACCAAAGATCTTGTACTTTTAACGGCTCTGATAGTTTTATTAGTTCTTGACTCCAAGCCATTATAAACTTGATTTTTCTGGGTTGAATCTATATCAAATAAATTATTTCCCTTTTGCTTTAAAGCATAAGTTCTAGAGGCAATTGCTTGTGCTTTTAATGCTTCAAAAGGCCATTTTGTTGGCATCTCTGAACCAACTACACTACTTAAGTACTTTTCTATTCCTAAAACATTCACTAAAAATATTTCAGAATCAAGTACAAAGAGATTAAGCTTTCCAGGAAATCTCTTCTGACCTACCCATATACCTCTGCCATCAGAAGTACTAACTTGAAATTGTTGATTACTTTTTAAATCATATTTTTTTTGTTTATTTTTATCAAAATATAAAATTTTTCTATTTTTCTCATTTTTCAAAGTTAAGCCTTTTATTTTTTTTCTTGAAAAAAATTCCCCCTCTATGGTTAAAGGAATTGATCTATCTGACCTAATCCTTAAATTGTTATTTTTTGATATCAAAACTCTAATTATTGGTTCTCTAGATGCATAAACACCTTCACTCTGAAAAACACAAATAAATAAAATAATAATCAGACAAAATTTACTATGGTTATTTTTAACTTTAAGTATCACTTTGTTTAAAAACAGATGCTTAATTTGCCTAAGTTTGACTAAAAGTCTAGATTTAATCCAGATATAAAAATAAAAATATCATAAATAAGTGAATATCACCTTCTTAGGAACAAGCTCAGGAGTCCCGTCCTTAACGAGAAATGTTTCTTCCCTAGCACTTAAATTATCCCAGTCATCAGAAGTTTGGCTTTTTGATTGTGGTGAAGGAACACAACATCAAATAATGAGAAGTAATATTAAATCTTCACAAATCAAGAAAATATTTGTAACACATATGCATGGAGATCATATTTATGGTTTACCTGGACTTTTAGCTTCTTTAGGCTTATCAGGAAATAGTAAGGGTATTGAAATTTACGGTCCTTCAGAGTTGCGAAGTTTTATAAATTCTGCTCTTAAAAGTAGTTTTTGCAAATTATCTTTCCCATTACATTTTGTGGAAGTTGAAAATTTTGCATCAGAAAATAAAGTTCTATTTGAAAACAATAAAATAAAAGTAAATTGTGCCTGCCTTAAACATAAAATACCTTCTTATGGTTATCGAGTTAATGAAAAAGATAAACCAGGTATATTTGATATCAAAAAAGCACAGTCTCTAAAAATAGCACCTGGACCGATTTATTCAGAACTACAACAAGGTAAAAAAGTAGTTTTAGAGGATGGCAGGAAATTTGATGGGAAAGAATTCTGTGGACCTCCTAGAGAGGGTGAAAGTTTTGTTTATTGCACAGATACAGTCTTTAGCGAATCAGCTGTTTCACTATCAAAAAATGCCGATTTACTCGTACATGAATCGACTTTTTCAGAGGAGGATGTAAGCATGGCCTACGATAAATTACATTCCACAACCATCATGGCTGCCAAGACAGCATTATTATCTAACACAAAAAAATTAATTATTACTCATTTAAGTCCAAGATATACCAATAAAAATTCAATTACGCCAAGAGATTTGCTTAAAGAGGCTCAAAAAGTTTTTCCAAATACTCAGCTTGCAAAAGATTTTCTAACAGCAGAAATAAAATAAACTGCAACAGTTCGTGAGAAGAAAGGTCGTAAATGACCAACCCATGGAATAATAGTTATAGGTTTTCTATATTGATGTTGATCGAAATGGTTTCTATTTTTTCATCATTACATAAGTCTTTTAAAAGACTATTTATTTTTCTTCCATTAATTATTGGTTTACTTATTAATCCAATCTCTGCAAACGCACTCTATCCTAGTGATCCTTCATCAGTTGATGTACTGAAAGATGATCTTCACGGTGCCGACCTTCATAATACTGAATATGTAAAATATGATTTATCGAACCAAGATTTAGGAGAAGCTAATCTTCAAGGCGCATATATGAGTGTAACAACTGCAAAAAACTCTAGTTTTAAGGGAGCTAATATGACTGACCTAATTGCATATGCAACACGCTTTGATAATGCTGATTTTACAGATGCAAATCTTACCAATGGTGAGCTAATGAAAAGTGTTTTTGATGGAGCAATCATTGATGGAGCAGACTTTACTGATGCAAATCTTGATCTTTCTCAGAGAAAATCATTATGTGAAAGAGCTAGTGGAACTAACTCACAAACTGGAGTTAATACAATTGATAGTCTTGAATGTACCGGCTTAAAAGGGTACATGCCTCCAAAGCCAAAAGCATAATATTTAAAGCTAACTAACTTCAGAAGGGAAAGTATTACCAGGCTCCTTTGAGCCTGGTTTTTTGCTGTACCACCATTCTTGTATATCAGAAGAAAATTTCTTTGAAAAAAGTGTTATTACAGTCTCAACAGGTTTTGAGCCAGGCTCCAAAATCTGTACTGAGTAAGATGGACATTTTCTTGAAGCCATATCAGCAACGAACCTAGAACCTATTCTTCTCCAACTAGGCTCCTTACTCCTCCAAGAAAGCCTTGAACAGGGCCAAGGTAAGTCTTCCCTATCGTAAAGTCTGCAACATGGTCCAATCACCTTATAACTGTACTGACCTCCATAACTTGATTGAACACAACCGTTTTTTAAAAATTCAAATTTATTCATTTACAAAAAAGCCACCTTCATAGAGGGTGGCAGAGAAATGATGAATTATCAACTTAGAAAAGTTAATTCTTTATAATTAGTACAATTCTTCCTCGGCATGAGTTGTAATTGTTACGTCAGAAGTTGGATAAGCAACGCATGTAAGAACGAAACCAGCTTCTAATTGGTCATCATCCAAGAAGCTTTGATCTGATTGATCAACACTACCTGAAGTAACTTTTCCAGCACATGTTGAACATGCCCCAGCTCTGCAGGAATAAGGAAGGTCGATACCTTGTTCTTCAGCCGCATCGAGAATATACTGGTCATCAGGTACTTCAATAGTAGAATTGAGACCTTCACCTTCATTGATGAGTGTAACTTTGTAGGAAGCCATTTAAATAAAAAATTGTTGGTAATTAATACCTATCAAATACATTTTTAACATCGATTGAGTCGATATGTGAGATTTTGAAGTAAAAAATGACACAATAGAATGTATGAAAGAGTATCTATAAGAAAAACTTATACTTAGCTTGGATCGCTGGTTTTTTGAGCAGAAATGCATGCCCAATCTTTTCTAGTTGATACATCCAATAATTTCAAGTTATTCTGAATTAATATTTTTATAATTTCATCCTTTTGTGAATTCAGAATTCCACTGAAAATGACTTCTCCATTGTTTTTCAAACACTTATAAATATTTGGAATCATTTCTTTTATTACTTCAGCAAGAATATTACATAAAACAAAATCAAATTGTTTGAGTTGATTTTTTAAAATTACCTCATTAAAAGATCCCAAATATGTATTTAAGTTATTTAAATTACCGAAATTTATTTGAAAATTAGAGTTAGTTGAATTTATAGCTAAATAATCATTATCGACTGCAGAAACCTCTTTAGCACCAAGTAATCTTGCAGCAACACTCAAAATCCCGCTACCACTACCAATATCTAATACCTTTTTATCAGCAAATAAAATATTCTCCATTTTTTCTAAGCAAAGATAAGTTGAAGGATGACTTCCTGTACCAAAGGCTGCTCCAGGATCAATTTTTATAATTTGTTTATCTTTAAATTTTTCATTTAGATTTATCCAACAAGGCAATATTAAAAAATGATTTCCTACTAATTCAGGCGCCCAATATTGCTTCCAGCTTGTCAACCAATCCTCCTCTTTAATTATACTCCAGTCAAAAAATTGATTCTTTGGGGCATTAATGTTTAGAAGTTTGCTAATTATTTTTTCAAATCTACTTCTAGACCTCTCGCCCCAATCATCAATTGGAAGCCATATATTCACTTCTTTTTTATTTTCATTTTTAATTAAATATTCAAATGAAAAACTAAATATTCCCAGCTCATTTAATTTCCAAATAATAATTTCTTCTGAATCACTTTCTATCAGAAAAGTTAGCTTATACCAATCTTTAGTTTCCATTAACTAGGACAAGCAACTTCATAAAGTAACTGGATTAGCTTTAGTAATTCCCTCAACTTCAATAATTGTATCAAGCAGCTTATTAGGTATTGGATCATCAATACTAAGAACCATAACAGCTTCTCCTCTAACAATTTTGCGCCCAACTTGCATTGAGGCAATATTTACATTATTGCTACCTAATAAAGACCCCAGCTTACCAATAATGCCAGGCATATCTCTGTGTCTAGTAACCAACATATATCTGCTTGGCGATACGTTAACTGGATATTGGTCAATACTAATAATTCTTAATTCCCCATCAGCAAAAATGCTCCCGGCCACGCTATGGTCACCATTATCTCCATAAGTAGTTAATTGGAGCGAGCCACTAGCAAATTCAGGTCTTGCCTCATCTTTATTCTCGACTACTGAAATACCTCTTGAATCTGCTTCTAGCGAAGCATTCACATAATTAATCCTATCTCCCAAAGCTTTACTTAGAAGACCTTTTAGACTAGCTATTATTAATGGCTGAGAAGGATGTTGAACAAATTCACCTTGAAGCTTTACTTCTAGCTTATGTATCTGCCCACCTGAAAGCTGGCTTATAAGCAGACCCATTGTTTCAGCCAACTGCAAATGAGGTTTTAGACTATCCATAATATCAGGACTCAAACCTGGAATATTTACTGCAGTTCTAGCAGATAAACCAAGCAAGACATCTCTTATTTGTTCTGCAACATCAACAGCTACATTTTCTTGTGCTTCCCGAGTAGATGCTCCTAAGTGTGGGGTAAGTATAAGATTCTTTTCAACCTTCAAAAGTGGTGAATTAGATTCCAAAGGTTCTATAGAAAAGACATCTATTGCAGCACCTGCAATCAATGATTTATTTAAAGCTTCTGCTAATGCCTCTTCATCAATTAAGCCTCCTCGAGCACAATTAATTAATTTTGCGCTACTTTTCATACTTTTAAGGACATCTATATTTACTAAATTCTCTGTCTCTGGTGTGCGAGGCAAATGCAAAGTTACATAATCAGATTGTATGAATAAATCCTCTAGTTCAGATAGTTTAACTTGTATTTGTTGAGCTCTTTCAGATGAGACAAAGGGATCATATCCGTAAACTTCCATTCCTAATGCATTAGCAACTTTCGCTACATGAGCACCAATTTTCCCTAAACCTACTACACCTAATTTTTTCTTGTAAAGCTCATTCCCAACAAATTTCTTTCTCTCCCACTTACCTGACAAAGTACTACTATTAGCAATTGGAATATGTCTAGATAAAGCCAACATCATAGCTATAGTATGTTCAGCAGCGGCTATTGTGTTACCTCCTGGAGAATTAACAACAAGAACTCCTTTTTGCGTAGCAGCTTTAACATCTACATTATCGACTCCAACTCCCGCTCGTCCAATAATTCTTAGTTTACTTGAAGAGTTAATAATTTCTTCGGTAACTTGAGTGCCAGAGCGAATCATTAAAGCATCATAATCTTGAATAATGGAAGCTAACTCAGAGTCCGAGATTCCTATTTTTTGATCAACCTGAGCAACTTGTGAAAGAATATCGATTCCTGTTTGATCAATTGGATCTGTAATGAGAACTTTTGTCATTTAAGATTGGTTCTTTAATCTTTTACTTTAACTTAATCTATAGTGTATGTATCTTATTTTATTAATTTGAATAACACACAAACATTTGAGGATTGAAATTTGACTAAAAGTATCATGATATTTGAAGACATTGATAAATGTATCCAACTATTTGAAGTGTTCAAAGAAAAATCAGTAATGCTCTCAGAAGCTATTTTGATCCCACCAATAAGTGAGAAATTATCATCAGACGAAACAGAATTATTGAATGCGAAAGCAAATATCTTATTCAAATCTCAAAATTTTGAAGATATAAGAAT
This sequence comes from Prochlorococcus sp. AG-424-P18, assembly GCA_003213235.1. GTDB lineage: Bacteria > Cyanobacteriota > Cyanobacteriia > PCC-6307 > Cyanobiaceae > Prochlorococcus_A. Next base: position 40,105 of record QCNJ01000010.1, on the reverse strand, counting down.
CTTAAATCCTAAACTTGATAGAAAGATCAGACAACAAGATATGAGTAGATGGCTAATGCCATTTGGGTTTATAGCTGGAATAGCTTTTTCTAATATGACTAATTTATCTACCTTCAGCTTTCTTGGTTTAAATAATATTGGGGAATCATTGATTGGAGGTCTTTTGGGAATGGGTTCAGGATTTTTAGGAAGCATTGTATCTTCTGCAAGTATCAACATTAATAGAAATAAAGAGTTAAGATCGATCATTAATTTTAATAAAGAGGGTAAATGGCTTGTTCTACTTGAAAACCAAATCGGAGCTGAATTACCATGGGCTTTGATAAAACAATCAGAAGCAAAAGATATAATTTTTTTAGAAGGCTAAATGATTGACCTTAAAAAGATCTTATTAAATTCAAATTACAAAAAAGAAACTGAGGAATTAATAAATATTGCAAGCTTAGCTTACAAGCACTGGGAAACTTATTGGACTGGGTTTAATTCAACTTATGTTTGCGAAGAGATTTTAAAAGATTTTGAAAATTTAAATGATTTCAAATTTTTTATTTATGGAGGATTCTCCTCTTCTCAAAGATCTAGGATAGCTTGCTTTAGAGGAGATAACATTCCTGAAGAGAATGCGCTAAAAAGTAATTTTCCAGCTCAAGGAATAAAAATTATTGGAAATTTTTTGTTTGATAATGCTACACAAGACGACTTTAGATCCCTCTTGATTGAAAATGGGGTAAATCAAATAAAAGTTGGAGATATATGGACTATTGGCGATAGGGGAGCACAAGGGATAATTGATAATTCAGATATTAAGCATCTAGATGAAAAGATTTTTTATTTAAGAGACGTAAAAGTAAAAGTTAATGTAGTAGGTATAGATGAATTACAAATACCTTCTGGAAGATCAAAAAAACTTGTCAATACAGTAGAAGCTTCAACAAGATTAGATGCTATAGCATCAGCTGGCTTTAGGGTATCACGAACCAAAATCATTGAAAGGATAGAAAATGGAATGCTCAGATTAAATGGAAGCAAAGTTAATAAGCCAACAATTAATCTAAAAATTGGCGACAAACTAGAACTTGAAAATAAAGGATTTATCGAAATTCTAAATTTAGAAATAACCAAAAGAGAACGATGGAAAGTTAAATTACTTAGAAAATGAAACGCAACCTGCTATTTTCTTATAAGGGGGATTAAAAATTTCTCAATTGGGGCGATTAGCTCAGTGGTAGAGCACTACCTCGACACGGTAGTGGCCACTGGTTCGAATCCAGTATCGCCCATTGAAACTTTTGACGGCCTAGGTTATATCCACAAAAAATAATTTCTTTTTTTAGATTATTAAAAAAGATGAAACTTAATCAAATAATTAATCTACATAAGGGGCTCACTGCATTTGTAGTAGTGGGTCTTATGATTTTTTTTGATAATTTTACGATCGCTCCCTACGTTTATTTAGCTCTGCATGGTACTTATGGATTACTTTGGCTTCTAAAAGAAAAGATATTCCCAGATCCTTATTTTAAAGAAAAAATCAATTTTTTAACTTCAGTTACTGGTTTTATTTTCCTTGGAAGTTACTGGGTAGCTCCCTACATTCTTATCTCATCTCAGAAATCTGTTCCAAATATCGTAATAGCTGCATCTGTATCTATAAATATAATTGGTGTGTTTCTACACTTTGCTAGTGATGCCCAAAAATATTTTTCTCTTAAATTAAAAAAAGATCTAATTAAAGAAGGATTTTTCAAAAACATAAGGAATACAAATTATCTAGGAGAAATACTAATTTATCTATCATTCGCCATACTTTCAATGAGTTTAATACCATTAGTAATTCTTGCAATATTTTTCTCTATAGTTTTTCTACCAAGAATGATAAAAAAAGATAAATCACTCTCAAAATATGACTCATTCGAAGAATACAAAAAGAAAAGTGGTCTTATATTGCCTAAATTAAATGCCTGATAACAACTTACCCAGTTGGAGACAAGATTTAAAATCTTCTAGAAAGAAAGAGGGCAAATCACCCTCTAATAAATGGATACAGCTTGCAACAGTCAGCCAAGAAAATGAGCCAAGATTAAGAACAGTTGTTTTCAGAGGATGGCATAAAGATAGTTCAATGATTATTTTTACAGATAGAAGAAGTGAAAAAATTGGACATTTAAAATCTAACCCTAATGCAGAAATATTATGGTTCTTTTTGAAAACCAAATCACAATATAGATTCAAAGGGAAAATACATGAATTAAGTGATAACAAAAATTATTGGAATTTATTATCAGAAAAATCAAAATCTTCTTGGTTTTGGGGATCTCCTGGAGAGAAAATAAACCCAAAAGTCCAATCTACTTATGAAATTTTATCCAATCTACCCAAGTCAGAAAATTTTGTAGTTCTAAATTTTGCAATCGATTCAGTGGATCTTCTTAAATTAGAACAGCCTGTTCATAAACGATATCTTTGGGAAAGGATTAAGAATTGGGAAAAAGTTGAAATTAATCCTTAAATATTTCTAAATTGTATATTTAGGTTGAAAAACATATAGTGATCAGTCAGTTTTAAAAAAGAAGTATTATTCATATGAATTTCTCAGAAATTCCAAAAAACCCTTTTATTTTTTTATCTTGGGTGACAGCTTTAGGGCTATTTATAAGTCTTTCTGAAGCAACAATTAAGATAAAACTTGAGAAGAGAAACAGTTATCGAAAAAGGTTAGAGTTAATCAATAACCTTTATCCTAAAAAGTTAGCTTGATGTATCTGAGAGTATGTTTGCTTGTAAGAATTGAAATAAGCCACCTTTACTGGTTTCTTCTTTAACTTCGAGTTCCTTAGAATTTCTTGATTTTGTTGAAGGAATCATTTCCTCTTCATCCTCTGATTTTAAAATTCTAATAATGACTTCATCTAAGGAGAAATTACCAGGGCCTGTTAATGCAATTGAAGTTGCTGAAGCGAAATACAAAAGTAAAAGCTCTAGTAAGAAAATATTAAAACCTGAAGTAACAAGTGCATGATATATAGCAACAGAAATTGTCCCCACAATTGCCAAAGCCCCGAATCTTGTAGCTAAGCCGATAATTAGTAGCCAACTTCCTCCTATTTCAGAGAATGCCGCTATATATGATAAAAATATTGGGAATGGAAGATGTAAAGGTCTGACAAAAGCATCAGCGAAATTCTCTATGTTTGCCAGTTTTTCATAACCGTGATGAATAAGAACAGTTCCAGTTATAACTCTAAGAATTAATAAAGCAGTATCTTTGCTAAACGACTTTGTAAGAATTGTTGAGAGCACTATAAAAAAATTATCCTTAAGTAAAAATAACTAGTCACATTATTCATCGTGGATTAAACCGCAAAAGTCGCGCCTAATTAAGTATTTATACTTAATCCTCTAATGAATTCTTTTTCTGATTAGGAATTAAACTAAGTTAAAAATTATTTTTTGGATAATTTTCTAATATTCTCTGATTGATTTTCGGAATGTTTTCTTTAAATTTGAAAAACCCTTTTTTGGCAAATTTCCAAGCAAATAAATCTTCATCTCTAACAAGGTTAAAAATTTTTTTATGGTGTGAATTTTTAAACTCAGTTATGAAATCATAATTTTCTCCCACTCCAGGATAAATAATGTCTATTTCGTTGGTATTTTTAAAAGTACTTTCCAGTGAATAGGGATTAATCTGTTCAACATTATCAAAATCCTCTATAAATTCAGAAACCAAATCTTGTTTAAATTTCAAAACAGATTCAGACAATTTAATTTGTCTTTGTTCATTTTTTAAAAGGATAATAAATACTTTTTTATAACTTGTAAGTAAATTTTTAAGGGTTGCAAGGTGCAGATCATTTTCAAACATAATCAGATTATCTGATTTAGGATCCATGTCATTTTTATAAATCTCATCTTCTAATGGTATTTGGTAAGATTCTTCAAGAAAAATTTGTTGATTACTTATTTTTTCTACATTAAATCTATTATTTGAAAATTTTCTGAGGTTTGATGGTGAAAAAAGATATTGTTTTCCCTTCGTTTGCAATCCTCCAACCCATCTCCAGCTAAGGAGATTAGATGCAGCATCACCATCATAAAGATATTTAAAGAAAAACTTTGCTCCCAACTGCCAGGGAAGACCTAGATTAAATATCCAAGTACTTGCAAACCACATTCTTGTATGGTTATGCAAATAGTTGTAGTGCTTTAATTCATGGACCCAAGAATTAAAAAAATCTAATTCTGTATTGCCATTAATTGCACTTTCATATAGCTCAAAATCAAAATCGAGATTGTTTTCTGAAATAAAATTTCTCCAAACTTTAGGTCTATTTTCCATCCACCCTTTCCAGTAAACTCTCCAAAATATTTCTTCAACAAATTTAGTTGAATTTTTGATTTTGTACTTACTTTTAATATCATGGATCAGATCATATTCTGATAATATCCTATGTGAAATGAAAGGCGATAATTTTGAAACTGAACTTTCGTTATTTGGCCCAAAATCAAAATTTCTTAAATTTGCATAATCATTGATTTTGTATTTCGCAAAATTTTCCCAGGTATTTTGAGCATTTAATAAAAATGACATTTTATCATTACTTTAAAAAATTTTTTTTTGTATTGATAGAAATTTCAAAAATTTTCCTTCTAATTAACCCTCTAAATTTCATATTTCACTTGAAGTAAATATGTTTGATTGAAGTATTTAATTTAAACACATTATTAAGTACATTTTATACTCTTAAATCGCTCTCTGCGTAGGAGGATATTTAGTGTTCAATTACTTTTTTAAATCTAATTTTAATTTTCAAATCTTTTTTTAAATAATTTTTTTTAGAAGATTTTTAAATATTTATCAAAATTATTATGAATAATTTATTTGTGAGAGATGTTAAGTATCTAGATGAACAATACAGAATAGGTGAAGGTATAATTTCGGATGATGCATTTAAGCAACTTGAAAAACTATTTATTCCTGTTGATCCACAACCTAACTACTTTAATCAAAAAAATAATAAACTTTTGCCAAAATTAGCCAAAGAAAACTATAAAGAATTTTTAGAAAGTTTATTAACAAAAACAAGATTAAGCATTCAACCAAAAATTGATGGCTGTGCTATTGCAATAAGATATATAGATGGCAAGTTTAATAAAGCTATTACAAAAAAAGGATTTGATGTCTCAAGCAAAATTAAACAAATTAAAAATGTTCCCGATTGCATTCCTATCAAACGAGATTTTCAAATTAGAGGTGAACTATACGCTACAAACCAAGTTGCCGGCATTTCCCAAAGAATTACAAGAAAATACCTCAATGATAAGAAAGGGATTGGGGAAAGTCTCCGCTTTTGCTGTTTCCAAATACTTAATGGAAGACTTAATCAATACGAAACCCCTAACTATCTTAAAAAATGTGGCTTCAGCACCCCTGATAGTTACTTCACAAATCATACAAGCGAAATCCAAATATATAAAAAAAATTGGTTAGAGAAAAAAATATTTGCTAAATATCCAACTAATGGCATAGTTATAAAAATAAATAGTAGGAAATTACAGTTTCTTAGAGAGAAAAGTTTATCTCAAAATAACGAATGGCAATATGCACTTGAAAAATAATATAAAAAGTACCTTCAATAAGAGCTCACGATACTGACTTCCAGTATTTACAGTGGGGAAGTAATTAAATTTTGGTTAAATTCCAAAGCAATTTGCAGGATTACTAAATGACTGCCACTATTTCAAGACCTAAAATCTCTAACTGGGAAACATCTAATATTCCAAACCTTACAGGCAAAACTGCGCTAATTACTGGTGCGAATAGTGGTCTTGGATTCTACACTGCAAAAGCTTTAACAGAAAAAAATGCTCATGTTGTTTTAGCTTGTAGATCACTTGAAAAAGCTAATCAAACTATCAAAAAACTTAAATGTCTTAATCCTGAAGGATTATTTACACCTTTAGAATTAGATTTGTCAGATTTAAAAAATATTGTTGAAGTTCAGTCCAAAATTTTTGATAATTTTGAGAATTTGGATTTACTAATCAATAATGCAGGCATTATGCATCCACCTAAAACTCTTAGTGCCCAAGGATATGAAATACAATTTGCAGTTAATCATCTAGCTCACATGCTTTTGACTCTAAAGCTACTTCCAATTATTGAAAAAAAAGAAGAATCTAGAATAGTGACGGTGACTTCCGGAGCACAATTTTTTGGCAAAGTTGGTTGGAAAAATCTTAAAGCCGAGAAGTATTACAACAAATGGGAATCTTACTCCAATAGCAAATTAGCAAATGTAATGTTTGCTTTGGAACTAAATGAGAACTTAAAGCACAAAAATATACTTTCTTTAGCTGCTCACCCAGGAATTGCAAAAACAAATCTCTTTACTGCTCAAAAACCTAACCCTGGTCCATTAGAAACATTCTCATTGGAACTATTTAGTCCTATTTTTCAAACTGCTGAGATGGGTGCTTTACCTCAGCTTTTTGCAGCTACTTCACCAGACGCAAGAGGCGGTGATCATTATGGTCCTAAATTTAATTTCAGAGGTCATCCAAAACTATCTCCTACTTCTCCTTTCGCCATAAATAAAAAAGAAAGAAAAAATTTATGGGAAAAAAGCCTCGAAATACTTAATAACTTCTTATAAATTTTTCATTTTTACTAACTTTAGAAAATACTTCAAGATATGTAATTCACTCTCTGAGAGTTTCATAAATTCTGTTAAGGCATCATAATTTTTTTCATCAATTTTTTTCGACAATTGAATAAAACTATCATGGTTTTCATTAACAAAGCGCTCAGCAATCTGTGACGGAGTTAAACCCTGTTCAATTAATTCACCTGGAGCATTTTTCTCCCACTTTTCATAAAACCAAGAGAACCAATATTTTGCAGTATTATCTTCCATTAATTAACTTTTCTTGGGCGAATACTATAAATACTGAAGAAAAATCTCATGATTGAATTACCCTTTAAACACAATTAATATAAATGCAATTATAAATTTAATGATAGATAATCATTCAAGTAAAAGAAATATTAATCTTGTAATTGGATTAGGTAAATCTGGATTTTGGGCTGCCAAGTATTTGAGAAGCATCAATAAGAGAGTAATTGTTTGGGAAAGTGAAGATGGGATAGAATTCTTAAAAAGAAAAACAGCCTTAGAAGAACTTAATATCATAGTTTCTCTAAATAAAGAATTTTTATTTGAAGAAATTCAACCTTTTTTGAAAGAGATCGAATCTGTTGTTGTAAGTCCATCAATACCTTATGACCATATAACTATTATTGAATTAAAAAAAAAGGGAATTAAAGTAATTGGAGAAATTAATGTTGCATGGGAAATTTTAAAAGACACAAATTGGGTAGGTATTACTGGCACTAATGGCAAGACTACTGTTACTCATCTACTAAGCCATATTCTCTGTGATACTGGATTATATGCTCCTTTTGCTGGAAATATTGGTACACCTTTATGTAAGTATGCTCACTCCAAAAAACATGAAAAAATTGATTGGGTTGTAGCTGAATTAAGCAGTTATCAAATAGAAATATCTCCAGAAGTAAAACCTAATATTGGGATATGGACAACCTTCACAGAAGATCATCTTGAAAGACATAAAACACTTGAAAACTATTTCAACATAAAAAAAAGCTTGTTAGAAAAATCTAATTTTAGAATTTATAATTATGACGATAAAAACCTAAGAAATCACTACAGTTCGCTATCAAGAGGGGTTTGGATAACAACTAGTTTCGATAAATCAAATTTTATTCATTGCGATTATTGGATAGATGAACAAGCGTACATTATTGAGAGAGGGAAGAAATTATTTAAACTTGAATATTTTTCTTTAAAAGGAATGCATAATCTTCAAAATCTTTTATTGGTAATTGCAGCAGCAAGAAAAGTTGGATTATCTGGCAAGAAAATTAAAGATTCTTTATCTAATTACAAACAATTACCCCATAGGATGGAAACAATTTATAAAAATAATGATCTGGAAATCATTAATGATAGTAAAGCTACAAATTTTGACTCATCTATTGCGGGAATAAGTTCAATTGAAGGTCAAATAATAATCATTGCTGGGGGTAGATTAAAAGGCAATGAATATAGTGAGTGGATAAAAGTTTTAAAGAAAAAAGTTAAATGTGTTTTCCTTTTTGGAGAAAGCTCAAAAGTCCTAAAAATGGCGCTTATTAATGGAGGATTTAAAAAAAATATTTTTGAATTTTCAGAACTAAAAGAGCTTTTAAATTTTGTTTTTCATTATTTACAAAATAATAGGGTTGAAACATTATTGTTCTCACCTTCATGTTCTAGTTTTGATCAATTTAAAAATTATGAAGAGCGTGGAGATTATTTCAAGAAACTAATAAGTGAAAAATTAAAGGTTAATAAATCCATTTTTTGTTCAACTATCATTTCGTAATTTTCAGGTCGGTCATCACAACCGTTTACCCTCTAGCAAATATTCACTTAATTAGTTAGATTTTGACTATCAACTAACCACTAGCAATGAGTGAATCTAACAATTTACCTCAAGCAATAAGTCATAAAAAATTAAGTTGCTTGATGCTTAAAGCACAAAAGGATTCTCATTTTTCTGATGAATTAGCAGAAATAGAAAGCCCTGAAAAAAGAGAATTTGAAGTGTTAATCAACAACTGGGAAACTTCAACTAAGAAGGTAGTTAACGAGTTATCAAAAAGAAAAGAGAATTTACTAAAAGATAAATCACCAAATTCTTTAATTGCACTTGGTGCTATGGAAGTTCACCTTAATATGGCTTTGCAAGCCTTAAATGCATTTAATAAAGGAGTTGATGGATAAAATAACAGATAAATTATAAGGAAGGCATCGAAAATAAGAGAAAATCTAAGTTTTTTTCAGTATCTATAGAAACATCATCATAATAATTAACTTCAAAACCCAGGCCATCTCCAGATTCGAGAAATATTTTTGAATTAGAGTCTTTACTTTTTAATAAAAGATTACCTTCTATTATTTGTATCCAATTATATTTATCGATTTTTAATGGCAATTTTTTTTCTTTAATTGGCTTATATTTACAACGCCATAAAGAGATACTTTGATTTAGAAAAAGCTTATTATTTTTACCGTCTTTGTAATTAAAAATAAGATTGTCCCACAACTTTTCATTTAATGAAATTTGATCATATCGAGGTTTGATATTTTCTTTTTGAGGGTATATCCAAATCTGGAACAACTTACAGTTCTCATTTTCTTCATTCTTCTCGCTATGAGAGATCCCAGTACCTGCAGACATCACTTGTACTTCATCTTTGTGAATTTTTCCAAGATTGTTTAACGAGTCTCTATGAGTTATTGCTCCTTTTGTTACGACAGTAATAATTTCCATATTTGCATGAGAATGTGTATTAAATCCTGCATTAGGAGAAATAATATCTTCGTTTATAACTCTAATTTTCCCAAAATTATCCCATTTTGGATCTCTATGCTCTGCGAAAGAAAATGAATGCATTGAATGCAGCCAATCTCTTCTTGATAAAAATCTATCATCGGATTTTCTTATTTTAATAATATTAAAAGCCATCAATATTAAATAGAATAAAAAAATTATAAATAATTCGAAAAATATTTGTAAAATTTTTTTTGATAAATTATTCCTAAAAAAAAAGCAACTATCAAATTTAAAAATTAATTTTACTTTGAGCCTTATTAGCCTTTATCAATATTTTTTGTGCTTCATCTCTTGTAAGGCATTTTTCTGCTTTTACATTTAAGTTTTTAAGTTTTTGCAGTTGCTTTGTGTTACTCATAATTTAACCCGTCCTTAAATTTATTTTAACATAATTTAAAATTAATTAACTCTTAAACCTTTGCATCAAATCATTTTTACAGTTTTGAGAATGGAATTATCAGAACAGTATAGAGGATGTATTGGATTATCTTTGATTGTTTTCTTAATTAAAAGCGGTCCAAGAGGATTATCAAAATTATTTTTTCTGATTGAGTTATATTGCATTATTTTTTTTAATATTCTTTTATTTCTATTTAGAAATTTCCCTTTGTTACCCCAACCTAACCATAAATCACAATTTTTATTTTCAGACCAGTGTTTTAAGTTTTTAAAAATATGATTATTGTTTAAATACCCAACAGGGTTTTTGTGATTAAAGAGTCTTGCTGGATTACTTGAAATAAGAGCAAATAAATTGATTAATTTTACTTTTCCATAATTATTATTTTTCGAGATTTTAATTATCTTTTTTGTTGTATTATCCAAGAAAAATTCATCTGATAATGAAGGATTTAGACCAATAAAAATAATCTCTTTTTTAGATTTAGAAATTTTATAACTTAAACTCCATCTATATATTTTGTTAGCACTTATTAAACAATTTCTTTCTAAAAATAAATTTTTCAACCTAAACCTATACCTCTAGCCATAAGAGTTGCGAAAAAAGGTATTGTTGCAAAGCCAACTAATTCGGTGGTAATGATTAGTCTAAACCTCTTCACTAGGTTTTCTGAAATTTCAGGTAGTTTATTCTTACTTAGTGGAATTGCCCAGAGGATATATGTTGTTGTTGGGTATAAAGAAAGTAATCCCACAAGAATATAAAGAGAAACCTTTATCCAAAACACAGGGTTACCTGTATAGAAATCACCTCCTTGACCAAAATACTTAACACGCAAAATCCCAGTAACTAATATCGCAACTCCTGCTAAACCATAAACCACATCTGCAATTATCATTGAGATCGTCTCATTTCTATTAAGACCTACTTTGAGAGTCAATCTTTCAAACAAAAGAGAGCCGAAACACAAAATAATTCCTAAATAATGAACATATGCTACTAATGCACTTTTAGCAATTTCACCTGTTAATAAAGTTCCTAATAACATGTTCGAGTCAAAATTTATACAATCCTAACCACCAAATAAAGAATTTGTTTAGAAATAAATTAATAACTTAATAGCAAAGTATTAAATCTAAGACTCTAAATAACTTTTCTGGCCATCTTCAAAAAAATCCTTTTTATTCCATACTTCGATTACATCTGGGAAATGTTTTTCCATACAATTATCACAAACCCCATGACTGAATCTAATATCACTAATTTTCGAAAGATATTTTTCTAAATGCATCCAATCGCCCTCCTTATTTTTCACTTCTCTGCAATATGAACAGACAGATAAAATACCTTCCTGTTTGTGCAAGTTAGACAATGCATCTAGCAAGTTCAATGACTTTTTTCTAAGCTCTAAAAATGAAACTATTTGCTTGGATAATAATTCCATAATATTGAATTGTTGTGTAGTTAGATTTCCTGGCTTTCTATCTATTACACAAAGAGTTCCAAGTTTATTACCATCACTATTTCTAAGGGGAAAACCTGCATAAAAACGAATCTTGGGGTCTCCTGTTACTAATGGATTATTTATAAATCTTTCATCTTGGAAAGCATCATGAATAATTAATGGACTATTTTCTTTTATTGCATGGGTACAAAAAGACCAATCTCTTCTAGTTTCTGATATTTGAAGTCCTATTTTGGATTTAAACCATTGTTTATCTTTGTCTACCAATGTCATTAAAGAAATAGGCACATTACAGGTTGTAGCAGCAATTTTTGTAATATCGTCATAACATGATTCTGGCTTGGTTCCCAAAATCCTATATTCTGCTAAAGCTTTTAATCTCCTTTCCTCTTCTTCTTTTTTTGATACAAGATTCTGCATTAATCTTCACCAATAATTAAAACTTTAAAATTAAAGTTTCACCAAAAAACTTTTTCCGTCTAATACTTAATAAAAAAAAGATAAACTTATTGAAATGTTACTTACTGATTTATTACTTATTAATTCATTATTGATTGATTTAACTTTGAGACTGCCATCCCAGCGATCCATCCACTTGTCCAACAATGTTGAAAATTAAATCCACCAGTGATCCCATCAACATCCAAAACTTCTCCAGAAAAAAATAACCCTGGACAAATTAAGCTCTCCATACTTTTAAAATTAACCTCATTAATTTTTACGCCTCCGGAAGTAACAAATTCCTCTCCAAATGGACCTTTGCCCGAAATTATATATTTATCCCTCATTAAAGTATTTATCATTTTCTCTCTTTCATCCGCCAGTAAATCAGCCCACTTTTTCTCTTTATCAATACCTATTTTCTTTAATAAAAAAATCCATAATCTTTTTGTTAATAGTGGAACAGGTCTACTATTAATAAGATTCACCTTACCTTTGTTTAATCTTAAATAATTAATTTTTTCTTTTAACTCTTCATAACTTAAAGAAGACCATTTAATAATTAAATTAAATTTATATTTTTGGCTATAAAGTTCCCTTGCTGCAATTGATGAAAGTTTTAATACTGCTGGCCCACTAAACCCCCAATGCGTTATTAGTAAATCGCCTCTATTTTGAAAATTCTTATTGTTTAAATTAATTTCTATATCTATGCCCCTTATCGATACCCCACTACATTCATCCAAATTTGGTTCTTTTGTGGAAAAAGTAAAAAGCGATGGTACAGGTTTAACAATGGTGTGTCCAAGATTTTGAGCTAATTTATATCCGCTTGGATTACCTCCAGTTGAAAGAATAATATTTTTTGCAGTTACCTTTGCTTTTTTAAGACTAAAAATATTGAATATATTATCTGGAGTTTTTGCAATTTCTTTTACAAAAAATTTTGTTATTATCTCTACGTTTTTTGATAAAGCACTTTTTCTCAAACAATCAATAACATCTGAAGAAGAATTAGACACTGGGAATACTCTTAGATCTTCCTCAATTTTTAATTTTAAACCTTTTTTCTCAAACCAATCGTATATATCTCCAGCAGCAAAACGATTAAATGATTCCAAGAGCTGAATTCCACCTCTGGGGTAATTATCAATTAGTTCATTTGGTATCCATGTCGCATTAGTGACGTTACATCTTCCCCCTCCACTAATCCTTACTTTCTCCATAAGTTTTGAAGTTCCTTCAAGAATTATTATTCTTTTTACTCCATTTTCAGCAGCAGTTACTGCTGTCATAAAACCGGCTGCACCGCCTCCAACAACTGCTAAATCAAAAGGTTCCAAAAACTTATTATTTAATATGCTTCAATCTGATAATAGCAAGTAGTTATGAAGAAAAATTAGTCCCAAAAACCATAAAAAAATAAATATAAAACTTTAAAACTACATATTAAATTGCTACGACTCTATAATTTTTAAATTTCTAGAAAAATCAACACAGTCGTTATTTTTATGCATTAAGTTAATTAAATGAGCTTGTTATTTTCTTACGTTAAATATTCTGAGGCCAGTTTTCCTATGACTGGTCAATATACTGCTCTTCTTTTAATAACTTCTGTTATTTGGGTTCTACTTTGGTTTGGATATAGACAAAATAAGATAAATGATGAGATCAAGAAAAAAGAAAAAGAAGAAAGAATTAATGCGAAAATTCAAAGAAGAAAGAAGTTAGAGAGTTTGTACCCTACTAATAAAAAAACTGTTTAAAAAACTATTTTAGAAACATGAAAAAAATTAATTTCAAATCATTAATTCAGTACTTACCGGGGGTTTTGATTCTTATTTATGTATTCTTTTTAGCATTTACTCAATTTATAAAATAAATTTTTTAAAAATTATTCGTTTTGATTGGAATCCTTTCTGCTTTTGGAGCTGCTACATCTTGGACATATGCTTGCTTTATTTGGCGCTCGCAAACTCAAAAATATAAATCAATAGATATTAATTTAATAAAAAATATAATAGCTTTTTTAATTTTTATACCTGCTTTTATCAATCTAAGTTCTACAACTGAATTAAAAAACACATTTATCCTACTAATTAGTGGAATAATAGGTATTGGTTTAGGTGATACTTTCTATTTAAAGTCACTACAAACAATTGGCACAAGAAAAACTTTATCTATAGAAACTCTTTCTCCATTAATGGCAGCTTTATCAGGGGAATTGTTTATTAATGAAAATTTAACAACTAAATCATGGGTTGGAATAATTATAGTAACGACTTCGCTATTTATAATTCTCAGAAAAGGTAACGATTTTAAAGAGGAAAACTCCTCTTTCTCAGAAAAAAATAACTTTAAGATTTTTGCTTTTCCTTTTTTATCAGTTTTATGTGCTGTTCTTGGAGGTCTTTTATCAAGGATGGTTTTCCTTCAAAGCAATTTATCTCCTTTCCTTACAACTGAAATAAGATTATTAGGTGCAATAATTTTTTTAATTAGTCTTAAAGGATTTAAGATTAATTTTTTCTTAAAAAACTTAGACAAAAAACAAAAAAAAAGATTTTTAATTTCAATACTTCTTGGAACAAATGTAGGAATATTTCTACAACAAGTTGTTTTTAAAACCCTTCCCATAGGAATAGGATGGGCTTTATTAAGCATATCTCCAGTAATTTCATTATTTTTTGCTAAGACTGAGGAAAGAGAAATTACCAAAAAAATAATATTTTTTACTTGTTTTTTATTTTTTGGCTTGACATTAATAATTCTTTAATCTCTGAGTTAATGTAAAAAATACTCATGTTAATAAAAATCAAATTAAATAAAATTACCCTATAAACACTCAAAACAATGAAAACATTAAAGAAAAAAAGACTCGGCACATTGGAAGTATATGTTATCTTTTTAAGCTGCATTTATGCAGGTTTTATAGGTTATAAATCTCTAATAAATGTTTTATTTACTTGGAATTAATTAATTCTTTCTAGTGATTTGATCAACTTACCTCCATCTTGGTCATCATCATCATTTGAAGCGAAAAATAAAAAAAATATTCCTAAAGAAGCTATAGATAGCGAAATTGATAATACAGAAAGCTCATCCATAAATTATAAATTTTTTTTTATAATAAACGAAAAAAAATAAAAGACAGTAAAGAAAAACACATTCTCGAAAATAAATATTTCTTTTATTTGTAAAATGGAAAAACACATCCGAACTATTTCGTGAAAGTTCTTATAACTTCCCCCTGTAGTGCAAGCGTAATAATTCAGTATGGAATAAAAAGTTGGCCTATTTGGGAATGTGAGCCAAGCAAATTTCAATGGAATTATGATGATAAGGAAATTTGCTTAATTATTGAAGGTCAAGCGAAAATAAGTACCCAAAACGGTGAAATTTACGTGATTAAATCTGGAGATCTAGTTGAGTTTCCTCCTGGACTTAGCTGCGAATGGGAAGTAACCAAAAGTATTAAAAAACATTATCGATTGGGTAGCTAAATTTAAGAAAAAGATTTTTTCTTTATTTACTGTTAAGTCAATGCAGATAAAATATAGTTAGTAAATAATTTTCAAAAAGGGAACTAATATTATGCCTTTTACTGATCAAGAATATTTTGAGGTTATCGAAAAAAACGAAATAGTAAAAAAGGCCTTTGAAAATATTAAGCAAACTTGCATTGATTTACAAAAACAAACAAATTGTCCTGAAGAGGATCTAAAAGATTTTCTTGAGTTTATTTCTAAACAATGGAATAAGTAATAATTAACAAGACTTTAAAAGGCTAAATTTAAAATTTCAATGTAGTTTTCTAAAAGAATAAGTTCTAATCTAATCCCTTTTTTGGTTTTGTATTGATACTGGAAGTTCCCTTAGCAGCAGAAACGAAGAAAAAGAATCCTACAATTCCTGACATACCAAATATTGCAGCCAAAGGATCAAAAGTGAAAGAAAACATAGAAATTTATAAAATCAAGATAAATAATAGTTTTTGAATCAAAATTGTACAAATATTGTTAAGTATAAAAAATAACAATTGCGCGATTCATTTTGTCATTATTAGTCTCTCAGTATGTTCAATAAAATTATTATTCAAACTCATATTGAAGAATAAAAATATCAATACATTCCTAAGATCTATTCGTACAAAAGAGAAAATTTTTTAAAAATACTTATATAAATATTGGATAACACTTCAGAGAGGATCCACAATTATTGTTTCTTTAGATTAGTATCTGTACATGTCAGAATTGTATTCAACTTCCACTTCAGTAAGCCCATTTACAGCCCTATTATGGTGCCTTTACCCAATAGCAGCACTAGTGATTATCGAGTTACTTCTTGGTAGAGGATTTGATGATGATAATAATGACGATCAAGATGGAGGAATGCTTATACCTGCATACTCCAGACCCAATGCTTGAAGTTTTTTGAATTTAGAATTATAAACCCAAAAAGATTTTCAGTAGATTGATTAACAATATTGATACGACTTTCATTTCCCTAATTACACTTACCATTTTTATCATTTCCTTGCTATCATGGCTGGTCTTAAGAACCCTTAAAGAAGGAAGAAAAGCTCTTTCAGAAATAAATAACGATAGATCGTAAAATCTCAAAAATCATTTAAAAATATAGAATTTTCATTAAATTTATAAAACTCTTAGATTTATAAGTTTTACTAACTAAAAAGATATATTCCTAAATTTAAAAATTATTTCTTCTTAAAGTTTGGGAAAAGCATAAAAAACTTAAATAAATATTAGAATTTGTATCGATTATTAAGTTAAACAATCACCAATCTCTTGGTATCCCTTTTTTCAAACGTCTTCTCTTTGTAATTACTTTAATAAATAAACATGCATCTAAATTCTTTACTCTATATCTGTTCTATATCTTTATTCATTTATATAATGGCACTATTTTGGAGAGACTTGCCAAATCAAAAAAAGTAAATAAATAATTAATATTAATTTTGTTGCTTATCAAAATGAATTGAGTTATTAATTTAATATTGGATTCAATTTTTTATATAAATGCTGAAAGATTCTTCAAATAACAATAACAAAGATATTTTCTCAGAGACTACGAGTATTGCGAAACAAAAGATGATTTGCAAAGACGGATTCTGTTCATTACCAAATCAAGATAAGACCCCAAAACAAGATTCAAATGATATGAATTTATTTGATCCTATTTAGTAAATAAATAATATTTTGATAAGTTGAAGATTAAATAGATAATGTTAGATTTTTTGAACTTTTAATTTATGTTTAATGACTTTTTAAACGCATATAAAGAGTTTTGGATTAAAGCTACAGACTTCAAAGGATTCACATCTCGATCAGATTGGTGGTTCGTTCAGCTAGCGAATCTTATAATTTCTTTCCTAACTATCCCAATATTTTTAAAAACGTTTGGTTTCAATGCTTATGGAATAGTTTGCATCATTCCTCAAATAGCTATTGATGTAAGAAGAATCAAAGATTTTGGAAAAGATTGGAAATGGATCTTTATTAATTTAATACCTATCTTCGGATGGATCCTGTGGTTCATCTGGCTAGGCTTTGGTAAAACTGGTAATGGGAAAAATAAACTTATATAGAAATTAACTCTTTATTTTTTTTCTTTTTTTAAAATCTACAAATTTTACCTTATTTCTTGACTCTATTTGTTTTTCAAGAATTCTAAACACATGCATCTCGCATTCGGTTAATTTAAGAAACTGATCGAGTGCATCTTTATCTTCTTCATCAAAATTCTCGAAAACTTTTGAAATAGCAGAACTATTTCTATAAATAAAATCCTCTGCTACATCTCGTGGATTCTTGCCTGATTCGAAATCCTGAAAAGCTTCATAAGAATTTAGTTCTCTTGTTAACCATTTAAACCATGGTTCATTTTTATTATGTTTTTTATTTATAATTTTTTTCATGAAAAATTTTTTACTAGTTTAATCATTATTAGTTATTCATTCTTTGACAGCTGTACAAATACTTATTTTAAAAATTTAATTAAAGATTAACCTTATTTATTTTTTACAAAATTACTAGCATTATTACCATAAATCTTAGTAAAGAATAAGTATTTATTACTTATTTTTTTGTTTATGAGATAGCTAGAATTGATTTTTAGATAAAGTACATTGGCAATTCCATTTTACGACTTTCCTTCATCTCCAATTTTAATAATTGGTGCTCTTGGCATTGCAGTTGCGATAGCAGTTTTTTTTGTCTCTTATCAAAAATATTTCAATTCTCCGTTGAACAAAGAACTTGCAGTAAAGAAAAAAGCCTTAATTAAGGAACAAAAAGAATTAAATGAGAGATTAGAAAAAATAAAACAAGATTTAAAAAATTTATAAAAAATTTCTCTTAATAGAGATGGGTTAATGATCTCGAATTCAAGACCTTAATTTTTTAAGCAAGAATTCTGGTCTATAAAGAATTATGGATAAAGATCATCTTATTGAGTTAATTTCTAATAGTCTTCTTTACGAGAGTAAAAATTCAGACTCCAATAAGAATCTTAGTGACTTTAAAAATTACTTAGAAAGATTAAATCTAGATCAACTGAGAACTATGTCTAAAGAATTTATTCTTTAGTATGATTTAAAATTTTTCAATTTTTTTATTAAATAATCAATACTTTTTAAAAATTGTTAGTATCAAACAAATTGTAGAAATATGCTAAAAGTAAATAGAACTGATTTTTTAATAAAGCCATTTTTAAAAAGAAATAATATTAGAGCTTCTTATCAAATTATTACTACCATCTTCCCTATAATTTCTATTTGGTTAATAGTCCACCAAATAATTAATCAACCTTTTTCATTATTTATTAAAGGATTTCTATTGCTACCTTTTATAGTTCTTCTAACTCTGTTCTCTTCTAGAACATTCTCATTAATGCATGATTGCGGACATAATTCTCTTTTTACAAAACGGAAATTAAACCGCTTCTTTGGATTTTTACTTGGCTTAGTTAATGGTATTCCTCAGAAGTCATGGTCAATTGATCATGCCTTTCATCATAGAAATAATGGAAATTGGGAAATATATAAGGGGCCAATAGATGTTTTAAGTCTTGAAGATTATGAATCCCTTTCAAAAAGAGAGCAAATACTTTATAAAGTAAGTCGAAACTGGATGATGCTTTTCCCTGGCGGTTTTTTTTACTTAGTTTTAAAACCTAGATTAGGACTTATTTTTATTATTTTTAATTTCAGTAAAGATATATTGGAAGAGACTTATATCAAAATAAAAAACAGAGAAATTTCTCAACTTCTAGCAATTAATTCAAGAGTAAAACCACCTTTTTCTGATTATGGAGATAATTTCAGTGAGCTGTTTGAATTAATAATCAACAACGTAGTAGTAATTATAGGGTGGATTTACATGTGTAAATGGTTGGGGTTAGTTTTTTTCTTATCATTTTATTCCATTGTATTAACATTATCAGCAGCAATTTTAATATGCGTTTTTTTCGTTCAACATAACTATGAGAATGCATATGCTAAAAATACAAAAAACTGGGATCTCATAGACGGAGCGATCTTAGGTAGTAGCAATTTAGATATACCTAATTGGCTAAATTGGTTTTTAGCAGACATATCATTTCACAGCATTCATCATCTGTCTGAGAGAATACCTAATTACAACTTAAGAGCTTGTCATAAAGCAAACATTCATTTGCTGCTACAATCAAAGACCTTAAAATTAAGCGATTTTTCAAACTGCTTCAAATATATTATTTGGGATAATAAAAACGAAAAATTAATTCCCATAAGTTAATACCTAATTTAACCTTCTTCTCAATTTTCTTTTTAGAGGAATACTGCTATATGCATGAGCACCAATAGATGGAGGCAAGTCATTCTTTAAAGGATGCATGAAAGCATTTGCCATACTCTCTAACATTTTCGAAAGCCAATTAATTACTGATTTCATTTAAAAATCTAAAAGTGTACTTTTTTATCATCTAACTAAATTTCTTAAAAGTAAATCAGTCTTTATGCTGATTTTTTTGGAAAATCACCTTATACGATTAATATTAAATAATCAAAAGTGTGTTATCTTTTAAAACAAGAATAGCACTACCTTTTTAAAGGCAAACCAGGTGAAATATAGGCTTAGTAAATAATACTTATTTTTTCTAATTCTCTTAATAAATTAAATTTTTGAACATAATTTCATGCTATATCTCAATTCCAAATAAATTTAACAATATTATGAATGATTCATTTGTTTCTACCAACCAGAACACTGAAATAGATTCTATTAATTCATATTTTGAGTGTATTACTGAGTGCAGTATTGTGGATGGTCATCAAGAATGTATTACACGTTGTTTAGAAATTCATTTAAAGGGGGATGATCAAAATGAATAAAAAAAATTCACCACAAAGAAAGACAACTTTAAAATGGAACTCGAATGGAGAGCTTTCGGAAATTGATATGTTAAGAATTTTAGACAAGATATCAGCTCATGAACTTAATCAATGTGAATTAACATGCGATTCTGATCAAAATTAAGAATCTCTTTTCAAAATTTTTGCAAATGCTGCTTATAAAAAAGAGGCTTATTGGATTTTTGTAAGATATGAATTTTATTTAACAAGATGTGAATTATGATTTAGAACATTTTCAAAATATCTTAGGTTTTATTTTAAAAAATTAATTTTTTGAACATCTAGCTTTTTTTAAGAATGTTTTACTAATTTCTTGTTTTGTTAGTTGAATCGGTTTTACTAAACCTGAATCACCATGAGTTGGACAATAATAAGTCATCAGCATCCACTTTTTTTCTTGATCCATAACTAATTTCTTTTAAAGAATGATTAAATTAATAGGATAAATTATGAAAAAATTGATTTTTTTTAATCTTTTTTTCTTTTTTACTTAATAATTTATAAAAATTTTGAACCTATTCTCACAAAATAGATATAAATACGCATGACTTTAAAAAAAAATCCTGCTATCTATAAATAAATTTTAAAAAATTATTCATGTCTCTTGAATCTATATTGATGGTAGTTGCTCCTATCTGTCTTTTTACGGTAGGAGTTATTGTCTTACCTATTTTAGTAAAGCCACGTAAACAATCTGGTTTACCTAAAAGGTATATACGCGGTCTTTAAATTAATTAAGCTTTAAATAATAGCAAAGGCAATCAGCATAAAAAAAAGAAATAATTAATAAGATTGCAATAAAAAAATAAAATAAAAAATTTTTGGCATAAATAGATTTTTTAAGCTGAAATTCAAATCACAAAAACTTTATCAAAAAAAATATTATAAATTCTTTCAATTATGAGATCTCGTGATGGATAATAGAATGTATAAATTCACTTTTATTTAACAAAATTCTTAACCAAAAAATTTGAGTAATATAAAATTTTCAGGTCTTAAAGGCCAAGCGCTTGAAATAGAGGATAAAGATATTCCAAGCATTAAAGAATTTCAGGATGTTATCCCAGATCACTACTTCAAGTGCAATACCAAAACTTCTTTGAGGTATCTTTTGCAATCAGCTTTAATTCAATCATTAGTGGTTGCGATAGGGTTATCTATTCCATTTACCCCAAAAATGATCCCAATTTGGATTATTTATGCATTACTATCAGGTACCACTGCAATGGGATTCTGGGTAATTGCCCATGAATGTGGGCATGGAGCATTCTCAAAAAACAAGACATTGGAATCTATAACTGGTTATTTACTACATTCATTACTTTTAGTGCCTTATTTTTCTTGGCAGCGTTCTCATGCAATTCATCATCGATTCACAAATAACATAACCAATGGAGAAACTCACGTCCCTTTAGTCATTAAAGGTAATGGAGTTACAGAAAAAGTTGGCGGAGAAAAAGAATTACATTTTTCAAATTCCTTAGGTAAGAAAAATTATGGAATTCTTCAACTTGTTTTACATCTAATATTTGGCTGGCCTGCTTATTTACTTACGGGGAGTACAGGAGGTGTTAAATATGGCACTTCAAATCATTTTTGGCCTATTAAACCATTTTCTAAAGCATTATGGCCATCAATATGGGCCAAGAAAGTTTGGATATCAGATATTGGTGTAGGTTTTACATTAGTGGGGATAGTTTGTTTAGTCTTTAAGTATGGATTATTTCCTGTAATTTCTCTGTATTTTGGTCCTTTATTAGTGGTTAATTGTTGGCTAGTAGTTTATACATGGCTTCATCATACAGATTCAGATGTACCTCATCTTTCAAATACGGAATTTTCCTTTATGAGAGGGGCATTTCTATCTATTGACAGGCCTTACGGTAGAGTTCTTAATTTTCTTCACCATAATATAGGCTCTAGCCATGTCGTTCATCATGTATTTCCAACAATCCCTCATTATCATGCAAAAAAGGCAACTGTCTTAATTAAAAAAGCCTTTAAAAAAGGATATCTTTTTAATCCTGATCCAATACACAAAGCTCTGTGGAATATTGCTTGCAATTGCGTTGCTGTTGAGTCAGACATTAAGAGAGGAAGATATATATGGCAATCTTCATACAAAATGGAGGATTAAAACACAATAAGCATCAATTCTTTATCACATTAATTTACGCAAATTGGAAAATAATATAAAAGAATTAGCAATAACAAATTTTTCATCTTAGATAATACTTAAAATTCATTGATCCTATGAGTGGCGACAATTTGTATGGTAAACAGCCAATTAAATTTTATTCAGAAAAAATAACACTTACAAAAGTTGAATTATTAGAAAGACAATTAAATTTAAGCGAAAAAATTTCAGATTTAGATCAAAAGCATAAAGAATGGAGCAAAAAACTATCAGGCTGAACATTTTATTTGATTAATTTTAAAAACTTATTGATATTTATATTTGCCTTATCAAGAAACTTTTCTGTAAATTATTGAAAAATTATTTGCAGGCATACTAATAATATCCTCTTGAATAAAACCATTTTTCTTACTCTCATCACAAACTTCCTCAAGATTTTTAATACCCCAAAGATCATTTTGCATTTTTAATGAATTATCAAAAAAATAATTACTTTCACTTGTATGCTTATTACAAATTTTAAATGGCCCATACAAAATCAAAAATTGCCCCTTATTGAGTAATTTTCCTGACTCTCTAAAGAGTGCTACAGTACAAGACCACTGTGCAACATGAATCATATTTATCGAGACTATCCCTTGCAAAGAATTAGCTAATCCTAATGGAATTTTCCAAGGAATTTTTTCTACATCAATCTCAAGAGGTTGGGGCATCTTCTTATTTAAGTCCTCATACTCAATCCAAGAACTTATGCTTTTTCTATGCACTAACTCTGGGTCACTTGTTTGCCAAATTATTCCAGGAAAACGTTTTTGAAAAACCACTCCATGTTCACCGCTGCCACTTCCGATTTCCAATACTGAACCTTTTTTTAAAATTCTGGATAGTACATCACCAATGCAGTCTCTATTTCTTTGAGTTGCCGAAAAAAAAAGTCTATTATCCAAAATTTAAAAACTGGGCACATCAGTTAAAAGAATAATTATACAATCTTTGGTTATTTAACCTTTCTCAATTTAGGAGTCTTGAAAAACATTATATTAAGGCTAAAGAATAATATTAAAATTGAAAGAGCAGGCAAGATATAAAGTATTAAATCAGAACTTATAAGAGAAGGAATCCTTCCAAAAATTAAATGCATGTAGTAAGTCGCAAATGACATTAATTCCTATATATATCTAATTTATTAATAGCAATTATTTGAATTTTAAAAAACTATTTTAGTCAAAAACAAAAAATTCTCAAAAAAGAGTCAGCCTGTATCCCTACTAGCTGACCCCCAGGAATATACTAATTTAAATTACCTTTAAATGAGGATATTCTTAAAAAAAGGTGAAAAGCTTATATTTTTTTCGAAATTAAAAAAATCAGAACAAAAAATAAAACACCTATAAGGTATATTTCGACACATAAATGTAGCAGTTTTTAACTTTTCCTAATAAACCAAGGAATAATCTCTCAGTTTCTTTACATTATTAAATAAATATGTTATATTTGTTTACAAATTATTTAAAAAAATGACTCCAGAAGCAGAACGTTTTAATGGTTGGGCAGCAATGTTAGGTTTTGTTGCTGCAGTTGGTGCCTATGTCACAACAGGCCAAATCATCCCTGGATGGTTCTAATGAAAAATAACGAGCCAAAAATAGTTGAAAAAGAAAAAATCGTTGCTGAAAAGCTTAACGGTAGATTCGCAATGTTAGGTTTTGTTGCTTTAGTTGGAGCATATTTAACTACAGGTCAAATCATTCCTGGTTTTATCTAACATAAATTTTTTTTATTTTCATAACAAAGCCTGATTTTAATCTAAATTAGGCTTTTTTAATGGAAATTTTTTTTAATAAATGGTCATTATTGATTAAGGTCTGAAAAATTCTATTTGCAACAAGAAAGAATGTTAAAAATAAGCATTAAAAAACAATCTCATTTCAAAAAATAGATTCGAAGTTTTTTTGTTAATTTTTGTAATTCATATCCTTGGGAAACAAATCAAAATAAAGTTTATTAGTAACAATATAAAAAACATAATTATTTCTCCTAGAAAGCTGAACAAGGAATATTATTAATTTTAAAAACATTTTAAAAGAAATATTAATTTGATTATTTTTCTCCTTTAAAACTTTAATTTATTCTTTAATTGATGCTATCTTTATCAAGATAATTAGAGGATTTAATGAGAGTAAAGCTTGAACCAGAAACAGCATTTATTGGCAAAAAGTTTGCATATATATTTATGGGAATAATATTTAGCTTGAATGCCGTAACTTTTATTTGGTTTTTCTTATTTTCAAATTTACAATAAAATCTAAATTCTTCGTTTAAAAGTGTTAAATAGTAAAGCTCAAACAACAAGTTTATTGAAACCGTTACTTAGAAACTAAAAAATTCCTGGTATGATCTGTCCAGTCGTTACATAGGCACCTAATAAAGCAACGAAACCAACCATAGCCCATCTGCCGTTTACTTTTTCTGCATTTTGAGGATATCCATCGTAAGAAACAGTATCATCAATATAAGGCCTAGTTTCTGATGGGAACATATTCTGCCTTCCACCTGATTCTGTAGTAACTCCTGTATTTGACATTTAAAAGATATTAATTGTTAACTAAAGTAACATAAATATTAATTTATGTAAACCAAAATCTGCAATAATTTAATTCTGATAATTTATATTATTGGTCAATATGTGACATTTCTATTTAAAAAATTAACAAGCCACTTATAAAAAATCACTTTTTATCAAATACGCAATCAATCATAATAAATAAGCATTTATACTCACAGTAAGTAATTTTACTTAGTAGAATATTTAAAGCATTTAGGAAGTGCTTAGCTGGTTAAGTCAGAAATCTGAATTAACTAAGTCGTCATGAGCTTGCCAGTGGGATACTTGCAGGCTCTTTCAATTTTAAAAGCAAGATAAAATACCAATAATAGATATATTTTTTTTACCTATTAAATTAAATCTTTAAGATAAATAACTAAAGTCAAAGATTTATATATTTGCTAAATAGATAATAGACTGAACAAAATTTATGTCTTTAGATTTTATTCTCATACCATCTTGTATTTTGATTATCCTTTTTCTTTTAAATCGAGAAAATATTATCTACAAAAAAAATCAAAAGGTGAAATAATATCATTATTCTAAATAAGCTTGATACTTAAGATTTAGAATTCGTTCAAGTTATTTGTTTTACTGAAAATAATAGACTTTAAGAAAGTACTTTAATGTAATGTAGTTTAAAACTTAGAGAATTTAGTAGAGAAACTATACCAACTTTTTTCTCAAAATTAATTTTTCCCAAAATAGCTTTGCATTATTAATTTGATTAAGTTTTTGTTGGCAGTGTATGCAATTGCATTCGTATATGAAAGTTTTATTTTTCATTACTAACCCCTTTCTTTTTAAGAAACCAAATTTTTTGTTTTACTGCAAGTAAAAAACTATTTTTTTGAACATTGGTAAATTAAATTTTTCTTTTCATACAAATTTTATTTTGGTTCATACATCATTCATATTTTATAATGCGGGAAAAGACAGTACAAATTAAATAAATTTCTTTTGAAACTTTCTAATCAGCTAGTAATTAACAAAGCTCTCAATAAAATTATTGCGCCCTGGTATTCAATACCTTTAATAGATAGATGGTTATTAGGTCAAATCATCCCTCCTATGATATTTGCAATTTCTGCATTTACTGTTATTTCATTATCTGTTGGGGTAATGTTCGATCTCATTAGAAAAATTGTTGAATTTGGTTTACCTCTATTTTTAGCTTTAAAAGTTCTTTTTTTTAGTTTGCCTAGCTTTTTAGTTTTGTCATTCCCAATGGCAGTTTTGCTTTCTACATTATTAGCCTATGGAAAATTATCAAGCAATTCTGAATTATTAGCTTTGAAATCTTTAGGCATAAAAACTTCACGTATTATTTCTCCAGCTATTGCTCTCTCTATATTTATGACTGGATTAACTTTTTACTTTAATGATAATTTAGTTCCTTCCAGTAACAAGTTGGCTGAAACAACATTAAGATCAGGGATAGGTAGCTCTTTTAGCAGCGAAGCGGGAAAAGATAACATTATGTTTGCAAGATATGGCTCTAGAATCAATGCATCAACTAAAAAGCCAACTACAGCAAATACTTTACTTACTCATATTTTTTATGCTTCAAGGTA
Organism: Prochlorococcus sp. AG-424-P18; assembly: GCA_003213235.1. GTDB lineage: Bacteria > Cyanobacteriota > Cyanobacteriia > PCC-6307 > Cyanobiaceae > Prochlorococcus_A. Next base: position 13,608 of record QCNJ01000010.1, on the reverse strand, counting down.
TGAAAACGACATTATGAAAGGGGTTACATTATTAGATTTTGCTAGAGAAGATTTTCAACAAATCTTAAAGGCAAGAACTGGAAGATTTGACAAAAAAAGCTCTTCTTGGATATTTTCCGAAGGAAGCATTATATCAGTCGCTCCAAGCGGACAAACTACAAATATTCAATTTAAGGAATATACATATCCATTTGATGAGGGGCCTTTGGAGTTAGCTAAAGTGCCAAGAGATGCTACTGAAATGACTTTAAAACAAGCTTTAAAAGCAGAAAAAATATATAAAAAGACTGGAAACTTAAAAGAAATAAGAAGGATTCAAGTCCGTATACAAGAAAAATTTACTCTTCCTTGTGCATGCTTAGTATTTGGTTTAATAGGTAGCAGTCTGGGGTCTAAATCTAATTTAAGATCTTCAAAAAGTCAGGGATTTGGATTGAGCGTAATTCTTATATTAATTTATTATGTAATGTCATTTATATTTAGTTCGTTCGGAGTAAAAGGTATTTTGCCTCCAATTTTTGCTGCATGGTTACCTGTCTTAATTTCTCTTGGAGGTGGAATCTATTTTTTAAAAAAATCGAGTTCTTTTTAATATTTTAAGCAAATAAATCAAAATATAATTTTATAAAAAATTTCTTTTGCAAGTCAAAGATTACTTGTTCTTTATTTCCCGTCAATTTTTTTATAACCATACCAATCAGGATAGTTATTTTCTTCAATAAAGTTATTATCTGGAATTAATTCTATTTCCCAATTACCTATCTTTTTTATTTGTTCACAATCATCGCAACTAGTTAACATTTCTAAAGAAGCAAGATCATCTTTATGCTTTTTTTTACACCCAATAAGCCATTTAGATTTAGCTATATTTTTAGCCTCTAATTTATTTGAAGCTATAACTAATCCAAACTCATGTTTTTCTTGCATAGAAGTTGGATTATAACCTCCAATATTTACAAACCATAAAGTTTTTTTTGGCTTTATCTTTTTTACTAATTGCTTTTTTTCTATTTTATAATCTTTAACATTTATTAAATTAATCTTATAGCCATCTATAAGTAGTATTTTTTTATAACTATCTATATGCAAACCTTTTGAAGACCCAAACCAATCATTTCTTAAAGTATCGAAAGTGTCTTCAATTTTAGATCCAATAACCCATCTAACATCATGTAGTTCAATGTTAGCTTTTTCTGCTCTACCTCCAAGCACAACCAGATAAAGAAAATTATTTTCTAATTTTTTCACTTTTAAAAATAAAGTTAATTACTTAGACTTTAATTTAAATTATCAAGATTTAATCTATAAATTATTTTTAATAATTCAGAGATTTAACTATTTAAACCAACTTTTTTTCTTTACTTTAACTTTAGGTGAAGTTTGAATCTTAGGCTCTTCGTCTACTCTACCTTTAATAATCATTAAGGGAACTATTGCCCACAGAGCTAAAAATAATATCCAGAATAGGTAAATGTTCATACTATAAAAAATCAATAAAATTATAATAAAATTAATAAAATATAATTCGTGAGTTTCTTTTTAAAGTTCTAATTTAGATGTATAATCATAAATTTATTTTAATTAAAGCTAAGTAGAAAACTTTAATAAATTATATTTAAATAATGAGGTTCCCTTAAAAATTTAAAAAAGTAAAAAATAGAAATCTTTATAAGGCAATTAAAATAGTAGCACTCATCAAAACCACTGCTTTGCTTAAGGGTTAGTAGAATGATTCTTTATAATGGCACTATAAAATTTTATTCGTGAGTATTTTAAATCCTCCTAATTTCATATAAGATTAATTTAGTAAAATTAAAGATTATTGAAAAAATGTGATTTATGTCACAAGCCAGATAAAATTCACTATAGAGTTAAATCCATAATTCATAAAGAGTGGATTTTTTGCTGTAAAGAATGTTGGAAAGTAATTTCTAAACATAATGATTATTCCTACGGTGGTACAAGAAAAACAAAATAATAAATTTTCTTGCAAACTAATAAAAAAACCATCAAAAAAATTATAGGTTTAGAAATTTACAAAATTAAGTTAAATAAGAATTTGACAATTTATGATCATTAATAAACATGATTTATGAAATTTACCAACAAAATTAAATTTCTTTTTTTTCTTTGATTTATTTTTTTTTAATAGTGTCTTGTCTTATTTTGCTAAACCAAACATTATGGTTTGATAATGATTTTAAAAAAACTGAACTAGAAGTTAAAATTAAAAAAATAAAAAATATTTCAAAAATACATGAATTTTTTTTTGAAAAATCGAATTAAAGAGTTTGGGCCTATGAAAATAACTTGCAAATAAAAATTGATGAAAATAGGGAAGAACTATTTAACAAAAATTATTTTGAAAAAAATTCTGAAAAGTATAATTCATTAGCAAATAAAAAATTTCTGTTATTTGAAAGAATTACCAATAACAAATTAAATATCAAAAAGAAAAAGATTTATTCTTTATTATTTTTTGGATTCGTAAATATTTTGGTTGACTACTATTTTTCATTTCACAATCTAAAAAAAAGTGAATCAACCTCAACAAACAAATCAAATTTATTACAAGATAGATTTTAATTTTCTAAAAAAAATCATTAATTTCTTTTTCTATAGATTTATACTCTAAATTAATTTCTTTAATAAATTCATCAAATTCTTTTTTAATGTTCTTATATTTATTTATTTTTTGTTTGGTTTTCTTGTAGAAAATCGATTCAAATTTTCCTGGACTTACCTCCTCAATCCAATATCCTGCTAAACAATAAATTTGGTTTGGTACAAAAGTAATAATAAATAATTTTTTGGAATTTTTATATTGATCAATTATTTTATTAGCGAAATTACCTTTAGTTTTTTTAGTCCCAAATAAAGTAATATCTTTTGCCAAAGGCCTAAAATTATTCGATAAATTTTTACTTTTTTCTACTATATTTCTAGAAATTATTTTTTCGAAAGAATAACAATAATCGAAAAAATTAGTATTTTCTTTTTTTGAAGGATATATAGTTATTAGGGAACTTAAAAGTAAAAAAGAAGTTAAAAGAAATTTTTTAAACATTTTTTTAATTAGATTTATCATTTCATAAATATAAAAAGATAATTTATAAATTACTATTAAATACCTTAATAAGATTCGCATTAATTAAACAATTTTCTATTAATTTTGCTAATCCTCTTTGAAAAAATTTTAAATTATTTCAGAATAATTAATTATCAAAAGCATAAAAACTTTTTTTATAATAAGATTATTAAAAATTCTTTTTTGAAAAATAAAAGTATCAAATATTTTTTAGATTTTTTTCCGGAATATCAATTTCAGCAATATTTATCTCTGCCATACCAGGCAAAATAAATGATTTTGAAAGAACAGTTGTATATATTTCTTCAAAAGGGATTCCTGAACCAATTTCATCTATTCTTCTAGTGGTAGCAATCATATGTCTTATCTTGGGTTCTGGATTTTTTATATTTGGATAAAAACAAAAAATCTTTTCAGTCTTTTTATTATTATTTCTTATTCCAACAACAATAATTTTTCATGTTTTCACTTTTCATCAAAGAGCAGTATTTATGAATCTCGCATTAATAGGTGGATTAATTATTTCTGAAATAAGGAAACCAAAATAAATTACTTAATAAAAGAAACCTAAATATTTTTTTTTAATTTTTCTCTCTTAATTCTGGGAAGCAATTTGCAATATGAATTAATTCATAAACCTCTTTACTATCGTATTTTTTATTCGGAATTCCACTTCCCAACTCTATGCTTTTATCTTGCATCTTCTTTAATATCAATTCTTGTCTTTGCATACTTTACATAGACTTAAATCTTTTAGTTCGTTCTTCTTTATTCATTAGATCTTAATTTAGTAAAACTTTATTCTTAAGGTTGTATCAATTAGCGATTCATTAAATAAGTAAGAAAGCCAGTAAATGTAAGTAATTTAAATCCAATAAAGAAAGGCAAATATTTTTTTACTTTTTTACCAACAGGTAATAATTTGTTTAATGAATTGATCATGATTTACATTAAAAATATAATTATTTTAAAACATCCTAACGAATTTTTTTTAGAATTATTCTATTTCGATTTGTACATTTTAAAAATTAGATCTAAACTAGAAGGGTTTCGTCCTTTTTTTTTATGAATGATAAAGAAACAATCATTTCATTATTAAATGAGTTTGCTAATCCAAAAAAAATGGCCTCATTTTTTGTTAATAATGCGACTCCAGATTTCTTATTCATAAGACCCAGTGGTAATCCTATAGATGCAAAAGGGTTCGAACAAATGATTACTGGTGATATAGTTCAAGAAAAGGCAGAAATAACGAAAATTCACCGATTCGAATTTTTAAGCGAAAATATAGTAATGTGCATTTTTACACTAGGTTCAAAATTTACTTATAAAGGCACACCTAATGATGACTTACCAACAGTTACCTCAATTTTTAAAAAAGTAAATAATGTTTGGAAAATTCAATGGATGCAAAGATCTACAGGAAATTCAGATTTATCTTTATGGGATTAGCAAAGTTAATAGCTCTTTTAATGGTGTTACTAATAGTAGGTAGTTCTTTTATTGGTTTAATTTTTTATTTTATAAAATAAATAAAACAAATAAAGAATACCCAGTAAATATTTCTTTATTTAGAAAACAATTGTTTCTTTTATGCTAAGTAATTTGATTTTCAGGTGAAAATAAAAACTTTAGACAGACTAACCCCTATATCTAAAGCCAATAAAGCAATTAGTAACTTACTCATTTTTTTGAACTCTCAACTATTTTTTTGTAAAGTTCCTCAGAAATAGGTTGCATAACCTTTTAAAAATCTAATTACAAATTAATTATTTTATAATAAATTTCTCGTTACTAAATATACGAATATATGAATTTTTAAATAGGCAAAAAATATATTCACTATAAGTTATTCTTATAAAGTATTAATAAATACTTAATCCAAGCCGTCATTAAATGTCAAAACTTTTTTAAAAAATAAATTAGAAATCTTATTTCAAGTAAATAGATCCTCTATAAGTAAGCTTTATAATCTTTTCTTCTTGTTTTCTACAATATACAAATGACTTTCCATTGAAATACATGTTTACCATGATGCAGCTCCTGAGCTTGCTCAAGTCCCCGTCCTATGGCTTGAGTCGTACTGCGGTCTATCAGATGGTAGATCGGACGATTTTGTAGTATGCACTACAATTTATTTATAAAGTATTTATACTTAGATGTCAACAATTAATAGAAACTAAACTTCAATTTAAAAGTAGATTCGGCTCTCATAAACTCCCGAACAAGAATATAGAACATATAACTACGAGTAACTCCCATAGAAACTGAAACAAATGCTAGAACTACACAAATAGGGCAATGTGGGAATCCCATTATTTATTTTCCAATATAAATTATAATTCAGTCTCTGCGTTACGAATTTCAATTCTTCTCTTAAGTAGTTTAAAAAATTTAATTATTTTTTTCAAAATTCAACCTTTTTAGGCATCAATAACAATATTATTCTAAGAATCAATATATCAATGAGCAAAAATACTGAATCCATTGATATGGCAAAATTTTTGTAGCCTTACTATACAATAAATAACTCCAACATATGCTCAGATACTTTTGATCAATTAACCCCTAAATACTTATTCAGAATAAATAGAATAATTGGACATCTAGTTACCTTGCAGTACTATTTTTCTTTTGCTAAAAAAATAGTGCGGGCTAAAGTCCAATACTCCACGAGGATTTAGTCCGCTGCCTACAGTGTTAGAGTGCAAATTTTTCTCTCCCAATATAAATTTATGCTTTACGAGAGAAATATCTTGATTGCTTAATAAATTTATTTTGTATATTGCTATTACAAAAATTATAAGTTTATTTAAATTAGTTACTAAATTCTCGTGGAGAAAGCTTTAGTAAATTTCTTTTACTTGTTACTAATAAGATCAGCCAAATCTCATTATGGAGAATCATTTGTATCTGTAGAAGTTCCATCTAATTCAATCAAAAGTTTTTCTTGATTTTAGAAAGTTTTTGATACTCAAATTCTTAGCTTTCTGAACATTGAATAACTAATTTGATTTATGTTGGTTATTTATCTCTATTGCAAATAAAAATAAGGTTGTTAATCTTGCAATTAAAGAAGAAACTTAATTTCTTAAACTGATGCAATTTGATCATTTAAATTTCAATGAAGATGATGGCCTCATGTCAATAGAAGATTTAAGGGCTTTACGTCTTCGAAAAAAAAAAATTGAAACTGATAAAAAAGCTAGGAAGTATATTCTGGAAATAAATCAAAGATATAGAAAAATGAGCAACCGCAAGAGTTACAACTTTTTAAGGAATATGAACCCTTTTAAAAAGGCCGCATAAATTGTTAATCTTGCTTGTGTTAATTTGTTTAACTTTGCAGCTTTCAGAGTAAGATTTTAATGGTGTTTCTTTGGAAGAGTTTCACCAAGAGGGGTCAATTTTTGGCCCCTTCTTTGCAGAGATATTTTTTAATTGAAACTCGTTATAAAATTAAAGTAATACTTTCCTAGAGGGCGAAAGTGATTTAAATCTTTTATTTAAAGTTTTTTATTATCACTTAATAAAAACTCTAAATCTTCAACTAAATCCTCTTATTAAAAAACAAAAGTTTTAGCTCATGGACCAAATATCTAAATTTATGGAATTTTTAAAAATTATAAATTTTTTATTTGCGATTTTTAATGACTTCACCCACAAGTTGGGAATTCTACAAAGGATTTGCAACTAAAACTCTATGGATCAATATTTGTACCCAAAATTTAGAAAGAGTAGCTATTTCGATCAATAAATGGTGGAAAGCAAGATATCCAACATACAAAATCAGAATAGTTTCTAAAAAAGAATTTGAGCTAATAAAAATGCAATCTGAGAAAAAAGAGCAAAAAAATTATTCTTTGGTAAATATTGATGCTGAATATTTAATTTTTGCAGCTATTATAAATCAATAAATCAAGGAACAAATGAACTCTGCATTTGCAAAAGTCTCAAATTTGAAAGTTAACAGGGCTTCTAAAATAGCTATTACTCTCGCATCATCAACTTTCTTTTTATATTCCTTGGGTCAAGCACCAATTTTTAAAAAAATTCTTGCAGGTGCCTTCTCTTGCTCTGGCTAAATAAAATACTGTTTTTTTAGAGAAGCTAAAAAGCTTAAATAGACTATGATTGACAGTCGATCTAAACTTAGAGGGATAAACCCCTCTTTTTTAATGATTTATATATTTATTTATGAAAAGATAATGACTCTTCTTATTTCTCTATTCAGCTGATGAACATTTCCCCGCACCTAATAATTGATGCTGTGATACTAAGCGCTGCCCTTACGATAACTTTGGTATTAAGAGCAAAAGGTAATGCTGCCAGAAAAGAAAAAGAAAATAAATGATTACTAAAGAAGAAGAAAAAGAATTTCAAAAACCTAAATTATATAGATTTTGGAACTTTCTTATTTATGGAAGTTTAATAGCTATTGGAGTTTTCTTAGTTTATTTATATTCTGCTTATGTCTTCATAAACAAATGACTTACATGTACGGCATAGCGGTTACTTATGGGGTTGTGAGTCTTTTATTGCTTGGTGGGTTTGCATACTTTACTTTTAAAATGAAATGCTAATTTTTTTGTCATCTTCAATGAAATATTTCTTAGATAAATTTTTTGATTTATGTGAAGAATATCAACAAGAAATTCTACCTCAAAAGATGGCTGAGATTTTAAGAGAACATGCAGATAGATTAATGGATAATAGATACTGGTAGACCTGAGAAAGTATTTAGAGAATATAATCTCTAGGCAAAATTTATACAAATTTTTTTAAAGTTAGAATAAATTTTTTGAGAATATTTTCCTTGCAATTATTTATAATTTGAGATTTTTTTTTGATCCTTAATCCGTACAATTTTGTTCCTCTAACCGCACACATAAAACTTGAAATTTACTATTCAAATGAACTAAAACATAGGTGTAGTCAAGAGGTAAGTATTATGGCACTAAATGACACATTTACTATCCAAGAAATTAATTTGGATAAAAAAAACCTTTCATTTGATAATAAGCTCAAAGAAATTGAAGCTTATTGGATTAACGAATGTACAGAACATCCGAGTAACAACCATTGCAAGATTTTTTGTGATTAAAACTTTAACTTTTAGGTATTCTTACGCTTGATTTTTACATAATACCTGTACTAAAGAATAATCAGACAGAAAGGAGGTCAAGCAAATGACTAATTTAGGTATAGAAATTTTATTTTGGACAATTTTAATTGCTTATCTAGGATTAAGGTTTTCTCAAACTTGGAATGGATTCAAAAAACAGTATTAATTAGGAGAATAGAAAATGAAACTACAAACTCAGTTCACGATTCCAAAAAAAGAATTAAAAGATCTTGATTATGTTAAGAAAGTAGATTTCTTAGAAGAAACTTTAAACAAAGAATGTATAGATTATCCAAATCAAGAAGATTGCTTGGTTTGTTGCAATTAGAAATCAAAAAATAGCTGTTTTTTAAAAGTAAATAAATTTTTATTAGTATTTATAAATTTTCTAAAAGGGAGTTAGCACTATGGAATTAAGATTCTTCCCAATAAATATTTTTAGAGAGACTCCAAAAGTCACATTCTTTGATGCAGGCATAGATAGTTCTAATGGTTCTGATGTTGTGATCCATTCTGGGGAAGCTATATCTCCTCCAGATGATTTACAAGATGAGCAATATTACGTTCACAATCATCAAATTGACCATAATTTAGTTATCACTGGAGAAAGGAAATTTGTTTTAATAAATCCTTCCTGGGATGAACCTCATCATGTGATTTATTTAAATAGATCTATGGGAGCATTAGAAATTCCTATAGGAACTTATCACAGATCTATCTCAGGGAGAGAAGGTAGTATTGTTTTGAACCAACCTAAAAGAGATAAATTTTTTAATCCTGCTAAAGAATTTATCCCTCAAAAATTAGACAAAATTAATTTAATTAAGGCAAGAAAAAGTCCGCCTATATATTGGATTTACGAAAATAACAAACTCAAAAGATTCTATTTTAATCCTCTAGAAAGAAAAGTTAAAACTCTTGTTTGAAATGAAAAAACATATATCCCATAGTAATAATTTAAAAAACCTAAATTTAATTATTAATTCTGATACTTATAAATTGGCTCATGAAGATATTGGCCTACTAAGCCGAAATGAAATGCGTGGAGTTAGAATGCTTCTTGAAATTACTAAACCAGATTTAATCCTTGAAGAAAATAAAATTCTTTCAACCATAATTATTTTTGGAGGCGCAAGCATTGCAGAAGAATCAAATACAAAAAAGAGAATTGAAAATATAAAAGAATTAATTAAAAAAAATCATAAATCGATACTTCTAAAACGAAATTTAAATAGATTAGAAAATTTGCTTCTAATGAGTAATTACTATCAATCTGCAAGGGAGTTTTCTAAACTTGCTTCAATTAATAATCAAAATAAAAACTGTAATTCTCATGTGATTGTTACAGGTGGGGGGCCAGGAATTATGGAAGCTGCTAATAGAGGTGCATTTGAAGCAAATTGCAAGTCTATAGGGTTAAATATCAGTCTCCCTAATGAACAAATACCAAATGCTTTTATAACTCCCGGTCTTTGCTTTAAATTTAATTATTTTGCATTAAGAAAGATCCATTTTGTTATGCGATCAGTAGCTGCCGTATTTTTTCCTGGAGGTTTTGGAACACTAGATGAATTATTTGAACTATTGACACTTTGTCAAACAGGAATGAAAACTAAAATCCCAATCATACTTTTTGGTAGAGAGTATTGGAATAAGATAATTAACTTTGAATATTTAGCTGATCTTGGATTAATCGAAGATGAACATTTAAATCTTTTCCAATATGCAGACACTGCATCAGAAGCATGGAAGATTATCAAATCATCAAAAAAGTCAGCCTAGAAAATTACAAGCTGACTATATAACAAATGTAGAAGAATGATTAATAAGTATTTGATATTTTGTTTTTCATGCTTTCGATCTTATTGATTAATTCATCTAACCACTCTGTATTATTTTGCTCTTGTCTTTTATGACTTTGGCTTTTTTGAGTACTCATAAATTTCTTACTTTTTATAATTCATTTAATATATCTTCAGAAATTAAAGGAATCAATAAGCAATATTACCAAATCGATTGGTAAAACAAGCTTTAGTAGCATTTCATACAAACCTAAACATCACAAATTAACTAAGAAAATCTAAATCTCTTCAGTTAAGTATTTTCTACGATGTTTTTATTTGAAATTCTGATTTGAATTAGTAAAGATATAGATGTTCCTATGGAAAAATCATTTCTGAATTTTATTTATTGGATCCTATTAAAGTCAGCTGAAAGTTACTACGGTGATTCATTAAAAACAGAAATACCCTATACACCTTATTTTTAGTTTTGGTGGACCTTAACTTTAAATATTAGATCTCTATTTTAAGAGTTATTAGTTTGGAATTAATTTATTAAATATCACAATATGGGTTACTTATAGTTTCACTACAAAATAATTTCTTAAGTTGACTTTCTTTTACTAATTGCGAATAAATTTTAGCGGTAAGGATCATTCCAAAATTAACTAAAACTATAATTAGAAGAAGTAACTCAATTGCAAGGTTGGTCATAAGATTACCCTCCTTAAATTTATATAAAAACCTTATAACGGCAGAATAGGTATTGAATAGAGTTTAAATTCCTATTCTTAGTCATCGTGATTCTTTGGTACTGGAATAGGTTCATAATTTTCGACGCGTTCTTCTAAAGACTTTTCAGAATTATTGTTAATTTCGCAACTACGAAGACAATCATAGAGGGCATACTTGGGATCTATTTCATTTTTGAATTGTTTATTTCTAAATGTATTAATAATCAAACTCCCTTTGATTTTTTTTCAAGTTGATTAATTAATTTATCCAACCAAAGAGTGTTATTGATCTTTTTTGTGTTTTTAAAGTATTTCGTTTTGTAAGTACTCATGAAGTGAAACCTCAATCATTAGATCTAACTTAGAGTTTTTAATTAAAATTTCATAGAGCAAAAATACTGATTATGAAATTAGTGAAATATTTTAAAAACGATTAATTTATAGTTTGTATTTTAGGTATTAAAACTCTTGATTCTAGAATATAACTAATACTAAATAACTTCTAAAAAAGGAAGTTTATTATGACTTACGGAAATCTAATTAAAAATAAAATTCAACATGCATTTGGTGGTTTGTTTGATACGTTATCAATTTAGAGAAAACTAACTGATGCTCAAATGGAATGTATGCAATTCGGAATTTGTGATTATGCTGCAGAGAAGTTGAGGAAGTTCCCTTTTTTCATTATTAGTTTGAATTTATTTTAAACGAAGAGCAATTAGCTCCTCCTCACCCAATCAGGAGATCCACTAAACCAATCAGCGAGATCATCATTTTTGGGATTGAAATGATTTTCAGTTTCTAAACCATCAAGGCCAAGATTCTGGATTAGTCCATTTATTCCATCTGATTTTTGCTTACCATATCTTCTCAAACTGTTAGCTTTCTTAAGCCATGTCCATATAGTTGAATTATGTTTTGCAAACTTTTCCACATAAATTCTTTCTTCCAATGCGACAGGTTCATCTAGTGAAATCCTCTTTACAATATCCTTAATTTTTAGACGGGTCTTGTTGGTTAGAAACATATTCATAAAAGAAGTTAATGTTTTATAAAAGTTTTTTTTATGAATGTCTTGTCAATCTTTATTTCAAGAAAAAGTATTTTTTAGGAGCTTTTCAACGACAAATATATTTATTTAAAAACAGGTTTATTCAAATGGTAAAAAAGACTACTTAATTTGATTTATATAACTTATATAAAATTGAGTTCCATATAAGTTTCTCTATATGATTTAAGATTTAATTTATAAAATTGAATAAGGAAAATTTACATTGACAATCGATTTAAACTAAGAGAATAAATGAGCCTCTTTTTTCTGACACAAACTTTTTATGTAATCACAAATGAAAGGTCAATGGACAAACGTTTATAGTGGTGATTTACCTCTTAGATCTTGGTGGGTAGATTCAGGTGGTGAGTGTGAATATATATCTATAGTTTTACCAGAGGTGTTTGGGATAAATCACTGGATAAGAAGTTTTTCTGAAAAATTAGCTAAAAAAAATGTAACTGTATTAGCCTTACCTCTTTACGGTAGAACAGCTCCAAAATTAGATTTATCATACAGCGAAGCAGACTTAAAATTAGGCAGGCATCATAAAAATTTAACCACTTCAAAAAATATTATTAAAGATATTTCTGCAGCTCTGAATTGGGTTAAAGAAAAATATCCAAATAAGAAAATCTCAATTATTGGATTTTGTTTTGGGGGTCATGCAGCAGTTATAGCTTCTTCTTTAAAAGGAATAGATAGTACATTTTGTTTTTATGGGGCAGGGGTAACTGCGCCAAGAAAGGATACTAATTTTGCACCAATTGATTTACTAGAAAAAGTTTCTGGAAAATTAAACTTCATATGTGGTTCTTCAGATGATTTAATTCCCGTACAAGATAGATTAGAAATTAAAAAAAGATTTAAAAAACTAGATCCGTTAGAAGAAAGATTTATTTATGTCGAAGTTAAAGATGCTGATCATGGCTTTATGTGCGAGGAAAGAGAATCTTTCCATAAGGATGCATCATTAATTGGTTGGAATTTATTGATGAAAGAATTAAATTATTAAAATTCTTGAGAATAATTCTGATTAGTATCTGCACTAATAATTTATTACAATTCAAATCCTTCATGTAAAAACTTTTAAAAAATGGCTTCAGATTAAATAACTTCAACAGTCAAATCAATTACTGCCAAAAATGAAAAAAATAAATATTATGAGTTTAAATAATTTTTTAGAAATTAAAATTCATGATGAAAAATTTATTCATAGCATTTGCTTTTGCATTAATGCTTATCAACCCTAGTATTTCTATAGCTGCAGAATCTCCGGTTGATGTACAAGAAGTCTTTATAGGTTCTGAGACTATGGATGGAGATGCTCTTAAATACCCAAAAGGAAAAGCAGAAATAAGATTACAAAGGGTCGAGTTGGCTGAAGGAGGAATAGTTCCACTCCACTCTCATCCAATTCCATTATTAGGCAATGTTGAGCAAGGTACGATTGTTGTCAAAAGAGAGGGGATGGAAGATCTTACCTATACAGCAGGGGATACTTTTATAGTTGGCCCAAAGACACCAAAACATACTATGGGTAATGCAAAAACTGATAACGCAATAGTTTGGTTCGCAGCAATTGGAGCAAAAGATGTTCCAATTTTAATTCCCGCTGAAGGATAAATTTTAACCTTAAATCAATTTTTTTGATTTACATTCAAACTAAAATGAGGAGCAGTTAGCTCCTTTTTTTATGGCTGCTCAAAATATTATGAATGTTGTTCGATTTAAATTAAAGTCAGATTGTATAGATCAGTATTTTGAAGTAATAGATAAAACAAGTTTTGAGGGGTTGACTCAAAGATATATCGCAAAAACTGGAGATT
>QCNJ01000009.1 GCA_003213235.1 Prochlorococcus sp. AG-424-P18 | reverse complement strand
TCATTAGCGAGCCAAGGCAAACTCGAAAGGCCAATAACCAGCAGCAGGTTACAAGAACTTCTTGCAAAATTGATTGGTAATCAAAACTCTATGGGAGCAAATAAAGCATCATTAAGTAAAAATGTCTTATCTCAAAAGACAGACTCAGGTGATAATATCATCAGTGATATTAATAAAAAAGAGCCAGAAAATTCAGAAATTTTTATTAACAAAAAGGATTAACTAATGAGTTTAGAAAAAGTAATCGACGATAAAACTAGTGCCTTATTAATGAAAATAGATAAGCAAAAATTGCCCAAACATGTAGCAATAATTATGGACGGCAATGGGAGATGGGCAACTAGAAAAGGTTTACCTCGATCATTTGGACATAAACAGGGCGTTAGTGTATTAAAAAAAATTCTCAAAGCTGCAAAAAATTTAGGATGTAAAGAAATTACTGTTTATGCTTTTTCTACTGAGAATTGGACAAGACCAACAAAAGAAGTTGATTTTCTTATAAATCTTTTTAGCGAAGTTTTAAAAAACGAAATTCAAGAGATACATGAAGAATCAACAAAAATAAAATTTATTGGAGATTTAACTCCTTTCCCAAAAAATTTAAAAGAAATAATCTCTAGTTCTGAATCACTTACTAAAAATAACAATAAATTTTTATTCAATGTTTGTGTTAATTACGGAGGTAGACAAGAAATAGTAAAAGTTGCAAAAGAACTAGCATTAAAATCTTCTGCTGGGGAAATAAAACCAAGTGAAATCAATGAAGAATTATTTAATTCAGAGCTATTAACTGGAGGGATAAAGGATCCAGAATTACTAATAAGAACAAGTGGCGAAAAAAGAATAAGTAATTTTTTATTATGGCAATTAGCATATTCAGAAATTTATATATCTGACGTACTTTGGCCAGAGTTTAATGAGCATGAATTTCTTAAAGCAATAATTGATTACCAATCAAGAAATAGACGTTTCGGCGGTATAGAATCATTACCAAATGAATCTTTTGAAGATTCTCAATATTTTTCGTAATAAAAAATGGCCATTTCGAATAATCAGTTTTTTAAAAAAATTAGGTTCGATTGGAATAAAGAGGAGATATTGGAAATACTTAATATGCCTCTTATTGATTTAATGTGGGAAGCACAAACCATTCACAGGAAATTTAACAAATACGACATTCAATTAGCATCATTATTCAGCGTAAAAACTGGTGGATGTGAGGAAAATTGTTCGTACTGTAGCCAATCAATTTATAGTTCTAGCGAAATCAAAAGTCATCCACAATTTCAAGTTGAAGAAGTTTTAGCAAGAGCTCAAATAGCAAAAAATGAAGGTGCAGATAGGTTTTGTATGGGTTGGGCGTGGAGAGAAATTAGAGATGGGAAATCTTTTAATGCAATGTTAGAGATGGTTAGCGGTGTCAGAGATTTAGGGATGGAAGCATGCGTTACTGCTGGTATGCTTACAGAAGAGCAAGCTTCCAGACTGGCTGAGGCAGGCTTAACCGCGTATAACCACAATCTTGATACTAGTCCTGAACATTATAAAAACATTATTACGACAAGAACTTATCAAGACAGACTTGATACTATCAAAAGGGTAAGAAATGCAGGAATAAATGTTTGTTGTGGAGGGATAATAGGTTTAGGTGAAACTAATGACGATAGAGCATCACTTTTGAAAGTGCTTTCAAACATGAATCCACACCCTGAAAGTGTTCCTGTAAATTCATTAGTAGCTATTGAAGGTACTGGTTTAGAAGATAATCAAGAAATTGATTCTATTGAAATGATAAGGATGATAGCTACAGCGAGGATTCTTATGCCTAAAAGTAAAATAAGATTAAGTGCAGGGCGAGAAAAGCTTTCAAAAGAAGCCCAAATTTTATGTTTTCAATGTGGTGCAAATTCAATTTTTTATGGAGATGAGTTACTCACAACTTCAAATCCATCTTTTCAATCAGACAGAAAACTTCTTAAAGAGGTAGGAGTATCATTTAACAAAGATTTTGAAACTAGTGAAAAAACATTATCTTCTTTATGAAAGCCAAAAATTATAAAATAGTTTCTCTTTACTCTTTCTTCCCATTTCAAGAAAACTTAATTCTTGATCTAAAAAATAAATTATTAGAAATCGAAAATGTAAATGATCTTTCGGGTTTGTTAATTTTTGCAAGTGAGGGTATAAATGGAACTATTTGTGCCGAGGAAAATGTAATTGATTTTGTTATCAATTTACTTAATAAATATGCAGGTAATAGAAATTTGAACCTTAAAGTAAACTTTTCAAAAGAGAAAGTCTTCAAAAAATTAAAAATAAAAATCAAAAAAGAAATAGTTACCATGGGTTTCCCTGAAATAAACCCTGCAGAAAATAATGGGACTTATGTTAACTCAGCTGATTGGAATAAGTTAATTAAAAATCAAAATACAATAGTCATTGATACTCGAAATCATTATGAGGTTTCTTTAGGAACATTTCAGAACTCCATAAACCCAAATACAAGAAACTTTAGCGAATTCCCCAAATGGGTAGATGATCATTTAGGAACCCATTTAGAAAATAAACAAAATACAAATATAGCAATGTTTTGTACCGGAGGGATAAGATGTGAAAAAGCTACTAGTTTGCTGAAAAAAAAAGGTTATGAAAATATATATCACCTACAAGGGGGTATCCTTCAATACCTTGACGATATACCTAAAGAAAAAAACTTATTTGAAGGTGAATGTTATGTTTTTGATAAAAGAGTTGCTTTAGATCAAGATTTAGAAAAAGGCTCTTACTCGATTTGTCATGCATGTGGAATGCCAATTTCAATTCAAGATCAAGAAAGAAAAGAATATAGAAAGGGTATCCAATGTCATTTCTGCATAGACCAATTCAGCGATGATGATAGGAAAAGGTTTGAAGAAAGACAAAAACAAATCGATAGGTCAAAAGTGAAAAATCATAAAAGCTATAAGGACTAATTTTCAAAATCATGAAAGTTGAAGAATTAGAAAAATTAGCAGGTTCCATTGGATTATTAATTAAAATTCAAGTTAGAGAAACTATCGGATTATGTTTCTTTAGAATCGTGATTGCAGAACAGAAAGATAACATAATTAAGATTTGGGGGGAAATGAAAGGTTGGACTTATTTAAATAAACAAGGTATTCAGCTTGATACATTAAGAATCCTTAGTAAAGCTCCTGCTTTTGTTTCGGAATTAATATGGGCAACAACTATGGCTTGGGCAATTGAAAAAAAATCAAGCAACAAAGTAAGACTTTTAGCTATTTTTGATAGTGAAGGATATAGTAAAAAACTTGTAAGGTATTTCAAGTTAATAGGATTCAAAATTGTCAAAGAAGTTGGCTCTAGCCCAGTAGATCTTTTATTAAGGTTGGTTTGGGGAGGTGCAGGGACACTTATGAACGGGGAATGTATTTACATATTGAAAAGACTTGAAAAGAAACTCTCTTTAATTGAAGAAAGTTAACCCGCGTGATAACTACTTCTAACTAAAGGGCCAGAAGTTACTTTTTTGAATCCTAATTCCTTAGAGAAGCGATATAAATATTCAAACTCTGATGGATCCCAATATTTCTTAACTGCCAAATGATTGAATGAGGGCCTTAAATATTGGCCAATTGTAATTTGATCACAATCTATTTTTTTAAGATCATAAATTGTATTTTTTATTTCATCCAATGTTTCCCCAAGTCCTAACATAATGCCTGATTTAGTTTGAATATGAGGAGCAATATCCTTTGACTTTTTTAGTAAACTAAGGGATTTTTTGTAATTTGCACCCCTCCTAACTTCTTTTTGCAGTCTTTCAACAGTTTCAAGATTATGATTAAAGCATATTGGATCTTTTTCTAAAATCATCTTCAATCTCTCAGTCTGAAGGTTATTTGTTTCATCAAGATTTTTGCCTCCACCCCATAAATCAGGAGTTAAAACTTCAATTTTAATTGTTGAATCAATTTTTCTAATCTTATCAATTGTAGATATAAATAAATTTGCACCATGATCAGCGAGATCGTCTCTAGCTACAGATGTCAAAACAACATATTTCAAATTTAGTACTTTCACTGCTTCAGCGACTTGAGTACATTC
Source organism: Prochlorococcus sp. AG-424-P18 (assembly GCA_003213235.1). Lineage (GTDB taxonomy): Bacteria > Cyanobacteriota > Cyanobacteriia > PCC-6307 > Cyanobiaceae > Prochlorococcus_A. The sequence goes on along the minus strand of QCNJ01000009.1, from coordinate 54,748 downwards.
ATCAATATTGATAGAACTAGGTCTACCTTTATTTACCTGACAAAAAGCACATGAACGAGAACATATCGATCCACCCAGTAAGAAGGTGGCTGTACCTGAGGCATAACATTCCGCTCTATTTGGACATCTTGCTTCTTCACAAATAGTATGAATATTTGATTTTTTAATGAGTTTTTGTATTTTTTCGAATTCTGAAGCTTTACTAATAGGAAATTTAATCCAAGAGGGAAGTCTTAAGATTTTTTCTTTCTTGATTAGATTATTTTCTCTCATTGTCTAATTTAGTTTTGTTCTACCTTCTAAGGCCCTTGCAAGCGTAACTTCGTCCACATATTCAAGTTCACTGCCCATTGGGAGCCCATATGCAATCCTCGTAACTTTAGTAAAAGGGACTAACAATTTTCCAATATAAAGACTTGTTGTATCTCCCTCAACACTTGGGGTCAATGCCAATATGATCTCATCTATTTCAGTCTTACTAACTCTTTCTACCAAGCTTCTTATTTCTAAGAGTTCAGGGCCAACAGAATCCATTGGGGATATTAAACCACCAATAACATGGTAAACACCTTTAAATTCTCTGGCTCGCTCCAAAGCAAGCAAATCTTTAGTTTCTGCTACTACACAGATTAGTTTTTGATTTCTTTCAGTATTTCTACAAATTTCGCATTCATCTTCTGAAGTCAAATTGAAACATTTTTTGCAACGGCCAACATTACTATGTGCTTCTAAAAGGGCCTTTGAAAATTCCCTTATTGTACTTTCAGGTTGTTTTAAAATAAACAGGGCTAATCGTTGCGCTGTTCTTGGACCAATCCCTGGGAATTTCTCAAAATGACCGATTAATTTTGAAAGTGGTTTGGTATAAGTAATCAAAATTAAACTATTTCTAGAGATAATTTAGACGCAAAATTCTAAATTGCCATAATTGTTTGCTTTTAATGTCTTATTATATTTTTAGTTAGTAATTTCAAACAAAATGAAAAATATTAAATTTAACCCTTTCAAATATTTATTTTTAGTTTTTTTGTGCTTAACACTGAGTGCTTGTAGTGGCGGACTAAATGCGGGATTAGAAGCTTATCAAAGTCCAGATGGTAGATATGCCTTTTTGTATCCAACAGGATGGACAAGAGTAAAAGTCGATGGAGGACCTGAAATTATTTATCATGATTTAATAAATAGTAATGAGACCTTAAGTTTAGTTATTTCTGATGTCAATAAAGAGGTTCAACTAGAGCAATTAGGAAGCCCAAGTGAAGTAGGTCAAACATTAATTGATAAAGTCATTGCTCCAGAAGGTTCAGGTAGAGAGGTAAAACTTATAAATGCTAATAAGAGGGAGGCATCTAATCATATTTTCTATGATTTAGAGTATGAATTAAATTTAAATGAACAAGCAAGACATGAATTAGCTACTGTCGTAATTGATAGAGGAACACTTTACACTTTCGCTGTGGGAACAAATGAAGAAAGGTGGAATAAAGTTGACGGTATGTTTAGTAACGTAATTAAATCATTTAACTTCTTAATATAGTTTAGAAATTCATACTAGATTCCTACTTGAACATTCCACAAATCAGCATATATTTTGTTCTGATCTAATAGTTTTTCATGTTTTCCGCTTTCAACTATTTTACCTTTATCAATAACTACAATATTATCCGCATTTTTTATAGTGCTTAATCTATGAGCTATTACTATAGTTGTTCTTTCTTTTGTGATCTTAGATAACGATTTTTGAATTAAAGCCTCTGTTTCATTATCAACTGAAGCTGTAGCTTCATCTAATATTAATATTGGAGCATCCTTTAAAACAGCTCTCGCCAAGGCAATTCTTTGACGTTGACCGCCTGAGAGCCTTTGGCCCCTTTCCCCTACAATAGTTTTATAACCATCTGGTAATCGTTCAATAAATTTATGAGCTTCCGCAATCTTTGAAGCTTTAATAATATTTTTAAGACTTGGGTTAATTGAGCCATAAGCAATATTTTCTTGTACACTTCCATGAAATAAATAAGTTTCTTGACTTACTAAAGAGATACACTTTCTTAAATCCCTCAAATTTATTTCTTTAATAGAAACCCCATCTAAGGTTATTGACCCATTATTACTATCATAAATTCTGAGTAGTAGTTTTATTATTGTACTTTTCCCAGAACCTGTTAAACCAACAATTCCCAATGTTGAGTTATTTTCAATTTTGAAATTTATGTTTTTCAAAGTTAAATCTCGTCCAGGATAATTAAAATTTACATTATTAAAAATAATTTCTCCTTTGATATCTTTAGGTTCAATTTTTACTTTTCCATCTTTTATTTTTATAGGAGTATCTATGAGATCAATTACTCTATCTATTGAAGCCATAGATCTCTGAAAATCATCTAAAACATGCCCCAAAGTAGTTAAAGGCCATAATAGTCTTTGTGTAATAAAAACCAAAAAACTGTAAGTACCTACATCAAGTGTCTTATTCCAAGTTTGGAAACCTCCAATTAAAAGAATCGCTATAAATGCAAATAAAATTGCAAATCTTATAAGAGGGATAAAAGCAGAAGATAATTTTATTGCGGCTTTATTACTTCTTTGATAATCGAGACTTTCTTTATTTAATCTATTTAGTTCCCATTTTTCTTTAGTAAAACTTTTTATGGTTAGAATTCCACTTAAATTATTATTAAGCCTTGATGCCAACAGTCCAGCTTTATTTCTAACATCTCTGTATTTTGGAGCAAGCTTCCTTTGAAATTTAATTGATCCTAAAAATATAATTGGGATAGGAAAGAAAGCAAATAAAGCGATTTTTGGAGCGACAAAAATCATAGTGCCCCCAATTATTAAGACAGTTATAAATAACTGAATAATCTGATTAGCCCCTTGGTCTAGAAATCTCTCGAGTTGATTTATATCATCATTCAAAATAGATAATAGCCTTCCAGTATTATCATTTTCAAAAAAATCCATATCTAATTCCTGGATATGCTCATAAGCTTTTATTCTTAATTTATGTTGCGATAGCTGAGCCAAATTTCTCCATAAAATCGAATATAAATATTCAAAGGAGGATTCACCAGACCAAATTATTCCTGAAGCAAATGCAAGAAAAATCAATTGCGCTGGAACTTCTTTTAGTCCAAAACCAGCAATCCATGAATTCTGTTCCTTAACAACGATATCAACTGCAAGACCAATTATTACAGGGGGAGCTAAATCTAATATTTTATTAATTATGGAACTAAAAAAAGCAAAAAATAGTAACCTTCTTTCCTCAATCAGATTTAAATAAAGTCTAATTATTGGATTTTGATTGTTCTTAGACCTCATAAAAATAATGATTAAATTTTTCTATTATGATTTAAATTTTCTTTAGCTTTTAATTTACATTTTGTTTTTGCATCTTGATGACTTGCAGTTTGCATAAATGTTTCGTAGTAACAATCACAAGTTTCATTCGCAATTTCTTCACTATATACCATTTCTGCTTTTATCATCTCCTCTTTGACACTCTGAAGACAAAATAATTTTATGACTGAATTTTGTTTCGTTTGAGCTAAACAATGACTATTAAAGGAGTTGAATAGTATTATCAGATTTACAAAAATAAAGAAATTATATTTGCTAAATTTCATTCTCTATCACTAGTTTCTGACTTTAATTTTTTTTAATTTATTTTTAGTTTCTCTTTGCAGATCTCTGGGTAAATCTACCAAACTGTAATCATTAAAAATCTGGATCTTACCAATGGATCTACCATTTATATTAGTTGAATTACAGATTGAGGATATAATATTTGCAACTCTAACTCCATCAAATTTACCAAAGTTAAATTTGTAGGTTTCAAAAGAATCATTTTGATAATTATTTCTTCTATTTGAATTTCTCATACGATTATTATTATTTCTATTTGATCTATTTCGATCAGTATTATTTTGTTTATTAATCCAAGAATCATCGTCATTAACAAAAAATGATTTATTACCTATTACTAAATTAATAGCCGCCATTGCAATACTTGAGTCATCCATAGAGTATTTTTCTTTTAAATTATCTAGTACATCAATTATCAAAGCTTTATTTTCTTCATTGTCATCTTTAGCTAAAGAACTCTCATTAAAATTATCTATTAGTTTCTCCATCCTTTTTTCATTTATTAATTTATTACTTGGTATATTAATTTCTTCAATCTTGGTTCTTGTTGAGTTTTCTAAGTTTCTTAGAAAATGTTTTTCTCTTTGATTAACAAATAAAATTGCTTCTCCTGATCTACCTGCCCTTCCGGTTCTTCCAATTCTATGAGTATATGTTTCCTTGTCAAAAGGAAAATCGTAATTAACAACAAGTTTTATCCTCTCAACATCTAATCCTCTAGCTGCAACATCAGTTGCAACAAGGATATTAATAAATCCTTTTTTTAATCTATCTACAGTATTTTCTCTTTGATTTTGAGGTATATCTCCATTAAGTACTGCCACAGTATGACCTGAATTCTCTAAAGCTTCAGCTATTGAAGTAGTAAGTAGTTTTGTCCTAACAAAAATAATTACTCCCTCGTTATTAAGTTCTAGTATTCTTTTTAAGGCGTCTAACTTATGATGCCTTTGTACATATAGAAATTTTTGCGAAATTAATTGAGTTTCTTTTTTGACACTTTTGATTAATATTTCGGCAGGATCATTTAGATATTTTTTTGCTATATTTCTTATCTCACTAGGCATTGTTGCTGAAAACAATACCATTTGCTTATTTTCTGGAAGTTGATCTATTATCCATTCAATATCTTCAAGAAAACCCATATTTAACATTTCATCTGCCTCATCTAAAACAAGACAATTTATATCTTTAATTTTAAAAGTCCCCTGTCTAATATGATCCATTATTCGGCCTGGGGTCCCAACTACTACGTCAACTTTTCTTTTTAATGCAGAAATTTGATTTCGATAGTCGGTACCTCCATATATTGCAATCGTCTTAAAATTACTAGATTCAGAACTATAACTTTTAAAAGATTCTGCCACTTGAGTTGCTAATTCTCTTGTAGGAGTCATAACTAAAACCTTGGCATTTAATTCTTTATTATTTTTAAGTTTTTCTATTAATGGTAGTGCGAAAGCTGCGGTCTTCCCTGTTCCTGTTTGTGCTTGGCCTAGTAAATCCCTGCCTAACATTAGTTCGGGAATTGCAGCTTTTTGGATGGGAGTTGGATTTTTATATCCTTTATTTATTAAGGATTTTAAGATCGATTGATTAAACCCAAAATCAAGAAATCCATTCTCATTATCATCTTCTTTCGATACTTCCAATAGTTGAGATTCAATTTCTTTTTTGTTATCTAAGTTCTTGAACTCTAGTATGGAAGGATCTTCATTCTGAGACTTTTCCTTCTCACTACCGAGAGAGTTACTATCTTTTTTTAAAGCCATTCTAAATGCCTAATAATCTTCTGATTAGGCATTCAACAAATATCTAAATTGACTTAAATTGTTGATTAGCCTTACAGAGCCGAATTATTAATCTAACATCTTGGGGTTAAGATATTACTAATTTCTCAAAAATAAAATTTAATTTAAATAATATATATTTAAAGATTTTTTCGCTCTTGTAACAGCAGTATAAAATAACCTTCTTTCAAAATTATCTCTGCAAAAGATATTTTGATTATCTTTTTTTTCTTTTACAGCATATTGATTTCTTCTATAGTTTTGGGACCACAAAATGTTCACTTTTTCAGATTCACTTCCTTGAGATTTATGAATAGTAATAGCTATTGCTGGTACAACATTTTCTAAATTAGATGGATCAATTAATGCGACAGTTTCTTCGTTATTATCATTAAATTTTCTAAAAAGATATTTTCTTTTATTTTTTAAACCTATAAGGACTCCGATATCCCCATTTGATAATCCAAGTTCATTATTATTTTTTGTACACATGATAGGAACACCCTCTTTAAGAGTTTTAAGGTCATAGGGTTTTTTTGACCAAAAACAATTTCATTCAAATATTCAACACTCCATATTCCGGAATTTTTTTCGCATAAAATCAAGTGACTTTGTAAATCCAGAAATATCTTGTCTACTAAATCTTTTTCATTAATCAATAAATTATCAATACTCTCATCAAATATATATTTTTTTTTACTTAAATTTGAAGTTGAAATATTTAACTGTTTTAGGTGACTTGTAATCGAAAATATTAGATCCTTTGGAATATCTTTTTCTCCACTCTTTGAAATATTAATTTCTTTTGAATTATTATCTTTTTCTAATTCTTTTATCTTTTGATTAAGTAAAGAAAAATCATTATTAAATATTAAACCACTAATTAATGCTATATCTCCAATATTTCTATAAGTTTTTTCTAAATTAACTACACAAGATTTAATTGAACTATTATCGGAATATTCAAACAAATAATTCCATATAGAACAGTTATTTACTGGAGACAATTGATTTTTATCTCCAACTAAAATAATTTTACAGTCCTTTGCTAGCAAATTTAAAACTGATTCAATCAAATCGATATTAACCATTGACATTTCATCAATTATGAAAATATCAAGCTCTTTTAGTTTAAATTTCAATTTAAGAGATTTATTTTGAGAATTTAAAATCCAACTATGTAAAGTTTGAAATTCTATTTGGTCTAGAAATTTGCTGGAGAAAATATTTTTTTTATCATTAAGAGCTTCTTTTAAACGAGCTGTAGCTTTACCAGTTGGAGCAGACAACCCAATATTTAAAAAGTTATCAATTTGAAGGAGTTCAAGTATTAACTTTATTATTAAAGTGGTTTTACCCGTACCTGGTCCTCCTTGAAGGAAAACTAAGTTTGAATATTTAAATATATTTTTAATTTGATCAATTTTATTATCATCTTTATAAATTATTGAGTTCATTAAATTATCGGTATCTATTTTTTTTAGAAATGAATTAATAACTCTTTCTATCTTTTTTGACCACTTTGATAAGGATAATTGTCTATTTAGTAATACAAATGGAGAATGAAGAGAACCAATCAAACCAATATTTTTTAGAACATCTATATGTTTATTGGGCCAGCCATCTTCTAATAATTCAAAGATTATTAAACTATTATCAACATCAATAATAGTTTCACCATTTTTTTCAAACTCTAATAAAATTCTTATTACATCTTTTACGAAATTTCCATATTTTTTTTCACTAAATTTGAAAATACCTAAGATTAAATTAAATATATGATCGTATTGGAACTTTTCAATATCCTTAGTATTTTTAATCATTCTAAAAAAGGTTATCTAAATAATTAATTCTTTTTAAAGGTGCTTTGCCAATGAAAATTCCTGGAGATATATCTTCAGACTTAAATTTTTCAAATAATTCAAAATCTGGCAATCCTTTTAAAAACAAATAAATATATCCTCCTAGATGTTTATTTGGCTGATAATTTTTAAGTCGCCACTTTAATAATCTATGCAATGCTAATAAATAAAGATGAGATTGTAATGGATAATGATGTTTAATCATTTCATTTCTCATATTTTCATAGTTATAGTTTCTTGGTAAACAATCACTATTATCGCTACCTGAAATCAAATTACTTTTCCAATCAATTACCCACCATTTACTATCTTCTAAATTATTTCCTACAGGGAAAACACAATCAATACATCCTGAATGAAAGCCTTTATTCATAATTTGAAGATCATTTATTTTATTTGCATATTCTTCACCAAATTCATATTCCTGATCTAAAAAAAAGCAATTAGATATATCATTAGAATTAATTTTTCTACCTTCATAAGATAGGGTTAAATCATATTTGATTTCCTTAATTAAGTATTCATTTGGAATCTCAACTAGTTTCTTATTTTGTAATTCTCTTCCTAAAGATATATTTATGGTTCTTAAAATCGCATCTTTTACTTTAAAAGCCAAAGAAGAATCGATTTGATGAAAGTTCAATTCCTCAATAATTAAATCAATTAATTCTTGATTATTATCGTTTCTAAATTCAAATCTTTCTATTATTTTATGCAGGCAAGTCCCAGCAATAGTTCCTTTTGGAAATTCACTTAAGGGATTTGGATAAGAAAAATAATTAGGATAATTCTTTGAATTCTTAAAATTAGAATCTTTAATAATTGATATATTATCTTCATAATCCTTATATTGATTAATGACTGGATCAATATTTTTATCTTTACGTATCCAAGAAGAATAACTTGAATAAGAAATAAATTGATCAGAATTAAATACATTAGATATTTTTTGATTAACGTTATCGATTTTCCAGAGATTATTATCCAATCGGTTGGTTTGGAACTTAGAAAAAATTTCTTTTATTTTCTTTTTTTCTATACTGACTTCAAAAGTAGACTTATAAATATTGATATTTTCTAAATTATTAAGTAAATCATTATTTAAAATATTATTGGTATCCTCTAAATCATTAAAAACAATAAGTTTATATTTGCTCCTTGTAAGTGCTACATAAATTAACCTCTCACTCTCTTTAAATAAATCTTCTTCTTCTATTGATTTAAATTTTTCAACCTTCGCGTAATTATTAGAAATATTAACGTATAAATTTCTATCAATATTTGATTTCCATAGAGGTCCTTTAATTTTATTTGACTTATTTGAAATAATTGAGAGATATGGACATAAGACTATTTCAAATTCGAGGCCCTTACTACTATGTATGGTTGAAAGATTTATTCCATCTTGAAGATTATAATCTTTCGTCAAAAAATCTTCTCCAGCAGAAATTCTTAAAATATGATCTAACTGATTTTTATACCACTTGAAGACTATATTGAGATCAAAATCATTATTTATTAATTCTATTTCAACAATTTCTGAAAGTTGAAATAAATTTGAATTTAAATCTGAATCTTGGATAATTGAGGTTGACTTGTAATTTATAAGTAGTTCGTTAACAATGTTTAAAAAACCTTTTTCTCTTAGTTCTTGGGACCAAGTAATGCATTTATTTATTAAAATTTCTAAATTATTACTAATTCCATGATCAAGTAAATCTTCTAATTTTATTTCTATAAACTTTGAAGCAGCAAGCAAAGTTATATTTTTTAAAGACCTCGGATTTAATAAACATTCAATGAATAAAAATAGTAGAGAACTTGCTTCTGTATCAAAAATATTTTGTTTATTTTGAATTTTGCATGGGAGGTTAAACTGATTTAATTTTTTTTTAAAATCTAAGCATTGCGAATTATTTAATGTAAGAATCGCAATTTTATTAATATCAATTTCTTTATTAGTTAAAATAAAATTAACTATGTAATGAGTTACAAGATCCTCTATATCAGTCTCTTTTTTTGAAAATTCTACAATTTCAAATACATCCTTAAATTTAAATTCAGGAATAATATTTTCATTAATTCTTGAGGTTAATTTACTATAGTTTAGTTTTGATTGTTTAAGTCCATTCTTATAAAGTTTATTAAGAACGTCTATTAACTTTTTTGAGGATCTAAAGTTATCTGTAAGACTAAAAACTTCAATTGCATTTAATCTTGCATCTAAGTAAGTTTCAATATCTCCACCTCTAAATTTGTAAATAGCTTGTTTTGGATCACCTACGCAAAGTAAAAAATGATTTTTTGTATTAAAGAACTTTTTTATTAAATTCCACTGAGTAATATCTGTATCTTGGAACTCATCAACTAAGACACATTTAAATCTTTTTTGAATTTTGGATAATGTATTACTATTACTAATTTCCGAATCTAGAAATGTATTTTCTACCGTCTTTATAAGATCATTGAAGTTAAAAATAGAAAAACTTTTCTTTAATTCAATTAATTTTATATAAGCTAATTGGGTAAATATTCGTACAAATTCAGTAAAGAAACCTTCTTTTATTTTATAAATTTTATCTTGTAATAAATTAAATTTAGTAAAATCTAATTTCAGATTATGTTTATTAATTTCTTTAGATATATTTTCAATATAAAAATATTTAGATAAAAGATCATCCTTAGAAATATCGTATATAAAATCAATAATATTTTTAGAATTAAGCCTTTTGTTAATCTCTTCAATCCAACAATTTATTTGATTAAACTTATCATTTTTTGGTTTTGCAGCATATATTTGACTTTTTCCACCACTCTCCTTAATTAATTTTCCCAACTCTATGAGTTGTAAAAATAATTCCTTACCTTTATTATTCCATTCAAAACAAAACTCGTTCCAATTTAAATAAAAAAATTCATTAAAATAATTATTAAAATCAATATTCTTATATTTATTATTTATTTGAAATTTGAAGATATTTTCTTGATCTATATTTTTTAAAATTTCTACAAAAAATGACTTATTTATCCTACTTCCAAATCTAGAACTTATTTTTTTTTTGTTGACTGCTGAAATAATCTCATGATTAAGATTCAGAAAATCATCAATCCACAAATTATCTATTACATCTTTATACAAATTATCAATATTATTCTCAATATATGGATCTTGAGTTACACCTATTTCAATACTATATTCATCAATAATATTATTACAAAAAGCATGGAACGTAGTTACTTTTAGCTTGTAGAATTGATTTATAAAATTATCAATTTCGGAAATTATTTTTTCCTTAGAATTATCCTTATCCTTAAAATTTAGATACCAATCCTTAAGAGTATTGTCTATCTTACTTTCATTATGATTTTGCAAATATAATTTTAAATTATGAAATCTCAAAAGAATTTTTTCTCGTAATTCAGAACAAGTATTTTTTGTAAAACTTAGCAAGAGTATCTCATCTGGTTTAACTTTTTTCTCCAAAACATTTCTTAAAACGATGTGCGCCAAAGTAAAACTTTTACCAGTTCCTGCACTTGCTTCTACTAATTTAAACTTATTATCTAATTTAATTTGATTAATATCCATTTCTTTATTAAATTAAACTTTGACCTCATTTTTATAAAGTAAGTAATTCTTAAATTTATTCATTAGATATTTCTCTTCCAAGGCAATCTTAAATTTAATTATTAAAGCTAAACTTATTGTCAAAAATAAATAATAAATAGATAATTTTATTATAAAAACACCAATGGAAATAAATATTAAAGAATAGTACATAGGATGACGGGTAAATCGATAAATACCTGTAGTAACCAGATTGCTATTGTTTATAGGTCTTGGGAAAGGGGATAAATTTCTACCTAAGTCTTTAATTGAAACTAACATTATTATGAAAGCGATTATGATAATTAAAATACCAAGGAAATAAGAAAAAGGACTTGCTTGAATTATTTGTTTTTGTGGAAGAAATTCCCATTGAAAAAAATGAAAACTAATAATAAAGAACTGTAAAAAAACTAGCATTAGATCATAAGCAGATTTAAAAAAATTTTTTAACTGAAATTTAGACATTTTTTACTTCTTTAATGATTTTATTAGAGGACCATATAATCTGCATGATAATTGATCAAAATTATTATTTCCAAGAAAGAAATCTGGTTCTTTTTCATTACCAAAACACATTTTCATTTCGATATTATCTCTTTCTCCTTTAGAAAAATTTTTATTACCAATCCATTTATCTATAAAAGCTTTTTTTTCATTTTTTGATTTTATTTTTGCTTCTACATATTTATAAGTACTTTCTGGAGGAAGAGGTAAACATTTTTCAGAATAATTTTTAAAAATATTTATGTACTCCTCCAAAATTAGATTTGATTCAGTTGCACCGGGTGATTGAATAATTTGCGATTTATAATTATTTTCTGTTCTAAAAATTACTTTAGTCCTTTTAATATTCCTCTTTAAAGAAGAAATAAAGAGTAATTTTATCCAAGCCTCAGTCAAACGACTTAAACTTAGTTTCGCATGAATCAATTCAATTACTGTGTCATCAGCGATTGAATATTCTTCTTTATTCGCATTTAACTTAACATAGATTTTATTAATCTTATTATGCTGACTCAAACTTTCACACAGACTGCTTAACAAGTCTTTGATTTCTTTTTGTTTTGTAAAAATACTATTTTTAGGCATAATAATACCATTTTCAGCCAATTGATCATTAATATTTAATTCATTTAAATCATCAATAATATTATGATTATCGATCTCTACTTGTTGTATTATTTTTGTAATTAGTTGTGACTTTTGCAGATTGCTTACATACTCCTCGTCTGGATGATGAATAAATATTTCCTTGGGAGAAATATTGTTTTTATTAAGCCAATATTTTTGTGGAGCCTTGAACCAATAAATCAATTCTGATAATTTGTAATTTTTAATATCAGATTTTTTTTCATTCCAATTTATATCTTCTATTAAAGAATAATTACTTTTAACAAGCTTAGATTTATCAAGATCAATTATTTCATTTTTATTTAAATCAGAATCTTTAATTATTAGTTCTCTTTGGCTTTGTTTTAAGAAACTATCAAAAAAAGAAATTAACTCTTTTATAGGAAAAGAAACATCTAATTTTTTATTGTCTTTATCATTTTTTACCCAAGTAACTATAAATTTATCTCTGCAGGCAATTAACAACTCCAAAAATGCATATTTCTCTCTTTCAAAAACAGATGGATCACCCAAATGATATTTGTTTTTTAGTAAATTAATGTTTTCACTCTTTGGTAATTTTGGATAATAAGCACTATTCATATCTATTAGGAAGATAACCTTATGTGGAATATGCCTTGAATTCTCAATATCACTTACTAGGATCTTGTTGACTCGTGATTTGCTTTGATATTTAACTTTATTTATGCAAGAAATTAATATTTCTCTAAAAACTTTTAACAAGATAAGATCATCAGGTATTAAAGGTATTGCGTGATTATCAAAAATTCTATTTATTTCACTTATTTCTAAATTGAAATTTGCATTAGAATCAGCAATACTTTTTAATATAAACTTTATCCTTTCAACCCAATTCGAGTAGGGAAAAGATCCTCTTAACAAATTAATATAATTTTTTAAATGAATTAATATTTTAACCCATTTATTCAAATCCAAACTTATATTTTTATAGCTAAATGGTTTTAAATTAAAAGTACTTAAATTTAATTCTTTGTCATAAATTAATCCTAAAGTAATTCTATTTATACACCAATCTAGAGTATTTTTCTCTTCACCTAATCTTTCTTTATTATCTAATCCCCAATGAAACCCCGATTGGGTAAGTAAGAAAATAATTTCATCCTTCTCAGTAATATTAAAATCAAAAATGTTCTGAGTTACTTTTTTCGAAAGAATATAATCTATTTTTTCAAGTGTAATTTTTTCACTTGCTATTTCAGTGATGTCAATTAGAAATTCATAAATGCCTGAAGAGTCATTATTATCCTCATCAATAAAAAAATAAGGTATCTTTTCACCATTAATTAACTCATTATTAAAGATGTACCTTAGATAAGGTTTAATTAAATTAGTTTGTGGAGATAAAACAGCAATATCGCTATATTTAATATTCTCGCAAGAATTTATTATTTCTATAATTTTATTTCTTAAATATTCAAATTGACTATTCTGATTAAAATGCTCACAAAGTAATATTGAATCATCCCTTTCACTTACTATAAAATCAACGCTATTATTATCAATTAGTCTTTTTTGTATTTGATTAAGAAGAGGAATATCTTTCTTATTATGAAAATTAGTTGTTGGATCGAGATAAATAAGATTATTTTTTAAATTTATACCTTCTGTATAAATATTTTCATCAATTAATTTCTGAAAGTTTGCTCCAAATTTACCAAATATTTTCTCTATATTTATATTATTTAAATTCAATTTACTTTCATTATCATCAAATTCCAACTCACCTTCAAGACAATTTATTCTATTCCATAAATCTTCTCCAGGAGATAATAAATACAAATTTATCTTAATAAATTTTGAAAGTTCTGAATAAAAATTAATATGTAGTTTAGATAAGTTATTATCTGAAAAAATATAAATTTGATTTGGTACTTGAAATTGAACGTTTTTAATTTTTCTTAAATTCTTTATTACTTCAATCATGTATAAACATGATGGCTTTTCAGATATCTTTTTCTCTAATAATTTATATAAAATAGGCTGCCAAAATTGATCTGAGTTTAAATTCTTAAATAGATTAGATGAATTAATTTCATATCTATTCCATTGAGCAATCATTTCAGGTCTAAAAATCAGATAATCAATAAAATTATTCGTGATCTTTTTTGTCAGATTATATATGTCTCCATCAATTGTCTTTTTATTATCCAAATATTTATTAATCCAATTTCTAAGCGGATATGATTCTTTAAAGCTATTTAATTCTTCCAAGGAATCAATAATGCCCCATTTAATTGACTCAATATTCCATGCGCTCATATCAATTTCAGGGAAAAAATTTGTCAATAAAGATTCGGTATACGTTGATATTGTCTTTAATTCATAAAGAGCACTTATTTTATTTTTTATAGTTATTTGTTCACGTAACCAATTCCCCAAAAAGTAATTGGGTACTACTATTTCTAATTTCTCATTTATAGGTGGAGGACATATTTTTAATTCCTCTGCTATCAGCTCACTAATTACTTCAATTTTATTTGACTTATAAAGATTGAGCAATTTACTAGATGGATATATTACTCAACTTTAAATGGATCAATTATTTCTGCATTAGGACATTCGAATTTCCCAACAGCAACAAACTCTAAACGCAGCTTTAAGAAAGTTATAAATTTTTTATCCGTCGATAAAATAACTGCTGGAGGTGATGGAATCTTTGCTTTTAAATCAACAAATTGGGTGGTTTTCAAAAATGATGGATTTTTTAAAAGCCAAAAATCTATTTCTTTATTATTTTCTTTATAGTTCCTCATCCTCTCTTTCAAAATCTCCTCAATTGGTTCTTCAACAGTTAAAAACTTTTGACTTGCGGCGACGAAAAAATATGTTGTCATTTTGAAATTTAATTTGATTTAATAAGGGACTTCATTTCACGTACAGACTTTTCTAATCCTATCGCTAAAGCCCTTGCAACAATACTATGACCTATGTTTAACTCGTTCATATTGTTAATTGATGCAATTTCTTTAACGTTATTATAGTTAAGGCCATGGCCCGCATTTACAACTAATCCAAGGTCATTTGCTAAATGTGTAGACTCTATAATCCTTTGGAGCTCTTTATATTGTTCAGATCCCGATAATTCAGCATATTTCCCAGTATGTAACTCTATAAAATCAAAGCCTATTTCTTTGGAATAATTTATCTGTTCACCAAGAGGATCAATAAATGCACTTACTTCTATATTTGAATTCTTTAAATTCCCAACTGCCTTCTTAAGGTATTGCACATTACTTTTTAAATCCAACCCGCCTTCAGTAGTAACTTCCTCTCTTTTCTCGGGTACAAGCGTTACGTAATCGGGAAGAATTTTTTTGGCAATTTCTAACATTTCTTCTGTAGCAGCCATCTCTAAATTGAGTTTTGTTTTTATAGTCTCTTTTAGAAGGAAAACGTCCCTATCTTGTATATGTCTTCTATCTTCTCTTAGATGTACTGTTATTGAATCTGCCCCTCCTAATTCAGCTAAAAAAGCAAATTGCACAGGGTCAGGCTCGACAGTTTTCCTTGCTTGCCTTACATTTGCAATATGGTCAATGTTTACTCCTAAAGTAGCCATAATTTTGAAAATCTTAGTTTCTAGACAATCTAGTAACCGCCCAATAATAGCTAATAAAAAAAGGCAAACACTTAAATTATTAATATAAAGTAAATAGAACTTGAAGAAAAACTCCTTAGATATTTGGCATAAAATCAACCCTGTATTGGGATTTATTGCAATGTTCGTTACTCAGGACATTGTTTTGAGATTCTTTTTTAGAAAAAAGAAAATATTAAAAAATGGTTTTTCGATTCCCTCAAATTCCTCTATCATTTTAGCTCCAACCCACAGATCAAGATGGGACGGCTTAATACTCACAATGGCAATAGGTAGAAGGGTAACAAAAAAGGATTGTAGATTTATGGTCACTAAATCCGAAATGAGAGGAATACAAGGTTGGTTTTTAAAAAGACTTGGATGCTTTTCAATAAATCAATTATCGCCATCTCTCTCAGCTTTAAGACATGCGATTGATCTTATAGAAAAAGGCGAACAACTAGTTGTTTTCCCCGAAGGAAAGATTAATAGATATGGGGAAAAATTAGTTCTCAAAGAAGGACTATTTAGATTAGCTAGATTAGCAACAAAAAAAACAACTTCTATTTCTATAATTCCGATTGGAATTGCTTACAGCAAAATACCTCCAAACTTTAGGGGCGAATTTTGTTTATCCTTTGGAAAACCAATACAAATTAATGATTACTCGAGCCTTACTATAAAGGACTTTAATAATTTTTTAAATGAAAAAATGAAACAAGAGGAAGAAAAAGCATTAAAAAGTCTAGGTAGATGAATCTGGAATAAGTTACTATGAACTTTAATAATTGAAAAAGAAATGAAATTCTTAAAATTAATCCCAATTTTATTTATATTTTTTGGAAATTTTCCTTACAAAAATGAAGTTTATGCAGAAATAAAGAATCCAGAAGACTTCAGAGTCCTTTCAAATGAGAGTAAAAAGCTTTCCATCTCAAACGTTGAATATCTTATAAAAGAAGGTGATAAATATATTGAAAACAGGGATTTTGAAAAAGCTAAGAATTTTTATTTAGACGCTAGAAAATTATCAAAACAACTTGCGTCTTTTTATTCTGATCTAAATTCATCGTTCAAAGGAATTGATGCGAGAATACCAAATGAAATGCAAAGGAAAGGTAAGCAAACATTACAAATTTTGGCAGAATCAAATGAGAGATTAGCATCTTTATATATAAAAACTGAAAAGCCTGAGGTTGCAGTACCCTTACTTGTTGAAATAATTAGAATAATGTCACCTAGTAGCCCTGAAGGTAAAGAAGCTTTTGAAAGACTGAACCAACTAGGATTTGTTGAGACAAAATACAAAGGTTAATCAGAATTTACAATGATTACTAAAACAGAAGTTATTAAATTAATCACTAAAAAAATCCCAAGTTCCCAAGTCTTTGTTGAAAACCTCAAGGGAAATGATCATTTGCAAGTAACTGTAATCGCATCTGAATTCAATGGATTATCATTAGTTAAACAACACCAGCTAGTATACTCTGCTTTGAAGGAAGAATTAGCTTCAGAGTCTATCCATGCATTGGCATTAAAAACAGAAACACCAAATTAACTATGGACAACTTAACAAAAGATAAGATACAAAAACTGATTGACGCAAATCCAGTAATGGTATTCATGAAAGGAACTAAATTAATGCCTCAATGCGGGTTTTCCAACAATGTAGTACAAATACTAAATTCCCTTGGAGTAGAATTTGGTACATTTGATGTTTTGAGCGATTTCGAAGTTCGTGAAGGTATCAAAGAATATTCAGATTGGCCTACAATTCCCCAAGTTTATTTAAAAGGAGAATTTCTTGGTGGATCAGACATCCTTATCGAAATGTACAATTCAGGATCTTTAAAAGAAAAAATAGAAATTGAATTAGCGTCTTAAAACATTTAGTAAGTATAAATACTGATTTGGTTAATAAAAATTAATATTTTAAATCCTTTTTTTATCAAAAAAACCTTTATTTTCTTCTCCTTCTGGATCAATAAAACTTGATGGATCTAAAATCCATCTTTCAATTAATCTTTCTAATTTATCTTGATCTTTTTGCTCTAAACCACTGCAATTCCTTAAAGCTTGGAGATAACCATCACTGTACAATTTAAGATCGGATGGAGTATGGAAACGAGTAACCAAGTCTTGGCAACCATCGCAGATAGACTGAAAATGACGGATAGCTTTAGGATTTTCAAATGATGTCATAATTAGATAGATTCGGATTTTTATTTAGCATTTGTTATACCTTATTAAGGATGACAAAAAATTGCCTGGCCCAACAGTAATTAAGAATGCAGTCAACTGAGCAAATCTTAGCTTCAACCCCTGGCAGTTCACAATTGCCTACAAACTCTCAAACTCCATCTAGAGTTCTTGTTGTTGAACCTCACCCCACACTTAGAACGGTCCTTGTACAAAGGCTTCGTCAAGATGGACACTTAGCTGCTGCAGTAGGATCTGCAGCAGAAGCTGTTGATCTTTGCAGGGAACAATCCCCTGACTTATTGATAAGCGCAGAAATTCTTGAGCAAAATACAGCTATGAGACTTGCTCAACAATTAGGATGCTCTGTGATTGTTTTAACAGCAAGGTCAGGAGTTGAGGCTTTAGTAAATCTTCTTGATGAAGGGGCTGATGATGTTCTCAGAAAGCCTTTCGGACTTGAAGAGTTAGCCGCAAGATGTAGAACCTTACTAAAAAGAGGAAGAATAGGGTTACAAGAAAAAGTTGAAGTTGGTCCTTTAGAAGTACATCTTCTCTTGAGGCAGGTGACACTCAGCGAGAAGCCAGTAGAACTTAGCCCAAGGGAGTTTGCGTTGCTTTGCGCTCTTCTTATGCCCCCTGGCATGGTAAGGAGCCGACAAGAGCTTCTAAGGATGGCCTGGCCACCCTTCAGTGGTGGCCCTAGGTCAGTAGATACTCAGGTATTAACTTTGCGAAGAAAATTGGAACAGGCTGGATTGGGAGAAGGTGGGGGGATAACTACTGTTAGACAACAAGGTTATAGATTCAGTATTGATAATATTTAATTAAGGAAAGCAAAAAGTTCGCCAATAATCATTAAAACTGATAGTAATGTAAGTAATTTATATGTCCATAGCGGTGATATGTAAGTTATCTCCTCAATAGAAATCCCAGTTTTACTAGAAACAATTAATAAAAATTTGTCAAAGTTTTCCACTCTTTGTGGGACAAGAAAATTATCATCTTGAAAAGTATTAAAGTAATAAACTTTACTACCCTGACTGGTTGGCAAAGATTTGATTAATTTAATATCTTTCCAAGAAATCTCCCAATTTTTTTTTCCCAAGAGTTTAGAAGTAAAGCTACTTTTATATGAAATTTTATTACTGCAAGTTTCTACATAATCACTAGTGATATTGATTATCAAATAAAGTCCTAGGGCAAAAATTATAATAGAGGGGGTTTTTAATTTTTCGATTGAAATAAATGGTAATGGAATTGTAAGAGCTAAATAAAGAGAAATTAACGAACTTTTCACAAAAAAAAGAGTTTTAAATTTTTCTATCATTTCAGAAGGATCCTTTTAATCGGGCAATTTAAAACTGTTTATGTTTAACTTTGCACCTATTTTGTGAGCACATGCATATCCACTAAAAGCAACTGCATTTAGGCCTTGGCCAGGGAAGCATGAATCCCCCACACAATATAGGTTTTGAATTTTTGTAGTGTTGAAAGGCATTGGCAAAAGACCCAGCAACTTTTTACTGGGAATTGGCCCATAACTACCTTCATATCTTCCAAGAAACTTTTTATGAGTTTTGGGAGTACCAATTTCTTTGTGATCAATATTTTTTTCAAGATTAGGAAGAATAGTTGATATTTTTTCAACAAGAAAAGAAAAATATTTTTCTTTCTTTTGCAAATATTCTTTCCTTGATAGGCCTTCCCATTCACTCATCGATGAAGGAGTAAATGCATGTACGATATGTTTACCTTCTGGAGCTAAAGACGAGTCAAGCAAAGTAGGTATAGAGACAAAAATAACTCCCTTTTCGCTTTCTAATTTATCCCAATTTTCAACGATTATATGATGACAATTAAAATTATCGGATATTAGATTTTTTTCTACTCCAAGGTGAATCGAAACAAAAGAAGGTGAGGGTTTATAAGTTTCTGACCACTTATATTCACTTTTTGGCACTTTTTTACTAGAAATTAATCCTTTAGCATTATTTTTTAATCCAAATGTATCCCACCTAGTTGAGTTGGATACAATAATATTTGAATATATCTCTTCTCCATTTGAAAGCTTAACTCCTACCGCTTTCTCATCCTTTAAAAGGATTTCAGTCACATTGGCTTTATATCTTACTTTTCCTCCAAATTTTTCAATACCAGAAACAAACTTCTCTGCTATCGTTCCAACTCCCCCTTTTGGATAATTTATCCCCCCAGCATGCCTATCTGTAAATACCATTCCCGCATTAATCATAGGGGTTTTTAGAGCGGGCATTACAGACCAACAAAAACATTCGATATCGATAAATTTTAAAAGTTCAGGATCTTTTATAAACTTTCTCGCAACATCTCCTGCATTTGCAGGTAACCATCTAGCTAACCCTAAACAGGATAATGGAGATTTAAAGAAAACTTTAAAAAGATAACTTGGATCCTCTATTGATAAAAGAGGCATTGAATCTAAACATTTAAATACACTTGCACAAGTATCATAGAATTTCTTAATACCTTTTTTTTCCTTGGGAAAAGTAGCTGATAATTTGCTAATAAATTGCTCATAATTTTTATCTACAGAAATATTAAAGTTATGTGGTAAGTGATATTCCAGTTGAACAGGATCGGGAATAGTTTCACATTTTTCATTAACATCTTTCAAAGCACGAGTTAATAAATTGGTATAACCTTTCTCTCCAAATCCAAAAATCATTGAAGCCCCTACATCAAAGGTATAGCCTTTTCTCTTAAATGAGCCTCCACTTCCGCCTGGAATAATATATTTTTCGAGAACTAATACTTGAGCTCCTTTCGCCGCCAATTGTGATGCTGTTACTAACCCCCCAATACCTGAGCCAATAATAATTGCATCGAAACTTCCTTTATTAAACTTCATTTTTTATCTTTTAATAATCTATCTTAGTTAATTTTGGTAAGCAAGTGCTCTTTTCCCAAGCAAGGATCTAATATTTTTTTAAACTCATTCAAGGCTTCTGTAGATCTTTCTTGATAAGCTTTATACCTTAATTTTTTATCTTTAATTCTTTTAGGTAGTTCTGGAACCAAGCCAAATGAAGCAGGCATAGGCTGGAATTTATTATTTTTCTGATTAGACAAAATTTGATTTCTGTTGCTGATGAAATTCATTAGAGAACCAATCATTGATTCGATAGGAAAAATTACTGGTTTTTTACCTTTAGCTAATAAGGATGCATTTATTCCTGCAAGCAAACCTCCTGCAGCAGCAGCAGCATAACCTTCGGTACCAGTTATTTGACCAGCAGCGAAAAGGTTTTGTCTTTTAATAAATTGTAGCGTTGGCATAAGTAATTTTGGAGACTCTAAAAACGTATTTCTATGCATTACCCCAAAACGTACAAATTCAGCCTTTTCTAAACCAGGAATCATCCTAAATATTCTTTTTTGCTCTGACCATTTGAGGTTTGTTTGAAAACCTACCATATTAAGCAATTTCCCATTTAAATCTTCTTTTCTTAGTTGGACAATTGCATGAGGTCTTTTTTTCAACCTATTTTCCCTATCAAATAAATCTCCCCATTCTGGATTCCACAATCCTATTGATTTCAAGGGTCCGTATCTCATTGTATCAACTCCTCTTCTGGCAATTTCTTCGATTGGCAAACAAGCTTCAAAGAAATTAGCAGATTCTTTTTCAAAGTCTTTTAAACTAGCTTGTTCAGCTTCTAATAGTTCGTTCCTAAAATTGATGTAATCATATTTATCCATAGGGCAATTAAGATAAGCAGGATCACCTTTATCGTATCTACTCGCTTTAAAAACAATCTCATGGTCAACAGTATCACCATAAATTATTGGACTAGCTGCATCAAAAAAATGACAACCATCCATGCCCGTAAAATTTTTAATCCTATAAGATAATTTATCTGAAGTTAATGGACCTGTTGCAAGTATCGTTATATTATCTTCACTTGGAAGGTCTAATTGCTCTAATCTTTTTATTTCAATTAAAGGATGATTTGATAAAACATTTGTTAGATAATTACTAAATTTGGATCTATCAACAGCTAGAGCATCGCCAGCGGGGACGGCAAATTTATCTGCAATTTGCAATATCAAAGAATTAAATGTTCTTAATTCTTTCTGTAATAACCCTGCAGCCCTATCTGGACTCAACGATCCAAAACTATTGCTACAAACAAGTTCAGCAAATTCATTAGTATTGTGAGCAGGAGTTGAATTGAAAGGTCTCATTTCAACTAATTTTACAGGTATGCCTGAATTTGCTATCTGCCAGGCAGCTTCACATCCTGCAAGACCGGCTCCTATTACTATTAATTCTCTTTCAATCAAATTAAATTAATCCTTTCCCAAAAAGTCTCTATTAAATTGCTCTCTTGCTGGCTTTTGAATATTAAAGATAACCCAAGCTAAAGCAGCAATAACTGGTGCGAAAACTACAATTGTTCTTAGCATTTTGAAAATTCTGTTAATTAAAGACTATTTTACCTTTATGCTGTTAATAAAGAGAGAATATTTAATTTTTTATTTAATAAGTTAAGAATTGTATTGCTATTGTTCAACTTGAAATAATAAGTTGTTTTTTTTTCCTTAAAAAGGGATAATTTCATATGTACTCAATTTTACAAAATGGGTCGCTAGCTCAGCGGTAGAGCATCCGGCTTTTAACCGGCTGGTCCTGAGTTCGAATCTCAGGCGACCCACATTTTCTTACATTGAGTTTATTTTCGTACTTTTTTAGGATAAGTAGAAACCTTTATAAATCAAACCTAGCATGATCACAATAAGACATCATATTGATTGTTTTTTTAGGTTTTATAAAATCATTTATTTTTCAAATAATTTATTTTATTATGAATATTTAAAGATGAAAAACATAATTTTTTTAAGGTTTATTGAATATATATATAAATACTCTAATGATATCTAGTTTATCAAAGTAGATTTTAAAACACATCTAATTAGCTGTATTCTTTTTTAACTTGATAATTATTACAAAAGCAGTTTATATATAATCTATTTCTCCAGACGTTCAATCTAAGATGAATTAAGCTATGAACAAACAAACATAGAAAGATCTATTTGGGGAGCTTTTTACATACATATATGAGTCACTTTTGTTACACATTAAATAACTTGAAGAAAATAAATTTTTTTCTTTAATTAATTTAGCCAAATTACTTTACAAAGCTTCATAAACCCTGTTACAATCATTAACATAAATTATCTATTTTATTATGACTCCTGAAGCAGAACGTTTTAATGGTTGGGCAGCAATGTTAGGTTTCGTTGCAGCTGTTGGTGCATATGTAACCACAGGTCAAATCATCCCAGGTTGGTTCTAAATTAATCTACTAAAATTTAGCGAGCTAATTATTAGATTATATTTTAGTCTCTAGAAGTAATCTAAAACTAGCTAAAAATTTAAAGTTATTGGAAAATAATGGAATTATAACTTCCATTATTTTATCAATACTTTTTTTTTGTTTTTTTAAATAATAAAGTTATTAATTTATAATTAAATTACTAATAACTTAACTATTAAAATTAATTTTACTCTGTCAATAGCATAGCGATCTGACAAGTTTCTCTCAAAAAATTTTTAGTTTGAAGTTTATAAGTCTTACTTAAGACTTTTTTTATAAAACCAATTATCTAAATTTTATATGAAGAGTTTTTATCAATATTATCTAGACAAGTTGAGCATAGTAAATGTCCTTTTTTGTTCCAAAATGTTTTAATTGATCTTTCTATATCTTTGCGACAAATTAAACATTTAAAAATTGGGGGCATTCTAAAATTAACTAAATGTTCTCTTATTATTAATCTACAACAAAAAAGTCGAATAAATATTAAATTCTGAATTCAAAATACTTACTAAAAAATAAAATTGATTGATGTGAATAAATTCATTCTGAAATTTATAATTTTCAATACTTAATACTATATTTATAGGCTATGTTATAAAAATAAATTAAAAAAGATCTGCTGTAAGGCAGATCTTTCTTTGTGTGTAGTTTTTTTAATCTAAACTATTAGAAAGAGAAAGAAGCTTTAACAGCTACTCCTGTTTCATCAGTAGTACCCTCTGTGATAAATACACCAGGTGTAATAGTCATACCATCATTTACTGGATAAGAGTAAGAGGCCTCATATATCATGTACTCAGTTTCAGTATCCTTATATAGTGATTTAGTTGCAGCAGCAACATTTACTGAACCAGGTCCAACTTCTGAGAAACTTAAACCAACGAAGTATCCAGTTTTATCAACTCCGGCTTTTTCTTGACTTTCGTAACCAACACTTAAGTCAGCTAAATCAAAACTGTAGTAACCTTGAAAACCCCAGGTTGTTGTCTCTTCGCCTGTTCTGTCGACATTTTTTGATCCGCCATCATCAGTAACATATCCAATAGCTAATCCGTAAGTGTCTGATGAATAAGCAGCATTAAGACCGTATAAGTCAGATTTGTCACCTACGATTTCAGTACTTGGAGATGAAATTCCAGCAGCTAGTGAAAATCCATTGTCAAATTCATAACCTATAGATGCGGCAACACCTTTACCACCTGCGCCTAAAGAGTTACCAGTACCACAGTCGTCTGGTGTGTAATCAGTGAATGAACTATAAACACAAGCTCCTGTAAATGTAGCACTAATGTCAGTTGCATCACCAACTACCATTGTTGCTCCACCAACAGGGAATGTATAAGTAACACCATCAACTACTAATGAAGTTCCAGTATCGAAACCCATTGCTGTACCCATAGATGATGCAGTTGCACTACCACTGTCAATAGCGATATCAAGTGAATCTTCACCTGTGAAACTTGTTGATAAACCAATGTTAAATTGGTAATCAAGACTTGTAGATTCGCCAGTTGCACTACCGTCTATAGAACCTAAAACAGCGTCAACGCTGAATGATGCAACAGTTGTTTCTGAGAAACTTCCTGCTTCAAAGTTGTTTAGTCTAGCTTCTAGACCGTCTACACGGCTATTTGTAACTGCAATTTCTTCTGCAGCGTTGAAGTCATTAATAGTGACTTCGTTCGCAGTTGCTGCCATAGGCGCAAGAAGGCCTAATGTTGCAGGAGCTACGAGCAAGCTTTTGAAAAGCTTCATAAATTTCCTCACACGAAATTTAAAGTACACCTCAAGATAGTGTATTTTGGCATACAAAATCAAGTATTAACGGCTACATTCTTAGATAATTTGTGCCACTTTCTTAACTTGTACAGTCAATTTTAAGATATTTGTTTGTTTATTTTGTATTTTTGATATGAATTCTTGATTTTGTAAATTATATCTTTTTGGAAATTTTGAAAGAAACTTTTCTTGTTTTGTATTTTTTCTCCTTTTTATTATCAATTGCATCTACGTACCATCCAGACGCCAACCTAGTGTCAATTTCCTCGTAGCTTTCCTTTTGATTAAGTTTATTTAGGGATTTCTTTTTATAATCCATAAATACCTGTTTTTAATATAATTGTAAAAAATATAGCATTTAAAGAGAATTTGAGCAGTAGATTAATTTGGCTTAAAGTTTTAATAAACATTTTAAAATTATTTTCTTTTAAATTTTATTTTCCTGAAATCTTTAGAAAAAAGAAAAAAACTCTTTGATTTACGACAACAAAAAAAATAATTAGTTATATTTTTTTAAAAATTAACCTGAGGAGCACAAGGTAAAATGACTCAAATTAGTCTTTTCGTGAATTCTATGCCAAGAGATCTAACTGAATTCGCTTTTTTTCTAGCAGTAGGATTCACAGCTGGCACGATGGGTCTTATATAAGCAAATAAATAATTATTGAGTAAATTTCCAATATTTAAACAAAATTATAAATTTTGCATCTTTATATTGAAAGTATTGTTTCTACTGGAAAATCAAATCTTAACCTTCCATTCAGTTCAATAAGTTCAACAACAGTTAACAAGCCAGAAACTTTCTTACCACTCTTATTAATTAATCTAGCTACACAATCAGCTGTACCACCTGTAGCAAGAAGGTCATCGACAATTGCATATGAACTAAATTTCTCAAGAGCCTCTTTCCCTACAGAAAGAGAATTATTTCCATACTCTAAGCTGTAATGTTCTTGATATATTTCCCCAGGGAGTTTCCCTGGTTTTCTAGCAACTATCATTGGTTTAGATGCCTGAAACGAAATTGCTGAGCCAAAAATAAATCCTCTAGCCTCTATTGAGATTATTGCCTCAGAATTTTTAATTACTTGATTTGATGACATTCTGAGAATAAGTTCTCTAAAGACTTCTGAATCTTGAATTATCCCAAGTAAGTCTTTGAAAGCAATACCTTTTTTTGGGAAATCATAATATGTCTTAATCAAACTCTCTAATTTTTCCATCCAACAAAATCCAAATAATATTTTGATAATAATTCCTCCATAGAATTTAATACTTAGATATTTCTATTGGATGACAAATATTAGAATAAGAGATTATTTTTCTAAAGTTTGTAATGAGGAAAAGAGAAAAACAATAATATTTCTTTTAAAAAAAGCTTAAAAAGTAATTTAGCAGCTTCAAAAAGTGATTTTTTATAAAAAATTTAGAAATTTAGTCTTTTATAGATGACTATTATGATCTAAGATCTTATGAGCGGGGCGTGGCGCAGCTTGGTAGCGCGGGTGCTTTGGGAGCACTAGGTCGCAGGTTCGAATCCTGTCGCCCCGATCAGTTATAGCAGTAAGTCTCAGCTAATAATATATTTACCCTAAAAAGTAGAGTGCCCAAAAAGTGCCCAAAAGATATTTTCTTCAGAATAATTGGCATATTTTTAGAACTAAGTCAGGGTTTAAGTTCTGCCCGACTTGGCGTAACTATCAAGGGGTTTTCTGTCGCCCCTTTTTTTATCTATTAATCTTTTGATCTAGTTATTTTTGGTCTAAGTTTGATCTTGCCATTCCAGATGTACCAAGAGACTAAAATTATTGGAGTCCATACAAAAATTGACTCAATAGATTTGTAGAAAAATTCTCCGTAATATAAAGAAACCCCAAATTTTGCCATTACACCTGCAAAGAAGAAAAAGATTGAATTAGTTAATTTTGAAAGCAATACTTGCACTTGAAAAAGGCTACCTAATGCCAACCAAATAATAATTAAAGCAATATTGAAAACTAGCCGAGGAATTTTATCTTTAGGTAGTTGTAAGCGTTTCATTTTTAATGCTTACTTTCTGAATATCCTTTTTGTGTCATACAAGCTTTATATTTTGCTGTATCTCCCCATGCCATACCTCTACAATCAGATATATCTTCTCGATATTTTTGATATCTTTTTCTATCACCCTGTTCACGTAGTAGTCTTTCCTTTTCTTTTCTCATATTTAATTGCATTTGTTCTATCCTTTCTTTCCTTAAGCGCTTTTTCTCCCCTTCTTTTTGAAAATAGACAACAGTTCCTATTAATAAAGTTAGTGCAATAATTGTACTTGCAATAGCTGTTATATCTTCAGATTTCATAATCTAATCAAGTGGTGCAAGTAGTAAGCGTTTCATTTAGCCCATCCATTCCCAAAATCTGAAATTAAAGAAATTTTTAATTGGTTTATTTTTTTTTCTATTTAATTTTGCCAGTTTTTGTTGTTTAGATTTTTCTGGATCTTTTTTGTAATTATCTACAAATTCTTTGAAATCATCCTTCATAATTTTTCTCTTTTAAAGTTGTAGTAATGCATCGTGGTTCCGTTTGCAGCTAAATCTTGATTAACTACGTGAGAAATCATTTCCCAACCATCATCTCCTAATTTATTTAAGATTTCGGGCAATGATGGAACTTCTTTAGAGGAGAAATTATCTGACCAGCCTCTAACTCTTTCTCCATCAATATCAAGTAAATTTATCTCTTGGGTTATACCTCTTCCTTTGTAATCTAATCTTAAATGTTTATAGTCCCATCGCTTAATACCTTTTTCCTTAAGCATATTGAGGAAGGCAGCTTCCTCTGCTTTTTTCTTTTCTATTAAGGCATCTCTTTCCGCCTTAGCTTGTGCTTCAAGTTCTTCTTTTGGTATTACTGGTTTTGGCTTTGCGGCTTCTTTTGCTTGTTCTAGTGTTTCTGGATCTTTTAATTGTTCTACTCTTTCCATAGATATTCTGCTTACTACTTTCCCATTTGAATTTTTTAATTCAAAATTATTTCCTCTTTGTCCAGATCTATTCTCATCAGCTATTTCTTTGCTTGAAATTTCTTTTCTAATTAATGCTGCTTCAACAGCAGCTTCAAAATTACTCAACATTTTTTATATTTAAATTTATTTATCTTTTAGCATTAAAAAATTAAGAATATATGAATTATTAAATTGTTTATAAAGATTTTTTCTTTAACTTTACTTAACCATAGGTGAATATTATTTATTAAATAAAAACTAAGGAGATGTTTAAATACAGGGAATTCATAGCTCAAATCAAATATAAAGAAGTAATATCTTCACCTGTATATTTTATTCCTGTTTTGCTTCTATCCATAATGATTATTATTGAAGGTTTTCACATCTTTAATCACAAACAAAATTGCAAAACTAAAGCTGAGTGGATGGAACAAACAGGAATGACTTATGACAGGGAATCAGAAGTTAATTAATAAAATCTAAAATATAATTTATTCGCAGCAACGTTTTTTATTTGAAGAATAATCTGTCAAAGAAGTTATCCATTCCTTGATCAAAAAGAGAGCTTCTTTCTTTAGGCTGTAATACACCCATCTACCTTCTTGTCTGTCTGAGATAAGACCAGCTTCCTTCAAAATTTTTATGTGATATGAAATTCTGGATTGAGATAACTTAGTTAATTTCATAATATCGCAAACACAAACTTCTCCCTCCATCATTAGGTCTATTATTTCTAGCCTAAAAGGATCAGAAAATGAAACCATCAACTTAGATATATCTTCTTTTTTTACTTTGCTAATATTTTTTAACAATTTTAAAGTAATTAAATTTTCCTAAATATAGCTTAAATAAAAAAGATTTAATTAATCAAAACAACTTGATACATCAAAATATTTTGATGTATAATTAATATAGAAAATTTCAACAGTGATGAAAATTGGAATTAATGGTTTTGGAAGAATTGGCAGATTAGTTTTCAGAGCATTATGGGATAGAGCTGATATAGAAATAACTCATATAAATGAGATAGCAGGAGATTCGAATGCTGCTGCGCATTTACTCGAATTCGATTCAGTCCATGGTAGATGGGTGAAAGATATAAAGGTTAAAGAAGAAGAAATAATAATTGATGGAAAGGAATTAACCTACACATCTTTTAAAAATTACCTTGATGTTCCTTGGGAAAAATCTTCTGTAGATATTATTTTGGAATGTACAGGAAAGAATAAAAAGCCAGACAAACTAAATCCCTATTTTGATACTCTTGGGATGAAAAGAGTAATAGTAGCTTGTCCAGTCAAAGGAATTGTTGCAGAAGCTGAATCACTGAATATAGTTTACGGTATAAATCAAAGTCTTTATGACCCTACCAAACATAAATTAGTAACTGCAGCATCCTGCACTACAAATTGTTTAGCTCCGATAGTAAAGGTAATTAATGAAAATTTTTCTATTAAACACGGTGCTATTACAACTATTCACGATGTAACGAACACTCAAGTTCCTGTAGATTTTTATAAAAGTGATCTGAGGAGAGCAAGAGGATGTATGCAAAGTTTAATACCTACTACCACTGGATCTGCTAAAGCTATCGCTGAGATCTTTCCAGAATTAAAAGGAAAATTAAATGGACATGCAGTAAGAGTTCCTCTACTTAATGGTTCTTTAACAGATGCAGTTTTTGAATTAAATAAAGAAGTGACAACTGAACAAGTGAATATGGCACTAAAGGAAGCTTCAGAAACTTATTTAAAAGGAATTCTTGGCTACGAAGAAAGACCTTTAGTTTCTGCAGATTATGTAAATGACTCTAGAAGTTCAATAGTTGATAGTTTATCAACGATGGTTGTTAATTCAAATTTATTAAAGATATACGCTTGGTATGACAACGAGTGGGGTTACAGCTGCAGACTTGCAGATCTTACTGAATATGTAATCAAAAAAGAGATTTAATTTATGTCTTTATGAATTTATCTAATATTCAACAATATAGTGTTGTAACAGCAAACTATTGGGCGTTCACGCTTACTGACGGCGCATTAAGATTATTAGTTGTTGGTCACTTTCATGAGCTAGGTTACACAACTCTACAAATTGCTTTACTTTTCCTTTTTTATGAGTTTTTTGGAATAATTACTAATCTTTATGGTGGCTGGATAGGAGCAAGATATGGATTAAGGCTTACTTTATGGATTGGGACTATCCTGCAAATCATCGCTCTTTTTATGCTTATTCCAGTTAAGGAAGATTGGCCGGTAATTTTTAGTGTCGCATACGTTATGGTTGCTCAAGCAGTTAGTGGAATAGCAAAAGATTTAAACAAAATGAGTGCTAAAAGTGCTGTTAAGACAGTAGTCCCAGAGAAAAATGATGGCAATGATACTGGCCAAAAACAACTTTTTAAATGGGTTGCTATTTTAACTGGATCTAAAAATGCTCTTAAGGGAGTTGGTTTTTTCTTGGGTGGACTTTTATATAAGTTATTTGGATTCAATAATGCTGTAGGAATTATGGGTTTTGGACTCTGCTTAGCCTTTTTATTGACATTAATTTTACCTGGAGAAATTGGCAAGATGAAAACCAAACCAGCTTTTAATGATCTTTTTTCAAAATCAAATGCCATAAATATTCTTTCTGCAGCAAGATTCTTTCTTTTTGGAGCAAGAGATGTTTGGTTTGTTGTAGCTCTTCCAGTATTCCTAGATATGGCATTTGGTTGGGACTACATGGAAATAGGATTATTTCTTGGGGCCTGGGTAATAGGTTATGGAATTGTTCAGGCTTCTGCTCCAGCAATTAGAAAGATATGGGGCCAGAAAGAAAGTCCAGATCGTAAAGCTATCCAATTTTGGAGTGCCGTATTAATGGTAATACCATCTTTGATAGGAGTCGCATTATGGAGAGAAAGTTCTCCATCAATAGCAATAATTTTAGGACTTACTATTTTTGGATTTGTTTTTGCAATGAATTCCTCTACACATTCTTATATGATTTTGGCCTACTCTGATAATGAAAAAGTCAGTTTAAATGTTGGCTTCTATTACATGGCAAATGCTGCTGGAAGACTAGTTGGAACATTACTATCTGGCTTACTATTTATGATTGGGAGAAATCCGAGTATTGGTCTTCAATATTGTCTTTATTTTTCATCACTTTTAATATTCTTATCTTGGATTTCGAGTCTTAAATTACCATCAATCAAACAAAGCTTATCAGCTCCATAAAGACTAATTTTTAGGAATTAGAATATTTTAATGGCAAAAATATCCTTAATTGAACTTGCAAAAACTTTCCTAAAAATTGGTATTTTAAGTTTTGGAGGACCCTATGCTCATATTTCCTTATTCGAAGATGAACTTATAAATAATAAAAAATTGATATCAAATCAATCTTTTGAAAAAGGTATTGGATTATGTCAAATACTTCCAGGACCAATATCTACTCAATTGGCAATATATATAGGTCTTAAAATCAATGGTTATCTTGGTGGATTGATATCAGGTATAAGTTTCATTATCCCAGGATTCATTTCAGTATTAGCTCTTAGTTTTTTTTGGCAAATTGGTTCTGGATCAAAATTCTTAACAGATTTAATTTATTTTAATCCGCCTATTATTGCAGGGATAATTTTTTCATTCTCATTAGTTCTATTAAAAAAAAGATTAAAGTTTGATCGAATATTATTCTCCAGCTCAATATTATTTCTACTTATATTTGCTAAATATAATAGTATTCAATTTCCACTCATAACAATTCTTAGTATTGCAGGATTGATAAATATATTTTTAAAGAAATTCAAAAATATTTTTTATAGCTTGGTCCCTTTATCTATATTTTCAACAACCTCATTTTTGATTAGCTCGGTCTTTTTAGATATATCAAAGTTTTATAATTTTTTAAGAGAGTCTATAACCTCAAAGTTTTTAGTAGATTACCTTAATCTGTTTTTTTTCTTCTTTAAATCGGGACTTTTTATTTTTGGAGGTGGATTAGTAATCATTCCTCTTATGAGTGATTATGTTATCTCGCAAGGATGGTTAACAAATAATGAATTTATAGATGGAATAATGATTAGCCAAATAAAACCTGGGCCTGTCTTATTAATTACAAGTTTTATTGGATATAAAGCAGGGTTTTCAATCGGAGGAATAAATGAAGCTTTAAAGTATTCATTTATATCAACTTTTGCAATTTTTTTACCAAGTTTTATATTGATTTTTGTTTTTGGAAAAGGCTTTATAAAAAACAGAATTAAATCAATTAATTACTTTATCGAAGGAGTGATCAATACAATTCCTGGAGCAGTTATTTTCTCTGGATTTAATTTAATTGAAGATAGTTTTTCATCAAAATTCTTTTTAATTAGCTCTATTTTTATAGTTTTAATCTCCACACTATTATCTTTTTTAAAAATAGTTCCAACATACATACTCATTCTTTTTTCTTTAATATTAGGCTTGTCAAAATATTTGTTTGCATAAAAAAAGGAGGAAATAAATTCCTCCTTTTAAATATTGTCTAACGGTTTATTTACCGATTCTTTTTACAGCAGCTCTTGACTTCTCAAGAATATCTCCTTTTAAGGGGACAAATCCAAGTGATGGAGCTTTATCTTGATACTCATCACTTAACAATGTATTAAAGGCTTGTTTGATAGCTTTAGTGTTTCTACCATTACCCTCTTCATAAGCAAGTATCCATGTCAATGAAGCGATAGGGTATGCTCCTTTTGCAGTTGGATTAGGATTTTTACCAGCAAGATTTTCATCTAGAGTAATACCATTAAGAGCCTTTGCTCCTGCTTCTACAGATGGTTTTAGAAACTCACCTGAAAGATTTTGAAGTGCAGCAGCTTTGACATTACCTTTTATGTAAGACTGGTTAACATAACCAATTGCACCAGGTGTATTTTGTATAACACCTGCAACACCTGAATTACCTTTAGCACCAACGCCTGCTGGCCACTTAACTGATTTACCAGTTCCTAAAGTCCAAGTTGGTGAAAAAGCTTCCATAGAGTTTGTAAAAGCTTTAGTTGTACCTGATCCATCTGAACGATGAGCCCAAGTTAACTTACCTGATTTACAGCCTAATTCTTTCCAGTTTTTAACCATACCCATAGCAACTCGAACAGCTTGTTCTTGTGTAAGTTTCAAATCGCAATCATAGTTATAACCAAAAGCAATTGTGCCGCCTACCATAGGTATCTGAACTAAACCTCTGGTAACCTTAGCTATATCTGCATCTTTCATTGGATCATCTGATGCACCGAAGTTAACAGTTTGATCAATAAATGCTTTTCTTCCAGAACCTGAACCAACAGCTTGGTAATTTACTCTTGGCCCACCAGAAGAGGCTAAATCTTTGAACCAACGAGTATAGATTTTGGCAGGAAATGATGCCCCAGCACCACTTAATCTTGTTCTAGCAGAAACACTTGTGCCAGGAACACTTGTACCAGCAGCAATGGCTACTGCAGAAGTGAAAACCAAAGCTTTCTTAGCTATGTTCATGGATGTCATGATTAAATTAAAGACTCCATATATATAGCACCGAATTTATACACAAATACTCATTAATTAAAATTTTATCCTGTGGTTAATTAGTTCTTAACCCAACCTTAAACTAAATATCAATTAGAAGGTTTTTTCGTTTGGTTTTAAAAATAATTTATAATAAATTTAGTTTTGATTTTAACTTTTTTGAAAAAACTCGTAATAAAAGACAATTTTTTTTTTATTAAATTTAAGAGAAGTTAAAGTTCACTTTAAATTTTATTTTTGGACTTTATTTCTTACTCTTTTCTTAACTTTGATACGTTCATATGCAATTGGATTAATATCCATTTTTACGTGTTGAGGTTTATGAAACTTTTTCAAAAATTAATTGCTGCTCCTGCCATCATTTCTATGGCATCAGGTTTAGCAGTAAACGCAGCTGAGATCAATTCAACAGATCTTGGTAACTATTCAAATACTAACAATCTAGTATCTTTAGGTGATTTTAAATCAGATACTTTATTCCCAGGAGATTGGGCTTACGATTCATTAAAGGATCTAACAAATAGTCCAAGATTCAATGGTAATTCAGTTACTCGTTTAGAAGCTGCTGCTGAATTAAACAATTTAATTGCAGGTGGTGAAGGCTTAATGAACGGAGCTGCAATAGGTAGGCTAAGTGATGAGCTTGGTTCTGAGTTGGCAATTATGAAAGGAAGAGTTGATGGCCTCGAAGCTCGTGTTAACGGCATTGAAGCTGGTTCTTTCAGTGAAACAACCACTATGAGTGGTTCAGCAGGTTTCCTTATAGGTGCAACTGATTCAGGAAAGAATTATGTGGATTCAGTTCAGTTTGAATATGTTATGGAAGTCGACTTAAATACAAGTTTCACAGGTGAAGATAAGTTAAACATTGAGTTTGAAGCTGGAAATGGTTTGACAAATGTTGGTGCTGACAAAACTGGTTTAGACTGGGGTTCATCTTCTGGTGACGCAGTAGAGATTGATGACATTAACTACACTTTCCCTGTAGGTTCATGGACGGTTGCAGTTGGTGATTCTATGGATGCATCCAAGACTTGGCCTAATGCATGTTCCATGAATAACATGGTTGATAACTTAGGAGATTGTGGTGCCGCAAACTCTGTTGACTTAAGTGGTAATGTTTCACTTAGTGCTGCAACTGGATTTGGAGATGGTTGGGAACTTGGACTAGGTGTATCTGGAATTGCAGGCAAAACCGATACTACCTCCAGTGGTTTGTTCACTAAAGAAGGTACTGACCTTTATGGTTTAGCTCTTGGTTATGAAGCAGATACATTCGGTTTCACAGTAGCTTATTCTGATAAAGATACTGCCAACTACTACGGTTTAGTTGCATATTACAGCCCTGAAGAAATACCAACTACATTTAGCGGTGGTGTTGAAGTTGGGAATCCAGATTCAGGAGAAGACACAACTCAGTGGGCTTTCGGTCTTAGTACTGATGTAGGCGAAGGTACATTAAGTGCAAACATTGGAACTAATGGAAAAATAGCAGACAATGCAGAAGAAATTTATGCATATGATCTTTCCTACGAATATCCAATTAATGACAGCATGAGTATTACACCTTTTGTTTACATTTCTGAAACAGCAGGTTCAACGACTGACACTACTGGAGCTGGTGCATTCGTATCATTCTCTTTCTAATTAAATAAATTAGAAAATCTTACACACAAAAAAAGACCTGCTATTAAGCAGGTCTTTTTTATTTATATATCTTTAAAAGCTTAAATTGTTCTTAATAAATCTATTTTTTTTTCTTAACTTTTTAAAGGGAGCATGAGATTGTATATCCTTACGCACTAAATGAAAAAAACCCTAGCTGCTGCAAGTTTTTCAGCATTACTTGCAATTGTCGCCTCCTCTACAAGTAGCGGATTTGCAAATTGGAATACAAAATATTGGGCAAATGAAAAAAACTTCAATAGAATTTCCTCTTTTAATGTAAGTGATAATTTACCAAAAGGATCAAAACCTACCACCAAAACTTCTTCAGAGGTTGTTACAGCATCAGAAGATGGTAAGACTTTGATGTATACAGATAGCGATCTAGGAGTAGTAGGTTTAGTTGATATCTCAGACCCTGCAAAACCTAAAGCATTGGGAGTTGTTGAACTGGAAGCAGAACCCACTGGAATCGCGGCACTTGGAAACAATGCTTATATAGGTTCAAATACATCTGAAAGTTATACAAATCCTTCAGGAGCATTAGTTCAATACAATTTAGAAACAAGAAAAGCAGTAAAAGAATGTGATTTAGGTGGGCAGCCTGATAGCGTTTTTGTTTCACCAGACGGAACATTTCTAGCTGTCGCTATAGAGAATGAGAGGGATGAAGAATATAAAAATGGATTTATCCCTCAAATTGATGACAATGGCGTTCAAATTAATCCTCCAGGTTATGTTTCTCTTGTGAAGTTAAACAAAAGAGGAAAAATACAATGTAACTCAATTAAAAAAGTAGATTTAACAGGCTTATCCGAAATAGCTCCTTTTGATCCCGAACCAGAATTCGTTGCTATTAATGATCTTGGTGAAACAGTTGTCTCTCTTCAAGAAAACAACCATCTTGCAGTAATTGATAAAGATGGAAATGTAATATCACATTTCTCGGCAGGAGTTGTAAAACAAATGGCAGGAATGGATACAAAGAAAGATGGAGCACATAAATTTAAAAGCAAACTAAAGAATGTAAGAAGAGAACCCGATGGTCTTACTTGGATTGATAATGACCATTTTGCAACAGCAAATGAAGGCGATTACAAGCATATTGATCCAAATCAGGCAAAAAGAGGTGGTTCAAGATCCTGGACTATTTTCAAAAAAGATGGAACAGTAGTTTATGAAGATGCAAATAGACTAGAAAGAGCAATTGCACAAATAGGTCATTTCCAAGATGGGAGAGCAGGTAAAAAGGGAGTAGAACCTGAGTCAGTTACATATTCAAAAATTAATGGGACGCCCTATTTATTTGTTGGTGCTGAACGAGCTGGGATAGTAGCTGTTTACGATATCACAGAACTAAATCAACCTTTGCTTACTCAATTACTTCCATCAGGCATTGGACCAGAGGGATTTGTCGCAATTCCAGAGAGGGGATTAATTGCCTCAGCAAATGAAAAAGACTACAACAAAAAAGAACCTGGTTTATCTTCTCATGTGACTATTTATCAACTACAAGATGCTCCTGCTTCATACCCACATTTAACAAATGAAAATGGCCTTGAATTTGTATCTTGGGGTGCGATAAGTGGAATGGTGGCTGGTGATGACGGTAAAATTTATGCTGTAAATGATGGGACTTTTAAAACTCAGCCAAGAATTTACGTTATTGATCCTTCATCTTCCCCAGCACTATTAGAAAGAGCTATAGATATAAAGCTAGATGGTAAGACTGCATTATTTATGGATCAAGAGGGTATTACTACTGATGGTAATGGTGGATTCTACATTTCTACTGAAGGAATCAAGAAAAAGCTAGATGAACATCCTCCTGCAATCTACCATGTAAGCTCAGATGGTGAAATTTTAGAGAAGATAACTCCACCACCTTCATATCTTAATTATGCTAAAAATCCTGGTTTTGAAGGCATAACAAGGAATGGGGATATTCTTTATATTGCTCAACAGAAGCCTTGGGGTGATGATACTTTCAATACTACTAAGATCCTTTCCTATAATTTAAAAACCAAACAGTGGGGGGCCGTAAATTATCAATTAGATAGGATCAAAAAAGGTGGCGTTGGCATTTCAGAATTGACTTACCATGACGGGGCACTTTATGTAATCGAAAGAGATAGTTTCTATGGAAAGAAAGCGAAATTGAAAGCTATATATAAAATAGATTTAGATGAAGTTATTTTCGAAGGTCTTCAGACTAATATTCCTCCCAGACTTTATCCTTTAGTTGAAAAAGAGTTAGTTACTGATCTAAAACCAGTAATGCAATCTACGGGTGGTTTTATCCTTGAAAAGGTTGAAGGCTTAGCAATAACAAGCGAAGGGCAAGCATGGATTTCAACTGACAACGACGGGACTGGAAAGAAATCAACTGGTGAAACTCTTTTCCTAAATATTGGAAAAATCTAGTTAAAACTTCTAATAAAAGTCACCTTTTATATAAGTTGGCTTTTCTTGCAGTTCTTATAATTAAAAAAAGTTAAATAATGAAATACCTAATATTTATTATTTTGTTCATCGCCCCAGTTAAAGCTGAAACAAAATACTATTGGCAGGGTGTCAGGCATTATTTAAATCGACCCAAACTAATGATAGAAGCATGCAAAGATATGAAAGAAGAAAATGACATTGGAACATCTGCTTTCGAGAGTATGTACATGCCAACATTACCTGATAGGCTTTGGTTAGCTATTGGCAAAAGAGATTCTTATTGGGCAGATGACTCCAAAGAAGGAAGCATTCTTTTTACAAGAGAAGGGGTTTTGAATTTAAAAAAATTTATTGCAGAAAAATCATGTCCTAATATTTTTTAAATTTTCCCTATAAATCTGTATTAAGACACGGAAAGATAGTTTCAATAATCGCTCCACCATCTTTATGATTAAATGCCTTTATAAAACCTTTATTGTTATTAATTATTTTTTTTGTAATTGAAAGACCTAAGCCACTTCCACTTTTCTTAAATTTAGTCCTTGATGGATCCCCACGATAAAAACGAGAAAAAATGTCATTTGATTCATCTTCTTCTAATCCAATACCTTTATCTCTAACTCTTATAACAACAGAGCTATCTCTCTTAAAAATTTCAATTTGTATGCCCTCTTTTGTTGGGGAATAACGAATAGCGTTATCTAAAATATTTATAAATGCTCTTTTTAAATTTTCAATATCCCCAGATATATAATATTTTGTTGGAGAAAATAAATTTATTTTTATATCCTTTTTTTCTGCAAGCGGTTTTAGTGTTTGCCAAGATTCCATAATCAAATCTGAAATAGATATTTTTTTGTTTTTATTAAAATCTTCGCTACTTTCTAGCTTAGAAAGCTCTAAAGTCTCTTCGGCCATTTTTCTTAATCTTTTTGACTCTTTCTTAAGTCTTTTAACAAGATACCTATCCTTTTTTGATACTACTGATTCAAGTCTTTCCCCAATTAAGATAAGTGATGTAAGAGGAGTTTTCAGTTCATGAGAAACATCATTAATTAATTGATTTTGTCTTTTTTTTATCGATTCAATTGATAATTTACTTTCCAATAATATTAAATAATTCTTTTTCCTTCCTCTAACAATATTTACCGAAATGGGTACTCCCGCAATTGTGAAATCAAGGTTGAATGGGAAATCTTTTTTTCTTAAATATAGAATTTTATTACTAAGTACTTCAAGCTCATTAATATCATTTATTGCTTTTCCAATAACATCTTTATATTTGATAACCCTAATAAGAGATAAAGCTTTCTGATTGATAAATTTTATTGTTAGATCAGATGATAAGATTATCCACCCTTGCGATGAATAATCTAACCAAGACAACACTTCTTGAGGTCTAATTTTATCAAATGGGAAATCAATAGTTTTTTTATACTTATTTTTATCAACTTCAAATTTTTTTTCTTTTAATTGAGAAAAATGCTTGACTTTTATTTTCCACTTCTGATGTAAAAAAAATAATACTTCTTGTAGTGTTTTCATTTTCATCCAAACTTATATCCAAAACCTCTTACAGTTTTAAGAAACTTTGGAGCTGAAGGATCTTCTTCTAATTTCTCTCTGAGCCACCTAACATGAACATCTACAGTTTTAGTATCACCAATAAAGTCAATTTCCCAAATTTTTTCAAGTATTAAATCTCTTGACCATACTCTTTTTGGATTTTTCATAAATAACTCTAATAATTTAAATTCTTTTGGAGATAATGTTATTTCTCTATCAAAAGAAGTTACCCTACATTCTTCCAAAAACATTTTTATATGATTAAACTCGAGAACAGTTTTTGATTTTTCTATATATTTTTTATTACGTTTAGATCTTCTTATTAAGGCTCTAGATCTAGCAATTAATTCATTTAAACCAAAAGGTTTTGTTAAATAATCATCTGCACCAACCTCTAATCCAAGAACCCTGTCTGATTCATTATCTTTAGCACTCAAAATTAGTATGGGTGTATAGTCTTCATCATTTCTTATTTTTCTACATAACTCTAATCCATTTAGTCCTGGCAACATTAAATCTAGAATTATTAGGTCAACATCTTTTTTAATATCATTATTAATAAAATCTAAGGCACTTAAACCGTCTTTGAAACTTGATACTCTAAAACCTTCGCTGCTCAAGGTTTCACTGACTGTAAGCCTAATACTCTTATCATCCTCTACAAGAAGAATTCTTGAGTCTTGCAAACTTTTATGATCTTTAATAGCCATTGAAAGTTCCAACAATTTTATTTTATATAATCAAAATTATTTGATCTAATTATTTCATAATTAATTTACATTGAATTATTATTTTTTTCATTTAATCTTATTTCCTTTTTAATTTTCCCTTAAACCCTTTTATCTATATTTAGATTGTCTCTTTAATCTTCCTCACACAAAATTTTAAAGAGACAAATTTATTGAATTTAATAATAGATATTAAAACTAATATCCCATCGAAGCGTAATAATAATCGTCATCTTCATCGATATTTGTCACTACCCATTCTGGCGGAAAGTCACCAATTTTTACATATTGATAAAGCTTATCAACATCTGGATCGTAATAAGTATCGTTGATTTTTGGATCTTTGACTACTTTGCTTGGATGCATAGTAAAAAATATTTCTACTCTTTTCTTATAGATTATTTAGTTTAAAGCAGCTTTAAATCTCATTTAAATATTTTCATTTGATCTAGTTAACCTAAGACTAATTTAACTTGTAGTTAGTCTTGATTGTTTTAATTACCGATTTTTTCGGATCTTTATTTGGATAACAATTAACAATTCTATATTTTCCGCCTTTTCTATCTGTCTCAACAAGAGTAAATTGAACAAATTTTTCTTTTTCAGCACTTGAAAAATCTTTGACTTCTATTTTGATGATTTCTTCATTTTTACTATCAATTATTCTGGATTTACCTCCACAAAGAAGAACAGCAGTTTCTTTAGTTAAATAAAATAATTTTTTTTCATCTTTAATGGATGATTTATCTTTCTTAATCGAAATTGAATTTTGTGTAATGGATATTTCATCTTGGGTAATGGGTAATTCGTCTTTTGGACTACAGGCAGTAATAATAATGATAGATAAAACTAATAGCTTTTTCATGATTTTTTAGATGATAAATTCACTAATAATTTCTTCTAATTGACTTTTATTTAGTTTAATAAGATAGTTTTGGATTTCCTTTCTAAATAATCTATCTTCAACTCTTTTAGTTTGAAGAATCGAAAGAGTGATGAAGTTAATAAGTTGATTTTTGTTCATGTTTCTCTTTTAGGTCTCTATTGTTAACTTTGAATTAAATTCTTATTAAATAAACTTTTGACTATTAGAAAAAATATTTAATTTAGAAATTTAGAAATTTAGAAATTTTTTAAACAAATTTATTTTTTACTTAATAACTTCTTAATCCAATAATCTTATGTTATATATATCTTCTATATTTTTACGCCTTAAATATTGAAGACAATCATATAA
This sequence comes from Prochlorococcus sp. AG-424-P18, assembly GCA_003213235.1. Lineage (GTDB taxonomy): Bacteria > Cyanobacteriota > Cyanobacteriia > PCC-6307 > Cyanobiaceae > Prochlorococcus_A. Next base: position 13,595 of record QCNJ01000009.1, on the reverse strand, counting down.
AAAAAATAATAAATGATTATAAAAAATTCACCTTCTCACAAAAACTCAAATCAAGCCCAAGAAATAGGGCATATCAAATATTCTTATAAAGAAAATTTTAAAATAGAGAATGAATCTTTTTTAGATGATTCGGAATTTATTGAAAATTACAATAACGCCCTTAAATCACCACAATCAAGAAGATTGTATAAAGATACAGAGAATGAAATTCATTTGGACTCAATTGAGGCCCAGAATATTTTACCTCTAGATAAAATTTCTATTTAAAATTTTATTAAAAACTACTTTTAAAGATTTTTTAAATATATCTTAAATCCGACCTTCTTTTTTTAATGTTAGCTTACTTCTACGTTCATCCAATTTATTTGGACGCATGAAATGAGAATAGGGAACGGGATTCTCATTAACTGCATAAGATCATGAATGAGCTCTCTCAAATAAGAGAAAAAATTACAAGAGCCAAGAGGCTTTATGAAGCCCAAATCTTGGCAACTAAAAATGGAGAAGTTACTCCATATAGAAGATCAGTCTTTTATGAAAGAATTAGGGAAGCACAAAAAGAAATGAGATCGCAAGACACCAAAAAATAAATTCTTTTGTAAAAATCTATTTTGTATCAGCTACATTCTTGAAGAAATCACAGTAAGCCATTAATTCTGATTCTGTTTCAATTTTTAGATTTAAATCATTAATTGCTTTCTTGGTATCAATTCTGTATCCATACCAATCGAGACAAACTTCTCTCTGCTTTTGGGTTGCAGAAATCTTTTGAGTAGCTATTTTGTTTGAGTTACTAGTACAACTCGCAAGGAAAATAGTTGAGAGAGCTAGTAGTGGGATTAGCAGTCTTTTCATTTGTTAATCACAACAACTTTCCGTTGTTGCTAAAGAAGTCCAAGATGATTCTTCCATTGTTGAAAGGTCAACTCTATGGGTTGCCATCCAGTCACCATTGGCTTCCACAAACTTCTGAACATTACCTTCTGGAGCTTGATGAATAACAATAACTTTTTGAGGATCTTCCTTACTTACTCCTCTAAACAGTGGCTTGATATCAAATTCTGAATGCCTTTTATCTGCCTCTGTACTATCAAATATTGCAGCCCATTCATCGAAAGTGCTTTCAATTTTAAAAGTAAAAACAGATGTTATAGAACAAGTCATAATAAAATATTATTTGTAGCTATAAAATAAGTCTGTTTAATTAAGGTTTGGTTAATTATCTTTAAACGGTATTAAAATACATTTTTTTTTAAATTTGAGCCAACCTTTTTTTTCTAGTATTTTTAAATTTCTCGTTACGGTTACTCTTGTTGAAGAAATTGAATTACCGATAATTTTATGGGTAAAATTAAATTCTTTTAAATTTAGATAAATATGTTTATCTTTTTTTAAGCCAATTATTGAGGATAAGTATAAAAGAAATTCTTTTAGTTTTTCTTCTGATTTTTTTATATCCCTTATTAATAACAGTTTTTCCAATTGATCAATTCTTTTTAGACTTTTTGTTAATAAGTCTGTAGATGAAAAAAATAGCCCTCTTTTAATTGTTTTAATTTCGCAATTTGTCAACGCAATTAATTTAATATTTTTGTAGTTACATAATTCCAAATTTATTACAACATTTTCATTTATTATCCCAACAATATTTTTCTTATTCTTGATTTTTGATTCCATTATTAATATTCCTGATTTGACTTCTAGAATTGTATTTTCTTTAAATACTATATTTTGCTTTTCAGGAATTATCATATTTTTATTTCTTAAAATGCATTTACGATAAATTTATAAAGTTAAAAATAAATTAAAAATTATTTAATTCCCTGGTCAAATCTGATTAAAAATTGACTAACTCAAAATAAATAAATCAGAATTTCAACTCTTTTTCTAAAATATAAAAAACCTATAAACTCATTTTATTAATGAGTTTATAGGTTTCATAAACTTGCAATTTTTAATTGCTTACTTTAGTTTTAAAATCAGAACTTAGCAATTTTCTTTTCCTCTGGTTCTTCAGGCAAGTTGAAAGTGAATTGGAAAACTTGTCCACCAGCATCGCCACGTTCTGCAGCAACCGCACCACCTGATTCACCACGGGCTTGAACAACACCGATGAAGAGTTGATCGTCAGTGTCAATACCCTGAATGATCTCTTGTTCACCAGTTCCTGCAAGTTCATCCATAGAGTAGAATTTGCTTCCGAATAAACCATTTGACTTCTTAGCTGTCAGAGCAGTTACGTTCCAAGAACCAGAGAACTCGGAAGTAGTTGCTTTGGAAAATGCACCACCAAGAGCAGATACACCTGCTTCATAACGTGAAGAGTGCTTACCACCAGCAAGACCTAATAGGTAGCCAGTGTTCGGTTTACTTAAAGTCATATCTGACTCTTTGATGGGAAGTACATACTTACGCTCTCCAAAGTCGTTTCCAGAATCCTCATCAACGATAAGGAAAGAACCATCAGCGTGTTTAGTCCAATAAAGTCCATCTGGAGCAACCATTGCTGCCTTATTTTTCTCAACATGAATTGCGGCAGAGCCATCCTTCACAACACCTTCACCACCAGTCTTAAGAACAAGAGCTCCATCAATGGCAGGAACAACACGAATACCAGTAGCAGGAAGGAATTCAGGGAGATCACCATCAGCAGCGTCTAGAGTGGCTCCAATGAAACCAAAATCGAAACCAAGAATCCCTCCTTTGTTAGTCATGTTCTGAACATAACGAGTACGGTTGATATCAGGATCTACTGCAGGGTGTTCGGCTTTTGAATCTCCGTTAAAGAAGGTGTAACCCTCAGGTTGTTCATCTGCTTGCTCCCACAACATCATCTCAGTATTGTTTACTGCGACTGGATTATCCCAGCCACCCCATTGATAGGAAGTAGGATAGAAACGACCCTCAAAGGAGTTAGGCGCATCAGCATTCTGCAGATACTCATCCATCATCTTTGCGGCAGGATTTGCTTCAAGACCTAGTGCAGCATAAGATTTTGTAGGCATTGCAAATCCGTAGATGCGACCGTAGAGCAAACCATTTCGTCCAAGGAAGGCATCGCGCTCATTAGCAGTAGAGTAATCAATCTCAGAGCCATCAGGAAGACGATCCTTCATGCCGACATAAACCTTAAGAGGAGCTGGTTCTTGATTGTGATTATAACCAGCACCAACAATAACAACATAGTCTTTGTGTTGAGGGTTGATTGGCATGAGTTTTTCATAACCAGTCTGACCTAAAGCAGGTGCAGTGTAGGCAACTTCGTTCTTAACATCAACAGCTATTGATGCAAGACCCATCGTTTTATCAGATTCTGTTCTACCAGTCTTTTTAGAGCCAGTGAACATACGACCGATTTCCCACTCTTCAGCAGTAAACCATACATCATCCTCAAGCCCTATGCCATTACCATATTTATTTGCTTGTTCATACCATGCACCACAAAAGGACTGTAGGAAGAAGTCGGCTTCAGAAAGTTTGTATTTATCTAGGAAAGGAACAATGCGTTGACTGGGAAGTGCTTGATTACCCCAGACTAAATTCTCCTTCGTTACTTCATCACCAAATACGTTGTAGATTGTGTTGAATAATTTACCAGAGTCCTTGACCATTCCTTCTGCAGAAGAACCATTTCGCATGAATTTAGCAAATTTTGCACGATCATAATCAATCGTGTGAATGTGAGAACCACTGAAAGTTACACCATTTTTCATAACCCAGTTATAAGTCTCAGGGACTGGTGCTTTACCCATGGTCGCATAAGATTCGGACTGATAAACAACTCGAATAGTATCGTTATCAAGCAGATATGCTGCCTGTCCATCTGGATATCCAGTCAGTGCAAGTCCGTTGTCTCCTACTTCGCCAACAGTAGCGAGTGCTTTAAAGTTTCCATATGGGAAGTTAACGTTTCCGTTACTACCATCCAGGACTGGGTTCAAAGCAAGACCTGCTTCAGGAATTAGAGCTCTGGTCTCACCAATACGTTTTGTTTCTGCAAGAGTACTGGCAGGAGCTACTAGCATCGTGCCTGTTAATATCGCAGAAAAGAGTTTTCTTTTCATTTTGTAATTTGCGAATTCTATAATTTAGGTGTGGTAACAATTTGTTTGTCACTAATTAAAGATTTTTTATTAGGGTTAAATTGAATTTAAGTAATGTATAAATTTTGATTAGCATTAGTAAATAAAGATACGTAGCTAAAATTTTTTTTAATAATTTATTGACATTCAAATTTTTTTAATTATTTTAATCAAAAAAATGTTTAACTTCTACTTAATAAAATTACCTTATAAGTTAATAATGTATAAAAACTTTTGACTATGAAAAAACTTCTTTTAATTGTATTTTCTTTATCTTTTCTTTCCTCATGCAGTAATGATAAAGATTTTTTTGTTACCAAAGAAAATGCATTAATTAGTTGCGGTGGGAAATCTCTTATTATCGAAAATGAAAATGAAGAGATAATTAATACAGAAGTTAAAGATTTAATAGATGGAATAGGTAAGTATGTGGAATTTACAGTTGTAGAGACTGATAAGAAAGGCGGAAAATATAGAATTATTAATTGTTATCCAAGTGAAGAACCACAAGATTCAATAATAAAAACTATTAAGACGAACTATAAATTGAATAATTAAAGACTCTAATAAAGATCTTGCGGTTTGATTCAGATTTAAGAATACTTTTTAGCATCCAGTTCGCTCTTCATTAGCCAGTAGTTAGATTCAGTCATAGTCTATAATTTGCGGGAAATAGGGCTGCTGGTATGGTGCTGGTATGGCATGCTGTTAACTTTTTTGTAAATCAGCCAAATTAAAAGCATTTTATTTAGTTTATCGAACAATATTAGTCGAAGAAAGTTCCCATAAAGGAAAGTGATGGGTGGCATGGGGGGACTAGATCTTAAAAAACTACTTGATTATTAATAATCCTCATCAAAAGTTTCAATCAATTTTTTTTCTTTTTTTTTTAAACAATTCATAACCTGCTTATAACCCTAAAATGTGATTCTTAGTAATGAATTCAATTCTCCTAAAGCAAAGCAGTGGTCTTGGATGCAAATTTATATAGTCTGCAACTAATCATTTTTTGATTTTAAAATAATATTTTATTTTTTCTTATTTGTATCTTATTTAATTCTTAAAGAAGAGTTCATTAAATCTTTTAAGCTGGAGATGGCTTCTATATTCTCCTCACACGAAAAATAGAAGCATTTTCTTTTTGAAATAAATTTGGTATGACTTATTTTGCAGAGCCAAATTACATAGAATATGAGCTGTGGTTTGATTCAAATATTAATGCAGTTGATTTAATTAACTATTCAGATGAAAATGAATTTTGTAATTTTACGCATAAAAAATTCCATAAGATATCAAGTTTAAATTTAGTTATTGGTTCCTCAAAATATAAACAAATGATGATTTTTTCTTTTTTCTAATTTCCTTGCAGAGTTAATGCATTCCTTTATTGTTTTATCTCTCTGATTTGGAAATAGCAGAAGTAATGGATTATTCTAGTCAAAAACTACAACTCTTTCCTGAAAAAGTTTTTTCTGTTTTTCTCTTATTTATATTTAATAAATTCCATTAACTTAATTTACTTAATTATCTTTGATATTTAAGCAGCTTCTAGATTAGATTCTTTTTGTTCAAAATTTGCATTATTTTCCTTAATTTCTTGATTAGCCCATTGTAATAATCTTATAGATAATATTAAGTCTCCATCTAACCATGCTCTAATGGCCATAGCTCTTCTAGGATCATAAAATTTTTTCTTTCTATACCAATCATAAACATTCTCATCTGATTTGTCTCCATTGCATGAAAGACAAGCTGGAACACAATTTTCTGTTAAGTTTAAACCTCCTTTACTTCGTGGCAATATATGATCAATAGATTCTGAAGGTTTTCCGCAATATATGCATCTTTTGCTCGTAAATGTATGAATAGACTTTCGCCAAAATCTTAATTTGAGCTTAGGGCATAAATCCTCTAAAAACACTGCATCATCAATATGCATTAAGATTATTCAATTACCTATATTTATGTCATATGAAATTTAAAAATAATTTAAGAAAACATTATCTTTAAGAAATTAAATTATTTTCAAAAACCAATCATAAAATAATTAATTTCAAATAAATTTTTAATTAATTTTCTCATCACTTTTTCTTATTTTTAGTTTGAGCTTTTACTCTTCAGAATTTGGTTATGGGAATAACAATATACATTTAACATTTAACATTTAACTTTATAACTTACCTTTTCTATATGTGGAGTCTAGTTATTTAGTTGAATATAATAAGCTAAGAATTTAAAAAAAAATGTCTGATAAAAAGAAAGATACAAAAAAAGATTTTAAAAAGAATAAAGCTATGCTTGCTTATGGAGTGATACAACTAGGATCAGCAGTTGTATCAGCTGTTGCCTTAGTAGCTATTGCACTAAGCTTTTGCTCATTAAAAAAAGAATCAAAGTTCTTTAATGAATGTGTTGAAGAAATGAAAGCGACTGGTTCGCAAACAGCTGATGCGGTTCGTTTCTGTACTGGTGGTTAGCATTAGGTAAATTGATTGTTTCCGATATTTTTATAAATAATATTTAATTTGTCTTAGTTCATATTAACCATAAATTAATTTTTTCTTATTTTCCCCTTAGTAAAACTAATAAATAAACTAACTAAAATTTTAGTGGTTATAAATTTAGGAAAATTTTATGAGTGGAGATTATGAGACATTAGAAATCAATCAACCTAAGATTTCTTATTTTAAAAAGAGATCAGAAGATAATACTTTATGGCTAGAGGAAATGATTAAAGAGATTGAAAAGATTGAAGATACGAATAACAATATATCTGATGCTGCTTAATCTACGATGGTTTGTGATTAATGTTATTTATTGAGTAACCTATTGTAAATTACCAACAATAATATTATTCAACCTATACCAAGAATTGCATGGTATGGGTCTTAATGATTTTGCTAAAGCTCATTTAAAAATTCCATTAATTTAGTCTTTGGATCGAGGTAATATCAAGCGTTTCATTTAAAAAACCATAAGTGACTTAATCGCATTTTTTCTTTCGATATATTTTCTGCATTTCTTTTTGTTCTGATAAATAATCTTCTTTTGCTTGTTTATTAATTTGATCATATTTGGCTTTAAATTCTTCTATAAGAGCTTGAGCATTTTGTCTTCTTTCTTTGGGCATAAAATCAAAATCTTCATCACTATAATTTCCACTTTTTAAGATAGTTTCAAACAAATAACATTCACTAGATAAATCAATATCAAATTCTTTTATTAAGAAATATTCATTACATAAGCTTTCTATTTCATAAGGACTATCAAAAAGATCCTCCCATTTTGTCTCTATTGCATAAATTTTGGTAATTTTATCATTAGCAAATTCTTTGCTTTGTTTTGCAAATGATATTTTTTGCTGATAATCATTTTTTGATTTATTTATTGCAAATTTAAGGTCTTCGCATAATCTTGCTTTATCGTTTCCGAAACCAAATATAAGTGGGAAAACAATAAATAAAGCTAAGCGTTTCATTTAATCGTTGACTTTTTGGTCTAATAATTCTTTTAATTCCTTTGGTAAGTTTAAAAAAGAATCTCTTAAATTTTCATTCTTTTCTCCTATATGCAGTATCCACTCTCTAAATTCTTCTGCTATTGCATAACTGTCTTCATATCTTTCTAGATTATCCATAACAGAAATTCTTTTAGTAGCCCAACAAGTCGCTATATCAATTCTTTTTTTTGTTTAGTATTTACTGCCAAAATTCATCTAATGCATCAAACACTCTGTTGAGATATTCGTTTGCTCCTATACATTCCCATTTCCCCTTTTCACCAATCGCACATTTGTAGTGCAGTTCTCTCTTGAGTTGCATTAGTTTATTGGTCATAGCAACCTTGTCTAGTCTTCCGTTCATAGTAATTCCCTAGCTTCTGTCAATATTTGATTCTTTAAAAAAACAAGCGCGTCTAGTTTTTCTTCTTTTTCTTCATAATTTTCAAATTTCATTTCTGCAATTTCAACAATTGCTTTATCAACCTTTTTAAGCTGTTTCTTGATAACTCCCTTTTTAAGCTGTTTCTTGATAACTCCCTTTTTAAGTTGTTTATTGATAACTCCCTTTTTAAGTTGTTTTTTAATAATCATTTTTGGTATTTTGGTTGATTCCATTGGAATTACCTTTTTTTCTTTATATTCTCTTTCTTTTCTTCAAAATGCGAGTCCGTCACTTTAAATTCTGGTTAAATTATCTACATAATAACGTTAAGAATATAGTTACCGCTCTTTCTATTTAATTTAATCAATCATTGGGTTTTTCATTCTTTCTGATCAATTGGTCTAAAGTTTTTTGATCTGAGACGACAATAAAATCATCAAAATGGATAGATTGATCGGGGTATTCAATTCCAATTTGTTTTCCCGAGTGTCTATAAACACCTATTCTTACATTAGTACCAGTGTATTTTCCTTTCCAGTCAGATGTTATACCTTTGTAATCAAATATTAATTTCTTATCTTTGAAGACTTTTACAAAACCATCATCATCCTTTGTATTATATATTCCAATTTTATACGTGCTCCATTCACCTAATTGAGTCACACTAAATGTTTTGTTCGGTGTGAGTTTAAAATTATTTCTTATTTTTTTTTCACCTCTAGTTTTTTCATTACGCACAAACCAATTCGAATCATTTTTTTTATATTTTATATCAATGCGATGCTTAATATTATCTTCTCTATTCCTTCTATTGAAACCAGTACCGGCAGTATTACCTGCTATTTTTAATGTTTTTCCAGTGTCATCAAAACTTATTCTTACAAGAGGATGCGTTCTCATATATGCATGTCGATTTTTAAATTCAAAAAACGTTACTCTGCCATCTGTATGTTTAAAATCTTTAGGAAGTCTTGTTTTAAAACCAATCCATATTTCTTTATTTAAAGTGCTTCTTTGCTTTGTCTCAAATATTGCTCTTTCTGTTTCTTTTCCTGAACCTTCTTTAAGAGGATCATTATTCCATCCATGTTTTACTGTAACTTCAAGATACTTATTGCCATCAAGATCTTTTTTAATTCTAAATGGTTTTAAACCTGCTCCCTTATCGTAGATTCGAAATATTTGGTTGAATGATTTTTCTGTACCCCCACCAGAAGGAAAATTTGAGGATGAAGGGTTAGGGTTGACAACTTTTAATTTTCCTTCTTCTTGATTTTCAAAGTCTTCAGAAAAATTCCAAGGAGATTTTGTTTTTTTATCTACAGAATCTGGAACAGGTACCTTTTCCCATGAGTATGAATTGTCAGTGGTAAAAGACATCAATACTAGAAAAATGTATAATAATTTTTTCACAAAAAGAAAGGGTTTTATCTCTCCAATTTTATATCGACTTTCAATCACCGTACCTAGTCTATTGGCCATAACAAATACATTTACCCCCTTTCCAGTTTGAACATTTTTTCTTTTTACATTTCTTTTTCTTTTTCTTTTTCTTATCAGCCATCCCAAAAACGTTGACTAGTATTTAAATCTTTTTTTAATTATCTAATTTTTTATGTCATAAATCCTTTCAGCATTCAAGTAAGCAATCTTTTTAGCAACTTCTTCAGGTAATTGATTTAAAATATCACGATAAATCCTCACTATTTTTGAATATTTTTTCCAGCGGTGTTTTTTATGCGCATCAGTGGCAAATAACAATTTATCTTGATACTCGATTAAGATTTCTTTCCATTCATTTTTTAATTGCTTTTCATCATTTAAAAATGCAGATCCTAATTTGGATTGTTTAGTAGGATCACAGATGTTTCTTTTTTTTTTATTTTTTTTCGATATCGTCATATATACATTGTCATGAGTTGAGAGGACTAATTTGGCCTGTTTTGGACTCCCAAAACCCATATGAGGTATTATGAATTTTTGATTTGGGAAATCAAGGAAAAGTTTAGAAAATTTAGGCCAATCTCTTTCCCAAGCATAAAACTCCCAATGTGTCATAACAGGAATATTCTTTGAAGAAACCTTCACTAAAAAGTCAGCAAACCCTTTTCCTGATGGATCTCTATATATTTCTCCTGATTCATGCTGGCGCGAAGTAGTATTACACTTGTCTGCATGAGTGAATAAGATTTCTCCTACAAAAGAATATTTATATTTATCAATATTTTTCAAAGTTCGCTTTGTGAAGGATTTACCAATGTCATTTTTATGCAAAAAATACTTTGGTGCACCAAGCACTATTAAGTCTTTGTTGTCTCTATGCAAATTGAGTAATGCTTTTTCATTTTCACCTAAGTATTCTTTACTTCTGGCAAAAAGCGCAATCTTATAAATTCCAGCATCTCTCACTCTAGAAATAGCTTTTTCAAATCCTGGTTTTTCATCTAATTGAGCCATTGCATCAAAAAGCGGACCGTCATAACCATAGACTTCAAAAGTGGATAAAAGGGCAGCAAATATCCCAATTTTGAATAATCTTGTAAGGTTTGAAAAAGTATCGATATAAAATTGCTTTAGCATCCGATTTAAGCAAAAAAATTATCCTCTTCATATGGAGTTGTATCAATCCATTCTGGAGGATAATCCCCAAGTTTGACGTATTGATAAAGCTTATCTAAATCTGGATCATAATAAGTGTCATTAATTCTTGGATCAGTTATTACTTTGCCTGGATGCATAATTAATTACTCATATTTTTATTCATAGATTATTTAGTTTAAAGGAGCTTTAAATCTCATTTAAAATTTCCATAGCTATAAAAATAAAGCGGGCTAAAGTCTGTAAACTCCACGAGGATTTAGTCCGCTTGCCTAAAGGTAATAAGTCCATTCTTAGTGAAGACTTGTCCACATGACAGTACTACCATGTCAACAAACAATAGGTACATAAAGGGATTTATAAAGACTATCCGTGGTCATGTGGACTTAAAGTGGGATATTGGACAAAAGATGGACGACAATACAGCGGTAAAACCAATTAAAAAGTTAAAAAAAAGGATAAAACTATTTAACGAGTAATTCAGAGGAAAACTTTAATATGAGTAAAGCTAGTGAATCAAGACTCACAGACTATTTAAGTAGATATCACAGACTAGGCAAAGCTGGCTTAGGTTTAATTTCAAAAGAATCAGATCCAAAAGATAAAAGGAGAACACATTTGAAACTAACCAGGAAAGGAAAGGATTTAATAGAAAAGTCTTTTAGTTCCCTTTATGAAGACGTAAAGGATTATGAAATAGATTATGAGGAGTAATGAATACTTGCAACTCTATTAATTCCATAGCCCTTGGAAAACTTTTAAAGAAATATAATTTAACTCCCAAGAATAAGCAGAAAGTGATTTTATTAGCCCAACGGAAAACCGCAACATGGTCTGGTCTCAATAGACATGCAAGAAAACTAGTATTTAAACAGTCAGTAGCTAATCAACAGCAGCAACAGTAATGATGGAATTATCTACCACTTCACCTACTACAGTCTTAGAACCAAAGACTGCAAAACAAAAATATCCAGAAGCAAGAGTGATAGTTCTGGATGATAACTTTAATACGTTTCAACATGTAGCAAAATCCCTTTTGTCAATAATTCCAGGAATGAGTGAAAAGAGATCATGGGATCTAGCCATTAAAGTAGACAAGTCAGGTTCCGCAGAAGTATGGAGGGGTAATTTTGAACAGGCTGAATTTTATCACGAGCAACTAGTCAGTAAAGGTTTAACTATGGCTCCAATTGAAAGAACTTAAAATTTAATTGAGAGTAATGTAAGAATTTACTTTAGTAAATTAAGCAAAGACAAATAAAAAGTTAAATTTCTGGGGTTTGTTGTAAAAGCATTTTATAAATTAAATCGAAATTAAATATTTGGAGAAGATGTATGGAAAATAAAAAAGCGATAAAAGTTGAACCATTGAATTTTTAGTCAAATGATATGACTCTAACTAAAGATCAGCTAGTTCATAATCACTTGAAGTTGACATATCAAAAAAACTTAGTTTCTGATCTAGATCAAAAACATAAAACATGGGCTAAAGAAGATGCAGCGAGTTAATTTTACTTGTGATGAGAGTGTTTTAATATATTTAATTTCTAAAAATTAATGGTTTACTTTTTGATGATTTATATTAACTAAGTATATTTTTATTTTAAAAAGAAGGGTTAGATATTTTGAATAAGATTTTTGCTTTTATATTAATTCTAATATTACCTGCATATGCTTACGCTGGCTTTCCAGAAGGTGAGAAGGGTTACGATTTAAATAAAATAGAAAAGTCATTTAAACTTCCATGTAGTGAAATTGGAAATGATCAATGTCTTGCAAGAGTAGTAGCTATGGGAGGTTGTATTTATAGTTTTGAGATTAACAAAGGGAAAGAAAATGAAGACGCCTTAAAAAAATCAGATGAAGTTTTAATTGCTCTTTTAGATGGAAACAGTTTGGATATAAATAATATGTTTGAAAATGATGGATCAATTAAAAATGATATTAGATCTGAAGTAATTAGCAGAATAAATTCTTGTCGTGAAGCTACTAAAAAAGCAATACCTAATTTAGTTAAGTTACCTGAAGGGATGGAAATGACCGAAGAGAGACTTGAAAGTTTGACTAATACTTATCCTCAGTACTATCTATACATGTTTGAACAAATGAGAAATGGCAAATAATTATTTCTTATTCTTAAATATTATTTTTATACATATATGTAACAGAAATGTATAGACTTAATATAAATATAAGCATTAATAACCAATTTCTTTACATTAATTAATATTAATGTTACATTAGTTTACATAAATCACCCTTTATAAAAATGACTCCTGAAGCAGAAAGATTTAACGGTTGGGCAGCAATGCTCGGTTTCGTTGCAGCTGTTGGCGCATACGTAACAACTGGTCAAATTATTCCTGGTTGGTTCTAATGACAAACACAAAAACAGTTGAGAAGGAAAAAGTTATAGCTGAGAAGCTTAACGGCAGATTTGCAATGATGGGCTTTATTGCTCTTATTGGCGCTTATCTAACAACAGGACAAATTATTCCAGGCTTTGTGTAATGCTCGAGGCAGGAATTAACACTTGGATTAACACTATACTTTTTCCTTTTATGCCGGTCATAACAGTATTTCTTGTTAGTGGATTAATGTTGAGTGATTTGCCATGGAATGATGATGATGACGATGATGATGGCGGCGGATTAATTTCCCCGGTGTATAACTATGTTCCCCAAGGGGCTTAGAGGACATGTATCAAAATGATTTTCATCTCATCTTTATTTAACTCAGTTCCTTCAAGTGCTAAAGACCTTTTAGAGTTTGGTTTCTTTCTTACTGTGGGTATTACAGCAGGAAAAGTAGGACTCTTATGAAAACATATCTAATTGCCATATCACTATTTGGCATTGCAGTAATTACTACTGCGATAGCACCAAGTATTGCTTACGCACTATAAAAATTTAATCACTCTTATTAACGAACAATTAAAAAATGGAAAACTCAAAACCAACTTATTGGCAAAATGCCGAGAGAACCAATGGAAGAATGGCAATGATGGGTTTATTCGCATTGGTTGTAAACT
>QCNJ01000008.1 GCA_003213235.1 Prochlorococcus sp. AG-424-P18 | reverse complement strand
ATTTAATTTGAATGTTTCAAACTTAAATTATGACCGATCCAATTTTTTATTTATCAATGTTACTGGGACTTGGAGGAGTTTATGTATTGATCTCTTCCTTCCATGATGATGACGATGATGATGATGGAGAAAAATATTTTTATAATTTCAAATACACCAATTCAGCAATATAGGTGATATTTTATATAGTTATAATTTTTGCGTAAATTACTAAATTATTTACACTAGATTAAAAAGGTTTTTATTATTCAGAATTAATATCATATTTTAATTAATTAACCGTGATATTATATACCTTTAAAAATTTTATTGTCAGTCCATTATCCGTATTTATTTGTGCTTTAAACCGTACATTCTTATTAGTCGGTTAATGAGCATGCCTAGTTAGAACTTAGTAGTAAAAGAAATAAATCAAATGCCTTCAAGCCCGATTAAATCTTGTAAAAAATATGTGTTGAGTTACAAAGATTCATCAAATAAGACACATGAAGTTGGCTTCTACGCTCGCGATGCATACGATTGCCTAATGCTTGCGAAAGAATTTAACTCTTACGTACATGATAATCCAGGATCTGTAATCAGAATCCAACAAAAATTTTGAGGTAATTAATTATGAATTTAAAAAGATCACCATTCGCAATCCAAGATAAAAATGCAAGAGATCTTGATAATGGAAAAGATTATCCAACAATTGCAGATTTAATGAAAGAACAGAAAGTTCCTAATGATGAAGGAAATACTGTTCACCACCGTAGAGATTTAGACTCCCTCGGTTAGTTTACAAGAAAGGGCTATTCAATAATTTTAAAAAATTGACGCCCATGATGGAGGCCATTTGCGATTCATTCATAAGATAATATTTTCTTCTTCAAGTTTTTTTTTAAGCTCTAAAGGCATATATCCAATATCTTTCTTAATTGCATTAATGGCATCTCTATACTTTTCAGGTTCAGCTAAAAGCATTTTTATTAAATTGTATTGACTTTCAATTTCTTCAGAAGAAAATTTTCCCATAAAGAATATCTACGACTCTTATATATTAAATCAAAAGTCAAACAAAAAAATTAACTATTAGTTAGAGGCTGCTGCAATTTCTTTATGGACGGAAAGAAATTCTTTATCCGTTAAAACTGGTGTAACTTCAATTTCCACGCCAAAATTATCGACCCAGATACTACTCCATTTCCAAATGTTCTGATGGTTTGAAGATTCAACTATTGCCCAACCATTAGCTCCCTCAGGATTAACTACTCGATTAAGAACTTTAAACCCATCAAATTCATCACCTTCGCATCCTCCTTCAACAAAACCCGCAAAAGCTTCGGCCCCTTGCATATGACTTTCTTGATCTGGAAATTGCCAGTGAACGATGTAAGTTTGCATGAATAATATTATTTTTTTAATTATTAATTATCGAATTTAAAAATTAAATAAAAAGTCTTTAAACACAAATCAAATTGGCTTAAGCCTAAAAAGAAAAATAGCAAAAAAAAAGACTCTTACGAGCCTAGGTGATGGGGACTCCTATAATGACAAATTAAACAGAAACTAACAACCCCATCAATAGGTAATTTTAAATACTTACAAACACCATATGTAGTGCTAAGATTTTAAAAAGCCTGGGTGATGGGGATTATCCCGCTTTTTGATTGGGGCGAAGCTAACGCCCTTTTTTTATGGAAAAATTTACTTTAATCAACAAAGCCAGATCGAGGATTAAAGTATTTGAACCTTTTGAAGATAGTTCTAAGAACTCCTCAATGATTAATGCCATTTAAATATCTTATGGTTGCGTTTTTAGGCGATCGAGTAAGCCAATTATGAAAGGCTCCAAGGTTGAATCTATCGAAGAAGCGAGAAACGAATATAAAGAACTTTTAGAGGAAGGGTGGAAAAAAACTTATAGATTTAATAGTTTTTTTTAAAAAATGGTGAATAGGTACTTTACCTAAAATTTGACATTATTAAAAATTAATTGCTAGATAAGCTTCAAAATGGAAGATTGAACATGAAAAAAGACATTTATTCAAATATTAAAGATTCAGTTGCTTTGGAAAGTTTTTTCGAATGTATAACTTCTTGTAGCATCAATAGTGAGGGAGTGGATTGCACAACAGCATGTTATGTAAAACATTTAGAGCCAAACAATATCGATTACCCATTAAAATTTTCATAAGCAAAGCTTATTGAAAATTGTTGTAGTTCCTTGATGTTATTTCCTCCTCCTCAAGTTATTTTTGGGCTATTGCTTTTATCTATAGCAGTAGTTCTCATTTGGGATATTAGATACAATCCATTTGGAGAAGACGAAGACGGAATTTAATCTTCAACTAGGAAGCTGATTTGTAGGTGGTGCGTGAAATCGCCGTTTCTTTCTTTTGAGTCTTTTGTAAGCGACTAAAGAGCCTAAAAATAACAATGTAATAGCTATTGAGTTAATCATATCAAGTAGTTATATATATATAAAAACAAATATGTTCTAAATATCAATGATTAAAGTTATTTTTTCAAAAAGTGATTAATTAAGTACTAATTTTTAATATTGAGCTTTTTTTCATTAGGTACCTAAAACAACCAAAAGAAAATGCTTATCTGACCAAAAGGAATTGCTATGCAATAAGAATCACTTTTTCTTATTTCTCATTTGATATTGCAGAACAGCTTTTAGATGTTTTACTTCTTTTTCTAAAGTCTCAATTCTTTTTTCTAGTTCTTCATTAGTTGCCATATTTCTTAAAGATAAATTCCTTGATATTTATACTATTAAAAAAGTGACTTGTTACCCATGAAAATCTCAAATAAGTATTAGAGCCTATTGATGAGCATTATTTCTCTAGATAAATTATGCAGAGTATAAATTTAAGGTTAATTTATGAGTGGAGATTATGAGACACTAGAAATCAATCAACCTAAAATTACTTATTTTCAGAAAAGATCCGAAAATAATACAGAATGGTTAGATGAATTAATCAACCAAATTGAAGATATGAAAAACAATATTTCCAAATCTGCTTAATGACAGAAAAAGAGTTGAAGGAATTAGAGAAATTTGCAAAAGAAAATGGATACAATGACGAGCTAAAAGATATATATTTAAGGGAAGTTATTGACAGAAATAAAGAATACGAATGAGATCAAATTTTAGACCAAATATTCGACTAGCTACAAATATTCTTTTAGTTATTGGTACTTTTTCTATTGCTATAAAGATTGCTCCAATAGCAAAGGTATATCAGGAAAAAAATTTATGTATTAAATATTTAAAACATCAAATAGATCGAGACAAACTTATCAAAAGACTGAAAATAGTTAAACAAGCAAATCCATCCAGTATTTGTGATTCTATCCTTAAAAGTTAAAAATGAAGATTAAGTCATTTACCCCCTTAATTGCAGTCTTTGGTACTTCATTTCTGATAACCATTTCATTGCTTAAAAGTTTCCAAATTTTTATGGGGATATCAATTTGTCTTTTAGCAATGCTCAAGCTTATGGATATTGAAGCTTTTGGAACAAGTTATAAGAAATATGATTTAATATCTTCTAAATTTAATGGTTGGATATATATTTATCCTTTTTGCGAATTATTAATTGGAATAAGTTTTCTTAAATCTTCTCCACCCTCTTTAATTATTTTTATTGCCCTAATTTTAGGGATTTCTGGAATGATTTCAGTATTTAAGGCTGTTTATTTGGATAAGTTAAAATTAAATTGTGCATGTATCGGTGGATATGCAAAAACTCCTTTGGGAATTATTAGTTTTATCGAAAATCTTTTAATGGCAATTATGAGTGTCCTGCTTTTGATTAAATAGCACTTTTACAAATTTTCATTTATTGTTAATTAAAAAATAGAATTTAATCGTCTTAATTTGTATGGCAATTAATAAAGTACTTATAAAAACCAGATTTTTAAATTATCTAATTGCTTCTGGAATGCTTTTTACAAATACAAATAACGTTCATAGGATTAGTGCAGAAACGTTAGAAAATATAGATATCCCAAAAGTTGTTTCTTACAGATCAGCATCATGTGGTTGTTGCAAAAAATGGATCAATCATTTAAGAGATAATGGATTACAAGTTGTTGATAATATAGTTGAAGATGTTTCAGCAATTAAAAACCAATATCAAATTCCCAATAATCTGAGATCATGTCACTCTGCTCAAATAGCTAACTATACGATTGAAGGACATGTCCCGATTGAATCAATCAACAAACTTTTTATAGAAAAACCAAATATTAATGGGATAGCAGTTCCGGGCATGCCAATTGGCTCTCCAGGGATGGAAATACATTCTCACCAATCGCACTCTCATGATTATGAGAACTACAAAGTAGTTTCATTTAGTAAAACTGGCAAAACAAAAATATTTGATAAAATCTCTCCTTAATACAAATACTTATTTGAAATAATGCATATTTTTCTCAGAAATTTTAAATTTTTTATTTTTTTATTTTCCTTATCTCTAAATTTCAATAGTTATTCGCATGCACATATGAGGGGTACATTTCTTTCTGAAGAGGAGGCCGAAAATAGATCTTTAGAACTTGGTTGCGAAGGAATACATAAGAATCAAGATAAATGGATGCCGTGCAAAAACGAAAAAGAATTACATATCTATTTGAGGAAATAGATGGAAAAATTAAAAGCAAATCAAAGAAAAATTCACAGAAAAATAACCGCAATTTCAGCAATCCCATTACTAATTACTATTTTATCTGGAACTATTTATAGTATTCTTCAGCCACTAGGAATAGATGCTTTTTGGTTAATAAAATGGCATACAGGTAATTTTGGCATTATTAATTTGCAACCTTTTTACTCGATTTTTCTAGGTATAACTTCAATAATCTCAATAATATCTGGCGTTAAACTATTACAAAAAAAATCTTAGATATATTCTAAGCCAAGCCAAAATTTAATTAATTAATTAATCCTATTTGCTCCCCCACTTACTAAGAAAATTATCGCTCCTAGTGCCATTGTTGCTACACCCATATAAGGGTATTTCTTAATTCTTGATTTAGTAATTGGAAGCCATGAAAGGTATCTATCAGATTTATTTAATTCATTTTTTTTTGGTCTAGGTGGTAATCCTAATTCTTCTCTTCTTTTAGCTTCGCCCATAATCTTAAATTTATTTATTTATTTATCAATATTAAAAATTATGTTCTACACCTGCGAGTAAACTTTATTAAGAACAGAGGTCCTTTATAGAAAAATAAATTATTTAAAATTTATTTAGCCTTCTTTAAATATAGATTCTTTGTGTTTGCCTGATCTGATGTAAATAACAAAATTAATATAGTTCCAACTAGAAATGAAAAAATCATTGTCAAACCAACAACTTCAACCATTTCACTGGGCAGATAATTTAGAAACATAATCAATAGATCTCTTATTTTAAACTTAGCAATTGTATTTTTTATGTAAAGTAAGTATTCCTCCTTAAATTTCAAAAAGAACTTTTTGAGACTTTTTAATCTTTATTTATTTTTATTTGCGGGATAAATCTAGTTCTACCGGATTACAATTTTCTTACTTAGCTATTCCTATTTTCTTCAGCAATTTCAGATAAGGCAAGGCCCAATTACCAAAGGTAAAAGAGATTGTAGTATTTTTTGTAGTTGGTAATAATGTTTTAGAACGTGAAGAGGCTAATTTAGAAAATATATTAATAGTCTCTGCTTCTAGATTATCCATATACAATTTTTTTTGAACACCTTGATCTTTCTTTTGGGGCAAATAATTTTCTATAAACCATAAAACTTTATCTAAATTTGATTTATTGGGTGAGGTTTTAATTTGTTTATTTTTCTCTTTAAACATATTTGTTTAACTCTTAATTACTGAATTAAATTTGCCATTTAGATAAATTAAATCAATAGTAAAAGCATCAAAATTATGTTGTTTTTAATAATCGATAATCGAAAAAATAAATTAATGATTACTTTGTTTTTATAAAAATAAAAAAAGAGAGAGCTAAAACCCCCTCTTAATTGATCAGTTTCAAAAAAGAATTTAATTTTTTGAGTCTTTCAATTTCATTTCTTTTTGTGTTTTCCTGATTCTTTCTTCAAAGACGGATCTTCTGTATGGAGTAACTTCTCCATTTTTAGTAGCCAAAAGTTGGGCTTCATATACCCTATTGGCTCTTTTGATTTTTTCTCTTATTTGTAAGAGGTTATTCATGGTCTTTTGCAGTTAATGAGAATCCCGTTCCCTACTCCCATTTCATGCGTCCAGAGATATAAACTTGGATGAACGTTATTGAACATTAACATCTTTAAAAAAATTCCGCGAGAGTAATTTTTACTAAATTTTTCTCAAAAAAATAAATATTGAATAGATAGTATAAATAAGTTTTTAATATTTCCTAAATTAGGATAAGAAAATTGTTTGCGACCCATCATTATTATCCTGAATCACTATTTTTTTATTTGGGAAAATATTCGATAATATTCTTTTCAAATTTGAATTATCTGAAGGAATTATATTACTCATATTTTTTGAATTAATTTTACAATTTTCATCAACAAAGAGTTCTTTATCATCACCTTTTTCATTCTCCAGTGATGTCTTATTTAGAATTTTAAGTAACAGTTCCGAATCATATTCTTTAAATTCTTCAGGGCTATCTTTTAAATTTTCAATCATTATTTAGAAATCTAATGTTTCTAAATCTTGCATAATAAATTTGAAGAATACAAGGTATTAATTACCTAAAAATTTCTTTCAAAATAAAAATTCGTACGAAATTAAAATAATTTTCTTTAAAAAATTAAATTCCAAAATAGCCAAAGAATGATATTTAAAAAGATTAATTAATCATTTACACCATTTATTTACTAGTTAGGTTGCAATAAAGGGATTCAGAAAAAATGCCAAGAGTAATTAACAAAAAAATTAGACTTTTAAGATGGTTAAACTCAGGCATGATACTACCATTTATCATTATGGCTGCATCCTCATCAATCATTCTTTATGGTGTTTTATTTATCCTAATAAAATAGTTTTCTAACTTAAGCAGCTAAGTTTTCCTCAGATTTAGACATAATTATTGCAGCTTTTTTTAATAAACTAACTACTTCTTTTCTTCCAACTGCATTATCAGCTTGACGCATTATTTCAGCATATTTTTTATTTATTTTTTTCATAAATAGTTTTAATTTAATCTAAAATTACAGCACCTAAAGATGGTGTCAATCGTAAATAAATTTTATATATTATTTCTTTGATTATTTTCACAATAAAAATTGCTCATTTATTATCCTTCAAGTTTTTTTATTGATGATGCCAAAAAATCATAAATATCAAAATTAATAATCCTTTGAATTAAGCTATATTGAAGGATTTAAAAACATAAAATAAACCTCCGATTAGGATCAATATTGCAGCTCCATAAAAAAGAAAAGGGATAATTGGATATTTATACAAAGTAGACCTTACTTTTTGTTGTATGGCTTTTTTATCAAGTTGAGGCAATTTTATATCTTCAATTTTTTTTCTAGGCGGAATACCTAAATTTTTTCTTCTCTTTGCCTCTCCCATAATTAAAAATGAGGTATTCCCATACATTTTAAATAATTGTTATCAGCTAAATCTAAAATTTGATTCCATTCTTCATGAGATGTTTCCAAATTATTTGTAAAATCTTTTTCAAATTTAAGGATACATCTTTTTTCTATATTTTCTTGAGAATTATAATTTCTTAAAAAAGAAACACTCAAATACGTTAATGATGAAAAAACTACAATTATTTTAGCAATCCTAAAATTATTCATATCTTAGATGATATTGCCTTATAAATAAATAAGGTACTTGTTGGTTTTATAATTAATTTAAACTATTAAAAACAATTATCAAATGATTAATTCGGTAAATTTTAGCCATTTGCCTATTCAGGATTTGGTTGTTTCAGGGTTAATAATCTTTATAATGTCGACGATTATTGCCAATATTTATGACCCATTATTAGGAATAAGTTATGCATTTGGGAATATACTTACTCTTACTTTTTTGAGCTGGTTATACAAAGAAACTTGGAGTGATCCAAGGAAATAAATCTAATTAAGACAAAAGATAAATTAAAACTACTTCTGTATTTTTAATTTTGAAGAATACTTTAAATTAACAATGTAAGTTGCAACGAGAGAAAGTATCAAAAAAAATAATAAGCTTTCCAAAGTGGATTGGGGCATAACCATGAGTAGTAGCAAAAATGATATATCTTTAGAGAAACGAATTCTGAAAAAAAATCAACCCTTTCATTATTTTTTATAATCAAACTTATCGGCAAAAAACATCCCTAATAGAATCTATATAAGATACATTTAGGTGTTTAATTAAAGAAATTAGAACACCTACAAGAATAGATAACAAATTTGATGTCAACCAAATCTGATTCATTAAAAGGAAAGCTTACAGAAAATTTTTCTGAATTTTCTCAACTATCTGACTATTCTTTTATGGATTCTCTCAAAGCAGATCCTCAATCAACAAAAGATGGAAACGATCATAAACCGCGTTCAGTATATTCGGGTCATTACGTACCAGTTGTTCCAACTGCTATTCCAGATCCAGAATATATTTCCCATAGCAACAAACTTTTTAAAGAACTAAGGCTAAGTTCAGAACTTACTAAAGACAAGAATTTTTGTCGTTTTTTCTCAGGTGATATTTCTGTTGCTAATTATCCAATGAGTTCAGTTGGTTGGGCAACAGGTTATGCATTATCAATTTACGGGACTGAATATACCCAGCAATGTCCCTTTGGCACTGGCAATGGTTATGGCGATGGCAGAGCAATTTCTGTTTTTGAAGGTTTATTTAATGGGAAAAGAATGGAAATGCAACTTAAAGGAGGAGGGCCAACTCCCTACTGTCGTGGAGCAGATGGTAGAGCTGTCTTAAGGTCTAGCGTACGAGAATTTCTCGCACAGGAATTAATGGATTCCTTGGGAATCTGTACCTCAAGATCTTTAACACTTTATGTCTCACGTTCAGAAATAGTTAGAAGACCGTGGTATTCCAAAGGGTCCAGATATTTTGAACCTGATATCATGATTGATAATCAAGCGGCAATTACTACGAGAGTCGCTCCATCTTTTTTACGTGTAGGCCAGATTGAACTTTTTGCAAGACGAGTTCGTAATAATGCACATGACGAGGCCCTCAATGAACTAAAGATGATAGTTCAACATCTAATTGATAGAAATTATAAAGATGAAATTGAATATGAGATTTCAATTGAAAGGCAAGTAATAAAACTGGCTTCTCTATACAGATCAAGACTTATATCACTTATAGCCAACTGGATGAGAGTTGGTTATTGCCAGGGTAATTTCAATAGTGATAATTGTGCTGCTGGAGGTTATACCTTGGATTATGGCCCCTTTGGATTCTGTGAATTATTTGATCCTAAGTTTCAGCCATGGACTGGTGGAGGTGAACATTTCTCATTTTTTAACCAGCCTTCTGCAGCGGCAATCAACTTTAAAACATTCTGTTCATCTCTAAGTCCGTTACTTTCAGAAAGCAAACAAGATCAAGAAAAGTTAGATCAAATCGAAAAAGACTTTTCTGAATTAATGAATAAGGAATTGATGAAAATGTGGGCAAACAAGCTTGGTTTAGAACACTACAACGAAACTCTAATAAATGAATTTTTTAATCTAATGGTCATTTCAAAAGCAGACTACACAATTTTGTTCCGTAAACTCTCTGAAATACCTGATAACTTAGATTCTTTAAAAGACAGTTTTTATTTACCAATTGATGAAGAGCTCAATAATAGGTGGGAAGTATGGCTTGAAAAATGGCAATCAGTCTTGAAGAAAGAGGGAAATATCAAAGCAAAATCGGCATCAATGAAATCCCTTAATCCAGTCTACACTTGGCGCGAATGGATGGTCGTTCCCGCATATGAAGAAGCTGAAAAGGGAAATTACAAAAAAATAAAAGAGTTACAGGATGTCTTTAGCAACCCATATATAGAACAACCCCCTGAAATAGATCAAAAATATAATCGACTAAAGCCAAGCCAGTATTTTAACTATGGAGGAGTATCTCACTACAGCTGTTCTTCATAAAAGTTTAATCCTCATACTGATAGAAAAACTTTGAGAAAAATCTTATTTATTTATGGCCGTAGGCATTCCAACTACTGATACAACTCCCACATGAAGTATGGCCGGCTTCTTTCCAACATTTTTCACATAGTGGGGGCCTCCATTATTACTCTCTATAAATGCATCACCTGCTTTAAAGAAATTAATTTCTTCACCCCTCACATGCTTTAATCTTCCTCTTGTGACATGAATCAACATTGGGGAAGGATGAGTATGAATTGGAGTTTTCAAGCCAACTGGAATTTTTACTTTTAAAAGTCTTAATTCAGGTTTACCCTCGAGATAATTAAAATTTTTACCACTTAGCCCTTTTGAACTTTGAATAATAGGTATAACTTCAATCTTTTCTTCAGCAAGAGAAGGTTGTGGTAAAGCTAAAGTCCCAATAAAAAGGAAGCAAAATGGTATAAATTTTTTTAATTTCATTAGATATTTGAGTTTTACTAATAATAGGTAGTTTGCAAAAATAATAAACTAATTTATTTTTTGTATAACTTTTCTAATTGCTTAATTTCCTCTCTTAAATCCTTACCTCTATTGTTTAATTTATTATTCTTAATAACTAGTGGGATAATCCACCAGGCTTGAAGACCTAAAAATATAAATACTAGGATCAATAATTCAAAAGTACCAGGCTGCATTTGATAAATAACCCTTCTTTGTTAATAACTTTATTCTAGAAGTTATTAAACATTCATGAGATATTCAATATTTCTAGGCTGCCTCTAATTCAATGTTAAGTTCAATTCCCTTTGAAATAATTGCTTCTTTAAATTCAATAAGTTGGGAGATTATTCTTTGCTTCTCAGGATCAGTTTTATGAATATCATCTACAACTTCCTGCATTGCAAGTGTTACTTTTTGTAGTTTGATTTCTAGATCTTCCCTGTAATTCATAAGCTTAAAGAAATTATCTTATTTATTAAAAAACAAAATAATTATTAGTAAATAAGTACTTAACCTTAAAAGGATTGACAACAAAACAAGGAGGATATAATTTATAGTACAAATGTATCAATAATCAACCAGCCGATTAAAGGTAAAGTATGGAGACTAATTACTCATTTGGTTGTAGCACGAACAAACCCAACGGATGTTTACTAAATCCTGAAGGCAGCAGAATTATCTTTTTCGAAGAATGCAAAAATCCTCCTAAACCTAATTTAAAAATTCATACTCATCTTTTCTACACAAATCACCTTGGAGAACCTGGAGGGTACAAATCCTCTGAAAAACTCAACATAGATTTAGCCTGGGAAAAGTGGCACGAACTGCACCAAAAAGGATGGACAGAAGTATCTCATAATTACGGATAAGTGATCTGATTAAGAAAAAGCCATTATGTTTATAAAAGCTTAAGAGTTTCCTAAGATATAGAATTCGGTGTCAAAAATAAATAATCAATATAAAATTAGCTACAAATAAAAAAAAAGACTCAATGATACGTTTACTTATTGCATCAATTCTTTTTTTTATTCCACTAAGAGGTTTTGCTGATGAAAGGCAAAGAGAAATTGAGAATGAAGCTATAAATCTTGTAATTCAAAAATATGGAAAAGGCTTAGAAAATAGATTAAAAGGAACGGGAGTAACTCCTAGTTATCGAAGTTGGTATGAAAATGATTGTTTTGTAAGTATTGCAGCAGGTACCTACCAAGAAGATACTTGGTGGGCAATGAAGTGGTTTAGCGTTAATGTCTGTTCTGAATCAGCTGAAATAATAGAAAGTGAATGAAAGGGATAAGACGCGTATTAGTTTTGCAGCATTTAGAAATAGAGGGGCCAGGTCTTTTTGAACAATTTGCGAAAGAAAGAGATTTGAAAATCGAAATTATTCGTTTATATAATAAAAATGCTCTGCCGCAAACAAAAAAAGGTGACTTGATTTTAATTATGGGTGGACCAATGGGAGTTAAAGATATTGGTAGCGAAAGATATCCCTGGCTCAAGTTAGAAAGAGATTTTATAAAAAAAGAATTAGAAAATGAAAGACCTATAATCGGTGTTTGCTTAGGGGCTCAGTTGCTTGCGAGTGCTGCTGGAGGAGATGTAGAAATTCTTAAATATGGATCGCCTCCAAAAGCATTACCAGAAATTGGATGGTCTCAAATTTTTATTAATAATTCAAATAAAGACTTTAAAGCAGTGTTTGAAGACCCTTTTCATGTACTGCATTGGCATGGAGATAGGATTTTATTACCTGACCAAGCAGTACTCATTGCAAGTAGTGCGCGTTGTAAGGAACAATTTTTTAGGATTGGTAATTTTGCTTACGGATTACAATTCCACATAGAGACGACGGGAAGAATGATAAATGACTGGATTAAAGAAGATAAAGAGTTTGTCCTTAAAGGATTAGGCTCAAATGGTCAGGAAATTTTAAAAGAAGAGAATAAAAAATATATTGATAAAACTTTTTTAAAAAGAAAGCTTCTAATA
The DNA here is from genome assembly GCA_003213235.1 of Prochlorococcus sp. AG-424-P18. Taxonomy (GTDB): domain Bacteria; phylum Cyanobacteriota; class Cyanobacteriia; order PCC-6307; family Cyanobiaceae; genus Prochlorococcus_A. The sequence goes on along the minus strand of QCNJ01000008.1, from coordinate 52,268 downwards.
AGCAGATTATTTGAATTATTAGATAATTAAAAAGGGAATAATTAATCATCCAGAAAAAAGGGCTTGATAAAGCCCTAAAAAAAATTTAAAAAGGATTTTTACTAAAAAATACCTGGAAGAATTTGACCAGTAAAATAATAAGCTCCTACAAGAGCAAACATTCCAAGCATTGCAGCTTTACCATTAAGCTTTTCAGCTTTCTCGGTCATGATTTTTTTTGCGAATTCCATAATAAAGTGAAATATATCATATTTGAAAAATAACTATTTAAATTTCAGAATGATGTAGTTTTTTCTACCAAATTGATATCTTTCTAAGAATAAAAACAATTAAACAACAAATTGAACTCTTAATAGAGTGCCAGCCAATCTGTAAAGCTTGACAAGCCTAAAAAACAACATTTAGAAGTATATGTCACGGTTATGGTACATTTATGTAGAAAATATCTTGAAAATAACTTAATTTTTACCTAATACTTTACATTCGTTAATAGTAGTGTTACAATAATTAACAATTACACAATTTTAATGGCTAATTCAAACGTTACTACTGAATCAGGCGGCAGGCAGAACATGTTCCCTACTGAAACACGTCCTTACATAGATGAGTCTGTTTCATACGACAGCTACCCACAAAATGCAGAAAAAGTTAATGGTCGTTGGGCAATGATTGGCCTTGTTGCATTAGTAGGTGCTTACGTTTCAACTGGACAAATTATTCCTGGCATTTTTTAATGAGTCCTCTTTCAGGTTTTTTAGCCGTAATTGTATTTTTTACAGCCATCCTTGTTGCTTATTTAACCAAGCAATTTCAAAACGAAAATTTAAACTATTCATCTTCTAATCAAATGAAAAACACAAACACAAAAGTCAAAACAATCGAAAAAGAAAAAGTTGTTGCTGAAACTCTTAACGGCAGATTCGCAATGCTTGGATTAATTGCTGCTGTTGGAGCATACCTAACAACAGGTCAAATAATTCCTGGTTTCGTTTAAAACCTACTAATTAACATTTCTACAAATCAGAAAAATGGAAAACTCAAAAACAACTTATTGGCAAAATGCCGAGAGAACTAATGGAAGAATGGCAATGATGGGCTTATTTGCATTAGTTGTAAATTATGGCTTATTCGGATGGATAATCCCAGGAATTTTTTAAAATGAATTTAGGCTTACTTTTTCTTAAAGTAAATACTTTGGGAGTTATAACTCTTTCTGAACTTGATTGGATAACTAACCATCAATCTGAATTTTCAAGGTTAGATATGGCTTTAGTTATTAAGATCGGCCGTCTTATGGATTCTGGAGTTGTAGAAATTGATAATAGGTTGCCTGTTTAATTTTTAAAAAATGATCGTCATGAGTGTTTGTCAATAGGGATACTGACAAGCACTTTTTTATGAGAAAAAATATTTGTAGAAAAAAAAGAGATTGTTTCTTAGCTAGAAACAATCTCTCAATTACCTAATTCTTACATGAAAATTTCAAGTAAGCTTTCAGATCTTAACTGATTTGTTTTTATAGTAAATCCGTAAAAATGCTCTTGTAATTTATCTTTTTAATCCACCTCTTTTTATCCAAAGGTACCATGTAACCCAAATAGGAGGAAGGAATCTGATTAAAAAAGAAATTTTATACATATAAAATGGGGCATTTTCACTTTGAAATAAATTCATCAAAAAGGAAGATATAGTTACCCAAAGTAAAATTATGAATATATTTGCTCCCAACAAAGCGAACTTATTTTGTTTGAATATTTTTGGCATAAAATAAATTTTTTATATTCTTAATTTTTAATAATCTCGGGAAATAAATTATACATTTTCAAAAAAACTTCAAATTTAAAATCCATATCCAAATAAAAAAAGTACTAAATTTCAATCCCTCTCCAAATAACAATCCAAAAGCGATAGGAGGAGAAAATATTACAAAAAGAATAGAGAATAAACTAAATAACGCAAATGATCCTCTTAGAAAAAAATTCTTTCTTTTTGTTCTTCTTAGATTTTTTAAAGTATTCCACTCCCATTCGATAAACTTATAGAACTTTTCTGATAATAAAAAAAAATACTTCATTAATATTATTAATTTCTATCGGCTTTTCTTATTTATAAAATTAATTTCACCTGTTAGCAATAAACCTTATCCCCTTCTTCAGAAAGATAGTAAATTTTATTTTGTGAGCTTACGAAGAAAGTTAATCCCTTATATTGTGATCTTTTAAATTGATCTAATCTAAGTTTGTGTAAATCCCAATTATCAGTACTTATGTCAGGATTAAATTCTTGTTCTTTTAAGAAAGGGACATAAGTTGGACTAATTGTTGTTTTTTGGGATAACCCTCTATTTCGTTTTGAATAAAAAAGTAATAAAAATAAAAGTACAAAAAAAAGAATAAATAATATATTTGTCATTGTGAATTTTTCTAATTTGAAAAAACTTTATTTGGAGGATCAAGAACTTTTAACAATAAATTTCTTAGTAAGTAAAAAATCCTATTTTTATATTCTTGTATTTTTGAATACTTATCAAGGGGTTACCTAAATCAGATTATAAAATGAGTCGCATTTTCAACATGACTCAAAATTCCATGAATACTCCTTATGCAAAAAGAGTAGCTGAAAAATTTAGAGAGGCTCAAAACTATTTAAAAACTAATGGTTTTAGTAGATCAACTAAACATTTACTGGAAGATATTGAAAATTCTGTTGAAAAATAATGCCAATACCCCCTCACTTACCACAACTACAATATGGCTATGATGATGGCTTTACAACCATTGTTTTTGGGTTAATAGGAAGTTGCTTAGGTTGTATCTTAATTTTATTAATTTCATTTTTTGAATTTAAATTCAAAAAGCAAAATAGTAAGCCTTAAGAGACTTACTAAACGTTAAATAAGAATTCCATTACATCACCTTCGTTAACAATATATTCCTTACCTTCACTTCTTAAAAGACCTTTAGTTTTTGCATTGGCAATTGAACCTGAATCAATTAAATTTTGATACGAAATAGTCTGAGCTCTTATAAATCCTTTTTCAAAATCAGTATGAATTACTCCTGCTGCCTGTGGCGCAGTCATCCCATCTTTTATTGTCCAAGCTTTTGTCTCCTTTTCTCCGGTAGTGAAATAAGTTTTTAATCCCAATAATTTATATGTTGATCTAATTAATGAACTTAATCCCCCTTCTTCTACTCCTAAGCCAATAAGGTAGTCTTTTTTATCTTCTGGTTCTAACTCTATTAATTCAGATTCGACTTGCGCTGATATTTTTATACATTCTGTATTTTCATTGCTTGCAAAACTCTGCACTGTTGCTGAAAAATCATTACCTTCAGCTAAATCATTTTCATTCAAATTAGTTGCGTAAATAATTGGTTTAGCAGTAAGGAAGCCTAATTGCTTAATTATTAAATTTTCTTCTTCATTCAAAGATATTGATCTAACTGAAAGGCCTTTCTCTAGCTCTTCTTCAATTTTTTCTAGTAAGGTATCTTCTTTAGCTGCCTCTTTACTAGTTCTAACCTGTTTTTTAATTCTTTCTCTTCTTTTTTGGAGTTGAGATAAATCAGCTAAATTCAATTCCAGATTAATTATCTCAATGTCATCTAGGGGATCTACCTTTCCAGAAACATGAATTACATCACTATCTTCAAAGCACCTTACAACATGAACTATTGCATCAACCTCCCTAATATTTGATAAAAATTTATTTCCCAAACCTTCGCCTTTACTAGCTCCTTTTACTAGTCCTGCGATATCTACAAATTCAATTTTTGTTGGGATAATATTTTGGCTAGAACTTAAATTACCTAACTCTTGCAACCTTTGATCTGGTACTGAAACTATGCCTTTATTAGGTTCTATAGTACAAAAGGGAAAATTAGCCGCTTGGGCCTTAGCATTTTCTACAAGTGCATTAAATAGAGTTGATTTTCCAACATTTGGTAATCCAATAATACCTGCTTTTAACATTTGAAAAAACTTATGGAAAAATTATCAAGAAAACATCTTCTAGTAATATAGTATTTACTTAACCAATCTTGGATAAGTTAATTATAATCGTTTTGATTATTTATTTAGTTCCTAAATATTCTCTACTTCTGCTTTTAAAAAGAAATGTTTGATTTAATAAAAAAAAATATAAATCTAAGAAGTGGAATTATATTGCTTTCTCTAGCTATATTTTTCGTTTTTATAAGCAATTCCTTCAAGAAAAATAAGTCAAAAGATATTTCTGATTTTGTAGTTCAAGTTGAAAAAGGAATCCTCTCAGATTCAATTAATACTAGTGGTGAGGTAAAAGCAATAAGGACAAGCAATATTGGGCCTCGGAAGCAAGGCGTAATAAAAGAAATCAAAGTAGATGAAGGCGATCTTGTAAAAAAAGATCAGGTTTTAGCTTCTCTTGATGATGAAGACTTTATCTATAAAATTGAAGAACTTGAATTAAATGTAGAAAAACAAAAATCTGAATTTTTAAGAAGGGAATATTTATATCAAGAAGGTGCTGTAAGTAAAGAAGACTATGAAAGTTATAAAAATAACTACAACATTAGTAGCGCAAAACTTAATGATGCAAAAGCTGAAAAAAGTTTCTATCTAATTAAAGCTCCTTATGGAGGAAAGATAACTGCAAAATATGCTGAGATAGGATCTTATGTCACACCAAGTACAAACTTAAGTTCAGACCCTAAAACCAAAAACTTTATTTTTGAACTATCAGAGGGCCTAGAAATTGTTGCTAAAGTTCCTGAGAGTGACATTGGCAGAATAAAAATAGGTCAAGAAGCCTCAGTAAGAATTGAGGCTTATCCCTCAAAAAAATATAGTGCCATAGTTAAAAAAATAGCTACAAGAGCTGCAAAAGATAATAATGTAACCTCATTCGAAGTAACTTTAAATTTTAAAGATATTTCTGAAGAAATTAAAATTGGAATGACTGCAGATCTTGAATTTAGAGTCGAAGGTAATGAAGAAAAAATCTTAGTACCAACAGTTTCTATAGTCACTGAAAAAGGTGAAAAAGGAATTTTGAAAGTTAATAAAAACAATTCTCCCAAATTTGAAAAAATCGAGATTGGTATTAGTAGTGGAAATAAAACTTCAGTAATTGATGGATTAGAACCTGGAGAGCAAATCTTTATTGATATTCCACCTTGGGCTAAGAAGAGAAAATGAGTTTAAAATCTGAAAACTCTAAAAAACCAATTTTACTTTTAGTCGATGGCCACTCACTTGCTTTTAGAAGTTTCTATGCATTTAGCAAAGGGATTGATGGAGGCTTAACTACCAAAGAGGGATTTCCAACAAGTGTCACTTATGGATTCCTAAAAAGTCTTCTGGATAATTGCAAAAACATTAGTCCTGAGGGTGTTTGTATTACGTTTGATACCGAAAAACCAACTTTCAGACATGAATTAGATCCAAATTATAAGGCCAATAGAGATGTGGCACCAGATGTTTTTTTTCAGGATATTGAACAACTAGAAATCATCTTAGAAGAAAGCCTTAATTTACCAATTTTTAAATCTCCAGGATATGAAGCAGATGATCTCCTAGGCACAATTGCAAATGATGCTTCTTCTAAAGGATGGTGCGTGAATATTCTTTCTGGGGATCGGGACTTATTTCAATTAGTAGATGATCAAAAAGATATTTATGTACTTTATATGGGTGGTGGTCCATATGCGAAAAGTGGAAATCCAACTCTTATGAATGAAAATGGAGTAAAAGAAAAATTAGGTGTTGCGCCAGAAAGAGTAGTTGATCTTAAAGCCCTAACTGGTGATAGTTCTGATAATATTCCAGGAATTAAAGGGGTAGGTCCAAAAACTGCAATTAATCTACTAAAAGAGAATGACACGCTTGATGGAATCTATCAGGCTTTGGACAAGATTCAGAAGAACAACGATAAGAAATATAAAGGATTCATCAAAGGTTCGGTTATAGAAAAGCTAAGAAACGATAAACATAATGCTTTTCTTTCCAGGGATCTAGCAAAAATAAATACTGAGGTGCCTTTAATTTTAAGTAACGGTTATGAATTAAAAAATATAAATCAAGAACTACTTTCAGACTCACTGAAAAAATTAGAACTATCAACACTACTTAGACAAATTGATATTTTCAATTCAACTTTTAGTAAAGGTGGTTTTGACAAAAATAACGTGTCTAAAGAGGAGGAGAAAGATCCAAAGGTCTCTAGTAAAAGTGAATTAGAAAATAGTGAAAATAAAATCCCTAAAATCAAAGTAACTGTTGTAAACGATTTCGAATTACTTGATAAATTAATTAAAAGATTAGACAAGACTAATCAAATAGTTTCTTTAGATACAGAGACTAATAGTTTAAATCCAATCGATGCAGAACTTGTTGGGATAGGGTTATGTCTTGGAGAAGAAAATGATGATTTATTTTATATACCTCTTGGTCATCAAACAAAAAAGGAGGCCTCCAATCAATTATCAATAGAAGATGTTTTCTCAAAGCTAAGAAATTGGATAGAAGATCCAAAAAAAGAAAAGGCACTCCAAAATTCAAAATTTGATAGGCAAATTTTTTTTAATCATGGACTTGATCTTAATGGCGTAACCTTTGACACCTTGTTAGCAGACTACCTTCTTAATAATCAGGAGAAACATGGGTTAAGTGAAATTAGTTTTAGATTATTTGGATTTAAGCCTCCTTCATTTAAGGACACAGTTGGGAAGAATAAAGACTTTTCATTTGTTGATATTGATGAAGCAAGTATTTACTGCGGTTATGATGTTTTTCTAACTTTTAAGATTGTCAAAATTTTTAAAGAAAGTTTTTTAAAGGAAAAAGATGAATTAATCAAATTGTTCGAAGAAATCGAGCTGCCCTTAGAGCCGGTTTTGTCCCAAATGGAAATGAATGGCATAACCATCGACATCCCTTATTTGGATAAACTCTCAAAAGAATTAAAAAGTACCTTAGAAGATATAGAAAGTAAAGTTTATGAGTTAGCAGAGGAGAGTTTCAATCTATCTTCACCAAAACAACTTGGTGAGATCTTGTTTGAAAAATTAAATTTGGATAAGAAAAAATCACGTAAAACAAAAACAGGATGGAGTACAGATGCAGTAGTTCTTGAAAGATTAGTCGACGAACATGAAATAATCCAACATTTAATAAAACATAGAACTCTTAGCAAATTACTTAGCACCTATATTGATGCTCTTCCAAATCTTATTAACGATAAAACAGGAAGAGTTCATACAAACTTTAATCAAGCTGCTACAGCGACTGGGAGACTAAGTAGTAGCAATCCTAATCTTCAAAATATCCCGGTTAGGACTGAATTTAGTAGGAGAATCAGAAAAGCATTCTTGCCTGAAAAAAATTGGAAACTTTTATCAGCTGATTATTCTCAGATCGAATTAAGAATACTCGCTCACTTAGCGAATGAAGAAATACTAATAAATGCATTTCATAAAAATGATGATATTCATTCTTTGACTGCAAGATTAATTTTTGAGAAAGAAGAAATTTCTTCTGATGAGAGGAGAGTTGGGAAAACAATAAATTTCGGAGTTATCTATGGTATGGGGATAAAAAAGTTTGCACGTTCTACAGGAGTAAGTACTCCAGAAGCAAAAGAATTCCTAATAAAATACAAAGAAAGATATTCAAAAATTTTCAAATTTCTTGAACTTCAAGAAAGGCTTGCTTTATCAAAAGGTTATGTAAAAACAATTTTTGGTCGAAAAAGAGAATTTAAGTTTGATAAAAATGGACTTGGAAGACTAATAGGAAAAGATCCTTACGAAATTGACTTGCAATCCGCTAGAAGAGCTGGCATGGAAGCACAGTCACTAAGAGCCGCAGCCAATGCCCCAATTCAGGGTTCAAGTGCAGATATTATTAAAATTGCAATGGTTCAACTAAATAAAAAATTCATAGAAATGAATGTTCCAGCAAAAATGCTTTTACAAGTACATGATGAATTATTGTTTGAAGTTGAACCAGATTCTTTGGAAATTACGACGAAATTAGTAAAGAAGACTATGGAAGATTGTGTAAAATTAAATGTGCCTCTTTTAGTTGATATTGGAATTGGCGACAATTGGATGGAGACAAAATAAATCTTATGAAATACTTATTTTAAGATGATCAAACTTTTTAATACTTTAAGCAAAAAAGTTGAGGTTTTTAAGCCTATTGATGATGTAGTAAAAATTTATTGTTGTGGGGTAACTGTTTATGATTTATGTCATCTTGGTCATGCCAGAAGTTACATCGTTTGGGATGTATTGAGAAGATTTTTAATTTACAGTGATTTCAAAGTGAAGTATGTTCAAAATTTTACAGATATTGATGACAAGATTTTAAAAAGAGCGAAAGAAGAAAGCAGTTCAATGAAGGAAGTATCTGAAAAAAATATCATTGAATTTCATAAAGATATGGATTCTTTAGGGATAATGCGTCCGGATAGCATGCCAAGAGCAACGAATCATATATGCAATATCTGCTCCTTCATAACAATCCTTGAGGACAAAGGTTATGCATACTCTAGGGATGGAGATGTTTATTATTCTGTTTTCAAAAATAAAAATTATGGGAAGCTAAGTAATCAAAATTTACAAGAACAAAATATCAATCAGCAAGGAAGAATGGTTAATGAAGAAAATAGTAAAAAACTTAATCCGCAAGATTTTGCGCTATGGAAAAGAGCCAAAGATGATGAACCATTTTTTGATTCGCCATGGGGTAAAGGTAGGCCAGGATGGCATATTGAATGTTCAGCGATGGTTAAAGATGAATTAGGAGATACTATTGATATCCATTTAGGTGGTTCTGATTTGATTTTTCCACATCATGAGAATGAAATCGCCCAATCAGAAGCAGCCAATGGCAAAAAGCTAGCGAACTATTGGTTACACAATGGGATGGTCAATGTAAATGGACAAAAGATGAGTAAATCCCTTAAAAATTTTAAAACTATCAGAGAACTAATTAAGTCAGGTACAAGCCCTATGACTTTGCGATATTTTGTTATGACTGTGAATTATAGAAAACCACTTGATTTTACTGAAGAAGCTTTAAGGAGTGCTTCAGAAGCTTGGAAAAACATTAATGTAGCCCTTTCTTTTTTGGAGGTCACAAAAGATGCTTTTAAATCTATTGATAAGAATGAATCTATCGAAGACGAATATAAAGAGAAAATAAGCTTTGAATTATCTCAAAAAAAGCTTAAATTTTCTGAGGCTCTTGGAAATGACCTTAATACTGCAGGTGCTATTGCAATTATTTACGATTTAGCAAAACCATTAAAAAACTTTTTAAACCAATTTCAAAGGGTCGAAGGTTTTAAAATAGACCTAAATGAAAAATTCTTTCTACTTGAGAATTTTAAAACTCTTGAAAAGTTGACTGAGGTACTTGGTCTTAAAAAAGAGGTTTTAGTAAAAGAAAGTAAAATAAAAGAAGAAGAAATATCAATACTTATTAATGAAAGATTGAAAGCAAAAAAAGAAAAGAATTATAAGAAGGCCGATGAAATTAGGAATTTGTTAAATGAAAAAGGTATTGAACTTATTGATCAATCAAAGGAAATAACAACATGGATAAGGGTCTAAATTTTAAGAAAAAAACCAATTTGAAATTTTTGTTTTTTAAATACACCTTTAAATGGGAAGATATTAGAAATATCAGAGAAAATTGAAATACATTACTGTTCTCGGTTCTACTGGTTCAATTGGGACTCAAACTCTCGAAATAGCAAGTGAGCAGCCTGATAAGTTTAAAGCCGTAGCTCTTTCGGCAGGGAGAAATATTAATTTATTAACCGAACAAGTTAAAACACATAAACCAGAAGTAGTTGCGATTGAGGATGAAAATCTTATAGAAGATTTAAAAGATAATATTAATAACTTAGATTTAGATATTGCTCCATTGGTTTTGAGTGGAAAGGAGGGGATTAACGCAGTTGCAGCATGGGATAAGGCAGATACTGTGGTTACAGGGATAGTTGGCTGTGCAGGCTTAATTCCAACAATGTCAGCAATTAATGCGGGGAAAAACATTGCACTTGCTAACAAAGAAACTTTAATTGCGGCAGGGCCAATTGTTATTCCTGCATTAAAGAAAAATAATAGTAGGCTTTTACCTGCTGATTCAGAACACTCTGCCATCTTTCAATGTTTACAAGGATTACCCAATTATGAAAATGCAGATTTTTCAACAGGTGAGATACCTAAAGGTTTAAAAGCCATACATTTAACAGCTTCTGGTGGTGCTTTCAGAGATTGGGCCGTTGAGGATTTAAAACATGTCACAGTGGAAGATGCTACATCGCATCCTAATTGGGATATGGGGAAAAAAATAACTGTAGATTCTGCAACTCTTATGAATAAAGGATTAGAAGTTATAGAAGCTCATTATTTATTTGGGACCTCCTACGAAAATATCGAAATAGTTATCCACCCTCAAAGTATTATTCATTCAATGATTGAGATGGATGATTCTTCAGTATTAGCTCAATTAGGTTGGCCAGATATGAAACTACCTATTTTATATGCGATGAGTTGGCCTGAGAGATTTAAAACAAATTGGAAAAGATTAAACCTAAGTGAAATTGGAAAATTAACTTTTAAAGAGCCAGACGAGTTTAAATATCCATGCATGGGACTTGCCTATGCCGCAGGAAAATCTTCTGGGACTATGCCTGCAGTCTTAAATGCTGCTAATGAAATGGCTGTTGAACAATTCCTTAAAGAAAAAATTTCTTTTCAAGAAATTCCCACATTTATAAGTAAAGCTTGTGAATCACATATGGAGAATTTGAATTTGAGTCCCGAATTGGAGGATATTCTTGAAGTAGACAATTGGGCCAGACTTTTTGTTAAGCAAGAAATTAAAAAAGGGAAAAAATACGTAAGTATTGGATAAAAGGGAATATTAAAAGTCACCTAACTAACCATTTCTTACGACTATTGGATGCTGAACTTACAAGCAAAGTCTTTAAACTTTATGCCACTCTAAATTCTCGTTTCATATTCATTTCAGGCAAGTCATTCATTGAATCTCTCCATTCCTGGGCCCACTCACTTTGACTATGTCTATAAATTCTAATTAGTTCATCTAAAGAAGAATCATGATAATCAACTCTAAGGTCTAAAAGGGGAAAGTCTAGTTCTCCGCTTACCTTTAAGGCGCTCGAGGTTGAACGGGGGCTTCGTCTATCTCCACCTATATTTTCTCCTGCATTAAGAGCATCAAGTAGTCTTTTCCCTAATTTGATATTTGGATCACTTTGTTTAAAAACATCAGCCATCACCTCAAGAACTTCAATATTCTCTAGAAAATTGCCAGCTACAGAAAAGTTTTCTCCACTTATATGTCCGCTTGCCTGAAAACATTCTTGACCTGTCCAGCATGCGCTTCTCCCATACTTATCAATTAAGTGAACCTGTCTTTTTTCCCTACCAAAATCTTCTTTAATTAAGTCTTCCAAAACAACTTTGGAATCAGAGCAGGATTGGAGTGACTCAAGACTTCTTAATCCTAAATACGGATTAGTTTGCCCTTGAGTTGCAACAGCTCCAACCTGTGATCTAACAAATGAAACTGTTGAGCCAACAGCTATATGACAAGAAGAAACTGCAACACCAAATCTATTTTTTAAAGGATCAAAACCAATAATTGAAAATGTCATTTATGTCATTAGAGGCTTGTCTAAAAAATTCTTATCAATGGAAAATATTGTATTCAATAAAACCTCAATACCATTAGCGCATTCATCAAGAGAAGTATATTCCTTATAGGAATGACTCAGACCATTCCTACTTGGGACAAAGATCATAACCATAGGACAAATCTTACCTATTTCTTGTGAGTCATGACTGGCTTTGCTTGGTAAGATTCCAGTTTTAAATCCCAACTTTTCAGATTCATGAAATGAAGATCTCACTAATTTAGGGCATGACTTAGTGGGAAACACTTCAAATTGAGGTTCTATCTGTACTACGCATCCAGTAACTTCTTGAATTTCTGAACATAGATTCTCAATTCTTAAACTCATTTTCCCAATTACATCTTCATCCAAATCTCTCATATCTATAGTGAATACTGCCTCTCCTGGAATAACATTTGCCGCATTGGGATGTAATTTCAATTTACCAACTGTTGCGACTGCACTTTCAGAAGTAGTTTTAGCAATCTGTTCAATACCAACAATAATTTTAGAGGCGGCCAAAAGTGCGTCATTTCTATTTGACATCGGTGTAGTTCCTGCATGATTTGCCTGGCCTGTAACCTTAACCGTTATTCTTTTTTGACCTACTATTCCATTAACAATTCCGATATCCAAACCACCATCTTCTAGAACCTTTCCCTGTTCAACATGTAATTCAAGAAAAGCGAATATATCATTTTTACTTCTTGCCGCACTTTTAATCTCAAGCCAATTTCCACCAATCCGAGAAAGATTATGAATTATTGAGCAAGAATTACTGGTAATAAAATCTTCTTCGTCTACAGATAAATTACCTGTAAAGCCTTTACAACCAATCATTGTCGATTCTTCATCAGCAAAGACGATTATTTCAAATGGTCTATTTAATTTAATGTCATTTTCCTGCAGGTAAAAAGCAATTTCAATTCCTGCAATTACTCCTAAAGTTCCGTCATATTTACCTCCCTTTGGAACAGTGTCGAGATGAGATCCAGTAACAATTGGAGGTAAATTATTATCATGACCATCTAATCTTGCAATAATATTTCCTGCAGTATCTATTCTTATTTTTAAACCTAAGTCTTTAAGGGTTTTTATAAAAAAATTTCTTGCATATATATCTTCATCAGAAAAACCTCTTCTTGAAACAGAGCCATTCTCAGAAGCTCCGATTGAAGAAAAAGAATTTATCAATTCTTGGATTCTCTCCCTATTTATTACCTGTGGCTCTAGGATATTTAACCCAGCGCTATAGCTCATACGTCCATTACTTGAACCTATTTAAGATCTCTTATTTTTCAAATAAAACCTGTATTGATTTACACCTTTTAAGAAATTAATTTAAGGAAAGAATTCAAACTTTCCAACCCAAATTATCAGCCATCTTTTGAGCCTTATCTGGGATATTATCAATTATAAAAATCTTATATAAAATCTGAACACTTAAAAGATGATTGATTATTGCATCCAATTGTACTTTTTCTGAGGCATCAAGCTCTGAACTAAAAAATTTATTCAGCAAATTATTTACTTCTGTTTCATCCAAGATTCCAAATTCTCTTATCCTCTCAGGACTTAAAAACTCATCCACAATTTCCTGCATAGAACTTAAATTATCTTTATCTGCATGGGAAGGGGGAGCCATAAAAGGAAATTTTTCACGTTTATATAATGATTCAGGCAGTAATCCTGACATGGCTTCTCTTAAAACATACTTCTCGACATTGTCTTTAATCCTTAATTCAGGGGGAACAGCAACAGCAGCTTCTGCTAGGTGATGATCTAAAAATGCAGGTCTGGCCTCCATTGAATTTGACATGTCCACTCTATCTCCTCCCCATGTGAGAATTTGGCCCTCAAGCATAGTCTTCATCCAAACGTACTGAGCCTGATCAATTGCGTATCTATCTTCTAACTGTTCAAGATCAAGTTCTCCAAAAATTGCCGCTCCAGGATCATAATCTTCCGTTAACTCTTTATATTTACTTGAGACTAGACTTTTTGCATAAGTTTCACATGCAAGCCAAGGTTGAAGACAACTTGGCGTAAATCCTAAGAATTCCTTGAAAGATTGATTACTTATCTCTTCATTAGCTAGCATCGCGCCCTTGAAAATATTATTTGAATTTTCTAGATTTTCTTTAAAATTCTCAGATTCTGAATTAGAAATTCCTACCCCATAGGTATACATATCTTTTCTGAACGCGGGATAGCCTCCAAACAATTCATCTGAACCCTCTCCTGTCATAACGACCTTATAATCGAGCTCATTCACTCTTTTACTCATAAGGTATTTGGCAATTGCAAGGGTGTTATATATAGATCTTTCAGTAAACCATAGAACCTTTTCAAAATTCCTATACAGATCATCCCCATTTATTTTTAAAATCTCATGGTCTGCATTTGTGGCGACAGCCATCTCTTTTGCAATCGAAGTTTCATCATATCTTTCATCACTGAAACCAATCGTGAATGCCTTTACTGATTTTTGACTTATGGCAGAAGCCAATCCCAGAATTGAGCAACTATCAATTCCACCGGATAAATAACAGCCGACCGGAACATCAGCGACCATTCTTAATTCCACAGCTCTCAACAATTCTTTTCTAATATTTTCAATAAAATATTCTTCACTTTTTTCTCTTTCATAAGTGTTTTTCTTTGGGAAATTTATATCCCAGAACTTTTCCTCTGTTATCTGAAATTTATTATTTAATCTTTTGACCTTAAGAATATATCCAGGCTTAACTTGTTTAACACCTGCAAATGCCGTAGAGCCGGGGACCATAACCTGCATCAATTGATGAACCAGTCCTTCACCTGTAAATTTTCTTTCAACTGATGGATGGGCAAACAGTACTTTTAATTCAGAGCCAAATATTAAGGAATCATCGGTCTCAATCCAGTATTGAGGTTTAATCCCAAATCGATCTCTTACAAGATAAAGACAATCCTGATCTGCATCAAACAACGAAAAGGCAAATTCTCCTCTCAGATAAGATAATGACTTATCAATGCCATATTTCTCATAAAGTCTAAGCAATATTTCCGAATCACTTTTTGAAGAAAAGCTTACGCCCTGAGCAACAAGATCAGCCCTGATTCTTTGAAAGTCATAAAATTCACCATTATGTGCCATCAAAATATGATTTTCGGCACCTCCAACAAAAGGCTGTCTAGCTCGATTTTCATTTAAATCTATTATTGATAGTCTCGTATGACAGAATCCTACAGAACCATCATCTGATAATTTATATCCAAAGCCGTCCGGCCCACGATGGCTTTGAATAGCAGCCATATTTACTAGAATCTGAGGTTCAACAGATTTATTTTTTGATTTATTAAAAACCCCCCCTATTCCACACATCTAGTTAAACGACATCCATTACTCTTGTTGTTCTATCCATCAGACAGGTAAGTAATGCCATTCTTACAAATACTGCTCCTCTTGACTGAGCAAAATACCAATTTTTTGAGGTTTGATCCAGTGATGTTGACAATTCAGGGCCACGAGCAAGTGGATGCAAAATTATGGAATTTTTTTTAAATGGCAACTCACTGTGCAATTTAAATGCACTTCCATGAACCTCATAATTTTCTCCCACCCATGCAATTGCATTTATATATGTAACGTCTAGAGAAGGCAATACTTTTTGCATATCCGTCTCCAGCTCAATCTTTAGACCAGATTTAATAATTTGTTCCAACTGGCCTTCATCAAATAGATCGTTCTGATCAATTGATTTGTCATCGTAAATTACAATAATTTTTTTTATGAAATATGGAAACTTACAGAATAATTTCAGAAGAGATCTGACTGTTCTCATCCGTGATGGAACTCCGATGATACCAATGGTTATTTTTTCACTATCATCAATTAATTTGTTAACCAAATGAGGTCTCCATTTAAAAATCGTATAAAGGTCAGACATCGCCTGAGTGGGGTGTTCATCGATTCCATTACCGGCATTTATTATTGGGATTCTCAATGATTTTGTCATTTCAAAGATCGCCTCATTATCACTTTCTCTGAGGACAACACAGTCACCGTAATTATTAAACATATGAGCAATATCCAAATGGGTTTCTCCCTTGGCAATTCCAGTGGAACTTTTATCGGTGATATTTATTGAATCGCCACCTAGCCTATGCCATGCGCTGTCAAACGATAGTCTTGTTCTGGTGCTTGGTTCATAGAAGGCATTTATGAGTATCTTTCCCTTGAGGGGACTGTTATGGGAAATATATCTATTTGGGTTACTTTCGAATTTTGCCGCCAGCCTGAAAAGTTGAAGAAGACAGTCTTTACTGAAGGGGTCTATGGAAATTACATGCCTGTCCAATAACTCATATAGAAATTCTGCTCTTTCCTTTATTTCAGATAATAAATTCTGAGGATGAGTGGAGCCGTAAATATCAGGTCCTATTCTTGAAAAAGAAAATAAATTATCCTTATGTAATGTTTTTAATCTTTGTGATCCCAAAATATTAAAGTTCTAAAATTTGTACCGATAACTACATTTTTATAAACAAAAATCAATAAAGACAAGTAATGTCAAAGAAAAATATCAGAAAAAGACCAATTATTATAAGTTTCTGTATAGAACTAATACAGGAAATTATTAATTCAGTATAGAATTTAATAGGATAAAAAACACTTTCAAATTCAGGATGAGAAGATTCCAGAGCATCTACAAAATCTCAGCATAAACTCCACATATCCATAAAAAAGAAGCTAATTGCAACTAATTTCAGATCAAATATTAATAATAAAAATATGAGAATTTGCTTTAATTATTGAAAAAATTTTTTTTAACAGGTGCTTCTTTCATCCCTTAGAATTAATTTAAAAGCACATAGGAAAAATTTTTTTAAAATGGGAAAAGAGGTTTCTAAACACCTTCTACTATGCGCAACTCCCACAAAACAGAAATGCTTTAAAGGCAATGAAGGTCAAAAAACATGGGAGTGTCTGAAAAAGACTTTAAAAAAATTTGAGAATGATCCCTTTACAAAAAACGTTCATATATTGAGATCAAAAGCTGACTGTTTAAGGGTATGTAATAACGGCCCAATTCTTCTTATTTGGCCTGAAGGTATTTGGTATGAGAAAGTTTCTCCAGAAAAAATTTCTGAAATTTTTACCTCACATATTATTAACGGTAAGCCAATAGAAAAATGGATTTTTAAAAAAACACCATTTTTAAATAGTCCTAGATACTCATAAACCAGTTCTTTACGACTTCGTCTGACCAGCAGCCATTAATTGAATGAAAACCATTATGACCTCCTTTTTCAGTTACAAAAATAGTGCACTTATCAATAGATTCTTTTCTTAAATTCAAAGTATCCTTATATGGAACCCAGGGATCATCCTTGGCATGAATAAAAAGCATTTGAGGTAATTTTTTTATTGAGTTTTGGATTCTAAAGATTGGAGAAGCTTTAACATAATAATCTTCTAAAGAATCAAATCCCCAACTTGGAGCTGTAAATTTCTGATCAAATTCCCTTATACTTTTTAAATTTCTAATTTTTTTTCTTAATTTCTCATTATTGAGAATTTTGCCTTCATCATTAAATCCATCCCATAACTGATTTTTTAAGCGATGAAGTAACCATTTTTGGTAGATATAATTTCTAGATTTTTCAATACAGAGACTGCATGATGATAAATCTAAAGGGCTACTTACACAGGCTAGGCCATCTAAAAGTTTTTCTCCTTTGTTTTCATCGTAATCTAAGCAGGCGTTTAAAAGAATTGTTCCGCCTAAAGATAATCCAACTCCGTAAATTGGAAGATTATTCACCTTAATGAGATCTTTAAACTCTAAATTAATAAATTTTTTAAAATAATTAATTGCTGAAATAACATCACTGGAGCATCTAGCACAATAATTTCCTTTAGCTAAATATCTCGCTGATCCAGATCCCCTTAGATTTAATTTAAGAACTCCAAAACCATTATTTGCTAATTTCCTAGATATTCTTCTTAAACCAAACCGTTTAGTTGAGCCCCCTAAACCATGTGTAACGATTACAAAACCCCTAAGTGAGTTTAAGTTTTCAGGTAATTCTAAAAAACCTAAAAGATAATCACATTCAAATTTTTTAGAGAGAATTTTATTAATCGGAAAGAATATTTTTTTGTTTTTTTTTGATTTACCAAAATCAATAACAAAAGTATCTCTCAAAGTTTGTAAGTCGCCACCTATCCAAGGTAAGACTTCTCGAAATGGCTTATTTTTTAAGTAATCTGAAAAACTAAAAGATGTACTATTATTTCTCCCCAACTCCAAGATCCTTTAATTCTCCAATCAAATCATTAAGTACCTTTTTAGCATCACCAAAGACCATTGAGGTATTTGGAAGATCAAATAAATCATTTTTTATTCCGGAGTACCCTGCACTCATACCACGTTTAATTACAAATACCGTTCTTGCTTCCTGCACATCAAGAACTGGCATGCCATATAAAGGAGAAGAGCTATCATTTTTAGCTTGAGGATTAACCACATCATTTGCTCCTAAAACTAAAACAACATCCGTTGCTGGAAAATCAGGATTTACAACGTCCATCTCTTTCAGTTGTTCGTAAGGAACATCTGCTTCCGCTAAAAGTACATTCATATGTCCAGGCATCCTACCTGCTACAGGATGAATTGCGTAAACAACTTCAATACCGTTTTGCTCTAGTTTTTTTGTCACTTCTCTTAAAGTATGTTGAGCTTGAGCTACCGCTAGACCATAACCAGGAACAATGATTACCTTGTTGGCCGCCTCTAAAGTCAATGCACATTCTTCAACACTGCAAGATGTTATATTTGTATATTCTCCTGAACCAGGAGAGGCTGTACTTTGTGCAGATAAAGATCCTCCAAAAAGAACTGAGACCAATGATCTATTCATACCCTTGCACATTACTTGAGTAAGTATTAAGCCTGCTGCTCCAACCATTGCCCCTGCTACTATCAAAAGCTGACTATCTACAACGAAACCTGCTGATGCTGCTGCAATCCCTGAATAGCTATTTAATAAAGATATAACGACTGGCATATCAGCTCCTCCAATTGGTAAAGTAACTCCAATACCCAATAAAGAAGAAACTATAACTAAAAGCCAAATAGAACTTGTATTGCCGTTTATCAAATCAAAAAAGGCTATCAAAGAAGCAACTGCAAAAACAATATTTACAAAATGTCTAACTTTGCTCTGAGTCCATCCTGGAGTTGATAACCAACCCTGTAACTTTGCCATCGCCACAATTGAACCTGTGAAAGTTATGGCGCCAACAAATATAGAAACAGATATTGAAACTTCGTTAATCAGTGACTTAAAAAAATCAAAATTTTCTTGGCCACCAGATATAGGGAAAATAGCTACTCCTAAGGCCACTAAAAGTGATGACATTCCTCCACAACCATTGAACAGTGCCACTGTTTCAGGCATGGAGGTCATAGGTACTTTTTTTGCAAGAATTGCTCCGAATAAACTACCTAAGATTGATCCAATTATTATCCAAATCCAAGACTGAATAGCAATTCCAGAAGTGCCCAAATAATAAGAAAGTAATCCTACTACTGATAGCGACATTGCAAATGCAGCTAATCTATTGGCATCCCTTGCTGATTTTACTTTTGACAATCCTTTTATTCCCAAAGCCAGTAAAAGTACTGCTAGAAGGTCAATAACGAATTTAATGATTACAGGTAGATTCATGTTAAAAATTACTTCTTATTTGATGGTTTACGACTAAACATCGCGAGCATTCGATCAGTTACAAAGAAACCACCTACAACGTTGAAAAGAGCAAATCCAAGAGAAACTGAACCAATGATTAAAAGTGGTACGTTACCTTCTGCTTTTACAATTAAAGTCAAGGCGGCAAGCATTGTTATTCCTGAAATTGCATTTGCTCCACTCATTAAAGGTGTGTGGAGAGTTGGAGGAACTTTTCCAATTAACTCGAGACCTAATAAACTACCCAGTAAAAGAACCCAAAGAAGACTTATAAAAGACATAATTTTAAAACCTCAATTTTCAAAAACTTTATGTTGAAGAACAACTCCCTCATCGCTTAATAAACATCCAGAAATGAGTTCATCCTCTTTATCTAATTTAATTACACCATCTTTTATAAATGGTGTAATCAAAGATGTTAAGTTCTTAGCATAAAGTGAACTTGCATCATAAGGAACTGAAGAGGGTAATTCACCCGCTCCTATAAGTTTTACTCCATTTTTTATAATAGTTTCATTTGATTTTGTTCCTTCACAATTACCTCCCTGAGAAACTGCCAAATCAATCACTACTGCGCCAGCCCTCATTTTTTCAATCATGGGAGAGTCTATTAAAACAGGAGCCTTTTTACCTAGAACTTGCGCAGTACATATAGCAACATCAGCTTCAGATAAATATTTAGTTAAAGTTGCCTTCTGTTTTGAAAGGAATTCAGGTGTTACAGCTTTTGCATAACCTCCTGCCTCTCTTGGCTTTTCGTCCACTTCAGGGAGTTCTATAAATCTTGCTCCTAAGGACTCAACTTGTTCTTTGACAGCAGGTCTAATATCAGATACAAATACTATTGCGCCAAGTCTTTTTGCTGTCGCAACAGCCTGTAATCCTGCAACGCCTCCGCCAAGAACCACTACTTTGGCAGGTTGGACTGTCCCTGCTGCAGTCATAAGCATTGGGAAATATCTATCTAACTCACTTGCAGCTAAAAGAACTGCTTTATATCCAGCAATATTGGCCTGTGAAGATAGAACATCAGAAGATTGAGCTCTACTAATCCTCGGAAGCAACTCTAGTGATAAAGCTGAAATCTTATTACTATTTATTATCCTAAGAAGCTCCTTGTTACCATATGGGTTAAGAAGACCAAGTAGAACAGCTCCTTTCTTTAATTTAATTAAATTATCCTCTGATGGAGTATGAACACAAAATATTAAGTCAGCTTCACCCCAAATTTTTTGATCTACGTTGTTTATTATTGTTCCGCCCGATTCTTCATATGATAAGTCACTAAATCCTGATAATTTTCCTGCTGAACTTTCAATGTAAACATCACATCCAAGACTTTTTAATTTCTTTACCGCTTCTGGTGTAGCTGAAACTCTCCTTTCACCAGAGCTTGTTTCAGAAGGAATAAGTATCTTTGTCAATTTATTTATTTTTTTAACATACTAAATATAAATTGAAGAAAGTCAAAAGTCTTGGATTTTTGTTAAAAATATATTTTCTTTTCTACAAAAAATAGCTATCTAGAATATATAGGCACTAAATAATCCAATGAGTATAAAAGCAATCGAATGTCCTGATGGAGTATGTCACAGTCATCATGGTGGTCATGCTGTTCCAAGACAAACTATGCAGAAAAATCTAGAAAAGCATGGTAAAGACTGGTGCGAGAAATTAGCAGAAAGAATTTATGAAATGTCAGTTGATACTTATTCACAGACTGTTATGCCAAGTCTCCACTCTGCAGGTTGGCAAAGAAGACATTTAGATTGGGAATTTAAGCTGGCAGAAAATGATTCTGAACCTGATGAAGCTCTTGTTGAAGGAATTATTAATGCCACAGAAAGCTTTCTAAGAAGTAGTGAGGTACATCGATTATTTATTCAAGAATTAGTCCAGGGCACATTTGAGGAAGCAAATGACAAAAAAATAATTTCTAAAGCAATAAAATCTATCATTGAAGAAGAAATTGTTAGTTCACTAAGAGAAAAGAAAGAAACTCTTTTAAAGAAAATATCCGCAAAATTAATATCAGAAGAAAAAGTTAGCAAGGAACTTGCAATAAACTCAGCTAAAGAGGGTTTTGAGGAAGTTGAAAGACTCCTTGCAAATCACAGCGAGGCAGTTTAGCTCTTATTCTTTATACTTCCTTTATAATTTGCGCAAAAATCCCCTCAAATATAAATTAAAGATTAAATTATTGTTTTGAAGTACGAAGTTGTAACTTATTAGACAATACTTTTACTGTTTGATGTGTTTATCTATATACAACTTTTAAGCTTCTATGGACAATTTCATTAGAAAAAGGATCGACATTGCGACCTGTTGGGCAACCAACAGAATATCTGCAATGGACACTCTAGAAAAGTACGAAGATAGTTATGCAATCGCTGAAGAATTTAGAGAGTGGATATTACATATTGGAGAAAAGAACGAAAATTTAAAAGATTCTGTTTTGAATTTCCCAAAAGAATTAAAGAAATTATTAGATCAAAAAGTCAACGATTAACACTACAAATAGAAAGAGTATAATCCCCCCTACATTGTTTGGGTTTATTTATTATTATGAGTAGTGAAATTTACAAATAAATGGAAAATAAAGAAAAAAATTTAAATGTAGAAAATGTCGTGATTATTGGTTCAGGTCCTGCAGGTTATACGGCTGCAATTTATGCAGCAAGAGCAAATCTTCAACCATTGCTCGTAACAGGATTTAATTCTGGTGGAATTCCTGGTGGGCAATTAATGACTACAACATTTGTTGAAAATTATCCAGGCTTCCCAGATGGAGTACTAGGTCCTGAATTGATGGATCTAATGAAGGCTCAAGCAGAAAGATGGGGCACTAATTTATACGAAAGTGATGTAGTCTCAATTAATACCGATTCACATCCCTTTGAATTAAAAACTTTAGAAGGGACTATACAATCAAACTCAATTATTATTGCAACTGGAGCAAGTGCAAATAGATTAGGCGTGATAAATGAAGATAAATTCTGGAGTAAAGGAATAAGTGCTTGTGCAATATGTGATGGAGCCACCCCACAATTTAGAGATGAAGAATTAGCTGTTATTGGAGGGGGAGACTCTGCATGTGAAGAAGCAGCATATCTCACAAAGTATGGAAGCAAAGTGCATTTAATTGTTCGATCAGAAAAATTAAGGGCTAGCGCAGCAATGGTTGATAGAGTAAAAGATAACCCAAAGATAGAAATTCATTGGAACACAAAAGTTGATAAAGCGGATGGTTCTGAATGGCTTGAGAGAATAGAAACTATTCACTCTCAAGAAGGGAAAGGGGAAATCAACATAAAAGGTCTTTTTTACGCGATTGGGCACACACCAAATACGAAGTTCTTAGGCAACAAAATTGATTTAGATAATAAAGGATATAT
The DNA here is from genome assembly GCA_003213235.1 of Prochlorococcus sp. AG-424-P18. Taxonomy (GTDB): domain Bacteria; phylum Cyanobacteriota; class Cyanobacteriia; order PCC-6307; family Cyanobiaceae; genus Prochlorococcus_A. The sequence continues at coordinate 29,435 of QCNJ01000008.1, read as the reverse complement.
TGCTTGCAAATCAGGAAGGCCAGAAACATCTATTGAAGGTATCTTCGCAGCAGGTGATGTTGTTGATTCTGAGTGGAGACAAGGAGTTACTGCTGCAGGGACTGGATGCATGGCAGCATTAGCTTCCGAAAGATGGTTAGCTGAGAAAAACTTAGCAAAAACTATAGTCAGGGAAACACCCGAACCAGAAAAAAAACTTAATTCATCAGATTTCAATGAAAAAGAAGTTAATGAAGATACTTTCGATTCAAATTCTGAATGGCAAAAAGGCAGTTATGCATTGAGGAAACTTTATCACGAGAGCAAAAAACCTATCTTAGTAATTTTTAGTTCCCCAAGCTGCGGTCCATGTCATGTTTTAAAACCTCAGTTAAAAAGAATAATTAGAGAACTTGATGGTGCAGTGCTTGGCGTTGAAATAGATATTGATAAAGATCAAGATATTGCAAAACAAGCTGGTATTAACGGCACACCTACAGTTCAACTTTTTAAAGAAAAATTATTAAAAAAACAATGGCAAGGTGTTAAACAAAGAAGTGAGTTTAAAGAAGCTATAAAAAATATTATCTAAACTATCTTTTACTTATTATTTCTCTTGGGATTATTTTTATTAGTTGTTGGTCTAGCACCGCCTGCATTCCTTTCTCGATAAGTTATCCTCCCTCTAGAAAGATCATAAGGACTAATCTCAACTAACACTTTGTCTCCAGCTAATAATTTAATTCTAAATTTAGTCAATTTACCTGCAGCTCTACATAAACATTGATGTCCTTCAGGTTGTTCTAAGGTAACCAAATAAAATCCATTCCCCTGCTCTTTTTCTATTACACCTGAAGTTTCAATCATTAATTAATCTTTTACTAAGTACATATTATCAGAAAAAGATTGGCCAAAATTGATTTAAAAAAAATTACATCCGTAAAAATATGAAATTCGATTCAAATTGAAAATTTAATTTCATTAATTATTTGAAGTTGACCATAGTAAAAATTTGCTTTAGCAATTTTTTCAGAATTTTCTAATTGATCAAAAAACACAAATCCAAGACTTTCCCATAATGAAGATCCGCAAACATTATTCAATTCATTTTTTGCTTCTTTTGCAAAATTATCTAGTTTTCGTTCAAGATTTTTAGATTTTGAAACAGACATGATTAATAGTATTTATATAGTACAAATATACTATATAAATCTAGGATTGCAATATTAAAAAGGTAATCTCTTTTTTTCTTCAATATTAAGATCTGCTTCCATTTCCCTTAGTCTTTTAAGTATTTGTTGGTAGTACTCTTTTATATAACTCTCTAGGGTCGTCATATCTTCTTTTTTAAGTTCCATTATTTCGTAAGTTTTGCTCATGTCAGCATCTAATGATTCACCACTACTAGTTACTTCAGCAAAAGCCAATCGCTCAGCAACATTAAGAGAATCTTGAAAAAAGGAAACTACTTTTTGAGTAACATTAATAAGGAAGGGGGAAACTCTGAAAATTTTCGCCTTTTTTTCACTAAATTTTTCACATAAAGATATGACTTCGTTTGAATCCCATGCTTTGGGACCAACCAATGGTAATGATGTTCTATGGGTTTTTGGATTATTAACTGCGGAGACAATAACTTTTGCCATGTCTTGTGTATTCATGTATGCGATTTTAGTTGGAGTTCCACTCATCCATACCGCTTGACTATCTAAAATTGGAATGGCGAATTGACCTATAATCCCTTGCATAAAAGCTGCACATTTGAAGATTGTATATTCTAGATCAGATTTCTCAATGAGTTTTTCAGTACAATATTTAATGTCCATTAATGGAACATTTCTAAATTTTTCTGTTAAAAGAATTGAGAGGAATATTACTCTTTTTACGTTTAAAGATTCACAAGCATTGAACAAATTGACTTTTCCATCCCAATCTGTCTCATAAATACTTTTAGGATCATCCGGTTTACTAGTAGAAGCATCAATAACAACTTCAATATCTTGCAATGCATATTCAATATCAGAAGAATTCAACAAGTTGCCTTTTGTTAATTCACAACCCCACTCTTGAAGAAAAGAAGCTTTTCTAGGATTTCTGACGAAGCATCTAACCTCATGTCCAACTTCTATAGCTTGCTTAGCTATTTGCCTCCCAAGTGTCCCTGTTGCTCCTACTAAAAGAATCTTCATATTTTAAGATTTACTTAACCTGTAGACCATAACTCAATTTGTGAGGTGTTCGTGAGAATCAATCTCCTTGAAACTTTAATAATAAAGCACCACCAACCAATCCTATTGGTATTAATATCCAAAAAACTGCCGCAATACTAAAAATTTCTTTTGCCATAGTAAAATTTAATGATTACTATAATTTACATTCAATATACATTTATTTGTTAAAAAAGTAGATAATGCAAATATCTTGAAAATTTTTGAAAATATGAATAATAAATTTAAAAAAGAAAATGTTAATTTTTCTAATTACTGGAATTGGAATGGTTTTAAAGTTTGTTGGAGTGTTTCAGGAGAAAACAATGAAATCCCAATTATCTTTATCCATGGATTTGGCGCCAGTCGAAAACATTGGAGGAACAATTTAGAATATTTCTCACAAAGGAATTTTGCCTCATATTCTTTAGATTTAATAGGGTTTGGAGAATCGGATCAACCTGGGATAATACAAATTGGAAAATTAAATAACGAAATTTGGTGTAATCAAGTGAAAGACTTTATTAAACAGGTGATAAGACCAAAGAATTCTAGGAAAGTAATTCTTATTGGCAATTCCCTTGGATCATTAGTGGCTCTAACATGTGCTGTTTCTTTTGAGGATCAGATTGCAACAGTTATTGCATCGCCTCTGCCAGATCCAATTCAAGAAAATAAAAAGTTAATACCAAAAAAATCATTATTTAAAAAATTTCAAGATGGTTTCATTACGATATTTTTTATATTTTTCCCTTTGGAGATTATTTTATTTTTAATTACAAAATTAGGGGGAATAAAACTGGGTCTAAATTCTGCATATTTCAAAAAAAATAATATTGATCGCGAACTAATAGATTTGGTGACAAAACCAGTTTTAAGAAGAACATCAGCTAGATCATTAAGAGCAATGTGTATTGGGATGTCTTCAAGAGATGAAAAATTTAAAGCTTCTTACCTTTTAAGAAAACTTAGTGCCACAAAAAAAGTTCCTTTTTTATTGATTTGGGGAGAAAAAGATAATTTCATACCTTTGTTTCTTGGTAAAAAGATTGCAAATTTTCATAGATGGGTAAAATTAAAAATAGTATCCAATTCAGGGCATTGTATCCATGATGAAGATCCTTCGGTATTCAATCGAATCTCTTATGAATGGATTAGAGATTTAAAAACTTTTTAAATATGAAACATACATTGTCAGTTCTTGTAGAAGACGAATCTGGGGCTTTGAGTAGAATTTCAGGCTTATTTGCGAGAAGGGGCTTCAACATTGATAGCCTTGCAGTAGGCCCTGCAGAATCCAAAGGTATTTCAAGGTTAACCATGGTTGTTGAAGGTGATGATGAAACTCTTCAACAAATGACTAAGCAACTAAATAAGTTATTTAATGTTCTGGGAGTTGTAGATTTCACTAATCTCGCTGCTGTTGAGAGGGAATTGATGTTGCTAAAAGTTTCATCGAAAGAAGACACCCGGAGTAATATCTTAGATATAGTGCAGATTTTCCGTGCAAAAGTTGTTGATGTATCAGATATAGCTTTAACTCTTGAGGTAGTTGGAGATCCTGGGAAATTAGTTGCTCTAGAGAAATTGCTCGAGCCATATGGCATCCTTGAAATAGCAAGAACTGGTAAGGTTGCACTTAAACGCTCCTCAGGAGTTAATACAGAAATGTTGAAAATCAACAAATATTCTTTAGAAATTTAATATTTTTACCTCCTTAATAAAGTCTTCTTTCTCAATTTTTTTAAGTACATCTAATCCATTAATTATTTTTCCAAAAATTGAATATCTTCCATCTAGTTCTGGAATTTTATTAGTCACAAAAAAAAATTCAGTAGATGAAGAGTTGTTCTTACCACTCTTAACCATGGCGATTGAACCACTCTCAAAAGTATTAGCTAAATTCTCAGCTTCTGAAGGAGTTTTTATTAAATACTTGTATCTTGGTTTAATTTCTTTTTGGAACTTTATTTCTAAGGGTATTGAAGGCGTTCCCTTATTTAATGTTTGATTTCGTTCAATAAAAAATGAATTTTCCCAATTAACACCCCCGTGGACAAATTTTAGTTGAGAATAATTTATTATTTTATAAAATTTTTGATCTTCATAAATACTATTATTAATGTTTTCAATAAAGTTAGATACTGTTACAGGGTTATCCTCTCCAAATAATTTAACCTCAAAATCACCTTTTGAAGTTTTAAAAAGTGCTATTTTATTCTCTTTGATACAACTTAATTTAAGTTTTTGGCAGTAATAATTTGAATCAATCTCATTTTTTAAATTACAAGCTTGTATCAAGAACAAAACCTGTATGCAAGATAATATTTTAAAAAAATATTTTTTTTTTATTTTAGACCCTCCAAATTAACGTTCAAAAATTTAGCCAGACGGGCTCCCTCTTCTTCAACTTGAAGAAGAGGTTTAAGTTCACCTGCCCCGCTTAGAGGGAGAGGTTTTTTTCTACCTTTTAATACTAAAGCAATTCTTCTTCTAGGATTAAATCCCTCACTTATATCCAGCTTAACGGATTTAATTTCATCAAAATTCAATTTAACTTCAATATCTTTAAATAATCCCTTTCTTTTTATTTCTACAGATTTAGAGGATTTATCAAAATAATTACTACCTGAACCAAAGTTTATGTAAACCAAATACCATAAATAAAAATTCAATAAATTAGCTATTACTCCGTATGCTCCCATTATTATTCCTTGAGGGATAAATAATAAACTTGATGGATTCCCAAGAGGTAATAGATCCCTCCCTGTGTAACTTGATAAAGAGGCTAAAAGGAACCCAATACCCCCAATCGTTAACATCCCACCGATGATATAATTGGAGATTTTTCTTGATCCACTAATTTTTTGTTCGATTTTATCGAAAGACGTGAGGTCTGAATTCATTTTTATCTTTTTTTAGAGCCTAATTCAGATAATTTAACAAACTAAGGGAGTATTCTTACCTAATTTTTAATAAAAAAGTCAGGAAAGCTTTACAAGGCATTTCAGATATACAAATATTTCCCCACATTACTCTCAATCTTTGTTACAGTCACTGCGTATCCCGAAGCTAAAAACGATTTCTCATGACGATCGCAGTTGGTAGCGCCCCACAAAGAGGATGGTTTGATGTCCTCGATGATTGGTTGAAGCGCGACCGCTTTGTATTTATTGGTTGGTCCGGACTACTTCTACTTCCTTGTGCATATTTAGCAATAGGTGGTTGGTTTGTTGGAACAACATTTGTTACCTCTTGGTACACACACGGAGTTGCAAGCTCATACCTTGAAGGTTGTAACTTTTTAACAGCAGCTGTAAGTACCCCTGGTGATGCCATGGGACACAGTCTTCTATTTTTATGGGGTCCTGAAGCCCAAGGTAGTTTCGTAAGATGGCTACAGCTTGGTGGACTTTGGAACTTCGTTGCATTACATGGAGTATTTGGCCTAATTGGCTTTATGCTTCGTCAATTTGAAATTGCTGGCCTTGTTGGAATCAGACCATACAATGCTTTAGCATTCTCAGCAGTAATTGCAGTATTCACAAGTATTTTCCTTATTTATCCTTTAGGACAGCATAGTTGGTTTTTTGCTCCTTCATTCGGAGTTGCAGCAATCTTCCGTTACATTCTGTTCATTCAAGGTTTTCACAATATAACTTTAAATCCATTCCACATGATGGGTGTTGCTGGAATTCTTGGTGGGGCTCTACTTTGCGCTATCCATGGAGCTACAGTACAAAATACTTTATATGAAGATACAAGTATTTATACAGATGGTAAGGTTCAAAGTTCAACATTTAGAGCTTTTGACCCAACTCAAGAAGAAGAAACCTATTCAATGATTACAGCGAATAGATTCTGGAGTCAAATCTTCGGTATTGCTTTCTCAAACAAGCGTTTCTTACATTTCTTGATGCTATTTGTACCTGTTATGGGTATGTGGACATCTTCAATTGGTATTGTAGGTTTAGCACTAAACTTAAGAGCTTATGATTTCGTAAGCCAAGAAATCCGTGCAGCAGAAGATCCAGAATTTGAAACTTTCTATACAAAAAATATACTTTTGAACGAAGGTATGCGAGCATGGATGTCTTCTGTGGATCAACCACACGAAAACTTTGTATTCCCTGAGGAGGTTCTTCCACGTGGAAACGCCCTTTAATAATTTATTAAGAGCTCCAAACCAAAGTATTGAAGAAACTGGTTATGCCTGGTATGTAGGTAACGCTAGATTAATCAATTTATCTGGACGTTTATTAGGAGCTCACATTGCTCACTCTGGACTAATAGTCTTTTGGGCGGGAGCAATGATGCTCTTTGAGGTTAATCATTTTACTTTTGATAAACCAATGTGGGAGCAAGGTTTAATCTGTATGCCACACGTCGCAATGTTTGGTTATGGAATAGGCCCTGGTGGTGAAGTTACTGATATCATGCCTTTCTTCCAAGCAGGTGTGGTTCACTTAATAGCTTCCGCTGTACTTGGTTTTGGTGGTATTTACCATTCATTAGCAGGTCCGGAAAAACTAGAGGAAGATTTTCCATTTTTCTCAACCGATTGGAGAGATAAAAATCAAATGACAAATATCCTCGGATATCATTTGATTGTTTTAGGTGTAGGTGCATTAGCATGGTCAGTTAACTGGTGTTTTATTGGCGGTGCATATGACACATGGGCACCAGGTGGTGGTGAAGTTAGACTTGTAAATCCAACTTTAGACCCAAGAGTTATTCTTGGTTATCTATTCAGATCTCCATGGGGAGGAGCTGGTTCCATAATCGGTGTCAACTCCATTGAAGATATTGTTGGTGGACATGTTTATGTGGGTATTACTGCAATTATTGGAGGAATATTCCATATCTTTACCAAACCTTTTGGGTGGGCAAGAAGAGCATTCATCTGGAATGGTGAAGGTTTATTAAGCTATGCTCTTGGCGGAATTTGCGTAGCAAGTTTTATTGCCTCAACATTCATCTGGTTTAACAATACTGCTTACCCTTCAGAATTTTATGGTCCAACTAATGCTGAAGCTTCACAGGCTCAAAGCTTTACTTTCCTTGTGAGAGATCAAAGAATTGGAGCTAACGTCGGTTCAACAATGGGTCCAACAGGTCTAGGTAAGTATCTCATGAGATCTCCTACTGGTGAAATTATATTTGGTGGTGAAACAATGAGATTTTGGGATTTCAGAGGTCCATGGTTAGAACCTTTAAGGGGTCCTAACGGATTGAGCCTTGAAAAAATTCAAAATGATATTCAGCCTTGGCAGGTAAGAAGAGCTGCTGAATATATGACTCATGCTCCTAACGCTTCCATTAACTCTGTTGGTGGAATTATTACAGAGCCTAATGCTGTTAATTTTGTTAACCTAAGACAATGGTTAGCTGCAGCTCAATTCTTCCTAGGATGGTTTACATTCATTGGTCACCTTTGGCATGCTGGTCGTGCTAGAGCAGCCGCTGCTGGTTTCGAAAAAGGAATCGACAGAAAGAGTGAACCGGCTCTAGAAATGCCTGATTTAGATTAATTTCTTCTTCAATAAAAGCCCTATCTATCGATAGGGTTTTTTTTTGCTCAATTTTATTATCTATATAAATTTTCTCTGAGCCATGGCAAACTTAAACCCATTACATTACTGAAACAACCATCTATTTTTTCTATATATTTACCGCCTATACCTTCCAAGGCAAATCCTCCAGCGCAATATAGAGGTTCATTTGTATCTACATAACTCTTGATTTCCCAATCTTCCAAATTAGAAAAATAAACTGTTGAACTTACTGTTTTTTTTATTATTTCAGTGATTTTAAAAATTTTGGAAGTTGAATCAAAATCCCCAAATATTAGAGTATGACCAGTATGTAAAAATCCAAATTCTCCAGACATTTTTTTCCATCTAATAAATGCCTCCTCTTTACTATATGGCTTTCCATAAGCTTCTCCTTTAAATTCAAAAATTGAATCGCACCCAAGTATTTCTAAAGAACCATAATTAGATTCTTTAGGAAATGATATGTTCTGAATATTTTCAGATAAACTATTGGCCTTTTGAAAAGATAACTCCAAAGCCAAATTAAATATATTCTTTTCTTGAATAGTAGTTTCATCAAAGTTACTTGATATTTGAATAAATTCAATTTGACAATTTTCAAGTAATTTCTTTCTAGATTGAGAAGCAGAGGCTAGAATTAACACAAATTTTTTAACAAATTATAATTCAGTTTAATAATTAATAAATTTCAAAATTAATAAAAATTACGAATGAAGTTGCCGGAGAAATTACATACAATAAAGAAACCAATAATGATACTGGGAACTTCCAGTGGAGCAGGAAAATCACTAACGGTTACTGCTATTTGCAGAATTCTTAAAAATTTAGGAGAGGAGCCAATCCCTTTTAAAGGGCAAAACATGAGTAATAACGCATGGGTTGACTGGGAAGGTGGAGAGATGGCATATTCACAAGCACTGCAAGCTTTTGCTTGTGGTATAACTCCTTCTGCAGAGATGAACCCAATTCTATTAAAACCACAAGGCAATTCCATTAGTGAGGTGATTCATCTTGGCAAAAGTATAGGAATAACAACTGCTAAAAATTACTACCAAGATTGGTTTATTCCTGGTTGGGAAGTCATTAAAAAAAGTCTAAGTTCTATTTATAAAAAAAACCCAAATTGCCGTTTAATTATCGAAGGAGCTGGGAGTCCAGTAGAAATGAATTTAATTCATAGAGATCTCACAAATTTAAGAGTTGCTAAGTATTTAAATGCAAATTGCATTTTGGTTACGGATATTGAAAGGGGAGGAGTATTTGCACAAATAATAGGAACTCTTGAGCTAATGAAGCCAGAAGAACAAAAACTTATTAAAGGAATTATTATAAATAGATTTAGAGGGGACCTCTCATTATTTGAAGAAGGGAAAAAATGGATAGAAAGTAAAACTAAAATCCCTGTTATTGGAATTATTCCTTGGTTAAATGATTCATTCCCCCCAGAAGATTCTTTAGATTTAATAGAAAGAAAATCACATTTCTCAAATCCTGAGATCAAAGTTGGAATTGTAAAATTGCCATCTATAAGTAACTTTTCAGATTTTGATCCATTAGAAAATGAAGGATCAATATTAATTGAATGGATTAGAAAATCGCAAAACTTGAATAAATATGACTTTATTATTCTTCCTGGGAGTAAACAAACTATTAAAGATCAAATATTTCTTGAAAATTCAGGTTTATCACAGGATATAAGAGAATATTCAAATAGTAATGGGAACATAGTTGGGATTTGTGGAGGCTTACAAATGTTAGGAACAACCCTCGAAGATCCTTATTCTAAAGAGGGTCCCAAAATTCATTCTGAACAAAAAACCAAAGGGATTGGATTACTGCCATTAAAAACAACTTTCTTTGAGAAAAAATTAACCCGTCAAATCAATTCCGAATCTTTATGGCCATGCCAATCCCGAATTAGTGGTTTTGAAATTCACAATGGCCAGACCGAATTAGATAATACTCAAAACTCATTAAATATTAACCCTATTTTTAAAGACTTAAATCTAGGTTGGTACAAAGAAAATAATAAAGGTGGAACTATTGCAGGAACATATATACATGGAATATTTGAAAATGATATTTGGAGAGATCAATATATAAATTTGATAAGGAAGAGAAAAAAATTGCCCGCATTAAAGAAAAGAACAAGCTTTTATAAAGTTAAGCGAGAATCAATAATTGAAAATCTTGCAAATGAATTTAACAAACATTTAAATCTCTCAACATTATTAAATTGAAGAACTCAAAAATTAAAATTATTTGGCCAAATAATAATGAGTCATATGCTTCAGAAGGAGATGATTGGTTCTCTAATGCAGAAAAAGTAGGCTTAGAAATTCCGACTGGTTGTTTAACAGGTAGTTGCGGTGCTTGCGAAATAGATGTTAACGGTGAGACAATAAGGCCTTGTATAAGTGATATTAAAAGTGATAATGAATGTTTATTAAAAGTTTCTTTAACTACAGATCCCTTTTGGGAAAATTAATTTTTTTCTTTAATATAAAAAATTCAACTTAATTCCTAATCTATATTCTTTATCTCTAAGAAGTTGTCCAATATCTTGAACTCCTGCCGCATTAGAATAATATAAATCTAATGATTTTTCAGGAGAAAAAGAATATCTTAATGCAAGAGTAGAATTAAAATCCGAATCGTCTTTAATTGAAGTATTTATTTCTGAAATAAGCAATAAATTATCTAATAAGTTTATGTAACTTGAAAAGCCTATGCCTCCAAAACTTTCAACACCACTAAAAAAGTATTTTGGACTAACATTTAAAGTTAACCAATTATTAATTCTAAAAGTATTTATTAATTCTGAGAATAAATAGCCTTGGTTAGTATAATTGTTTCTTCCAAATGATGATCTTATTGCAATCCAACAAAGATCATTTTTTTGTGGACTAAATAATAATAATTTTCCTCCTAACCTGAAATTAAAATTATTTTCATCTAAGTAAGTTGAATATAAGTTTGAATTCTTATATCCGCTAAAGTTTAACCCATTAAAACTGCCGATATTAAGAAGCTCTACTTGGAATATATTTGATAATGAATAACCGTAAAATCCAAATAAATTTCCTTTGTTATCGTATTGAAAATTAATTTGGGAAGTTCCCGCTCTGGGTATTAAGGCATTACTTACAGTAATTCCGCCATTACTTATAGATTTATCTCTTTCATTTAAAGGAGAAAGGTATGTATCTTCTCCATTAGGTCTATATGTAATATTGGCGGAATAAAGTGGGCGATTATCTGAGGGGATAGTAAGCAATCCAGTAGAGGGGGATGCTCCATAAGAGTTTGTAATTTTCCCTTCAATGCCAATCTTGGGGTTAACATCCCATCCTAAACCAACACTATATAAAGACTTTCTAGAATATTTTAAATCACTGTTGAAATAATTATTACCTGGACCTAGAGGGATTGTGTATGCGAAAAGAAAGTTAAGATCTTCTGCTATATCTAAAACAAGACCACTTCCAATATAGAAATTATTACCATACGCATTTTTATCAATTCCTTTTGAACCTAACTTTTCAGGCAAAAATGTTATCCCAGGAACAACTAAAGCAGTAATTTTATTATTTAAATTCTTTGATATAGGTAAAGATAAAGCTCCAACTAAATTATCAAAATTATCCTTCCCGAATAAACTATCTTTTTGATTATATATGCTTTTTGAAGTTTCAGATCCACTACTATGCTTCCAATATTCAAGAGTAGATACTAATGACAATCCAAAATCAAAAGCATCCTGATCTATTAATTTTTTCTTATATGAAAAAGCATAGTTTTGCCAATGGTAATTTACTATTTGGCCATTAATCGGGTTATATAATTTATCATCAGCTTCAGAAAAATAAATGCTAATTTGGGAAGAATCTGAAATTCCATAATCAAAAACAAATGAAGGATTTTGTTGCCCAGTTCCTCCAGATAAACCGCCATCAAATGATGATTTCCATCTAACTGAAGTTTGAAAATCTCCATAATTCAGAAATGTGTTGAGTGGCATATAAGGTTCTATTTCAAGAATAGACATAATTGGTTTTTGTCTAGGATTATTTTTAATTTCCTCTCTAAACTTTTTAAGTTTTTTAATTACAGAACTTTCTTTTATTCTATTTTGAAAATAACTTTTATCGTTTTTGTAAGATTTCCATATGATCTTTTTCAACTTATTTGAATTATATTCTTGTATTTTTTCCCATTTAATTGGATTTATTTTAGAAGAGTCTTTTGTAAATTTATCTGCGAAAGCACCAACGATATTTATTAATTGACTAACTATAAAAATATAAAATAAAAATCTCATTTAAAAGATTCTTGCACATAAAAAATCATACACTTAATAATACTACTTAGAAACTATGGCTTTTAACTTAATAATAATAAAAGTAAATTTTGTTGAAAAATTTTTCTAATCATTTCTACATAAACTTCTTAAAAAAATTAAAATTTTAAAGTCTTATATCAAGTACTTTAATAAAGTTTAAAAACTTTTAAATTGGCGGATGAATCTAATAGTTATTTTTACCATATATATCCTCTAATATTTTTTTGAATTTTTTATAAGTATATTTTTCGGCAGCATAATCAGTGATATGTCCTTGATCCATCCATATATAATCATCATTAATATAAGAACCGCAATAATTATTTTCTCCACATAATGCTTCCCGAAGTATTAAATATTTTGCATTTTTAAATTTTTTGGTTAAATTGTAACCAATTTTATCAAGTAAAATTTGTTTGTTTTTGATAGAAGAAATTGGAATTTGGCAATTTCTTCCTGGTATTCTATACCAGGCTTTTTTACATATAAAAGGCTCTCCCACATCAGGGACATCTCCCATTAAAACAAAATAAGCATTTTTATCTGTAACTCTTCTAGCTAAATCATAAATTTCTAGATCTAAATTTTCTATATTTTTTTTTCCTCCGCTATCTGTCCAATCAATTCCTAAGAAAACAATATCGTTATTAGTTATTTCCGAATCAACAATATTATTAACTTTATTTATATAATCTGAACATCTAAATGTAGATCTAGAAAAAATATTAAATCTATTTATGCGACTTGCATCTTTCATTGGTAGGTATGCACATCCATATGCTGTTGTAATTTTTTTTAATGTCGAATATTCAAGATTTTTTTTAATTCCACATTCATATGCAGCAGCATGTGAGTCGCCAAAAATATAAATTGTATTTTTGGATAAATCATTTCTTTTTTTTCTAAAATCATATTGTCTACAATTATCATTAACTAATTTGGCATTTATAGGGAAATCAGAATTAACAAAATTATAAATTCTTTTTGCCAAAAATTTATTAAATATTATCAAGCCTATGAATAATAATGAAGAACTTATTGAGGCTTTTACAAATAATTTTTCAATTTTAGATCTTCTTAATCTATTTTCTACAAAATGATAACTTATTACAGAAAAAACTAAAATTAAAAAAGAAGAGAAAATAATTGAAAGTATACTAATCCCTAATGTAATTCTTGTTAGCCAAATTATTGGCCAATGCCAGAGATACAAAGAATAAGAAATTTTACCGAAATATACAATTTTTGGATTTGTAAGAATATTTTCTTTATCTGAATTTTTATTCCCTAAAATTATTATTGAAGTTAAAAAAACAACTAGAGTAGTAGTTACTGTAGTGTAATTATTTGGGATAAACATAACTAAAACTACAATTAATAAAACAAAACTTTGATTAAAATTAAATAAATTGAACCTTTCTATAATTTTGTTGTTAAAAAGCAGAAAAATTAAACAGCCAACTGAAATTTCCCAAAATCTCGAAGGCAATAAAAAATAAGCTAAAGATTGATTAGAAAAATTCAAAAAACAATATAAAAGCCATGAAACGGTAGTAAGAAATAAAAGAACCTTAATTAAAATATTTTTGCCTTTGTTTAAATTTCTACTGAATCCAGTAAACCATGTAATAAGTGGATAAAGTAAATAAAATTGTTCTTCAACCGCAAGTGACCATGTGTGGGTAAATGGATTTAGTAATGCAGAAGTATCAAAATAATCAAGTGATCTTTTTATAAAATAAAGGTTAGATAACCCAAAAATCGATGACATACCAGCTCTAATAGTTAAAACTGGAGAAGGAATTAAAGCATATACAGCTATTGAAGTAAAAAAAATGAATAAAAGTAAGATGGGCAAAAGTCGTTGCAATCTTCGTTTATAAAAAGATGACAAAAAACTCCTTAAATTTATCTCTTTATTTCTTCTTTTATATAAAGATGCTGTTATTACAAATCCAGAGATAACAAAAAATATGTCAACTCCTAAAAAACCTCCTGGCAAAATTTGATGATGGAAATGATTTATTATTACAGCTATTACTGCTATGGCTCTAAGCCCATCAATATCTTGCCTATGATTTTGAGTTATATTTTTATTTAATAATGAGCTCATTTTTTATGATTAAAACTATCCGTAAAAATAAAATAAGAATAAATTTCTATTTAAGCATGCATTAAGCAGAAGCATTGAGATCTAAAATCATATTCAAATTTCCAAAATATTATTTTGATTATATCTCATGAGATTTCCTATAAAAAAGTATGGTCAAAGAATTAAGTAAATATAAACTTAATTTAAAAAATTCATTAAAAATATTATTTTTTCATATTCATTTTTTGTTAAAACCTTATCTCTTAAAGTCCTCTATTCAACATCAACTTTATTATAAAATGAATGTTTACGAAGAAGCTCATCCATGTAAGATTTATGATCTATCAAAAAAAATTGATAATTAAGATTTTTATATTCATTAAATGCATCAAAAAAGTTTTTACAAAAATCATAGAAATCAACAAAATAATTTGAGGCAAAATATCTCACAGTTTCAAAGAAGTTATAATTTCCATCAAATACAGAACTATAAACAAAGAAGAAAGCTTTTATACCTAATTCCTTCAAGACAGGATATGCCACCTCATATGAGATAATAAAGAATCATCAAATGTTATGCAGACATCAGAATTTTGTAATGAATTATTTTCATATTTTTCAATAAACTCCAGAGGATCTAATATATTTCTTTTCCAACAAAATTTATTATTTCTCTAAATTGATGTGCATCTATTGCTCCTTGAGAATTAAAACTACTTTTACCTCCTAGAAAATGATGCAACATTATTCCATGATAAACTTTGGCAGTTTTTCTTGAGTTGTAATAATCCATATCAAATATGTGAAATAAATCTTATATTTTTATATTTAACTCTTTAGTAAATAATAGCAGGGAAACCCACTTTAAATTTACTTATAATAATTTTAGATAATTAATCTGAACTGTCAGACGCTTAAAATAATCCGGAGAGGGTGTTAGTTGAGATGAATTCACTAGACACTCTGAGACACTTGCTGACACTGATATATTTGCAAAACGTTCAAATTCCCCCAACATTTCCCCCAACATTATATATTTCTCAAAAATGATATTCTTTTAGAAGTGAATTGAATAATTATGTATAAAAAATTAGTAATATTTATTTTTTTTATTTTTAGTGCAAGTTTATCAAATAAGTTAAAAGCAGATTATTTTACAAATATTAATCCAAAAGATTCCTCTGAGTTTTTTCTTTATGGAGCAAGTATTGGAACTTCAGCAACTTTATGTGAGTTATTTTCCAATAGTTTAATTTCTTATAATGATGTCAAAGAATTTAAGAAAAACTATTTAGATAATTTTAGTGATAATGAAAGATTGTCATATGTAGTAACTGAAGCATTTAATGATGGATTATCTGAAATGAGAAAACAGGATGATGCATACAAAAATTGTGATTTTTAAATTTGAATTTATAGTTAAATTTTCTTTTGAAAATTAAAAATATCTAACTATTTAAAGTCGAACCCATTCCCCCAACACTTTCAAAATTCCCCCAACATTTCCCCCAACACTTTTAGAGAAAAAAGGTTTGACATTGTCTGAATTCACCTGACATTATGAGACACTATTTTTAAGAAGAAAATACAATAATTATTGTTATAGCAGTTAATTACAAAGATTTTGACAATAACAGAATGTCTCTGACACTGTCAGACACTAAAAAAACCCGGAGAGGGTGGGATTCGAACCCACGAATAGTTACCTATTAAACGATTTCGAGTCGTTCGCTTTCGACCACTCAGCCACCTCTCCCATATTTAAAATATAAATTAAAAAATTTATACTAAAAATATATTTAGATTTTTGTTAATTCCAACCAGTTTCTTTCATTATTTCTATTGCCTTACTATTGAATTTGCCAATTTCTTTTATAGTCACATTATCTGAAGTGAAATCTCCAAATTTACTAACAATTCTATTTTGACTTGATTCCTTTAAAGGGTGCTCATAAGTTTTATTAGCTAAACCTTGACTACCTTCACTAGAAGCTAAATATTCAAGAAGTTTAATAGCCTCAGTCTTGTTTTCTGCATATTTATATACGCCCCCAGCAGTTATATTTACATGCGCAGGATTGGGTATTATTAATTTTATTTTTTCTGCTAAAGAAGCATCTCTTGGGCCTTTAACTCCATCAAGCATCCTTGCGACATAATAATGATTAACGATTCCAATACCGCACGTTCCCTGCCCTACAGCTCTTATTAATGAAGAATCTCCAGAAAAATAGGGAGTGGAGACATTTGATATCAAACCCTTAAGCCAAATTTTTGTTTGGCCAACGCCTTTCTTTGCTATTTGATTAGAAACCAAAGATTGATTATAAGGACTTTTTCTATTTCTTAGACATACTTTTCCTTTAAAAGAAGGATTGGTTAGATCCTCAAAATTTTTGATTTTTGTAATATCCACAATATCCGGATTTGTGATGATTACCCTTAATCGCCTAGTAAGGCCAAACCATTTATTTCTAGGATCTCTTAAATTATTTGGAACACTATTTTCTAGAATATTTGAATTAATTTTTTGAAATAAATTTGCCTTTGATGCATTTTCAATTCTTGCTGCATCAACAAGAATTACTAAATCAGCCTGAGAATTTTTACCCTCTCTTTTTAAGCGCTCAATTATAGCTTTTCCATCTGTTTCTATATATCTAACTTTGATGCCAGTTTGTTCTTGAAATTTTTGATAAACCTCTTTATCTGTATTGTAATGTCTACCAGAAAATAACCTAACCTCTTTCTCTGCAGAATTTACAGGTTGATTATTTAGAAGTAGCGATAATGTCACTGAAGTAAAAAATAGCTTTTTTAAATAATTCTTTAATTTCATTTATTAAAATTGTTATTTTTGTTACCTTACAACAAAAATTTGGTAGAAATAATCCAAAAATAAAAAATCACTTTGTCATGTATATTTCTTTACCTTAGGAAATAACATTCTGATACTTTCGAGATATAAATCTTACTTTACTAAGGGAAAGCCCATGCGTTCCCTCTCTAGTATCCATGAAGACGCGACTTCTCTAGCTAACTTTCTGATTTTTTCTATATACTGGGCACGATCAGTTACTGATATTACGCCTCTAGCATCAAGCAAATTAAAGCTATGACTACACTTTAAAACATAATCAAGCGCGGGGTAAGTTAGCTTCTTTTCAATTAATGAATTTGCTTCATCTTGATATATCTCAAATAATTTTCTGAGATTTTCAGGATTTGATTCAGAGAAATTATATGAACATTGACCTTTTTCAAATTCAAGCCAAATATCGCTGTATTTCAGATCTTTATTCCAATTTAAGTCCCAGATACTTTCTTTATCCTGCAAAAACATTGCAATTCTCTCTAAACCGTATGTAATTTCAATTGGTATTGGTTGACAATCAACTCCCCCGCATTGTTGAAAATAAGTGAATTGAGTAACTTCCATTCCGTCTAGCCATACTTCCCAACCTACGCCCCAAGCTCCAAGAGTTGGCGACTCCCAATTATCTTCAACAAATCTTATGTCATGATTTTTAGCCTCTATTCCAAGAGATTCCAGAGATTTCAAATATTTTTCTTGGATCCCATCTGGGGAAGGCTTAATTATTACTTGATATTGAAAATAATGTTGTGCACGATTAGGGTTATCACCAAATCTTCCGTCTGTGGGTCTTCTACATGGCTCAGCATATGCAACAGACCAAGGTTCGGGTCCAATTGCCCTCAAAAAAGTATGAGGACTCATTGTACCAGCACCCTTTTCAGTATCATATGGCTGCATAATTAAACAACCCTCTTTGGACCAAAAATTATTTAAATTTTGAATTATATCCTGAAAAAACATCAAATTTTAAGAAGTTTAGAATTTAGATCAATGCCATTAAACATAATAACAAAACTTAAAACAAAAAATATTTTTAACTCTAATTTCTGAGAAGCATTATCTGGTATTTGGATAGCATAAAACTTAATCCAATATAAACATAAATTAGAAATTAATCATGAAAAAAAATCTAATGGCAAAGGTCCAAAAGTATTAGATTCTTCTGCATCTTCATCATATTGGCAAGTTATTAAAATTCCTTCTCCCAGACCATTCTCAGATCTAACAAAAACATTACCAGTTTTTTGGTTGCCTTTTAAAAAAACATATCCATCAGCATGAAGCGAATCTAAATTACCAAATTTTATTGAGGAATATTTATTAGAAATTGATTTCAGTGCTTCAATAGCTTTGGTATCAGAAGCTGCCATTATTCCTATTGTTATCCAATCGGCATTATAAATATTAGTTTCTAATTCTATTAATAGTTTTTTTTCTTGACTACTGCTTAAATGAGGAGCAGTTCTAAGACTGTTTAAATCAGCTAATTTATTTATTTCCATTAAATTAGTACCTAAAATAATAAATTATTAACCAAAGGTTCTTCCATTCCAAGCCCATAATGAAGCGGGCACATCCTCGAAAGAAATATAAATTTTATCTATTGGAATTCCAATTTTTTCATAAACAAAATTAGATATTTGCTTTGCCATCTCTGAAGGATTTAAAGAGCCTATCGACTTAATTTCTAAAAAACAACAAGGTCTTTCATCATCAAAATACATTTCTAAATTATCATCTAACTTAGCCATAACAAATCTTTTTGATTTATTTGTTAAAGACGCGACTAATATTGAAATTTCTTCAAGTAATTTCTTCTTATCCTCTATTTTTGCTGAAGTAGAAACATTAATATAAGGCATATTTATGCAGCTAAATTATCTTTTTGAAAATCATTTTGTAGATTAAAAGTTTTATTTTTTAAAACTTTTTTTGATGAAAGATATGCCATATCGTATTGACTTATTCCGTTTTTATAGGGATTGAAAAGGGCATTTTTAGATCTACTTTTTTTTGCTCCTTTTGAATTCAATCATTTTTACAAAATTATTAATTATTAATTTAACTTTTTTTTAATAGATGTCTAGCTTTTTTAAAAATCTTTAATTAATTAAATGCAAAATATATTTCTGAATCACAATATGAATAACTATTTATTAAATTTGAATTAGATCACTTAATAATCGTTTTGGAAGTTCTAAATAATTATCAAAGAAAAAAACTTGATGAGAGCAATGATGAAGAATTTTATTCTGACCCAAAATTTGTTTATCATTTAGATGCGAACTTCAGGCAATATCTATCAAATGTTTATAAAAAAGAAATTTCAGACAATTCAACTGTCCTAGATTTAATGTCCAGCTGGGATAGTTACTTACCTCAAGAGAAA
Source organism: Prochlorococcus sp. AG-424-P18 (assembly GCA_003213235.1). Lineage (GTDB taxonomy): Bacteria > Cyanobacteriota > Cyanobacteriia > PCC-6307 > Cyanobiaceae > Prochlorococcus_A. The sequence goes on along the minus strand of QCNJ01000008.1, from coordinate 9,993 downwards.
AAATATAAAAAAGTTATTGGGCATGGATTAAACAAACAAGAACTTGAGAAAAATAAAATTTTTGATACTTATTGGATACAAAATTTCAATTTAAATCAAGAAATTCCTTTAGGTAATGAAAGTGTTGATTTCTGTTTAATGGTCGCAGCTTGGCAATATTTACAATACCCAGAAAATTTATCTAGAGAAATCGTAAGAATTTTGAGTAATGATGGCAAGTTTATAATATCTTTTTCAAATAGAGCATTTTGGCATAAGGCTCCCAACATTTGGACTTCATCCACTGAAGAAGAGAGAATTAAATATGTAAGAAAAGTCTTAATATCAAACGGATTTAATGAGCCAAGAATAATTAAAAAGTTTAATGAACCAGTCCAAAATATCTTCAATTTTTTTTAGTAAAGACCCATTTTATTGCTTGATTGCAAGTAAAAAGTAAATAATACCTTTACTGCATTTCAGATAAAGCTTTGAACAAAGATCTATAGCCATACTTTTAAATTTTTACTAATATTGGATAGATAATATTAAAAATATGGGCTCTAAAAGAGAAAAATATCCTGAAAAATGCCCTTGGGATCTAGGACCTAATCAACACTTAGCTAAAGAAGAAAACTGGACTTTAAGATTAGGTGAAGCAAACGTGTGTTTTAGCAAAAACAAATTAGACAATAATTATTTTCATGTAATTAGTAATGAAAATGAAGAACAAATTTTAGCCTTCAGAGCAAGACTTCTTTATCAAAAACTACTTGATAAAGGATTTAGATTGGTTGAATAAAAAACTTATTTCAATAAACTTAAATCCTCGAAAACAAACTTTTGTATTTCTTCTTCTTGATTTTGGTTTAAATATTTTATTGATCTCGAATTTAAAATCCAATAATCTTTTTTACCTATATTTATAAATTCATCTTTGTATTCAATTTTTTGAGAATTTGATTCTAGGGTTTTTGGATTAATTTGTTGACTAGTATATTTCTTACTAAGAAAACCAACTCCAGTATCAAAAAATTCCTCAACAAAAATCTCAATAATTGTTCCATGAATTTTTCTATAAACCATATTAATACAATCATCTTTAACCCTATACTTATCTCCTTCATTTCTCCCAGAAACATTCATTTCAACCCCATTTTCAGAACTTTTAAGTAAATTAAAATTATTTTCTGAATGAACTGAATTAAATTCTCCTTTTACCCTGTGAATACACACTTCAAACAATTGAGAAGCAATACTTTTCTTTATGTTTTCTTCATCTATATTTTTAATCTCAGGTTTAAAGTCTTCACCTAATAAGAACTCACCCTCATAAGAATTATCTTCAAATAAATAAGTACACTTGCCTTTATAGCCTTTGAAATCAGTATTCCATGTATATCTTTTTTCATAAGCATTTTTAAAAATATCTTTGCAACTCTGTTCTTTTAAATTTTTCATTATTTTTAAGATTTACAAGCAATCATACAAAAAGGCATCTCTAATTGGGATAGAAAGTTTTAATTTATTAAATTGACTATTTTTTTAGGTTTTTTGTCAAAAATTTAAGCCAAAGAGGGGATTTCACCTTTAAGCTGAGAAGCCCATGCCTCAAGACGCGAATCGGTCAAATCAGATTCACTATCCTCATCAAGAGGTAATCCACAAAAGCTTTCCCCTATAACACTTTTAGATTCATCAAATGTATAAGAAGATTTATCTACGTAACCGACCATTTCAGCGCCTGCTTTTGTGAAGTAGCTATGAAGTTCTTCCATTGCATCACAATAATTTTCAGTATAGGTAGAAGAATCTCCTAAACCAAAAATTGCTACTTTTTTTCCTGATAAATTTAGTTTGCCTATATCTTCTAATATTGAATCCCACGAAGTTCCAGATCTCTCCTCGTCCGCTCCAGTATTCCAAGTTGGCAGGCCACAAATAATACCTTCAAGATTTTCAAATTCTGAAAGATCATCAACATCTGATACATCTTTTGGTGATTCTGCTGAAGGAATAAAGTTGTGAAGACGATCTGCGACATCTTCAGTTTTTCCAGTTGTAGTTGCGTAATAAATTCCTACTGTCATAAATTTAAATTGTTTTCTTTAAAATAATAGAAACAAACAAACGAAAAATTTCTCCAAAAAAGACTTTTTCAAGTTAAATTTTATACTAATAAAGGTAAGAAAAAGCTTTTAAAAATAATCTACTCAAAAATCTTTAAGCATGAATAGTAAAACTTCTGATAACAATCTAAATAAAATCATTGATGAATACAAATTTAATGGGCAGAAAAAGTTCAAATTAATTGTTTTATTTGGTTTATTAGGAGATTTTGATAGCTTTGAATATGCAATAAATTTAAAAAATTTTATCGACAATCATCAAGATAAAAATTTAGATATTTTTGCCATTGCTATTGGTAACCAAAATGGAAAACAAAAATTCTGTAAATTTACTGGCTTTCCTGAAGAAAGTTTAATAGCTGTTGCTGATAATCAAATCCATAATGATCTTAAAGTCTCTAGAGGCTTAAATATAGGTTTAGGCGGTTGGATCAATATGCTTTTGATGTTATCAGGGATAAATTCCTTTAAAACTATTAAAGAAGTTATTAGAGGTTATACTGGCGACCGTAAAGCAAAGCAAATTTATTCAGAAGTTGACAAAATTGATGTTTTAAAATTTTCAGGTAATTCTTTTAAAAAGGTTTTCGGGGATGGTTATTTGAGACCATTTGAATTAGCAACATTTAGATTAAATAATATGAATGAAATAATTAAAAATTGGAGTGATTATATTCTTAATGAAGAATACCTTTCTCAAAGAGGGGCTTCTTTTCTATTGAATAATAAAAATCAAATTATTTATAAATTTTTTTCAACCGATGTGCTTGGATATTCATCAAATATGAGGGATCCATTAGGATTTTTGACTAATTTAATTAAAGAATAGTTTTTAAAATATTTTTATGAATGTAGATATATTTGGATATTTTGCAGCGATTTTAACAACAGCAGCATTTCTACCTCAATTAATAAAAACTTTAAAAACAAAAAAGGCAGATGATGTTTCTTTGACAACATTAATAATGTTTATTATCGGTGTTTTGTCTTGGATTATTTACGGTTATAAAATTTCATCTACACCAATATTGATAGCAAATTTAATCACTATGATTTTAAATTTATTGATATTAATCTCTAAAATATATTTTTCAAAAAACTAAATTGAGTAAAATTTTTTTTAAAAGTAATAAACTTTATATTTAATAATTAAATCTTGATTAAAATAGAACAAAAGTTTGCTGATCTTGAAAACTTCAAAATGCTGGGTTTGGTTTAAAGGAAGCCTTAACGATGGGGGATATTGGAAAGAGGGGTTTACTTGTACTTTTGATGAGAAACCAGGAGTTTTAATAGAAAGTCCTGCTTACGTAACTTGTCGGGTTCCTTCATGGAGAGTTTTGACTAGAGAGCCTGAAAATTTATATAAATCTCCTTTAATTCCTGAAAAAGCAATTTGGAAAATAATTTAATTTCTAAATGAATTAGAAAAAACTTTTTGACTGCACTACGGCGAGTTAATATTACTTTAATAAATATTTAATTAATACCATCTACTCTCTTTTTATTAATATTATCCCTTTTTTAATCTTGGGTTTTCTTCTAGGAAAAAAGAATCCAAAGATTTCAAGATATATAGCAAGACCTCTAATAAGATTTGGCATTCCACTAAGTGTAATGGGTCTTTTATTAAAAGAAGGTATAGATATAAACCTAATTAAAAGTGCATTTTTAGCATTCTCTATAATTGGATTTTTAATAACTTTAATAAATATAATCCCAATATTTAAGAAGAGGCTTCCAAATTACACATTGCAGCTAGCAGGCCTAATAGGTAATACATCATTTCTTGGAATACCAATTGCGCTAGCTCTTCTACCTTCAACAACTATAAATTTCACTATTGGATTTGATTTGGGAACAACACTTTTCGCTTGGATATTTGGACCTTTTTTTCTTCAAGAAAAGTCCAACAGCAATAACATCCTAAACATCAAAGGACTATTAAATGCATTAATAAATAGCCCTGCGTCAAGAGGGATTATTGGTGTACTTCTTGCGTATCTTTTTCAAATAGATGAAATATTAGGCAATTATCTGTGGATTCCTGCAAGAATAGTTATTGCTTTAGCAATTATAGTTGTGGGTACAAGACTCGGGATAATCATAAATCAAAATGAGAGAATTTTGGATCTAAATAAAGAAATTAAATATTCAATTTTATTAAAGTTATTTATTCTTCCCTTTATTATTTTTTTATTTTGCAAATTCTTACATTTTAACTTCTATCAATCATCCGCAATAATTCTTCAGGCAGCAACCCCAACGGCAATATCCACAATATTAATGGCAGAGGCTTATGGAGTGAAACAAAAAATAGCTTCAAAAATTCTTTTTACTACAACCTTAATTTCAATAATTACAATTCCTCTATTAAAAATGTTTATGGATTTATTTATTCAAACAACTTGAATGAAAGCTTTTTAAATGCATGATTAATGAATATTGTAAAGATTATATCCTGATAACTAAATAATGTCTTAAGATTTAGATTATGAAGTCAGCAAACCCTGAAAATGAATATATCCCTTTAGATCTAAGGATTTCGGTTAGGAGGGAAACTCTAAGGCTTATCTCAGAGATGGCTCAAGATATGGGAATAAGCATTAATGAAGTTTTTAGTTTTTTAGCCGAAGATTCTGTCATCGATCTCGAATTAATGGAAGATTTAAATAAAATTGATATCCCAAGCAAGTGCAGTATTGATGATTTAAAAAATGCTCTTCTTAAAAAAAGACTTTGTTAAAATTTTTCAACTTTTCTATTTTTCCAGTCAGATTTATAACCACTTTTAACTAAAAATCTCGAATAATTATTTAAATCACTTTTTTGAATTCGCCATAAATTATAAATTCCAAATTTGCCCAATTTTTGATGATTAATTTTTGACCATTGCTTTCGGCGAGTAGAATATTCATCTATCACGACCAATAGAGATTTGTATTCATAATCGGGTTGATCTTCATAATTCTCTCTCCTATCAGTATTTAGCCTTTCTGAAAGATTAATTAATCCCTCTTCAGTGTTTGGTTCATAAAAAACTATTTGTCTCGAATAATAATGTAATGAAGGTTTTCTTATCCCGATCATTGCTAAAGTTTCCCTTTCCTCGCGAATATCTAAAATTAATTTTGAAATATTCCTTATGGGTAATTGCCTTGAAGTATCTGCTAATTTTCTAATTGGCGACATCAAATAAGATTGTCCAATTAAAAGTAAAATTTGGAGATAAAGAAGAATATTTCTAGATTTTAAAGAAAATAAAATTATTGCAAGAAGGGTAAACGAGGAGAAGAACAATTTAGCTTTGAAAATAATCCCAGAGCTTATAAGTTCGGATGCAAGATTAGGCATTTCGGGATCATTAATTGAACTCAACCAAATATTTGAGAAATAGAATGCTATTGATAAGCCAAACAAAATTAAAATATTAAAAATCCAGCAATATAAATAACTTTTGTTTATATTTTTTAAGCTTATAAAGCTATTACTTATTAATAATGCCGCTGCTGGAATTGCTGGCAGCCAATAGCTTGGTAGTTTTGTTGCAGAAAGACTAAAGAAGATTAAAACAGATGTTAACCAACATAGAGAATAGGTATAAAGGGTATCAGTGATATTGCAACTTTCTTTTGAACTTTTCAAAAAATCCTTAAAGGCCTTGAATATACCGTGATACAAAAAAGGAGTAAATGGTAATGAAGCCAATATCATTATGTAAAGAAAAAACCAGAATGGTTCGGTATGATTATTTACGACCGAGGTATATCTTTGAAAATTATGGTAACCAAAAAAATTGTCCCAAAAAGGTTTTCCCTCTTTTATTAGTTCTAAAATATACCATGGAGCACTTATAAGTATTGTTATTAAAAAACCTTTCTTAGGGTTGATTTTACAGAGCAACATTTTCCAATTCTTCTGACTAAACAAGAAAGATGTAATAGTCAATAATGCCAAAACAAATGCAACAGGTCCCTTAGTTAAAATTGCAAAACCTAAAAATACCCAAGCTGAAATGCATTGGTCATCATTTTCACTTGCCATTCTTCTCCAAAACAAAAGCAAGCTAATCCCTAAGGTTCCAGTTAAAAGAGCATCGCTAACGGCAGTTCTACTCCAAATAATTATTAATGGAGAAAGAGCAAAGCCTAATGATGCAACTATTGGAGTTAGTAATTGCTTATCACCCTTTTGTGGCCAACAAAATAAAGTATCTCCAATCATCAACATTAAAAATAATGATCCCAAAGCTGAAGGAAGTCTTGCTGAGATTGTCCCGAAACTATCCCAAATCTCGTTTTTCGGTAATGAGTAAAAAAAACCCATTAGCCAGTATATCAGTGGAGGCTTATCAAAACGGAACATTCCATTGACCTTTGGAGTTATCCAGTCACCAGATTCACTCATTGCCCGTGCTGCAGCGGCAAATAAAGGAGGCGTTTCGTCCACCAGTCCTGTATTACCTAAACCAAAAATAAAAATAATGATCCCAGAAACTAAAATTATTACTGCGTTTAAAAGCCTTTTTTTTGAGTTCAGAAGAATCATTTAATATTATTTATATTCATGCATTACCTTATTAAGCCAGTTCACAACTTTGTTAGCAAATATATCTGCGGAGGCATTTTTTTCTACCCATTCTCTACATTTCTGACGCTTTATTTTTTCAATAATCTCGACATAAGAAAGCATATTTTTTTTATCGTCAGGATCAGCAAGATAACCTGTTTGACCATGCTGAATAATTTCACTAGGTCCTCCCCTTTTATAAGCCACAACTGGCACCCCGCAGGCTAAAGCTTCAACAATAACGTTCCCATATGCCTCATTCCATTTCGGAGTATTTAGCAACCCTCTGCATTTACCAAGTTCTTTTTGTAATTCGTCTGTTGATAAAAAACCCATCCAATCTACAGCACCTTGAGGGAACAATTTTTCTATCTTTGAGGCATACATCTCATCTTCTATAAATCCCCAAACTTTTAATTTTTCGCCAAGTTGATTTGCCACATATACTGCATCCTCTAAACCTTTCTCCGGAGCAACTCTTCCAACCCATGCCAATGGTCCCTTCACTGAATCTTGAAAAATATAATTATCTAAATTAAACCCATTCCCAATTATTGTTGGTTTTTTTATGAATGGATAATCATTAGCCTGCATTTTCGAATGAAAAGCAAAATTATTTGGATATTTAGCATATACTTTAGATATTAAATTACTAATTACTGAACTTTCAGAACCCATACTAATAATATGCGCAATGGGTATCTCTAAATTTAGAGTCATCCATATAGGCAACCAATCATAGGCCATGTTCAACAAGACATCTGCATTTTTAGCAATATCTAATCCCTTTTCAAGCATTCCTGCCAAAAGAGAATTATCTGGGATACTCACTGGAGAATTATAATTTTGATGCTGCCAACTAATTTGATCTTCACCTTCTACAAAATGTAATTTTGCTTTTACATTACTTTCATGTAACTTAGAATTCTTTGGAGCTACAACCTCAACAGAATGTCCCAAAGAAATTAAACCTGAAACTAAAGAATTTATAGTTAATTCAACTCCACCACCTTTACCACTCCCTAAGAATCCAATTGGAGTACTAATCAATACTATTCGCATTATTAGACTTTTTACAAAAAGAAACTAATTAAATAGTAGTATCAGAAAATTTATTTTCCCATAAACTCTTTCTCTGGCTTACAAAAAATACGGAGATAAGAACAAACACCACTCCTATCCACTGCACTATAGTGAGTCTTTCATCTAACCAAACACCTCCACTGAGAAGAGCAAATACAGGTGTTAAAAATGCAAGAGTACTAAATCCAGTTATTTCTTTATTATTGGCAAAGTAGAAAAATAATCCGTAAGCTATTGCTCCTCCAAAAATACTTGCAAATGACATAAGTCCCCAATCAAATATTGACCAATCTGGAATTATTGTGAAATTTGATTGTAAGCAGTGCTTAATAATTAAGGGCAAACTCCCTAAAACCATATGCCAACCCGTAACTGCCACTGGATCACTTTTAGTACAAGTGAATCTAATTAAAATTGTTCCTAATGCCATAGCTAGAGAAGCTGCAAGCATCCAAAGTTCTCCAAAGTTAAACGCAACATCATTTATGGACTTGTCAGACATCAACCACCAATTCCTTAAATATTCTTGTGGAACTCCCAAAAACACTATTCCTCCCAAGCCAAAAAGTAGTCCCAACCATCCTATTGGATTAATTAAATTCCCAAAAATTGCCCTCGCTAAAATAGCTACCAAAAGTGGTTGAGAATCAATTAATACAGAACCTAAACCTGCTCCAGTTTTTTCAATACCATAAGTTAAAAACAATTGAAAAAAAGTAGCATCAACAATCGTAAAAATAAAAAACCACTTCAAATCGCACTTATAAATTTTTAAATCTCTTTTAAACAAATATGTTGTTATTAGAACAAGAATCCCTGCAGGAAGTAATCTTAAAGAAGCCACAAACTCTGGCCCAGCACTAGATACTAAAGGAGTCATTGCTGCCATTGAAGTCCCCCAGAGTGCAAAAGGGAGTATCATTAAAAACCAATTTAGGATTGAATTCATTAGGTCTGCTGATAATCTTTTTAAAGTAGTTTTATGAATTTACCTTAAAAGAATGATTTGGCCTTTTAGACGAAAGTCAAAAAAAAGAATAGCTCGTATAGTAATTGATGAGCCTATTACAAGTTCAACAAGAGTTTCAGTCCTTAAAGCTCTTAAACAAATTGAGGATAGAGAATTTCCTGCTTTAATCGTGAGAATTGACTCCCCAGGGGGTACTGTTGGAGATAGCCAAGAAATATACTCTGCTATTAAAAGACTAAAAGATAAAGGATGTAAAGTCATTGCCAGTTTTGGGAACATCTCAGCATCAGGAGGCGTTTACATTGGTGTTGCATCTGACAAAATAGTTGCTAATCCAGGCACAATTACAGGTTCTATTGGTGTGATTATAAGAGGAAATAATTTATCTGAATTATTAGATAAAATCGGCATTAAATTTGAGACTGTTAAAAGCGGTGTATTTAAAGACATACTTTCTCCAGATAAACCTCTAAGTGAGGAAGGTAGAGGTCTACTCCAAGGACTTATAGATGAAAGCTATAAACAATTTACTGAAGCTGTTGCTGAAGGAAGGAATTTGCCTGTTGAGGAAGTAAGAAAATTTGCTGATGGAAGAATTTTCACTGGTACACAAGCACTCGAACTTGGTCTTGTTGATAAGGTTGGAGATGAATTTGTTGCAAGGGAGCTAGCTGCAGAAATGGTTAATATTGATCCAAAAATTCAGCCCTTAACATTCGGTAAGAAGAAGAAAAAAATACTTGGACTAATTCCTGGAAGTAGAATGATTGAGAAAATTATCAATAATATCTTTTTTGAGTTTGACTCATCTAATAGAGTACTTTGGTTATACAAGCCTTAATTAGATATGTATGAAAAAATGAAAGATGATTATAAAATTACATTTATTCGTGGGGCTACAACAGCATCTGGGAATTCTGTTATGGAAATAGAAGTTGCCGTAGTGGAATTAATTGATGAATTAATTTCACGAAACAATCTAATTAAAACAAACATACTTTCCATTACATTCACAGCGACAAAAGATTTAAATGCATGTTTCCCCGCTTCAATTGCAAGAAAATTTAATGGACTTGATTCAGTTGCCTTTTTAGACTGTCAACAAATGCACGTATCAAATGATGTTGATTTTTGTATAAGAATAATGGCTCAAGTTTTATTGCCACCAAATTATGCAGTAAAGCACCCTTATTTAAAAGGCGCTGCAAAATTAAGAGCGGATAGATGTTAACCTTATTGAAATTATTCTGCTTTAAATTTAGA
>QCNJ01000007.1 GCA_003213235.1 Prochlorococcus sp. AG-424-P18 | reverse complement strand
TTTTAAAAGGTTGGGAAGTCATAGTGTGTTTGCACTTATCACACTAATCGTAATTGGAGGTTCTACTAGAGTCATGGAGGCGGGACTTGCATGTCCAGATTGGCCATTATGTTATGGATCTTTTTTGCCTTTTAAACATATGAACCTAAGAGTATTTCTAGAGTGGTTTCATCGTCTAGATGCTTTTCTGGTTGGAATATTAATTCTTCTTAAATTTGCGCTTTCAATTATTTGGAAAAATGAAATTCCAAATTGGTTACCTAAAACTTATTCATTATTACTTTTTCTCGTTATTGTCCAAGGATCCTTTGGAGCTTTAACAGTAATAAACCTGCTTGATTCCTATACTGTTACTGGCCATCTTTTAATAGCTTTTCTACTTCTTATTACAACAATTTCAATAAATCAAAATTTAGAAAATGACGACATTGAAGAGCCATTAATTTGGTGGAGATTATTATTTTTTGTTCCTCTATTACTTACTTTGATTCAATCTTTTATTGGAGTAAGGCTTTCATCAACCTGGTCAGCACATATTTGCTTATCTTTTAATAAACAATGTCTAATTCTAGATACCCATAAATTATTTGCTTTTCCAATTACTTTTTCAATTTTATTGATTATTACAATTGCAATTTATAAGAGAAGTTTGCTTAATGAAAATTGGAAATATCTCACAACACTTATTTTTCTCTTGTTTTCCCAAATTACTTTGGGTGTTTTAAGTCTAAAAACAAATTTGAATGAACCTATTTTTATTATCGGTCATCAACTTAACGCCTCCCTATTTATTGCGATATTAACAACATTAATTTTTAGAAATCCTTTTACCAAAAAAGGTCTAAACCACTCCCTTAATCCACAAACAGTCGGTATCAACTCATGAACAGTAGTAACTTAGAAAACTTGAACTATAAATCATCAATTAGGGATGAAGTTGTACCTTCAAGAAAAAGATTAACTTTGCCGCCTTGGCTTGAAGTAGCAAAACCTAGATTAATCCCACTTTTACTGGCCACAACTTTGGGAGGAATGGCTTTAACAGAAGAATGGCCTTTGTCTTCCCCGAAACTTATTTGCACTCTAGGAGGAGGTGCTTTGGCGGCAGCAGCAGCAGGAGCTCTTAATTGCTTGTGGGAAATGGAATTAGATAAAAGGATGACAAGAACTAGTAAAAGAGCCTTGCCAGCAGGAAAGTTGTCATCTGAGACTGTATTTTTAGCCGCTGTATCATGTACTTTGGCAGCTTCGATGCTTTTAGTAAGTGGTGTAAATTATTTGGCTGCGGGGTTAACTCTTCTTGGTTTATTTAGCTACGTAATTTTATATACAGTTATTTTGAAACCTCGTACAACAAAAAATATTGTTTTCGGAGGAGTTGCTGGTGCGATACCACCCTTAGTTGGAGCGTCTGCTGCCACAGGGCATGTAGGTCTTAGTGGTTGGTGGTTGTTTAGTTTAGTAATGTTATGGACCCCAGCTCATTTTTGGGCACTTGCAATTTTGTTGAAGGATGATTACGCATCTGTTGGTATTCCTATGCTACCTTCTGTTAAAGGATCTGTTTTTACTGCTAAAGCGATTTCCCGTTACGGATGGGCAACAGTTTTAATGAGTATTATGGGAGTCTTTGCTCTACCTGAAGGCGGTCTCTTATACGGAATTATGTTATTGCCATTTAATGCAAGACTTTTGCAATTAATAAATGAATTAAAGAAATCTCCTGATGATCTTTATAAAGCGAAGTCTCTTTTTAGGTGGTCTATTCTCTACATGTTTGGCATTTGTCTTTTGTTATTAATTTCCAGAACCCAACTATCCGTAGAATTTGAGCAGCAATCTATGCAAATATTTTTATCTATTGTATCCCTGCTTAGTAATTAAATTAGATGTAAAATGTTTTTTAAGTAAATAGTAAGTTTGATGAATTATATAAAAGTTAAAGGGCTCTCAAAATCTTATTCAGATATAAATGCATTAAAAAATTTATCAATGGAAATTGAAGCTGGCACTTTATTCGGAATACTAGGTCCAAATGGTGCTGGCAAATCAACACTAATAAAAATACTCGCTACTTTAATAGAGCCTGATAGTGGAGAAGTTTTTTATAAATAATATTAATCTGATAAAAAATTCAAGGAAAATTAGAGAATTAATTGGTTATGTTGCGCAAGACATTGCACTTGATAAAATATTAACTGGACGAGAGCTTTTGGATTTTCAATCAGATTTATATCACATCAACAAAAATAAAAAATTTGAAAGGATAAATAAATTAATAGATCAATTAGAAATGAATGATTGGATTGATCGTAAGTGCGGAACTTATTCAGGAGGAATGAAAAGAAGAATAGATCTGGCAGCTGGACTTTTACATTTGCCCCAAGTTTTAATTTTGGATGAACCTACAGTTGGTTTAGATATTGAAAGTAGAAATATTATATGGCAACTTTTGAAAGATTTGAGAAATAATGGAATGACCATTATTTTAAGTAGTCACTATCTTGATGAAATAGATAAATTGGCAGACAGATTAGTGATAATTGATGATGGAAGAGTTATAGCAAAAGGGACTCCTACAGATCTCAAAAATAAATTAGGAGGAGATAGAGTAACTTTGAAAGTAAGAGAATTTAGTAATAAGGAAGAAGCAAAAAATATATGTCAAATTTTATCTTCAATAGATGGGATTAGTCAGATTATCATAAATGAAGCTCAAGGTTTCTCGATAAATTTCGTAACAGATAAGCAAAAAGATTTACTTACGAAGCTAAAAGTGGAATTGGCTTTCTCAAAGTTTGAAATTTTTTCTCTTACCCAAAGTCAGCCAAGCTTGGATGACGTATATCTTCAGGCAACTGGGAAAACATTATTGGATGCTGAAATTTCTATGGCAGGGAAAAGAGACCTAAAAAAAGAATCAAAGCAATCCATGCGATAAAAAAAATTTTTGGTTAACTAACTATAATAAATATTAATTACTGCTAATTATGGAATTACAACAGTATAATTTATTTTTTTTATATCAAGAAACATTTGCCTTAACAAAGAGATTATTTATTCAATTAAAAAGAAGACCATCAACTCTTTTAGCAGGAATATTACAACCAATAATTTGGCTATTTTTATTTGGGGCATTATTCTCTAAAGCTCCTGAAGGTTTTTTACCAGGAGTTGATTCTTATGGGAATTTTTTAGGAGCAGGACTTATTGTTTTTACTGCTTTTAGCGGAGCCCTAAACTCTGGCCTTCCTTTAATGTTTGATAGAGAGTTTGGATTTCTTAATAGATTACTTGTAGCTCCCTTAACCAGTAGATTATCCATAGTTTTATCTTCTTTTTTTTACATAACAATCTTGAGCTTTGTTCAGAGTATTGTAATAATGATTGTTTCATACATTTTGGGTTATGGATGGCCCAACTTATATGGTTTAGGAATTGTATTTACAACACTAATTTTACTAGTTCTTTTTGTGACATCAATAAGTTTATGTTTAGCTTTTGTTTTGCCGGGACATATTGAATTAATCGCTCTTATATTCGTAATAAATTTACCTCTGCTATTTGCGAGTACTGCTTTAGCTCCAATCTCTTTTATGCCAAATTGGTTGGGATGGTTAGCTTCATTAAATCCATTAACTTTCGCTATTGAACCTATAAGGACTGCCTATACACAAACTATGGATTTAGAATTAGTGGCTTTACATGCCCCATATGGTGATTTAACTTGTAAGGGTTGTATCTCAATTTTATTTTCTTTAACAGTTTTTTCCTTGATTATTATAAGGCCTCTGTTAAATAGAAAGTTAAATTAGAAATTTTATGCTTTTAAAAAATCATTTAATAGAAGTTTTTAAACAAGCCTCTTTAGAAAATAATTTTTTGCTTAAAGAAAATGTTGTTCTTAAGTGGGTCCATAGATTTGGGATTGATTCACTAAATGATTTATTAATTCATAGTTCACTACAAAAAGAAAATCAGCGTGAAGAAGAAAATCAAGAACAGGGCTCTTTAATTGATGAAGCAAATGAAGAAAATCAAGCACAAATTAAGCTTGAATTATCAAAAACTTTTGAAAATATTGAAGAAACAAAGTGGGAATCAAATGGCCTGGAAACTTCTAGCAGCAATGAAATATCTAGCAAAAATCAAAATTCTAATGAAATAAATCAATTTATTGAAACCCCAAAATTACCCCTACCTTATATTAAAAATTTAAGAAAGTGGATTAACAACGATAAAAAAGCTAGTTAGCTTTTACATCATACCCGGCATACCCATGCCACCCATTCCTGGCATTCCCATGCCACCCATTCCTGGCATTCCCATGCCACCCATTCCTCCCATTCCTGGCATTCCCATGCCACCCATTCCTCCCATTGGATCTCCACCTGGTCCTCCAGCGGCCGCTGCTTCAGGCTCTGGAATGTCTGCCATCGCAACTTCTGTTGTCAGGAGCATAGCTGCAATAGATACTGAATCTTGAAGAGCTAATCTTATTACTTTGGTTGGATCTAATATTCCTGAATCTTTTAAATCCTCATATTTTCCTGAATTAGCATTAAAGCCTTTGTTAAGCCTTTTAATTTCAGCGACAACTACATCTCCATTAAAACCAGCATTTTTTGCTATTTGTTTGGTGGGTTCCAAAAGGGCTTCTTTAACTATATTTATCCCTGTTCTTAAATCATCTGAAGATGTTTCACTTAAATTTAAAAGCTCATCAGATATTTCAATTAAAGTTTGTCCTCCTCCAGAAACAACACCCTCTTCAATAGCAGCTTTCGTAGCATTAAGGGAATCTTCGATCCTCAACTTTTTTATACTTCATCTCTGTTTCTGTAGCAGCTCCTACTTTGATAAGAGCTACTCCTCCGGCTAGTTTGGCTATCCTTTCATTAATTTTATCCTGATCATACTCAGATTCAGTTACATTAACTTCCCTCTTTAATTTCTCTACTCGCGCTTTAACTAAATCTTTAGTGTCTTCGAAGGCAACTATTGTAGTTTTATCCTTTGTGATAGTTATTTTTTTTGCTTTGCCTAAATCATTAATCGATATTTTATCAAGTGTCATCGATTTATCTTCGCTAATTAACTTAGCCCCTGTAAGAATTGCAATATCTTCAAGGGCAGCTTTTCTTCTCTCACCAAATAACGGAGCTCTCACGGAAGCTACATTTAAAACCCCACTATTCTTATTCAAAACCAGAGTGGTTAAAGCCTCTCCCTCAATATCTTCAGCAAGAATTAGAAAAGGTGAGCCATCCTTTTGAATTTCTTCAAGTATTGGAACTAGATCAACTAAAGTTGAGATTTTTTGATCAGTTATTAATATTTTAGGGTTTTCAAGTTCACAAACTTGTCTTTCTTGGTCTGTTACAAAATATGGAGAACTATAACCTCTATCAAAAGACATTCCTTCAGTTATATCTAATTCTGTTTCTAATGATTGAGATTCTTCAACAGTTATTACACCATCTGAAGTAACAATATCCATTGCTTTCGAAATTATAGATCCAATCTCTTCATCACCTCCAGCACTAACTGTCGCAACTTTTTGGATATCAGAACCACTTAATGAAATACTTTTGTAACTTAATTTTTCTAAGACAAAAGCTAGGCCTGTCTCCATACCTTTTTTTAACTCTATAGGGTTGGCACCAGAAGCAATATTTTTTAATCCTTCCTGAACCATCTTCTGAGTCAAAATGGTTGCTGTTGTTGTCCCATCACCAGCACTCTCTTTTGTTTTGGATGCAACTTGTTCTATTAATTTCGCACCTAAATTAGAAATAGGGTTTTCAATCTCGATCTCTTTAGCAACTGTAGATCCATCACTTACTATATCCGGCGAACCAAATTTCTTTTCTATTACAACGTTTTTTGCTTTTGGCCCAATAGTAACCTTTACTGCATTAGCTACAAAATTCACACCTTTTTCTAGCGCTTCTCTTGATTCATTAGAAAAACTTAACTGTTTAGCCATGTTTACTCGATCTTTAGTCTTATTCTAATCTCCCATAGAATCATTTTTAAGGGATATTTAATTAAGTGGGGAAAGCCGAATTTCTTTTCATGAGACATACAAATTAACTCAAATAAGAGTATCTTTAAGTTATGGAAGAAACAAATAATCTTATTTTTACTCTTACCGCAATCCTTGCGATTGCTATGACATTAATATACTTTCCTTTAAGGTTTTTCTTGACATTAACTGCTAGAAGTCGAAGACTTAAACTTCTACAGAAAATCAGAAGATTAAGAGATGAATTGGGCCAGCCTTATGAAAGTACATAATTAAATACTCATACCTCCGTCTATACTTATTGTCTGCCCTGTAATGTAACTCCCAGCATTACTTGAAACTAAGAATGAAACTAAGTTTGCAATTTGAGAACAACTTCCTAATTTCCCTAAAGGGATAACTTTAAGTATCTCTTCTGTATTAAGTTTTTCAGTCATTTCTGTTTCTATAAAGCCTGGAGCTATTGCATTTACGTTTATGCCTCTCGAAGCAAATTCTTTAGCACAAGTTTTGGTGAATCCAATAACTCCAGCTTTAGCTGCAGAATAATTTGCTTGACCGGGATTACCAATTATTCCAACAACAGATGAAATATTTACGATACTACCACTTCTTTTTTTCATCATAAATTTTGAAGCATATTTTGTACAAAGAAAGACCCCTTTTAAGTTAGTATTTAATACATCATCCCATTGTTCCGATTTCATTCTCATCAATAGTCCATCTCTAGTAATACCAGCATTGTTAATGAGGATATCAATGGATCCATTAATTTTTATGATTTCTTCAAAAGCTGAACTGACAGAATCCTCTTTTGAAACATTAAATTTTAATTTATGAGCTTTTCCTCCGGCATTTTTTATTGAATTAACAACTTCTTCAGCTTTTTCATCAGAAGAAGAGTAATTAATAAAAACTTCTGCTCCTAAGCGGCTTAGTTCTAATGCAATTCCTTTACCAATTCCTCTGCTGGCTCCAGTGATTAAAGCAACTTTGCCTGATAATGAATCTGTAGTTGACATTATTAAATTTTTATAATTTTCAATCGTAGTACTATTTGTGTAAAGATATTGCTTTTATTTATAATTGTCTAGAAAATATTAAGACTCTTTATCGTGCACTTTTTAATACCAGCTGCGGGTAGCGGTAGCAGAATGAAAGCTGGAAAAAATAAATTGCTTATTGATTTAGAAGGAGAGTCTTTGATTTATTGGACACTTAAATCTGTATTTTCTGCAAGCACCACAAACTGGGTTGGAATAATTGGGCAACCGAAAGATAAGAATTTATTATTAAATTCAGCAAAGGATTTTGCTCATAAAGTTCATTGGATTAATGGTGGAGACACCAGACAACAGTCAGTTTTTAATGGTTTAAAAGCGCTGCCAAAAGGTGCTGAAAAAGTTTTAATACATGATGGTGCTAGATGTCTAATTAATCCTGAATTGATAGACCTATGTGCCAAGCAATTAGATGAAAATGAAGCTGTTATTTTGGCTACCAAGGTAACTGACACAATAAAAATTGTTGATAATGAAGGTTTTATTAAAGAAACACCAGATAGAACTTATTTATGGGCAGCGCAAACTCCTCAGGGATTTTTAGTAGATAGATTAAAAAAAGCTCATATGATGGCAATTGATAAAAACTGGAAAGTCACAGATGATGCCTCACTATTCGAGATGCTTAATTGGAAAGTTAAGATTATTGAAGGAACTTATTCAAATATAAAAATTACATCTCCTATAGATTTGAAAATAGCAAAACTTTTTGTGAAGAACCCCTAGTTAAAAAGGTTTATCGATACTAAGAATGCCATCATCACCATTTAAGGTGGCTTCGTATCCTATAGGAATGCAAGCATTTCCTGATATGTGGCCTATTGGGAGGTCAAAAAGAATAGGAAAATCAAACTCTTGGAGTCTTTCAATAATGCAGTTTTTTAGTAAATCTTTCCATTCAAGGTCGCAGGAATCATTAGAAAAACTTCCGAATCCAATACCAGCAATTTCAGAGAGTGTTTTAGTCATTCTGAGGTAAGTCAACATGCGATCAATTTTATAAATATCTTCATTAATATCTTCAAAAATTATTATTTTCCCTTTACAATCTGGAAAGTGATTAGTACCAATTAAAAAAGTAGCAATAGTTAAGTTAGAAATGACAATTTCTCCTTTAGCTTTTCCAGCTCTTAAAGGGATTCCTCTTATGTCCTCAACATAACCCTCAAAAAGTAAATTTCTTAATCTCTCAAGACTCCACTCTGGCTCTTTGAAAAGGCTAGTAACCATTGGGCCATGAATAGAACCTATAAATCCTTGAGAATATTTAGATAGTAATAAAGAACATGTATCTGAGAATCCAAGCATTAAACCATGCTGCCAAGAAGGTTCTTTTTCTAAAAGTCTTGCTGAACCCCAGCCTCCTTTTGCAAAAATGATTAGCTTACTATTTTGTGCTCTTTGCAGTTCTTCAAATCTAGTTAGATCATCACCTGCAAAATAACCAAATTTTTTTGATAGAGAATTACTTTCATTAATTTCCAAGCCCCAGTTTTTCAAGATTTCTATGCCTTTTTGAAAATTTTCGTCTTCATCAATAAAGGAGCCCGGAGCTAAAATATCTATTAGATCCCCTTTTTTTAATCTTAAAACCATATTTAGAATTTATGAGGCAATAATAATTCCTAATAAAAGGACTCCTCCATAAATTGATTGATTTCTGAAGTGATTCCCAATATTTTTTTATTGATTGCTTTTCCTCTGGAAATACTTTTAGTATATCTCTCTGCATTAAGATTGACGTTGTAAGCCAAATTGGCCAAAAAATAATATTCATTTGATTAATAAATCCGCATAATGCTAGAAAAAAAGAAGTTAAAAAATAACAAATTTGAATAGTTATTCTTGTATTGTTCTGGAGGTTAACTGCGGAACTGTTTATTCCAATTTTGATATCATATTTTTTATCTGCTAAAGCATAGATCGTGTCAAAGCCAAAAGTCCAAAAAATGGTAGCTAGCCAGCAATATAACAAAACAATACTATTTAAATTGCCTTCATTTGCAGCCCAGGGAATTAAGACAGCAAAACCCCAGCATATGGATAAGATTAATTGCGGATATTTAAACCATCTTTTGGCAGAAGGATAAATCAAAATAATAGGTAAAGCAAAAAAAGCAAGTGAAATCGAAAGGTTTCTTCCAGGCTGAGGTAGTGACAAAGTTAACAAGAAGCTACATAAAATTAAAAAGAAAAGAATTGAATAAGCTGTTTTAATGCCGATTTTATTTGCAGCTAGGGGTCTATTTTTTGTCCTAACAACTCTTTGATCAATTTTTTTTGTCCCAAATATCATTAGCCACGCAGCCTAATCCACTCACTAGTAGTCCTCCCAGTATTATTCTTAGCAACATTAAAAATGTTGGATTAGCATCTGGGGTTAAATATAAACTCCATCCAGCAGGAATAAGTAAGATCATTCTTCCTGTCGGCTTATTCCACCTTAATAATTCAAAAAAAGTACTTAATTTAATTTGTCGATTTTTATTTTGCATATGACATATTGTATATTTCATAACTTTAAATAATCTTACTAGGATTAAATGATTTCTATTAATTAATTATCAATCTTGGGTATATTTATTAATGGATTAAAGATATCTGCATCTTATAAAAAGAAATGATACAGAAACAAGATTTAAGGTATTTTCAAGAAAAGCAAATTTTAGTAGCTTCTATAGATATTGGAACTAACTCTACACATCTCTTGGTAGCAGAAATTAATCTAGAATTAAAATCATTTTCAATAAAATTTACTGATAAATCAACTACTCGTCTTGGAGAAAGAGATGAGGAGGGTAATCTTACAGAAAAATCAATCCAAAGAGCATTAGTCACTCTTAAGCGATTTAAGGAATATTGTAAAAGTAATGGAGTAAAACAAATAGTAACAGCAGCAACAAGTGCAGTTAGGGAAGCTCCAAACGGTCAAGATTTTATTAGAAGAGTTCTTGATGAAACTAATATTCAAATAGAAATGATAAGTGGTTCTGAGGAAGCAAGATTAATTTACCTTGGTGTTCTTTCTGGTATGGCTTTTGAAGATCAGTCTTTTGTAATCATTGATATTGGAGGAGGATCTACAGAATTAATACTTGCTGATAAAAAAGATGCTGTAGCTCTTACCAGTTCTAGAATTGGTGCGGTAAGACTTAAAAATGATTTTTTAAATAAAGAGTCTATAAATTCAGAAAGATCTAGTTTTCTAACTACTTTTATTAAAGGATCTTTAGAACCATCTGTTCGAAAAATAAAGAGCAGATCTAAGGGAGATAAGACTTTATCTATGATTGCAACCAGTGGCACTGCAACCTCATTAGGAAATTTGATTTCAGATGATTTGGGAGAATCTAAACAAAAGTTGCATGGTTATAAATTTAAAAGGGAAAATTTACAAAATGTATTGGAAAAATTAATTAAATTGCCAGTTTCGGAAATCAAGAAAATACCTTCATTAAGTGAGAGAAGAGCAGAAATAATTATTCCAGGAGCATTGATATTAAACACCGCAATGGAGATGTTGAACTTTAATGAATTAACCATAAGTGAGAGGGCGCTTAGAGAGGGTTTAGTTGTTGATTGGATGCTTCGTAAAGGGATAATAAAAAACGAGTTAAATATTCAAAGCAATATTAGAAAAACAACCATAGTTCATCAGGCCAGAAAGTTTGGCGTAGATAGTACAAGAGCTGAGAAAGTTATCGATATTGCCTTTCAAATCTTTGATCAGACTAAAAATATCTTTCATAGCGATAATGACCCTAAAGCTAAAGAACTTCTTTGGGCAGCTTCTAATCTTTATAATTGCGGGAAATATGTGAATGTTGGTTCATATCACAAGCACTCATGGTACTTAATAAAAAATTGTGAGTTGTTGGGATATTCTGAAGCAGAAACAAATATTATTGCTTCAATTGCTAGATACCATAGAAAGACTCTACCTAAGAAAAGACACGAGTCTTGGCAAAATTTAATATCCAAAGAAGATAAAACATTAGTTCTCGAAATGTCATTGATTTTGAGACTAGCAGCATCTCTTGATCAAAGACCTGAGAAGGCGATCTCCTCAGTTCAAATAAAATTGCAGGGAAATATTCTTACATTTGAACTTTTACCTTTGAATAGAAACCATGATCTTCTCCTTGAAAAATGGAACTTAGGATTATGCCGTAATGTAATTAAAGAATTAAAGAATTTGGATTTAAAAGTTATTTAGTTTTTTTTAATAATTTCTTGTTTTGGAGTTTGATTCTGCGAAGAGTCTGAAAATAAATTGAAAATGAAGGCTGAGGCGATTAGTCCTAGGAGGCCTGAAATTAAAATAAATATCCAAAACCCTACTGGACTTAGATCCTTAGATTGTCTAGTTTTATTTGTTTTTTTCGCAACTTCTTCAACTATTTCTTCAATTTTTATCTCTTGCCTTTCTGTCTTGAATTCATTCATTATAAATTCCGTATCAAGTTTCAGCTTCTGTGAAATTCTACGAACCATTGCTTTAACAAATACTTTCTCAGGTAGTTCTTCTTCATTACCTTCTTCAATGGCTTTAAGTTGATGAGATCCAATTTTTAAATCAGAAGCCAATTCTTCAACAGATTGCTCTCTACTTAACCTTGCCTCTTTAATAAAATTTCCAATTCTCTTTAAAGAGGATTGTTCCCTTTTATTATTGTCTTCAGGATTAGATTTTATTTCTTTCAAAGCTATTAAGTTTTTCTAATTATAGTAATTAATATTTTTCTATCAACTTTAAGATTATTTATTCCTAAAGAGATGCCTATAAGATGGATTATAAAGATTAGATCTTTTTTGAGAATTACTTATTGCTGGGCTTATAATGTAAATGGTTGTTCTAATTAGTTTTTTTTCAATAGAAAATTTTTCCATATCTTTTAATTCTATTAGTGATGTCCAACCATCATCCCAAGACACTCTAAATCCAACAATCACTTTGGTCTCTGGAGGGTAAAACTCTAGTAGAGTTTCTTGAGACCTTTTCACATGCCTAGCACTCAGATAAAGACATATAGAGGAATTGTGTTTGGCAAGATTTTTCAGAGATTCTTTTTCGGGCATCCCTGTTCGCCCTCCTGCTCTAGTTAAAATTATTGTTTGCGTTACGTCAGGGATGGTTAACTCAGCTTCATGATATGCTGCAGCAACTTGAAAAGCACTTACTCCAGGAACAACCTCGATTTCAATTTTTTCGTTTTTTAAAATTTCGATTTGCTCTCTAATTGCTCCAAAAAGGCAAGGGTCTCCATCATGCAACCTTACAACAGTTTTCCCTGCCTGAAATTTTTCTATCATAATTGAGGTGATTTGCTCTAAGTTGAGCGAACTAGTTTTTATTTTTTTAGAACCTTCTTTGGCAAAATCTAAAATCTTTTCAGGTATTAGAGAATCAGTCCAAATAATAACATCTGCAATTTTTATCTTTTTTAATGCTTTTAAAGTTAATAATTCTGGATCGCCTGGACCAACACCAATGAAGGATATTTTATTATCCATTCTTTCTATTTTTCCCACTATATGTTCTCAATCTTAAAAAAAATATTCCAAATAATCCAGAAGAAAATAAAAAAATACTTATAAATTGAGCCATTCTTATACCGCCATCACAGAAAGGTGGAAGTCCACCAATGCATAGTGGGTCAGTTCTTAAGCCTTCAATCCAGAATCTTCCAAAGCTATAACTTATTAAATAAAGACAGCTAATAAAGCCAGGCCTGAAAAAATCTGTTTTATTTTGTTTATTAAAGGTAATAATAAGGACGATGAAAATTAAAAGATTCCACAATGACTCATAGAGAAATGTAGGATGAAAAAATTCATAATTAATAAATTCTAAAGGCCTATTTTGGATAGGTATAAATAATTTCCAAGGCAAATTTGTAGGAAATCCAAAGGCTTCATTATTGAAAAAATTTCCCCACCTTCCTATTGATTGTCCAAGAATAATCGAGGGTATTAATATATCTATAAAAGTTTTTAAATTAATTTTTTTCGACTTACAAAAATAGATAATAGATATTAATCCTCCAATTAGACCTCCATGGATTGCTATGCCTCCTTCCCAAACTGCAAGAAAAGAAGGTATTTGAATGATGTTATTGAATAGTTCAAAAGAAGTAAAAAAGTTCTCTCCGCTATATTGCCTCCACTCAAAAATTACGTAATAAGCTCTAGCTCCAATTATTGAAGAGATTATTAATGATGGAAGTATTTCACTAATGTACTCTGGGTTAATATTTCTTGCCTTTGCTAGTTTTTTAGAGACAAATAGGCCTATTAAAACTGAAACCGAAATAAGAAATCCGTACCATCTAATACTTATAAATCCTAAATTTAAAAAAGTTTCTCCTGGAGATTGTATAAAAGCTTGATGTATAAGCATTTAGAGAAAGTTAGATACCCTCTGCTGCTTGCACTTTTTCTACTTGTTTTTTCTTTAATACTAAAAGTATTTGTGTTAAGCCTACACCAATGAAGAATGCAATTAATCCAATAACTCTATAAGGGCTCTGAAGTACAACCTCAGCATCTAATTGCCCAAAACCACCAACGTTTGGATCATTAGTAAGAGGGTCGCCTACATTAATTTTGTCTTGCGCTTTTACGATAAGTTCAGGACCAACAGGCACTGCTTCAGTAGTTATTTCACCATTATCGTTTTCTATATTGACTTGATAGCTACCATCTTCAGCTGTTTCTATTGAATTTATAGTTCCTGCGGTGGAAGAAGTGAATACTACATTATTGCTCTTGTCTCCAGTTGGATATACCTGACCTCTACCTCTATTGCCTCCAATATGTAACGAGTATTTTCCATAGTGATATTCTTTATTAGTAGATGGGTCAGGGGAAAGTACAGGGAAAACGATTTCTTTATTGGTATCGCCAGGCAAAGGTCCGACAATAATGATATTATCTTTCTCTTCACTGTAGTTAGTGAAATAAACCCCTTCTGTCTCCTTTTTTATTTCTTCGGTCCATCTTTCTTGTGGAGCAAGTTTAAAGCCATCAGGCAGCATTACGACGGCACCAACTTGTAATGGGACTTCCGAACCATCAGCCCCTATCTCTTTTAAATCATTTTTGTAGGGTATTTTGACTACAGCTTTGAAAACACTGTCTGCTCCAACAGATTGTGGAACCTCTGCAATTGTAGGCATCTGTGCTAGATGACAATTTGCACAAACTATCTTACCTGTGGCTTCTCTTGGGGATTCGTAGTTTTGCTGAGCCCAAAATGGATAAGCAAAACTGATCTTTGGATAAAATAAAATGCTTGAAATGAAAAGCAGAGTGCAGATAAATAAACTTGTTTTTTTCATGATTTGATTTTTAAGACCTTTCATTTTTTTTATGCCCACCATGGATTTTCATTAGTTCTAAAGTCAGTTTCTGACCATTGTTTGACGAGTACCGCATCATCTTCAATGTCGACATGAGCTAGAGCTAAAGATAAAGGCGCAGGCCCTCTTACTACCTTCCCGTTAGTATCGTACTGACTGCCATGACAAGGACATATGAATTTATTAGCACCACTATCCCATGGGACAACGCAACCTAAATGAGTACAAATTGCATTTAAACCAAATTCTCCTATTTCCCCACCCTCATTAACTATTAAATAAGTTGGATCTCCCTTTAGACCCTGAACTAGACTTCTGTCTCCTGCTTGATGGGTAGCTAACCAACCTGTCTTAGTTATTGGATTCCCCAATTCATCTTTAGCAGAAGTTCCACCTCCACCACCGCCTGCTCTTAAAGGCATGAAATAATTCGCTACAGGGTAAAGGGCTCCTAAAGCTACACCAGTTGCAGTACCAAATGTAAGAAGATTCATAAATTGCCTTCGACCCATTGAAGGGACATCATTGGAACTTAATTGAGTCATTCGCTACTTGGTTCTGTTATTTATTAGTTATTATGGAGCAAATTGTTCAATTTCTGTTGCAAATAGATAGGACTTTTAATAATTTAAAGTAAAAGTTTAGAAAGTCTTAATTAATTGATTTAAATGAACCCATTGCATGTTGATGAAGTTATACATTATTTGATTCATCGCTGGGGGAAAAAATATGATTTTAGACTCTTTACAAGAGGAAAATTTGTTTATTTTCAAATGATGTGGGGATTTCTTGGACAGGAATCATTCCCTCTAAGTGAGGATGATTATAAAAAATCGATAGCTGATAAAATCGAGATTTTAAATAGATGTGGATATTCAGAAGAAGTAAGGGAATGGCTAAAGAAAGTCAATGCTAAGCCAAGGTTAGGTAGAGCTGTCAGCTTGCAATTAGATCTTAATGAGAAGATGAAAGAGTTTTTGACTTAAGATTTTCTGATAGGTAAGTTAATCCAGTACCCACAAAAAATAAAAACACAATCGATATAGATAGCAATGACATAGTCAATGGGTCAGTTGAAGGGGTAATCACTGCAGATAATATTGCAGAGGAAATTACAACTATCTTCCAATTCGAAATCATTTTTTCTGTTGTGATTATTCCAAGAGAACCAAGAATGAATTGTAATACTGGCAATTGAAAAGCTATTGCAGTGCTAGACATTAATAAGAGAACAAAATCAAAATATCTTTCTATAGACCAAGTTGGTTCAACAATATCAGCGCCGAAACTAATGAAGAAATTTATTGCTGCAGGGACTAATAACCACCATGAAAAAATTAATCCTAAAAAAAACAGTAGACCTGAACCAAAAACTGCAGGCAAGATAAGGCTTTTTTCTTGTTTTGTTAAACCAGGAGAAATGAATAATATTATTTGATAAAAAATATAAGGCATAGAAACTATCAATCCGCTGTAACCTGCAACTTTAATAGCGACAAATAAAAACTCTCCTGGAGCAAGTTGTAGTAAATGAATATCACCCGCTGGAATTTCTAAAAAAGATATTAATGGCTTTATGATGAGAAAACTAAAGAATATTGAAATAAGTATTGAGCAGATTGAGTTTAATATCCTTTGACGAAGCTCCTCTAAATGATCACTAAAAGTCATCGAATCTGATAATTTATTTTCACTTTGACCTGTACCACTCATTATTATTTGATAAAAATTGTGTAAGAAAAAGGTTTAAAACTAGTATTGTCAAAGTCCAATTTATTTTTCGATAAACTTAATTATTTGCTTAATTTAGGGTTTGTTGGATCTGGTAATAAGAAAGGAGGGGCATCATTTAAAGATGATTCACCATAAGTTTCATATTCTCTATATCCACCCATTTTCCCATTCGTTTTCATTAAAGCGCTTACGAAGGCAAGTAGTAAGAAAACAGTAGGAGCTCCAATTATTAATGCAGCACCAAATAGATATCCAACAATAAATTCTGGAAAACTATGATTTCCTAAAAATTCATGAGTGCCTAAAAGAAAATCAAACATTTAGATTTTAAATTTTTTTTATTATAAACTAAATTACTGTTTTAAGATTTTTTTTAATGTAATCTTCTCCTCTTGTAGGATTTCCCCAAATAATTTCTCCATTTTTAAAGGAAACGCAACCCGGTCCTCCGTTTTTGATTTTTTGCAAATCTTTAATCTTTACTAAATTAATTGGAACTTTAATGTTTCTTTTTGCCTTACTAAATAAAGCAGCTAAATCTGCAGCTATTTGAAGATCTTGTTCAGATGCGACTTTAGATGAAGACTTCAAAACTACATGACTGCCTGGTGATTCCTGTGCATGAAACCATAAATCGCCTTTTTTTGAGAACTTAAAGCTTATTAAATCATTTTGCCTCATATTTCGCCCTACCTGAATCTTCAATCCTGTGGGAGTGTCAACTTGAATTGGTGAAGACTCTATCTCATATGTACTTTTCTTATCTTCTCTTTGCTTCTTGATATTGATATTAAACTCGTTACAAATTTCTTCCATAATTTCTTCTAGTAGTTTGATTCTCATAAAAAGTTTTTCATGATTTAAAGAATTTAAATTTTCTAGAAGCGTAGTGAATTCGTCTAATCTCTCTATATTTGTTTTGTAAATACTTAATCTTTCTTTTATTAATTCTCTAGATCTCTTAAGTTTTTTTGATTTTTTATATAGTTTTTGCCCCTTTAAAATGTCTTGTTTTTTAATTTCATGTGAAGCGAATATATTATCAGCTTTTTCCTTATATTTCTCGTAGTTTTCTGATTTTATCAGAAGATCATATTGAATATTTAAATTCTTTTCCTCAGTATTGGTCTGTTTAAAAATTATCCCCTGAATTTTCTTTTTCAATAATTCAAGTTTTTTTTGTTTCAGATGATAATCATAATAACTCTCTAAGCTTGAGCATAAATCTATTCTATTTTCGCAATTAATTTCCTTATCAAAAAACCAAACGCAATAAAAATCTTTGTTGAATGTAGAAAAGTTAAAGTTATTGTTTTTAAACCTGTTAATCCAAATCTTCCAATTTTTAAATATCTCCTTTAAGTCTGAGTTGCTTATGAAATCAATATTTTTTTCCATTATTTCTGAATTAACAGTTGCGCTAACAAACTCTAATTGTTTTGTGAGGATAGGGCTTACTCCTTGATAGGTATTTATTAAACAGTATTTCAAGGACTCAGGTACTATTGAAATTGAGTCTATCCATGATTGAAAAGACTCATCTTCTCTAGGTTGTTTTTTGAGATTGACTGGAGGGCCAGAATAAATTGATCCTGTTGAAATTGTTCTAAAACTAGATTGACTTGATTTAATTTGTTTGCCAACGGCAATTATTTTATGTTTATTATCCAGATAAAAAATATTACTATGTTTTCCCATTAATTCAAAAATTAAATACTTATTAATTTCATCTCCAGGTTTTTTCGCAAAACTAAATTTTATAACTCTCTCGAAATCATCTTGATCAATCGAAATTAAAGCCATATACTTTAACCCGTGTCTTATTTGTTTAGAAAGTGTGCTTTCTCTCCCAATCTTTTCAGGCTTGTTTATCTTTAGTATTCTAGGCGAGTCTCCATTCCATGAAACTTCTAACCATGTTTGAGAATCAACTCCTCTGAAACATAATTGAATTGTATTAGGCTCTGGTTGTTGGGCAGTTTCAAACTTTGTAGGTAAGATGTTCTTTGTCAAATAATGCAAGACCGATTTAATAGATGTAATATCCATTATCTGTGGAACACCTTTTTGCATTATTTGTTTTTAATTCACAAGAAATTTATTTTACTGTAAAAAATTTAATATGAACAATCAAAAAAAACTAATTATTCTTACCGGCCCAAGCGGGGTGGGTAAAGGAACAGTTGTTAAAGAAATATTAGGTAAAGATAAAAATATTTGGCTTTCAATATCTGCAACTACAAGAGAACCTAGAGAGGGAGAGATAGACGGAGAAAATTACTACTTTTTAAAACAAGAAAAGTTTAAAGAAATGATTGAACAAAATCTGTTTCTTGAATGGGCTCAATTCGCTGGAAACTACTATGGAACTCCTTTGTCTTCTGTTAATGAGAAAATAAAAAAAGGATTTACTGTACTTCTTGAAATTGAAGTAGAGGGTGCTAGGCAAATAAAAAATAAGTTTCCTAATTCAATGTCAATATTTTTACTTCCTCCTGATAAAGAGGAGTTAGAGAGAAGGATAAGAAATAGAGGTACAGAAAAAGAGGAGGCGATTAAAAAAAGACTCTCAAGGGCTAATTATGAGATTTCAGTATCAGATCAATTTGATTTTGCATTAACAAATCAAGAAGTTGATGAAACTGCAAAAAAAATAATCAAGTTAATAAAAACTTGATTATTTTCTCTTTATCAGCTCATTGGATGGAACAATAAATCAGGGAAAAACCTATTAAATTCAATAATTATTCCAGCTGTAAGGCTTAGCCAAATTGCTGCTACCACAGGGGCAGATCTGACAAATTTTGTGTTTAGAATTTTGAACATTTGTTTTTTAAAAGTTTTTAAAGATGTTTAGCGAGGGCCATTAAGTGTAATGTTGTTATCTTTCTCTCTTAAATCTCCATTTCTACCTTGTTTATTGGCAAGAAGAGGCCATTGCGCTCCTTTTATAAGACATTTTCTGGCTAAGTCTAGATCAATAATGATCTCAAGATCTGCTGGATTCTTAGTCTTTTTTGATTCAATCAGATACTCTCTACCTGACCATCCTATAATTCCAGCAATGTAAATGAACAATACACCTGGAATAAGTAAATCTCCTTCATGACCTCTATTTAAAAGTGCTCCCCATGGCTCAAGAGGGGGGCCAATAATTAAATGTGGAAGACCATCATCTCCACATGATGCTTTTCCGTATCTTTCAAATCTTGCGATGTCTTTTTGAGTAGTTGCAGAATTTGCTCTCTCAATGAATTTAGGATTTTCAGAGCATTTTGTAAGGGCAGAAGCAGTAAATTCTGTGCTAGCTCTATCTGCGTTTAAAGCAGGCCCATTTGCAGCTAGAGCAATTGGAGTAATTCCTAGGAACAGAAAAACTGAGGTTATGATTGAAAAAAAGAATTTCATAAGTTGCAATCTTTGATTTCTTAAAATGTGTTAAGTAAGAAATTAATATTAAAATAGAACAAGTTGAATCAAAAATGCATAAAGTTTTAGCTATTGAAACAAGTTGTGATGAGACATCTGTCTCAATAGTTTCTAATATTGGCGATACTTTCAAAATACATTCAAATATAATTGCCTCTCAAATTGAAGATCATTCAAAATGGGGAGGAGTTGTGCCTGAACTTGCAGCTAGAAAGCATTTAGAATTATTACCTTTTGTTTTAGATAAGGCTTTAGAAGAATCAAAAATCAAAATTGAGGAAGTTGATTATATTGCATCAACTGTAGCTCCTGGATTAGTTGGTTGTTTACGAGTTGGTTCCATAACTGCAAGATCACTTTGCATGTTACATTCAAAACCATTTTTAGGTATTCATCATTTGGAGGGGCATTTATCCTCAATTCTATTTTCAGAAGACTATCCAAAGAAATCTTTTCTTACATTACTTGTTAGCGGGGGGCATACTGAATTAATACAGGTTGATGATAGAAGGGGAATGCAAAGACTTGGAAAAAGTTTTGATGATGCTGCTGGAGAAGCCTTTGATAAAGTTGGCAGATTATTAGGTCTTAGTTATCCAGGAGGACCGGCAATTGAAAAGGTGGCTAAAAATGGGGATCCAATGAAATTTAATCTACCAAAATGTAGGATTTCTGATAAAAAAGGTGGATTTCTTAAATATGATTTCTCTTTTAGTGGTCTAAAAACTGCCGTATTAAGATTAGTTGAGAGAATAAATTTAAATGGGGAGACCATCCCAATTTCTGATATTGCTGCAAGTTTTGAGAGAGTAGTGGCAGAGGTCTTGGTAGAGAGAACAATAAAATGCGCAGAAGATCATAGCTTGGACAATGTTGTTGTCGTTGGGGGAGTGGCTGCTAACAATACATTAAGAAAAATGATGATTAGTGAAGCTAGTAAAAAATCAATTAAAGTTCATTTGGCTCCTCTTAATCTTTGTACAGATAATGCGGCAATGATTGGAGCGGCGGCGTTGTTCAGGATCAAATTTAAGGATCATTTAAGCTCCATTAAATTAGGTGTCTCTGGAAGACTATCAATTGAACAAGCAAATACCCTTTATGAAGAAAACCCTCCTTTCTGAGTTCAATGAACAAACAATCTAAAATCGAGATTAAAGAAGAAAAAAACTTCGTTGATAAAAAGGAACTGAATTTGTGGAAAAGAGGTTTTACCCCTCAAGCTGAAATATGGAATGGAAGGATGGCAACTGTTGGTATAGGAATTATTTTTATAATTATTGCTTTAATAAACCAGTTTTCTTAAAAGAAATAAAATTAATTTTTTAAAAGTAGTTTTAAAGATTTAATAAAAATTTCTCTTGTTAAGCCGATTAATTTAATTAATAAGTATTGTATTTATTGGACTTCAGATAATATTATTGATTTAATCAAAATAATAAATATTTCTATTATTTATAATTTTTTATGACGCCTGAAAGGCTTGGATTACTTTGGGGAATAACTGTATTTGCAGGTGCTTTTGCTCGATTATTTTCATCTTTTACGGGATTCCCAAGTGTTGTTATTTTATTGCTTTCCGGATTATTCATAGGAAGATCAGGTTTAGGATTGGTTGAGCCTTTAGATCTCGGACAAGGTCTTGAAACTATTGTTGGACTTCTAGTCTGTTTGGTTCTATTTGAAGGGGGACTAAATTTAAAACTGCCTGAGGGGAATATAAGAAATACTGTTTTGAAAATTTCATTAGTAAGACTCTTTATTTCATTAGCAGCTGGAATTTTTATTGCTCATTGGCTGGCAGGCCTCTCATGGCAAGTTGCGGGCATATATAGTGCGATCGTTCTAGCTACTGGACCAACAGTTGTCTCTCCATTAGTAGAACAAATAAAATTATCTTCCCCTCTTTCGGAAGTTTTGAAAGCTGAGGGGTTATTGCTTGAACCAATTGGTGCAGTGCTCGCATTACTGCTTTTAGAACTTACTTTAGGGGACTTACGTGGGATTAACGATGTATTTATAGCATTAATGCAAAGATTAGGGGGAGGAGTCTTAATCGGATTAAGTGCAGGATGGTTACTATCAGAAATTTTAAAAAAAATAAAAAATGGAGCTTCATTTGGTATAGAGCTTCAAGTTACCCTTGGATTTATTTTCCTTGTGTATGGAATTTGCGAATATTTTTTACCAGAATCAGGCTTGCCTGCTTCTGTCGCAGCAGGTTTTATTGTAGGGAAAAGAGAAGTTATAGATAAGGAAAGATTGGATAATTTAATAGGCGAATTAGCTCAATTAGCAATAACAGTTCTTTTCCCTCTTTTGGCTGCTGACGTTTCTTGGGGTGAATTAAGTCCGCTTGGCTGGGGAGGGGTTGTTTGCGTTTTTATGTTGATGGTAATTGTTCGCCCTATCTCTATCTGGATAGCAACAATGGGGAGAGACTTGAACTCAAAAGAAAAAATATTTTTAGCCTGGTTAGCCCCAAGAGGTATTGTAACTGCAGCTGTAGCTTCTCTTTTTTCTATCAGATTAGAGCAGGCTGGTATCCTTGGGGCTGGCCGTCTCCAGGGTTTAGTTTTTCTTACTATTTTGATGACAGTAGGAATACAAGGACTTTCAGCTAAACCTTTAGCAAATAGACTTGAATTAGGCAAAAAAAATTAATTTTGATTGATTAAAGACATCTTTCAATTCGAGTCCTATCAGTTTTACTCTCTGCGAAAAGCTCCCAACTTTGAATTAAATCTGGCCCACTAAGAGATCCAAAAAAGGCTACTCTTAATGATTTCATTAATATCCCTTTTTTAATATTATGCTTATTTGAGATTTCGTTTATTATTTTTTTTGCTTTCTCTTTATTTAGTTTTATAGTGTTTTGTTCAATTAAATAATCTAAGATTAGTTTAAGAGATAATTTGCTATCCCTGTTTTCCAGAAAATCTTGACCTTCTTTTTGAATTATAGGTATCAAGAAAAATGGTTTTGATTGATCAATTGAATCTTTTAAAAGAGTCATAGAGTCTCTAATCAAGATTGTTAATTTATATGCCCATTCTTGAGATGGCGGCTCCCAATCATTATCATCCCAGTATTTCCTAATGATCTCACTTAACTTTGTTGATTCCATATTTTTTATATATTGAGAATTAATCCAGTTGAGTTTTTCCCAACTAAATTTGGCTCCAGCTTTATTTATTTCTGATAAGTCAAAAATTTCAGATATCTCTTCAAGTGAAAGTATTTCTCTGTCGGCAGATTTTGGAGACCAACCTAAAAAGGCCATATAATTAGATAAGGCTTCAGGTAAATATCCCATTTCTCTAAATTCGTCAATTGAAGTAACGCAATCTCTCTTAGATAATTTTTTCCCTTCGCTATTGAGTATTAAGGGTGTATGCGAAAAAGTAGGCAAATTAAAATTTAATGCTTTATAAATCAATATTTGTTTTGCAGTGTTCGAGATATGGTCTTCACCCCTTACAACATGAGTAATATTCATGAAATTATCATCAACTACAACTGCGAGATTATACAAAGGATCTCCAATCTCATATCCCTTAGCCCTTCTTGATAAAACTAAATCACCACCTAAATCCTTCCCTTGCCATTTAATTTCGCCTCTTATTTGATCTAGCCATTTAATTTCTATTTTTTCATCAATCTTAAACCTTATTACTGAAGTCCTACCTTGGGATATGAATGTTTCTATTTCTTCTTTTGAAAGGCTTCTGTGTCTATTGTCATGCTTTGGAGGTAATCCCTTCCTTTTTTGTTCTTCTCTTAATTCAGAAATCTCATCTTCTGTGGTAAAGCACCTATATGCAGCTCCACATTCCAATAGCTTTTTGATATAACCTTTGTGAATAGAAATTCGTTCACTTTGCTTTATAGGTTCTTCATCCCATTTAAGTCCAAGCCATTTCAAGCCCTCTAATATATTTTTTGTATATTCAGATTTAGATCGAAGAAAATCTGTATCTTCTATTCTGATAAGAAATTTTCCATCTATTTTTTGTGCATACAACCAGTTGAATAGTGCAGTTCGCGCTGTCCCGATATGAAATAAACCCGTTGGACTCGGGGCTAGTCTTAAACGCTTTTCCAAGTTTCTTTTAGAAAAAACGGGACCGACGGGATTCGAACCCGCAACTTCCGCCGTGACAGGGCGGTGCTCTAACCAGTTGAACTACGGTCCCAGAGTCTTGTTCTAAATTTAAATTTATTTAGAACTTCATTCTTAAAATTATCAGATCATAATACTTAATTTATGGGGTTGTAATAAAAAAAATTTTTTTATTTGAGGATTTACAGAAATAATTAGTTTTTAAACTGTCCTAGTATAAACAACCATTTATTTTTGAGGTCTAAAACCAGCAGGTTCGATCAACCTAACTTGATTACCTCTAGCAGTAAATTCTCTGCCTTGGTCACTTTGTACGACAACTCTCCCACCAGACTTAACTCTGATAACTCTTGCACGAACCCATCCCAAAGCTGCTGATTCGAGGACTTTAACTACGTCCCCAGGTTGAAGATCTAACTCCATCTTATGAAAAATGATTTACATAGTGTTGATTAAACGCGTCGTGGAGGACTTGAACCCCCGACATCAGGTTTTGGAGACCTGCGTTCTACCAACTGAACTAACGACGCATTTAAATAATTATAAGCGTCTTTGTGACCAATAAGTTGATTAATTTACAACTTTATCGATCAAAGCGTTGTTTTACGCGAGTAGCTTTTCCTACTCTATCTCTAAGATAGAATAACTTAGCTCTTCTTACTTTACCTCTACGTTCAACTTTTAGAGAGGCAACCTGTGGACTATGTAGCATAAATACTCTTTCAACACCTATACCCTGAAAAATTCTCCTAACTGTAATAGTCTGGTGAATACCTCCGTGCCTTTTTGCGATTACAACGCCTTCGTAAGGTTGAACTCTTTCTTTATTACCTTCTGTAATTTTAACTCCAACTTTAACAGTGTCCCCAACATATATTTCAGGTAATTCTTTTTTTAATTGTTCGTTCTCAAATTCCTTAATAAGATTTGATGCGCTTAAGGTTTGCGTAGTTTTAGAAACCATGTTTTTTGCTTTTTGTTCAACTGCCACATCAACTGATGCGTCAGCATTAGTGCCGGTTTCTAATTCCTTCTCTTGTTTCTCTTTAGCCATTTTGGTCTTTTTTATCCTACAAGTTTTATATCTTAACCTTTTGACTCGCCTTTAGTAACCTTTTTGGAAAATGAAATTGTTTTTGAAAACATTTGGAATCCCGTTATGAGCATCCATAAAACTCCAAGGGAATTTAATATTACGTATATTAATTCCCCA
Organism: Prochlorococcus sp. AG-424-P18; assembly: GCA_003213235.1. Classification (GTDB taxonomy): domain Bacteria; phylum Cyanobacteriota; class Cyanobacteriia; order PCC-6307; family Cyanobiaceae; genus Prochlorococcus_A. Next base: position 47,682 of record QCNJ01000007.1, on the reverse strand, counting down.
TTATCACCTAGCCATTCTCCCTCATGGAGAGACATTAACCAATGAACTTGTTCTCTAGAGTAACCTAATAAATCTTTTGAAACCCTATAGAGAACGCCGGTAATTGAAGACATAAACAACGGGAGAAAAACCCAAGGCGCCAAAGCCTTGTGAAATTGCCTAGAATTAAATAAAGTTTTCATTTTTGTTTCTTTCCCATCGTTATTGATAGATTTGAGATAGCCAAGTCCATAATGGCTATTTTGAAGATATTTTTCTATTACTATTATTTATTCCAATGAGACATTTTGCAGATCTTTTATTAAATAAAAATAATTCTAAGGCTAATGATCAAGTTCCTTTTATTCAGAGAAGAAGAGGGATTGAAATAAAGTCTGCACGTGAAATAAATCTGATGAAAAAATCTAGCAGGATAGTAGCAACAGTTCTCAGGGAAATCAATGATCTAATTAAACCTGGTATGAGTACACAAGATTTAGATGATTTCGCAGAAAAAAGGATAAGAAGTTTTGGAGCTGTGCCAAGTTTTAAAGGCTACCATGGTTTCCCCTCTAGTATTTGTTCTAGTATTAATAATGAAGTTGTTCACGGAATACCAAATAAAAATAAAATAATTAAAAATGGTGACCTAGTAAAAATTGATACAGGGGCCTATTTAGACGGCTTCCATGGCGATAGTTGTATATCAATTTGTGTAGGGGAAGTTAGTTCAAAGGCTCAAAATCTTAGTGATATAGCTCATAAAGCATTGTATGCGGGGTTGTCGAAAATAAAGGCAGGAAATACTCTTCTCGATGTAGCGGGGGAAATTGAGGATATTGTTTTAAAAAATGGTTTTAGTGTAGTTGAAGACTATACAGGGCATGGAGTTGGAAGAAATCTTCACGAAGAGCCATCGGTATTTAATTTCCGGACCAAAGAATTGCCCAATGTGGTCCTTCGTGAGGGAATGACATTAGCAGTAGAACCTATAGTGAACGAGGGAACTAAATTTTGTAAAACATTAAATGATAGATGGACTGTAATAACAAAAGATGGAAAATTGTCTGCACAATGGGAGCATACAATTGTTGTTTTAAAAGATGGGATTGAAATATTGACAGATAGAGATTTCTAAGCTCTAAGATTTGTATTTATAAATAATTTGGCAATACAAAAAATTAAAAAATTCTTTCAGTGGGAAAAGTAAGTAAGTTAAAGGGTTTGGACTAATTATTATTAAATAGTTTTTGGAATTAGCTAGTTCATAAATCTTTTTTGATACAAATTTGGGACTCATAATTCCGATAGGATTTAGTTCTGATTTAAAAGGCCCTAAGATGATTTTTCTAATAATTAGTTTATTCTTTGTATCTTTGTCCAGAAGATTTTTTTTGAAAGAGACTAATTGCCCTATCAGGGATTTACTTATCTCATATGATGGATTAAAGGCTGGCAATATTTCTGCTTCAGATGTATTTATCCATATCTCTTTTGTTATATTTAACTCATTTCTTCGGGCAATATCTTCAAATAAATTTAATAATTTGAATTGGCTCAATGCATTTATTTCTATTGAATTTTCATAATTCATATTATTTCTACTCAGATTGTAGATACCGTGATTCAAAATTAAAATATCTATTTTATTTAAATGTTTTTTTAATGTCGATTCTTTTCCACATTCCCATTTAATCCATTCATTGGGAGATTGAAGATCTAATTTAGAGTCATTTTTACTGTGAGTAAATCCAATCACCTTATATCCTTTCTCTCGAAACAACTTCGTCAGTTCTTTTCCTAGCGCCCCTGAAGCTCCAGTAATCCCAATAGTCTTTTTGTTTCTCTTTGAATTTATCATTTTGCCTTATTTTAATGAAATATCAAAGAACTAAAATAAATTTACCAAAAAAATATTTATTTATTTGATTAAAACTCATAAATAAATATTTGTTTAGTTCCAAAAAAATATTATCTTGAATCTATGGAGAATAATTTTACTGATTAAATTATGAGCGATATATTGTTAATTGGTTCATGTGAGCCATTTAGTGGTAAGTCTGCAATGGTTCTGGGGATAGCGAAGAGACTCTTACATGAGAAAAAAAAAGTACGCATCGGTAAACCATTAGCAACATGTATCGAACTTACTAATCTACCTTCAATGTCTTATGAAGGATTAATAGATGATGATGTTAAGTTTATTGGTTCTACATTAAATATCAAAGAGGAGAATTTAATTTCTTCAGTGGGATTGTTGGATAATATATCAGCCGAAAAAAGAATTGCTAATAAAGATTTACTACCAGGAAAAGGTTTTGATCAAATTGAGGCATTGGTTAAAGATGATTTTGAAGGATTAAATATTTTAGAAGCTGCTGGAAGTCTGCATGAAGGAATGATTTATGGTTTAAGTCTCCCACAACTAGCTAAGAATTTAGATGCGAAAGTCTTAATTGTAAACTTATGGGAAGATTGTAAAAGCATAGATGCACTACTTGATGCAAAAAAACAATTAGGAGAGCATTTGGCAGGAGTTGTCCTTAACGGGGTTTTGCCTCAAGAAGTCGAAAAAGTCAAAAATGAAATTATACCCTCTCTTAAAGATCTAAATATTGAAGTGTTTGGAGTAATGCCTAAATCACCACTACTAAGAAGTGTCACAGTTGGAGAGCTTGTAAGAAGACTAGATGCCCAAGTAATTTGTTGCCCTGAAAAAGATCAATTACTTGTTGAGACATTAAGTATTGGTGCAATGGGGGTAAATTCTGCAATGGAATTTTTTAGAAGAAGACGAAATATGGCTGTAGTTACTGGTGCAGATAGAACTGATATCCAACTTGCGGCTTTGGAAGCTTCGACGCAATGCCTAATTTTAACTGGTTTGGGGGAGCCTCTATCACAATTGATTCATAGAGCAGAAGAATTGGAGGTGCCAATTCTAAAGGTGGAACTAGATACTCTTGCCTCCGTGGAAATAATTGAACAAGCTTTTGGCCATGTCAGAATACATGAATCCATTAAAGCTTCTTATGCTGTCCAATTAGTCCAGGAACATGTAAATCTAAAAAGAATTCTCGAAAAGATAGATTTTCCCTGCAATTTTTCAGATAAATGCTAATTTCAAATATAGGAACCATTTTATTTTGAGTCGCTCTTTAGATCTACCAGCAACAGAAGGCGTGGATGCCTTAGCTCAAGAACTTGCAAAACTCCAAGATAATGGAAAAAGGAGGATTGCTTTTTTAGGTAGTAGACATGTACCAGTTGTCGATATCCACTTGATCGAGTTGATAGCAAGGTCCTTAGCAGAGGAAGGGCATAATATTCTTACATCTGGGTCTCAAGGGGTTAATGCAGCAGTTATTCGTGCTGTATTAGATATTAATCCATCATTATTAACTGTTTTACTACCACAAAGCCTTGACAGACAAATACCCGAAATAAAGGATCAACTTGAAAGGGTTATGCATTTGGTCGAAAAAAGTGAAAATGACGAATTACCTTTGCCACTTGCAAGTAGTCTTTGTAATCAAGAAATTATCACTAGGTGCGATCAATTAATCTGTTTTGCTTTCCACGATAGTGAAACCTTACTTAATAGTTGTAGATGTGCGGAAGAAATGGGGAAAGTGGTCAGTTTATTATTTTTTGATTAAATTAATTAATTTTCCGTTTTCAAAAGATGATTTATGCTAATAATATTTAGCTTTAAAAATTTAAGATGGCAGAAAGTTTTTCGTTTGATGTGGTTTCTGATTTTGAGAGACAGGAATTAGTAAACACCTTGGATCAAGTAAAAAGAGAAATTTCTCAGCGATATGATTTGAAAGCCACAGATACGGAAGTTGATTTAGAGAAAGAAAATATCTTTATAACGACTAATAGTGAACTTACCTTAAATGCTGTTAATGACATAATTAGACAAAAGGCAATAAAAAGAAACTTATCTTTAAAAATTTTTGACTACGGTGATATTGAGGTAGTGAGTGGTAATAAAGTGAAACAGACAATCCTATTAAAACAGGGAATTAAACAAGAAATAGCAAAAAAAATTAGTAAAAATATTAGAGATCAAATAAAAAAAATTAATGTCAGTATCAACGGAGAAACTCTTAGAGTCTCAAGTAAGAGCAAAAATGATCTTCAACTGGCAATAAAAATTCTAAGTGACTTAGAAGAGTCTTTGAATATTCCCCTAAAGGCTAATAACTTTAGATAAGATCTTATGTAAAATTGTCCTAAATATGGAAGATTATTCAGAATCACTTATTGAAACACTATTGAAAAAAGTAAAAGAATATCCTCGTTTTTCAAGTGGCGAAATTGAGAAATTTTGTTGGATGGCAGTTCATGAGCATAAGCACGGTGTTTTGCCTTCTGAGTATGACATTAGAGAGATAGATGAGGACCTTTATTTACAACTTTTGCAAGAATTTAAATCAAATATCTAATACAAAATATAGTTATCTTTTTTCAATTATTAAAAAATTATTTTAATTAAATTCTTATTAGTGCACTAATTAATTAGATTAAATATGATTGATTAAAAGAAAAAATTTAATGTCAACATCTTTTAAAAATGTAACGCCTACAGGTCCTGGTGGAACGACAACCCTTTTGATTGTACTTTCTTTTACAGGGTTTCTTTTGCTTACACAGTCTCTTTTTGTTGTCCCCTCTGGACAAGTTGCAGTTGTAACAACACTAGGGAAAGTAAGTGGTCCCTCTAGAAGAGCTGGTTTAAATTTTAAACTTCCATTTGTTCAGTCTGTATATCCATTTGATATAAAAACTCAAGTTCAACCCGAAAAGTTTGAAACTCTTACAAAAGATCTTCAAGTAATAAGAGCTACAGCTACAGTTAAATATTCTGTAAAACCTAATGAAGCTGGAAGAATTTTTGCCACAATTGCTAGTAGAAATAGTGATGTTTATCAAAAAATTGTTCAACCATCTTTACTTAAAGCTCTTAAATCAGTATTTTCTCAATATGAGCTAGAGACAATCGCTACTGAATTTGCAGTAATTTCAGAAAAAGTTGGTGATACTGTCGCTCAAGAATTAAATTCATTTGATTATGTAGATGTTAAAAGTTTAGATCTTACTGGATTAGAGATTGCAGAGGAATATAGAGCTGCTATCGAACAAAAACAAATAGCTGGTCAGCAGCTTTTAAGAGCAAAAACAGAAGTGGAAATCGCAGAACAAGAAGCTCTTAGGTACGAAACACTTAATAGAAGTCTTGACGATCAAGTCCTTTTTAAACTATTTCTAGATAAATGGGATGGTAGTACACAAGTTGTTCCTGGCCTGCCAGGTTCTGAAGGAGGTAGTCCTCCAGTAATAGTTGGTGGTAGAAGATAATTAAATAAATTTATTTATCTTTTATTGTTTAATTTTTAAATATTTTTTAAGTACCAGATAGTTAGCTTTTAATAATTTTAAAGGCTTGATCAAAGGCCTCAATGGTTCTATCAATTTCTTCATCACTATGAGCAAGTGAAGTGAAGCCAGCCTCAAAGGGACTGGGAGCTAAGTATATTCCTCTTTTTAGCATCTCTCTGTGCAACTTTCCAAAAAGTTCAGCATCATTTGCTTTTGCTTCATTAAAATTCCTTACCGGCCCATCACATAAGAAAAATCCAAACATAGCGCTTACATTCCCTCCATTAATAGCGATTCCATTATTTTCTGCAGATTGAATTATCCCTTCAATTAATCTAGATGTAATTGCATCTAATTTTTCATAAGTGCCTTCTTGCTTCAGTAGCTCAAGAGTTTTTATTCCAGCAGTCATTGCAAGCGGGTTCCCGCTCAAAGTACCTGCTTGATAAACTGGTCCTGAAGGAGCGATCATTGACATTATTTCTTTCTTGCCGCCATAAGCTCCAACAGGTAGGCCGCCACCAATTACTTTTCCAAGTGTAGTTAAGTCAGGAGTAACCCCAAATTTTTCTTGGACACCACCGTAACTGATCCTGAACCCAGTCATGACTTCATCAAAAACCAATAAAGATCCGTTCTCAGTAGTTAATTCTCTTAATCCTTCTAAGAATCCTGGTTCAGGGGTAATAAAGCCAGCATTACCAACAATAGGCTCAAGAATTACTCCTGCAATAGCATCAGGATTTTCAGAAAATAATTTTTTTACTGCTTCAAGATCATTGTAGGGTGCTGTTAATGTATTAGCAGTTGTTGATCTTGGAACTCCCGGAGAATCGGGTAATCCAAGCGTAGCTACACCTGATCCTGCTTTTACCAAAAACATATCTGCATGACCGTGATAACAACCGTCAAATTTAATCACTTTATCTCTTCCAGTGAAAGCTCTCATAAGCCTTAAAACAGCCATACATGCTTCAGTCCCACTATTCACAAATCTAACCATTTCTACAGATGGAACAGCATCTATAACCATCTCGGCAAGTTTGTTCTCTAAAACGCAGGGAGCCCCAAAGCTGGTACCTTTCTCTATGGCTTCCTGCAATGCAGTTATGACTTCTGGGTGGGCATGTCCGCATATAGCTGGACCCCAACTGCCTATATAGTCAATATATCTATTCCCATCGATATCCCAAGCAAAAGGCCCTTTCACTCTATCAAAGACAATTGGCTGTCCTCCAACAGACTTAAAAGCTCTTACTGGAGAGCTAACACCCCCGGGCATTAAATCTTGGGCAGCGGAGAAAACTTCTTCTGATTGGGGGCAATTTAATATGTCAGTCACAATTTAAGTAAAGAAAGCTTTGTGAAAAATTTTGTCATGTTCTAAATTAGAAATAAGTAAAAATTTTGTCAATCAGATTGAAATTCTACATTATGATATTTTTATTGCGATAGTTTGGATTGTAAATAATTTATTTTTGGGAAATAGCAATAAAAATTAAGTTAACTCTAAATAAGTCTTTATTAATAAGTGTTTTCAGATATTTAAAAATTCTATTCACTTTATTTATATTTCTAAAAAATTATCATCATCTTCAAAAAAATCTAAATTAGCATCATCCAAGTCTAGATCAATCATCACTGGAGCGTGATCACTTGGCCGTAAATTCCCCCTGGGTAAGCTGTCTATGACTGAGCTTTTAAGTTTTGATGATAGTTCTCTGCTGATGTAAATATGGTCTATTCTCCAACCTTTATTTAATTCATATGCGTTATTACGGTAATCCCACCAACTCCAATGACCAGTGCTTTTCTCAAAAATCCTAAAAGAATCTATAAATCTTCCTTTCAGAACATTATTTAGTGCATTTCTCTCTTTTTTAGATGCCATTATTCCTCCTTCATATTTTTTGGGATCATGAATATCTAAATTAGATGGAGCAATATTAAAATCACCCATTAGACAAATTAATTCTCCTTTTTTTTCTTGCTCATCCAAAAAAGAAGCTAAACAACTCAACCAATTAATTTTGTATTCAAACTTATCGGATTCTAATGATGAGCCATTAGGTACATAGACATTGATGAACCTTATACCATAAATTTCTCCTGAAATTAATCTTTTTTGATTCTGGAAAATTTCGATATTTTGATCGCAGTCGGTACAATCGTAAAACCCCTTCTTAACATTTTCTGGTTTTACTTTAGAAATAATAGCTACGCCATTGTAGGACTTTTGTCCGAAAACCTCTACAAAATATCCTAATTTACTGAAAGGTTCACAGGGAAAACTATCATCAGTCACTTTTGTTTCTTGCAAACATAGAACATCTGGATGGACTTGATTGATCCAATCTATTATTTGCGTAAGCCTAGTTCTTATAGAGTTAACATTCCAAGTTGCTATTAACAATTTTTTACTAAATTATGTAAAATTAAAGTAGCAAAAATTTTTGGAATAAAAGTATATTGAAATTAAATAAAATGAAATTACCTTTTTTCAAAAAACAATTTAAACAAATAACTTTATTCGTTTTTCTAATCACTCTAATTCCTTTAAAACTTTACTCCTTAAATGCTGAATATGCTTTTGAGGAATTGCAAATTGATAACTCAACTAAAACAGACGAGGATAGTTCAGTTTTTCCAACTAATCCTTATGAAATTGTGGAAATGATTAGGAGATACAATAGCTTGAATGATGCCACTAATCCCTCTGACGCTATAGACGATGCGTTAGAGTCCTTCAGTAGTTTGGAGGAAAAATAAGAAAATTAATACGATAAATTGTTACTTCAAATTTTAATATGTTAAAAAATCCTATTCCAAAAGTTTCTAATCGATTGCAATACAGGGCAATTGGTATCGTTAATGGTAAATTTGTTCCCAATGATAGTAAGCAATTAAATAGAGGCTTTTTAACTGATAAAAATGGTGAAAAAATTGAAACAGTAGTCTTAGGAAAAACATTATCTCTTTTAAAGAAGCACATTGATCTAAACAAAAGTTATTTTTGGATTGTTTATCCAAAGAATAAAAATACACAAACCTTGCATTTACAGGTCGCAGGCATCTGGGATCCTTATCAGCTTAATGATTTTCAAAATAATTCTTCAAAAACAAATTTTTCGAAATTACTAGAGGAATTAGATTTAAAAGATAATTATTTTTCCATCAGAGGGAAATTGGTTTTTGTAAATACTCCTAAGAAAGAAATAGTGATTAAGATCTGTTCTGCCCCAAAGTTAAAGAATCTAAAAAATAAAAATTTCAAATTAGTCATTAAAGGAGAGCTTTCTCTTGAACTTCTTAATAGTTTTGTAAGTTTAGATGTCATCAGAGATGGAAATTCTTTGAAATTAATAAATTACCAAGTTATTGAAAAAGATTTATCTAAAAATAATTAGAATAAAAAGTTGATTTTTATCTCACTTTTACCAATCAAGAAATCTTAGATTTATGGAAGATGTTTTAATTGAATGTTCACCAGGCATCTCTGGAGATATGTTGTTAGGAGCTTTTTATGATTTAGGTGTGCCTAAAAAAGTCATTGAACAACCTCTTGTAGATCTTGGATTACAAGATTTATTTCATCTAGAGTTTAAAGAATCAAAAAGTTGTTCAATCCGCGGGATAAAGGCAAAGGTTGAGAGTATTGGTTGTAGTCCTATCAAAAGAACTTGGAGAAGTATTAAAGAACTTATTGCAAATGGGCCCTTAGAAGAAAAATTTAAGCAATTAATTTATGAAGTATTTGAATCCTTAGCAAGTGCAGAAGGAAAAGTTCACGGCATTAGTTGTGAAGATGTTCATTTTCATGAAATTGGAGCTATAGATTCATTAGTGGATATTATAGGAGTATGCGCTGCATTGAATTACTTAAATCCAAATAAGGTTTATTGTAATGAACCAATGTTGGGGAAAGGTTTTATTCAAACTGAACACGGAAAATTATCTGTACCACCTCCTGCTGTAATAGAGCTAATTAGACAAACAAATATTAAAGTTTTATCAAGCTTTGACTCAATAGAGGGTGAACTATCTACACCAACAGGCATAGCTTTACTTTCAAATTTAGTCGATTATCTTCAACCTCCTTCAAAATATTCTATTAATTCTTATGGAGTAGGAATTGGTAACCTAAAATTTCCATTCCCAAATTTGGTGAGAGTTTATAAAATTTATTCATTTGAGGATTCGTCTTTGAATAAACAAATTAGTCCAAAGTGTGAAGAGATATCTGTTCAAGAAGCATGGATTGATGATCAAACACCCGAAGATATATCTAATTTTATAGAGAAACTGAGAATTGAGGGGGCGTACGACGTATCTTATCAAGCTATTAATATGAAAAAAAATAGGATGGGATTTTCTATTCAAGTAATTTTGCCAATAGAGAAAAAAGAATTATTTAGGCGCTTATGGTTTGATTATTCCAATACCATTGGAGTTCGTGAAAGAACACAATCTAGGTGGATATTACTTAGAAGGAGAGGAGAATGTTCAACGACTTTTGGAAATATAAAAGTTAAACAGACTATGAAACCAGATGGATCAATAACTATTAAACCAGAAAATGATGAAGTTTTGAGAATACAACAAGAGCATAAAATATCATCTGACGAAATAAGAAAAAAAATAAAAGAGTCAAGTGAGAACTTTAGAGCATTTGAAAACTGGAAATGAGATTTAGTAAAAGAAATAAACAATATTCGAAGTTCTTTAAAAATATTAATTTTGGCTGTTTAAAGATTATTTTCTTTATTACAAGCTTGTCCTATTTTTGCATCTATTTTTTTGATAATATTGATCAAATTTCTTTTGATGTCAATTTAGAAAGAAATGGAATTAATCTATTTTTATCATTTTTATTTTGTATTTTAAGCATCTACCTAAACGCTTATGCATGGAAATATATTGTTAAATGGTTTGGGAAAGAATTTAAAAGTAATAATCTAGTCTCTTTTTATGTTTTAACCAATATTCTTAAGTACGTTCCTGGAGGGGTTTGGCATTTTGTTGAAAGATTTAATTTTATAAAAAAAATAAGTAATCCTCAGATTGCTTTGTATTCGACACTTATAGAACCATATTTTATGTTGAGCGGATCTTTTCTCTTGGCATCGATGGGATTGCTGTTTTCACCATTTTATTTTTTTTTAATTATTCCTTTGGTATTCCTAAATAGAAAATTTATTTTTCTGATATTAAAAAGATTAGGGTCTCTTAAGGGAAAAGCATTTGAGGTTTTGAGAATCCCAAATTCAAATGGCCAATTTAAAAAAAAAATAAATATAATTTCATTTTTCCCTACTAGAGCTTTATTTTTTGAAATTGGATTTGTTTTATCTAAATTTATTGGGTTTTATATTTGCTTAAATACTTTTTATGCGAGTCATACTCTGAACATTATATTTTTATTGGTAATTTTTTCTTTGTCCTGGTCTTTAGGCTTGGTAGTCCCTGCAGCTCCAGGAGGAGTTGGCGTTTTTGAGGCTTGCCTCCTTTTACTTGTGGGCAAAAGTATTCCACAAAATATAATTCTTATTAGCTTAGTTTATTTTAGGTTTATATCTACCTCGGCAGATTTGTTCTTAAGCCTACCTTTCTTAATAAGAAAACTTTCTAAAAGAATTTAGTTTTTTTTCTCTAAACTTGGTATCAATTTGATTGATGCAATAAGGCCTAAAATCATGATTAGAATAGCTGGTAATATCGCCTCTACCATTCTTTCATCTCCAGCATATTGATATATCCTCACAGATAATGTATCAAAATCAAATGGTCTCAAAATAAAGGTTATGGGTAATTCTTTTATCGTGTCTACAAAAACTAAAAGTGATCCTACGAATATTGGTCCCTGAAGAAGAGGTAGATGAATTCTTTTGATGATTCCAAGCCAATTCTCTCCTAGTCCAAGTGCAGCTTCATCAAGACTAGGAGAAATTCTCTCAAGACTTGAATCAATAGAACCCTTAGAAATAGTTAGAAATCGAACAAGATAACCCCAAATTAGCAAGCAAATAGCAATGAAATTGAATTTTGGAGAAGAAATGCTTATTAGGGATAAAGCTAAAACAGTGCCTGGAATTGCATAACCTATTCCCGCAAGGTTTGTTATTAGTCCTAGTAATAAGCTCTTATTTGGACGTCTTGCTAAGGAAATTATTAAAGAGAATAACATCGTTATTAATGCAGTAAAAAATCCTAGACTTATTGTCCTGAACGATAGTGTAAGTAATTCTATAGATAACCCTTTTTGAATTTGATCGATATTGAGCAGAACCCAAAAACATGGAATTCCAAAAGAGAAAATTGGAGGAAATAAAGATATTATTATTGCTAAAAGAGCTCTTGTTTTTTTTAATTCCCACCCTTGAGAGTCTTTTGATGCAGGATTTTCACTCCACCTTTTGGATTTTCTTCTCGAGAATTTTTCAAAAATAATTAATGTGAAAATTATTAATAAAGCTATCAAAGATAGTCCAATAGCACTTTTTGGATTACCCTCAATTATCCAATTTTCGGCTATGCCTGTAGAAATACTTGGAATATTTAATAATGCAAATGTACCCAACTCATTCATTACTTCCATACACATTAAACTTATTCCTGTTATTAATGCTGGTAACGCCATTGGGAAAGCGATTTTAAAGAAGCTCCGCCATGGCCCAACTCCTAATCCTCTACTAGCATTTATTTGATTAACTCCAAATTTATTAAAACTTTCGTTAGCAAGAATGAATACATATGGGTAAGTAGAAATTGAAAGTATCAATACACCCCACCATAAACCGGTTACTTGATACCCAAAAATACTTCCTAAATCCTGCAAAACAGCTGTTATTAGGTATGCTGGGGCGGCTAGTGGAATGAGCTGACAAATACGGAGAACTTTTCTGAACTTAAAATCACAATTTGAAAGTAACCATCCATTTAAAGTGCCTAATCCTCCTCCAAAAAAACTTGTTAGTACTAAAACTTTTAAAGTTTCTAATACCTCTTCTCCTCCAGCAATGCCTAATGAAAAATTCCCACTTACAACATATTGGACTCCCTCAAGAAGAAAATTGGAAATTGGAATGATTACTAAAAGTGCGACAATAAACGAAGTAAAATAAAAAAGTTTTAATTCGGTTAATGCTTTTTTAAATCCTTTAATAAGTATTTTCAAAAATTAATTAAACCCTAATTTGTTAACAACTAATCTGTACTAAATCTACATGATGAAAGTTGTTTCTTAATAGTTTGATGATCTAAGTTTTTACCAATTAATACTATCTTGTTAGATTTTTCTTTTGTCCATTCTTCATCATCTAGAGAAAATCGTTTTCCAGATAGGTGAAAAATGTGTTTTCTATCACTTTCCATAAACCATAATATTCCTTTCGCCCTAAATACATTTTGTGAGATTTGATTATCTAAGAAATATTGAAACTTCCTTAAGGAGAATGGTTCAAATGTCTCATAAGAAACTGATGTAAAACCCTCTATATTATTATTCAAATCGTGGGAATGAGAAGAGTGATCGTGGGAATGAGAAGAGTGATCGTGGGAATGAGAAGAGTGATTGTGGGAATGAGAAGAGTAATCGTGGGAATTGTCTTCTAAATCTTCTTTATCCTTATCGAATTTAAAAGTATCTGTTTCAAATAGACCTACACTCATTATTGTTTGTAATCCAACTTCACTATTGGTTGATCTCAATATCCTTGGTTCTTTTTTTATTTGATTTATAAATTTTTCGACTTTCTTTAAATGTTTTTCGTTGACTAAATCACATTTATTTAGGAGAAGGATATCTCCATATAAAATCTGAGAATAGGCGACACTTGTATTACTAATTTCAAAATCAAAATTTTCTCCATCAATGACAGTGATTATCGAATCTAATCTTACTTTTTCTCTAAGATCACCAGCTGCAAAAGTCATGGCTACTGGTAATGGATCTGCTAATCCAGTTGTTTCAACAACCAAATAGTCTAATTTTTCAGCTCTATCTAAAACTTTGGATACGGTATTTAATAATTCGCCATTGATAGAGCAACATATACATCCATTATTTAATTCGATCATATCTTCTGAGCCTTCTATTATTAAGTCATTATCTATTCCGATTTCTCCAAATTCGTTGACTAAAACAGCTGTTTTAATACCAACTTGATTTTTTAAAATATGATTTAGAAGTGTAGTTTTGCCAGAACCTAAAAATCCACTAATAATAGTAACTGGCAATAAATTTTTAGACATTTTGAATAGTTGAAAATAAGTTTATTTTTTTATTGATCGAAAATTTTGTTGATTTCCGAAGCTAATGTTTGATCCAGATTCGTAATACCTCCTAGATCATGTGTATTTAATTTAATTATTACTTTTGCATAAACATTCTCCCAGTTAGGATGATGATTATATTTTTCACAGATTAAAGCAACCTTAGTCATAAAAGCAAAGGCTTCAACAAAATTAGCGAAGTTAAATTCTCTTTGGATTTGTTTAGATTTAATTTCCCAGCCAGGTATTTTGACAACTAATTCATTCAATTCTTCATCTTGCAAAAGATAGGGTTCCATTAAATAAGAAATCTGACTTATTACATTATAAATAACTTACTTTTTCTCACCAATTATATGTACATTAATGATTCTTTCCTTTTGATCAAATCGATGTTCCCATAAATATACTGCTTGCCATGTGCCAAGCATAATTTTCCCGTTTTGAAAACTCAAAGATAAACAAGTGTTTGATAGGGATGTTTTAATATGTGCTGGCATATCGTCAGCCCCTTCTTGATAATGTTTATAGGATATTTCTTCTCTATTTTTTGATAAGGTTAAGTAGGAATCATAGGGAACTATCGATTGCATATACTTTTTTAGGTCCCTTAGTACATTTGGATCTGCGTTCTCATTAATAGTTAAACTGCAACTTGTATGAAGTGAAGTTAAATTTAAAATTCCGGAATGAAAATTATTTTTTTCAACACATAAATTTAAATCATATGTGATATCAATAAAACCCTCGCCATGGGTTGTGAAATTTAATTTTGAAAATATTTGTTCCATATAAGTTAAGACTTAATTAATCAATATCCTATTATGGATAAAGATGCATGTTTTACTGCAGACATTAAAATTTTTATCTTAAGATAAATTTAATTCCCATTTAAATCTTTGGCTGAAACTCATTGGAATAAGCTGGGTGCTTACCTTAAAGAAACACAAATATTAGGTTCAATCCAAAATACACTTTATTGGGATCAGAATACTGGAATGCCAAAGAAAGGTGCTTCTTGGAGGTCTGAACAACTTACTTATATTGCAAAAGTATTGCATGAAAGAAATTCTTCCGAGGAATTTTCTAATTTAATACAATCTGCTAAAAATGAACTAGCAGATATTGAACGAAATTCCGATAATCAACTTTTCATAAAAGATAAAGAAAGAAATATTAGTCTTTTATTGAAGGAATTTAATAGAGAAAGAAATTTAGATCCTAAATTAGTTGAGTCTCTAGCAAAGGCAAAATCTAAAGGGTATGAAAGTTGGCAAGAAGCTAAGGAAAAGTCAGATTTTAAAATTTTTCTTCCTTTTTTTGAAGAATTAGTTAAATTGCGGATTGAAGAGGCAAAACAAATATCAGATCAATATTCACCATGGGAAACTTTAGCCCAACCCTTTGAGCCTGAATTAACTTTTAAGTGGCTGGATAAAATGTTTCAGCCTTTGAAAGACACTCTCCCAGAGTTGATTAGAGGTATTAATAAACCTAAGAAATATCGCTGGGATTTGAGCCCAGAATCTCAACATAATTTATGTTCTCAATTACTTGATGAGTTTGGGAGAGATACAGATCTAGTTGTTGTTGGTAAATCTCCCCATCCTTTTTCGATTACATTAGGGCCTAATGATTACAGGATTACGACAAGAATTGTTGAAGGTGAACCATTATCAAGTTTTTTAGCAACTGCGCATGAGTGGGGTCATTCTATTTATGAGCAGGGGTTGCCATCTCAAAGTCATCAATGGTTTGCTTGGCCTTTAGGTCAAGCAACCTCTATGGGTATTCATGAAAGTCAATCTTTATTTTGGGAAAATAGAATAGTTAAATCCAAATCTTTTTCAAAAAGATTTTTTAACAAATTTGTTTCGGCTGGATGTTCTCTTAATAATAATTTAGAACTATGGAAATCTATTAATCATTTGGAAGCAGGATTAAATAGAGTCGAAGCGGATGAATTGACTTATGGCTTACACATATTAATAAGAACCGAACTTGAAATAGATTTAATTGAAAGAGGGTTACCTGCTGAAGATATTCCAACAGAATGGAATAAAAGATATGATGAACTCCTAGGAATTAAACCATCTAATGATTCAGAAGGTTGTCTTCAAGATGTTCATTGGAGTGAAGGGGCGTTTGGATATTTCCCCTCATATTTGTTAGGACATGTTATCAGTGCGCAAATATCTTCTCAAATGGAAAGAGACATAGGTTTAATTGACAACTTAATTGAAAATGGTGAATATCAAAAGATCATCTTTTGGTTAAAAAATAATATACATAAATATGGCAGATCAGTTAATTGTATGGAGTTGGTAAGAGCTGTAACTAATGAAGAACTAACGCCAAACTATTTTATTAATCATTTAAGGTCTAAAATAAATGATTTTTGCTGAAACATTACTTTTAAAGAATTTGGTTAGGTGTGAGGATGTAAGATAAACAAAAATAATTTCTTGATGGCAAATCTAAATCAGCCCCCAAGCAGGGTTACCCCAAATTTATTGCACATACTAAATGCTTTCACTGATAGCTCAAATACAATAATAAACACTATTGTTGAATTGAACTCTAATACCATAAATAAATATGAATTAATTACAGAAACGGGCCATCTTAAACTTGATAGGGTAGGTTATTCATCACTTGCGTATCCTTTTGCTTATGGATGTATTCCAAGGACATGGGATGAAGATGGAGATCCGCTTGATGTAGAAATTGTTGGGGTAACTGAGCCATTGATACCCGGATCTATTGTGGAAGCAAGGATTATTGGGGTGATGAAATTTGATGATGGTGGAGAGGTCGATGATAAGGTAATAGCGGTTCTCGCAGATGATAAAAGAATGGATCATATCTCAAGTTATGAAGACCTTGGAGATCATTGGTTAAAAGAAACAAAGTATTATTGGGAGCACTACAAAGATCTAAAAAAACCAGGAACATGTACCGTCAATGGTTTTTTTGGGATAGAAGAAGCGGTTAAAGTGATTAAAGATTGTGAAGAGAGATACAAAAAAGAAATTGATCCTAAATTAGTAAATTAAGTAATTTTATTTTTCTCTAAATTTTTCAAATATTTCGTTTAGTATTTCTTCGGCACCTTGCTGCTTTAATTTTTTAGCTAATTCTTTGCCTACTTCTTCGGGATCATTAATATTGCCAATATATTGATCTTTAATAAGCCTTTCTCCATCAAGAGATGCAACCATACCAGTAAGGCAAAGTTGTTCATTCTGAATTTTACTATTCACACCTATTGGGACTTGGCATCCACCTTCAAGCTCTCTTAAAAAAGCCCTTTCTGCTAGACATCTTTGACTGGTGGGTTTATCTTCTAAGATATTTATAATTTCTAAAACTTTTTTATCATCAGATTTACATTCTATGCCTAGTGCTCCTTGGCCAACGGCATGAAGGGAAACTTCACTTGGGATAATCTGGTGAATTCTTGATTCAAAACCTAATCTCTTTAAACCAGCGGCCGCAAGAATTATACAATCAAATTCTCCTGCATCTAATTTTTCAATTCTTGTAATAACATTTCCCCTGATATCTTTGAAAACAAGATGTGGGTACTTATTTCTTAATTGTGCAAGCCTTCTTAGGGAGCTTGTTCCAACAATCGAACCTTCAGGAAAGTTTTCTAATTTATAACAGTCATTTTGTTTGTTTACTACTAAAGCATCTGCAGGATCCTCCCTTTTTGTAATGCATCCTAATTTAAGGCCATTAGGCAAATTGGTTGGTAAATCTTTTAGAGAATGTACTGCTATATCTGCATGGCCTATGAGCATTTGTGCTTCAAGCTCTTTTGTAAATAAGCCTTTGTCGCCTATTTTTGCTAGGGCTACATCTAGGATTTTGTCACCTTGAGTTGCCATCGCTTCTATAGATACCTCTAAGTTGGGAATATTCTTTTCTAGTTGATCTTTAACCCACAAAGTTTGAACCATTGCTAGTTTACTTCTTCTACTAGCTATTTTCAGCTTAAAATTAGTCATTAAATATTATTTTGAATTTGAATTAAAATAAAGTTCAATCTATTTTAAGCTATTCTTTTGCAAGTTTCTAAAGCTAAAAATTATACTTAACTTTTTTTATTTTATATATTCTTTTAAAACCCCATTTCGATTTGGATGTCTAAGTTTTCTTAAGGCTTTTGCTTCTATCTGTCTAATTCTTTCTCTCGTCACATCAAAAATCTGACCAATTTCTTCAAGAGTTTTCATTCTTCCATCATCAATTCCATATCTCAATCTGAGAACATCTCTTTCTCTTGGACTTAGGGTGGCTAATACTCCTTCTAAATCTTCTCTTAATAAAGTTTTAGAAACATCTTGCTCTGGATTTTCTATATCAGCCTCTATAAAGTCTCCGAGTCTTGAGTCTTCCTCTTTCCCTATTGGAGTTTCTAATGAAATAGGAAGTTGAGCACTTTTAGCTATAAATCTTAATTTTTCAATTGTCATTTCCATACTCTCAGCGATTTCTTCTTCACTAGGTTTCCTGCCAAATTCTTGGCTAAGAACTTTTGTAGTTTTTTTAATTCTGGATATTGTCTCGTATAAGTGAACTGGCAATCTAATAGTTCTACTTTGGTCCGCAATTGCTCTTGTGATGGCTTGGCGAATCCACCAAGTTGCGTATGTAGAGAACTTATAACCTTTTTCATGGTCAAATTTTTCCGCCGCCCTAATTAGACCCAAGCTTCCCTCTTGGATTAAATCTTGAAATGATAAACCTCTATTCATATATTTCTTAGCAATGGAAACAACTAATCTTAAATTAGATTGAACCATTTTTTCTTTAGCTCTCCTTCCTAAAAGAAGTCTTCTTCTAAATTTGGGAAGAGGCATATCTATTAACTCGGCCCATTCTCTAACTGATGGGAAATGCCCTTTTTCTGACTCATATTGAGTTGCCAGTTCTTCTAATTGGAGTAAATCAGCAATTTTTCTTGCAAGTTCAATTTCTTCGTCTGGTCTTAAAAGTCTAATTCTTCCAATTTCTTGGAGATAAACTCTTATTGAATCTTCAGTGTAGATTCCTTTTGGGCCAAGTTTTACATTCCCAAGCCCTTTATCTTCTTCTTCAGAATCACTAAATTCGTTAGTATTTTCAATACTGCTTTCGTTAAACGCCGAGGATGTCTGTAAATTCTTATTATTATTACTATCTTCTTCAGTTACTGTTTCTAAATTTGTATTAATTTTTTTGTTAATCTTTTTTCTTGAGCTGGGGTTGGAATTCTTAGATTCTGCTGTGACTGGACACATAATTAACTCCTTTCTACGGTGAATTTAACTAGATAAAATTTTATTTAGGGCTTATTTGAACATTTAGTAGTAAAGTTCCCCTTAATGTTTAAAAAACTTTTTCACAAAATTGAGAATAAGAAAAGTTTTCTAAATTGTTGAAAAATTTAAATAGTGCTATAGATTACCTTAAGTAAAAAGTCTTGGGATTTCTCAGACAGGCAGATCAATTTTAGAATTTTCATTCAATGATCCAAGCTTCATGTCTCCCTTAAGAGCAGGATACTTACAATGTGCAAAAACACTTTGTGGAATGTTCAACAATCCAATACTAAGAAAAAGTTTTGAAGCCGGCAAGTAATCAGTTATCAAATATCTCTTATAGATTAGAGGTTTTGCTTGACATAGGCAGTAGTAGAGATAGCTTTTACTATCTCGATGGAAATAACCTTGGCGTAGAAGTCGGTGATATTGTAATCGTGAAATTTAGAGGGAGTTTATTTAACGGGTTGGTGATCTCCAAGGAAAACTTCTCAAAAATCAATAATGATGAAGTAAATATTACTGGAAGAAAAAGTATCAAATATTTGTTTGTTGAAGGTATTTTGCAGAAAAAAATAATTGATGACTGGTGGAGAGATTGGATAAAATCCCTAGCTTTTTTTTATATGGTTAGTAATTTAAAAATGTTTAAAACTGCATTTCCCCCAGGTTGGATTGGAAAACATAAGAAAATTCCTCAAGGTTTAAAGGATCAAATATGGGTTGAAACTAAGAAGCCATTAGATGTAAAAAAAAATGAATTAACCAATAAAGAATTTTTATTAATAAATACTTTGTCTGAAAAAGGTAATTGGCAAATTGAATTAGTAAAGTCTGGATTTAATTACACCCTAATCAATTCAATGGTTGGTAAAGATTATCTTGTTAAATCTAAAAGAAAAAAAACAATAAACCCAAAATTAAATTTATTTTTAAATGATCATTTTGCGATTAAAAAACCAAATCTTACAAATGAACAAAAAATTGCATTTCAAAAATATAAAGCAATGGAAGCTGGAGATGTCTTACTGCTTTGGGGCGAGACAGGTTCAGGTAAAACAGAAGTTTATATGAGAATCGCTGAAGAACAATTACTTAATAAAAAAAGTTGTTTGATACTTGCCCCAGAGATTGGTCTGATTCCTCAACTTTTTGATAGATTTAATCACAGGTTTAGCAACAATAATATAGTTTACGAATATCATAGTAGTTGTTCTTCTAGCCATAGAACTCTGGTTTGGAAGAAAATTATCAATGCTAACGAACCCTTAATAGTAATTGGAACAAGGTCAGCAGTATTTCTGCCAATTAAAAATTTGGGTTTAATAATAGTGGATGAAGAACATGATATCTCATATAAACAAGAAAGCCCGATGCCTTGTTATGACGCAAGAGAAGTTGCTATCAAGAGGGCAAAGAGGACCTCAGCAAAGCTAATTTTTGGAAGCGCCACTCCATCTATGAAGACTTGGAAAAATTGCGTTTATGATAAAAATTTTAAGTTGGTGCGAATGAGCCAAAGGATATCGAGGAATGAGGCGCCAGAAATAAAGATTATTGATATGCGTGATGAATTTAAGAAAGGAAATATGAAAATTTTATCTACTGAACTGTTAGATTTGCTTTCCAACCTAAGCTTAAAAAATGAGCAGGCAATAATTTTGATCCCTAGAAGGGGACATAGTGGTTTTTTAAGTTGTAGAAATTGTGGATATTTAATAAATTGTCCAAACTGTGACGTCCCCTTATCTGTACATCTCGGATCAAAAGGAAAAAAATGGTTAAAATGTCATTGGTGTGATCACAAATCGAGGCTCATCAATCATTGTCCAGAATGTAATTCAATTGCCTTCAAACCTTTTGGAATAGGGACTCAAAGAGTTATAGAGTTTTTAAATCAAGAATTCCCTTACTTGAGAGTACTTCGATTTGATCGCGATTCAACTTCAGGAAAGGATGGTCATAGAGATGTTCTCTCAAAGTTTTCTAAAGGTGATGCTGATATTCTTGTCGGGACTCAAATGTTAGCAAAAGGGATTGATATACCCAATATCACTCTTTCAGTAGTTATTGCAGCAGATGGATTACTCCATCGACCAGATATTTCGGCAGAAGAAAAATCATTGCAATTGTTTTTACAACTAGCTGGTAGGGCAGGTAGAGCTCAAAAAAAAGGAAAAGTTATTTTTCAAACATATAAACCAAGTCATCCAGTAATTTCATATCTTCAGAAAAGAGATTACGAAAGATTTTTAATTGAATCTTCAAAATTGAAAAAAAATTCTAATTTATTTCCATTTTGCAAAATTTGTCTTTTAAAGTTTGCAGGTGAAAATTATGAGTTAACGGAATCAGTTGCAACTAAAGTTGCAAAATATCTGATAAATTTTTGTGAGAAAAATAACTGGAAATTAATTGGTCCTGCTCCTTGTTTAATTTCTAAAGTCGGCAAAAAATTTAGATGGCAGATATTAATACATGGTCCTGAAGGAACAAAAATACCTTTACCTGATAGATCAATATTATGGAAACTTATTCCAAAAAATGTTTTTTTAACAATAGATGTTAATCCAGCTGAGTTGTAATTACTTTGATGGAAGTTGAGGCAAATCTGTACCTAATTTAAATCTATAGAATCTTAATAAATAAGCCAATATTATAATTATTAATATAGTAGATATACCAATCAAAAGTTTGTTGAGGCCCCAGAAAGAAAATTCAAGACTATTTATCTGCCCTTGATTTAAATTCCAAATTATGAGATTTTTAGTGATTTCTAAATTTGAATTATTTTTATCACTAAGGATAGCTTTATTAGGGTGAATTATTTTGAAAATGAGTTCTAAATTATCAATATTTTTAATAGAGTTTAGATCCAATTCAAATCTGTAAAAGTATTTTTTAAAAAAAATGAAGTTCTTTTGAGTAGTATTAATTTTTATATTTGTTGATCCTCCCGCTAACTCTAAAGCTTTATTTTGGGTGATTTTAAGTACTTGCTTTGTATCTTCTAGATTAAGATTTTTATGTTTCAAAGAAAAGTTTGATTCGTCTTGTTCAATTTCTGCGTCAGGAAAAATATCTTTCATATTCTCTTCAAATTTTAATTGCCAAGGAAATTTCTTTATGTATTTACTTTCTATCACTAAATTATTGGTTATTGAATCAATCTCACTGAGATCAAGGGTGTCCTCAACTTTAACGCAGCCACTTAAAAGTGGAATTAATAATAATAGTATTAAAAAAATGATCAGTGAAAAGCCTTTCTGAAAGGGCTTTGTTTCACCAGTTGGTGTCTCAGTTACATTAATAAATTTTTTTTTCTTCAATACCTTTTTTTTTTTGCGCAGTGAGTTAAGAGATTTTTTATTAATTGATGGGTCGCTTTCAAACTGTACGTTCCAATTTTCTGGCTTTTTAATGTCAGGAGAGTCTATAACTTCCATCAAATATTTTGCATTTTCTCTAGTCTTACTATCGTAAGATTTTAGAAGTTCTTTACAAAACCTTTTAGCCTCGTCCTTTTTATTGATGCCACATAGAGCAGTAATTAAGATTGTTCTTAAATTTACTCCCTCTTTGCTTGATAAAGGAAATGATTCGATTATGGGCAAAAGAAATTCAATGCAATAATGATACTCACCTTTAGCTAAAGCAAGTTCTACTTTTTCTAAAACTTGCTCATAAGTTTTCATAGGTTAGGCGACTATCATTGTACCTATTCCAGAATTTGTAAAAATCTCAAGAAGTAATGAATGTTCTATTCTCCCGTCAATTATGTGAGCTGCTTTGACTCCTTGGGCTAAGGCTCTTATACAGCATTCTGTCTTTGGAATCATACCTTCAGTTACAATTTTTTTATCAATAAAATCTCTTGCCTCTTTGAGATTAGTTTTTTCAACAAGACTATTTTTGTTATCTTTTTCTTTTAAAATACCCTGCGTATCAGTAAGAAGAATAAGTTTTTCTGCATTTATTGCTGCAGCAATTTCTCCAGCAACAAAATCTGCATTGATGTTATGGGAAATACCCTCAAGGGTTGATCCAATGCTAGAAATAATTGGGATATATCCTTGAGAAATAAGAGGATCTAATATTTCAGGATTGATTTTTGTAACCTCTCCCACTAACCCATGGCTCCCATCTCCTAGCTCTCTAGATTGAATTAAGTTGCCATCAAGACCCGATATTCCAACAGCTAATGATCCAGTTTTATTAATCCCTTTTACAATTTGTTTGTTAACTCTACCCATTAGAACCATCTCGACAATTTCCATTGTTTTTTGATCAGTAATTCTTAATCCATTTTCGAATTTAGGAGATATTTCTAATTTCTTTAACCAATTATTAATCTCTGGTCCACCTCCATGAATTACTATCGGACAAACCCCAACGGTTGATAAAAGTGCAATGTCTCTAAAAAAAGCATTTTTTAAATTATCATTCTCCATAACAGAACCACCATACTTGATAACAATTTTTCTACCTGAGAAACTTTGTATATATGGAAGTGCTTCGCTTAATATTGATACTCTTTGAGAATCATTCATTATTAAAATTCATTAAAACTTGATTGAATTGAGAAATTAGGTTTTTACAAATATATCCCTATATTCAATAAAAGAGAATAAAATCAAATTCTTTTTTATTATCGTCGATAATAAATTCTGATTCAAGACCTTTGACGAAAAACCTATTTAATCTTTCTTGTTTTTCAATCCATTTTTCTAGAGGGACAGCGTTTAATTCGAAACGCATTCTGAGACCATTTTTTTCTTCCTTTGTAATTTCTTCTATTTCTTTTAATTGAGGGGGGTTATCCTCATCCCACAAATTTAAAGATTCTAATGACGATTCAAGATGAGCTTTTATCCCATACCTCCATCTTGTAACATCTTTAACTAATGCTGTAAGTTCTTTTGGTCTATTAAATTTATTTGTCGCAAAATTTGTCTTGTCAAATAACTCTACAGGAGGTATTTCGGAAGTCTTTAAGCCTAAGCCAATTAGGAAAATAGGTACTCCATAAAAAAAAGTAGGTACACTTAAATTCACTGAGTCTGTAAAATAAGCAGTCATTCCAACAAAGGCTAATATACCCCCAGCAGTTACGATTAAGTTCCCAGGCGATAAGTATTTCTTCATTTTGATTTAGTAGAATGCGTTTTAGATGGGCTAACAAGTATTATGCAAGATCCTAATGCTGCAAATCAAGTAGATTTAATTTTTAAACTTGATGAAGATAGAGCATGGCTACTGGAAAATCTTGATAAGGGTAAATGGCCAGAAATCAGAAGCGAACTTGCCGCGCTTGAAAGAAAAATAAGCAAACTAATTATAAGTGTTCAAGAAAATAATCTTGATATTTGATTTAAAAAGGTATTTCGTCAACTTCAGGTACTAAAGGTGAACTATCCCAACTAGATTTTTTGGCGGTTTCTTTATTTTCAATTGACTCATTATTTTCTTTTTGATGAGACTTAATAACATCAACTGGTGATATTTGATGAATTTTTGAAGCTGTTAGTTCTGGTTGCTTTTCTTTCGTTCCATCTTTTCTAGTGACAGAATTCATCTTTAGACGTCCCTCAATAACAATATTTTGCCCCTCCTTTAGTTCATCTACCATTTCTTGGGCAATATTTCCCCATCCTATGATCTTGAGATCTCTGGTTGGATCTTCACTACGCAATCCTTTAAAATTAACAATCATTTCTGCAATTGGAGTTTGGTTTTCTTTGGTATACCTCATTTGGGGAGCGCTATTAATGACCGCCTGAATTAAACAATGATTCATTACTTACTATTTAATTAAAGACATACTGATGCAGAATCAAGGAAATTGCTATAAAAATGTTTGGATCCTATCAGGAACTTCGGATGGACCTGTAATAGCTAATAGGCTTCTTGAACTTAATTATTCAGTCTTTGCAAGTGTTTTAACTTATAAAGCAGGGCAAGCTTATATTGAGAATCCAAAGTTACATATCATTACGGGGAAATTAAATAATAAAGATCAAATAATTAATTTCATAAATAAAAATAAAATCACATGCGTTGTCGATGCTACTCATCCCTTTGCCGTAATAATTTCTAAAAATCTAAATAATGCATGTAAAGAGATTAATACACCTCTTTTACTATTTGAGAGGAAATCTCTAATAAATAACACTAATAAATTTTTTTATATTGATCATTTAAAGGATATAAATAATGTTGATATTGAGAATAAGAATATTCTTCTCGCAATAGGATCAAGATTCCTAAACGATACAGCCAGTTATTATATGAATTGTAAAGCAAATGTATTTACAAGGGTACTCCCAACCTATGAAAGTATAACTAAAGCTTTTGGGTCATGTATTAAAAAATCAAACATAGCGATACTTGAACCGAGTAAAAATAATAAAAGCATTTTAGAAAAAAAACTTTGTGATTTTTGGGAGATTGATTATGTTCTATGCAGAGAATCTGGAAGTTATTCTCAGAAAAACTGGGAGAGTATAGTTTCTGGAAGTGAGATGAAGTTATTTTTGGTTAAAAGGCCAAAAGTTAAAAATGATTATTCTTACTCTTTTGATCAATATCACAATTTGATAAATCACATAATTAAAAAATATTGATGTTTAATTCATTATGAAAGTATTAGTTATGATCACAACTGAATCAAGTGAAGCAAATGCTTTGCGAATGGCTAAATTACTAATACAAAAAAAACTTGCGGCTTGTGTTTCGATAAAGCAAATTTTTTCAATTTATAAGTGGGATGATGACATTGAAGAAACAAAAGAGTTTGAAATCACAATAAAAAGTAAACTAGAATTTAAAGATTGTTTAATTGATTTCGTAAATAAAAATTCCACATATGATGTCCCTCAAATTATTTACAAAAAATACCATGCCGAGATGAAATATTATGATTGGTTGAATAATACTATTTGATTAAATCTATTTTATTAACTCTTTAAGATCAATATCTGTTCTAGATCCTAATTGTGTAATTATTTGCCCCGCACAAATTGAAGCTATCTCTCCGCATTTTTTGAGGGAACAATTGTTTATTAATCCATGGATAAATCCTCCCGCGTAGATATCTCCCGCTCCTGTAGTATCAATAATCTTGCCTTTCGTTGTTGACTCAATTATTTCAACATTATTTTTGTTAACGATCAGAGAACCATTGCTTCCAAGAGTTACTATGACTAATTCACATAAGGAAGATAGGTCTTCTTGGCAGCTTGCTAATTTATCATTTTTAAATAGACTTAACACCTCGGATTCATTACAAAAAACAATATCTACATATTCATAAATTAACTCCAAGAAACTCTCACGATGTCTATCTACACAAAATGAATCAGACAAAGAAAGGATTATTTTTGTATTAGATTGTTTTGCAATTTGTGCAGCTTTAATAAAAGCTTTTTTAGCTAATTCGCTGTCCCATAAATATCCTTCTAAATATAAGTATTTACTTTCCTTAATTACAGTAAAGTCAATGTCTTTTGGTTCAAACTCTACAGATGCTCCTAGGTAAGTGCACATAGTTCTTTGTGCATCAGGTGTAACCAAAATGATTGAATGGGCTGTTGGAGGACCTTCACTAGTAGGTGGAGTATTAAATATAGTTTTACTTTTTTTTATATCGTCAGAAAAGAAATTCCCAAATTTATCATTTTTCACTCTTCCTATAAACTGCACATGATGGCCTAATTCTGCTAAAGAAACAACGGTATTTGCTGAGGACCCACCTGAAATTTGTTTGATCACTTCGCAATTTTCTAATAATCTCTGAGATTCATAAGCATTAATTAGATTCATTGATCCTTTATCCAGATTATTTATCTCAAGAAACTCATCTTCAATATTTACAATAATATCTACTATTGCGTTGCCCAGTCCAATGAGATCAACTTTTTTATTTTCAAAATGTCTAAAGGACTCCTTCATTAATTTTGAACTTATTTATCTTAGCAGTGCTCTTTTAGGACCATGTATTGGGTCTTCAATTACTATGGTTTGATCTCTATTCGCCCCCAACGAGACAATAGCAATTGGAACCTCCATTAATTCAGCTAAAAATCTGAGATAATTCATAGCATTTTCTGGGAGATCAGATAGTTTTCTGCAATCTGCAGTTGAACATTGCCAACCTTTTAATTTTTTGAAGATTGGCTTACATTTTTTTAAGTCATCTGAGTTTGTAGGAAAATAGTCTATTTCTTCTCCATCGAGATCATATGCAATGCAAACTTGAATCTCATCTAATTCATCTAATACATCTAGTTTCGTAACAGCTAAACAATCAAGACCATTTACAGATACAGCATATTTACCAATCACTCCATCAAACCACCCACATCTTCTCCTTCTCCCAGTAGTGGTTCCAAATTCACTCCCTCTATCACAGAGTTGATCATTAATACTTCCTTGTAATTCTGTTGGAAATGGCCCTTCACCTACTCTTGTGGTATAGGCTTTCGCGACACCTATGACTCTATCAATTAGAGTGGGACCCACTCCAGCCCCAATACATGCCCCTCCCGATATGGGGTTAGATGAGGTAACAAAGGGATAAGTCCCATGATCTAAGTCAAGTAGCGTACCTTGGGCACCTTCAAATAGAATATTTTTCTTATTTCTTGAGGCTGCATGGATAGTCCTCGTACAATCAACAACATGCTTTGATAATCTTTTCCCATAGTCAAGATATTCTTCAACAATTTCTTCTAGATTAAGTGGTTTAATGCCATAGATTTTTTCTAGTAGACCGTTTTTTTCTCTTAAAGGAATTTCGATCACATCACTTAACCTGTCCTTATTAAGTAAATCTCTTATCCTTATGCCATTTCTTTGTGACTTATCCGCATAAGTTGGGCCAATCCCACGACCTGTTGTCCCTATTTTGTTTGAACCTCTATCAGCCTCCATCGCTTCATCTAATATTCGGTGGTAGGGCATTGTTACATGTGATGTTGATGAAATTTTTAATCCTGAGATATCAATTCCATTATCAATTAACATGTCAATTTCTTTAATCAAGATTTTTGGATCTACAACAGTTCCCGATCCAATTAGACAAGAAGTATTTTTATATAGTATTCCTGAGGGAATTAAATGTAATTTTAAGACTTTATCATCTACGACTATAGTATGTCCTGCATTTACTCCCCCTTGATAGCGAACAACAACATCTGCCGAACGACTAAGTAAATCCGTTATTTTACCTTTTCCTTCGTCACCCCATTGGGCTCCGATTACAACAACATTGGCCAATTTTAGAAGAGCATTATTTTTGTGGGAATATTTAATATATTCAAAAATCTTGGTTTACTTTTAAAAAGTAAATGAATTGTATCAACTTTCTCTTAGAACCATTTTTTCAGCAAGAGAAAATTCCTTGGTTAAACGCTCCTTAAGTTTATCTGGTAAAGGTCTACTTGCAAAGTTTTTGTAATGACCTGCCATGGCATTTAACGCTGTTTGCATTGTGGTAAATGATTGTGTTTTATTCACCATACCTCTATTTCTATATCTGGAAATATAGTCAGTTATGAGTGTAAGAGCCTCACTTCTTACTTCATCTTTATTTGGAGAATCTTTTGGAGTATCAACAGCTGTTTGCAATGTTTTAACAACTGAAATTGTATCCTTTGCATAGTCACCTGTCATAGAGGTTTTTGCAGCTATGGAAGGGGAACTAAATAATGTGAAAACAACAATTAAGGATATTGCAAAAGATATGGCTTTAGTAAGATTTTTAAAAAATAATTTTGATGTCCATTTCAGTAACATAACTTAGCTCCCAAAAAAAAATAAGCCTTAAGACTTTTTATTGTACATTATTTTAGATTCGGAAATAAATGTTTCCAACAATTTATCAGTACTAATTTTAAGCTTAGTATTATTTGTCCTGCATAAAAGTTCTACTTCTTTATTAATAGAATCTCTGCCAATAATTATCTGAAAAGGAATACCAATTAATTCCGCATCTTTAAATTTCACTCCAGCTCTATCGTTTCTATCATCAAGAAGAACATCAATTTTATTAGTTAAAAAGTTATTATAAATTTGCTCAGTAAGATCACTTTGAATAGGATCTTTGAGGTTTGTTGGAATAATAATAACTTCAAAAGGAGAAATCTGGCTAGGCCAACAAATTCCTTTTTGATCATGATTCTGTTCGATAGCAGCTTGAGCTATTCTTGTCACTCCTATTCCGTAACAACCCATCCATAAATTTTTTAACTGACCGTCCTTATCAGAGAACTTTGCATTTAATTTTTCGCTATATTTCTGACCTAGTTGGAAAATATGTCCAATCTCGATACCTTTTTTTTCTAGAAGTTCTTCATCATCATCAAAACTTATTTTGTCTCCTTTTTTGGCATTCCTGATATCCCCAATTAGATAGTCTTTCGAAGCAAAAGAAAATTCTTGAAAAACTTTATGGAAATTAACTTTATTCCCACCACTAATAAATTTTGAAAGGCCAACTGCAGAATGGTCAATTATTCTTGTCCATTTTTTATCCCAATTAGAAGTAGCTTTAATAGTTTTGTTATCTAAATCTGGCCCAATAAAACCTAAAGGAAAATCAATTAGATTTTTTTCGATATTATTTTTGTCTTCAATCTTTTTAAGATTAAGGAGATTGAAATTATGAAGTTTATTGATTAAGTTAAAAAGCTTTACTTCATTAATGTGTTGATCTCCTCTTATGCATGCAAGAATTGGGACCTCAAATTCACCTTCGAACTGTGCAAGGAATATTACTACTTTAATAATCTGACTAGGGTCTAAATTATTATTATCGCAAACCTCTTGGATCGTTTTTTGTTGAGGTGTCTCTAACCACTCTGCAATATCATCTTTTAGTGGAATAGGTTTAGAGGGTATAGAAACAGCTTTTTCAATATTCGCAGCATAAGAACCACTTTGAGTAAATAAAATGGAATCTTCCCCAGCATCAGCAGTGACCATAAATTCTTTAGAGGAGGCACCTCCAATTGCTCCACTATCAGCTTCAACCCCTACTGTCTGCAGACCACAAGATTTAAAAATATTTTCATAAGCATTGCCCACTTTTTCATAGAAAGAAGCCAGATCATTTTCTGTAGAATGAAAAGAATAACCATCTTTCATTATAAATTCTCTACTTCTCATCAATCCAAACCTAGGCCGTATTTCATCTCTAAATTTTGTCTGAATTTGGTAAAAACATAGAGGTAATTGCTTATAGGAGTTGATTGTATCTGATGCAATACTCGTGATTACCTCTTCGTGAGTTGGTGCTAAGCCAAATTCTTTACCTTGTCTATCTTTGAGATTAAACATTATTCCTTCACCTGCGGTATATCCTTCCCACCTTTCACTTTTTTTCCATAAATCTGCAGGATGAAGTTGGGGTAATAGTAATTTTGTGCAACCAATACTATTAAGTTCTTTATCTATTATTGTGGATATTTTTTCAATAACTCTAAGCATTAGTGGCATGTATGCATAAATACCGCTGTTAACTCTGCGAATATACCCAGCTTTTAAGAGTAATTGATGTGAAATAATCTCAGCTTCAGAAGGTGTGTCACGAAGTGTCCCCAGAGGAAATGAGGTTGTCACGCGCATACAGAAAAATCCTTAATAATATTTAATTTTATCAATTAAGATGAAAAAATAATTTAAAGTGTCTTGAGTCCCTCAACGCGGCTAGTCTTATAATATTCTTTCTGCTAACTTCTTCAGTAATGAAGTTCAAACTCTTTAAAAAGTTCATTACTACTTAATCATTTATTAAGTTTATGGAAAATATGGATTCCAATATTTCTAGTGAGGAGGAATTAGTAGGTATTGATGAAGTTCAGAAATTCCTAAATAGATCAAGAGCTTCTGTCTATAGGTATACAAATACAGATTTAAGAAATCTTAACCCTAGTTTTAATCCAAGAAAATTAAATCCCGAATTTAGGACTGATCAAAAAGATCCTTTAAAATTTCATCCTAATGAAGTAGCAAGATTTGCAAAAGATATTTTAAGAATAAAGGAAGTTACTGTAGAGGTCTTTAATACACCTTCGTCCGCTGCTCAAAATATACTGGCGCAAATATTAGACGAACTAAAATCTATTAGGTCTTTGCTAGAAAAAGAGTAATTAAAAAGTCACCAATCAATGTTTTGATTTATTGACATTTTGAATGTAGGATAATGATGTTAAGTTATCTCCTTAATCTTTACCAATTAAGAGTTCTTGAGTTACACGAAATCAAAGCAGTTTATTCAAAGTAAATCAAGCGAAGAATCTTCTCATGGTTCTGCTCGAAATGATTTTGAAAGAGATGATGATGACCCCTTAAGTATTAGGAGTTTATCAATAACATCTTTAGGTATTATTTTTGCCTTTTTGACAATTTTTTTACCTTCAATAAGCATTTTAATTGGCAGACCTTTATCTCAAGGAAACGAGATAATTCATAATCACGATTTTAAAAAAGATGGACCTTAGTTCAATACCTCCATCTCCAATGAAGGGTTTAGTGAATATTGTTGTTGAAATACCTGCAGGGAGTAGGAATAAATATGAATATTGCTCTGAAGCAGGAATAATGGCCCTAGACAGAGTATTACATTCTTCAGTTAGATATCCTTTTGATTATGGTTTTATCCCAAATACCCTTGCGGATGATGGAGCTCCCCTTGATGCAATGGTGATAATGGACGAACCTACTTTTGCGGGTTGTCTAATAAAAGCAAGACCTATTGGAGTTTTGGATATGCATGATTGTGGTGCATATGATGGAAAACTCTTATGTGTGCCTATGGCTAATCCTAGGCAGGCTAATATAGTGAGTATTAATCAAATTGCTCCTAATCAGCTTGAGGATGTTGCAGAATTTTTTAGAACAAGTAAAGGACTCGATGGAAGAACAGTTCAAATTGATGGTTGGAGGGATTTTGATGTAGTTGAAAATTTATTGAAAAGTTGCATGCCTCTAAAAAAGAAAAATTTTAAAGTACTTAAGAAATCAAATATTAGTAAATTAAATTGAAAAAAATAATTTTTTATAGTTATTTAAAATGCTCTACATGCCGAAAAGCTGCAAAGTGGCTTGAAAGTAAAAATTTTGAATTTCAGTTAATTGATATTGTAAAAGAACCTCCACTTGTTAATTATTTAAATCTAGCCTTAGAACAATATTCTGAAGATAAGAAAAGGATTTTCAATACAAGAGGTAAAGCCTTTAAAACTCTTAATCTTGATCCCTTGTCAAAGGAAGAAATTATTCAACTTCTTTTAAGTGATGGCAAATTAATAAAAAGACCATTTTTGATTTACGAAGGAAAGAAAGTAATATTAGGTTTTAACGAAATTGAATATGCAAAACAATTTATATAAGTTTAGAAAATCAAGACTTTATTAATACTATGCCTGGTTCCATAAAAAGTTTTTTAAAAGAATGGGGGCTACTAATTCTATTAACTTTTTTTGTTTCTTCTTGTAGATCATTTTTTGCAGAACCACGTTATATCCCTTCTGGTTCAATGCTCCCAGAATTACAAATAAATGATAGGTTAATTATTGAAAAATTTTCGCTAAGAAACACTTTACCAAAAAGAGGAGATATTGTTGTTTTTAAATCACCTTACTCGTTTGATAAAAAATTAATTTCATCAAGATCTAAGCCTTTACCAAAAACAAGATATTGTTTTTTTATGAGTTTTCCTCCAATGTCGTTTATTCCTGGTTTGAGGGATCAAGCTTGCGATGCTTATATAAAAAGAGTGGTGGCACTTCCAGGAGAAATTGTAAGTGTTAACTCAAAAGGTGAATTAATAATAAATAATAAATTAATTCCTGAACCCTATGTCTCTTATAAGTGTTCATTATCCCTATTTAATAATTGTGGTAAATTTGAAAACATAAAAGTGCCAGAAGATCATTTTTTAGTTTTAGGTGATAATAGAGCAAATAGTTGGGATGGAAGATATTGGCCTGGAAGTAAATTTCTTCACAAAAAAGAGATAATTGGTAAAGCATATTTCAGATTCTGGCCTCTTAGTCAAGTTGGCTTTTTCAGTAAATGAAGCCTTTTTTCTGGCTCTGACTTCATCAAATTAAATTTTTAACAAGGCTTAATTTAAAGTGCTCCTGAAGCAGTTGAATCAAGTATCCCCCCAAGGTGTGTTGTAATGTTAAGAGCGCTAATCAAAGGGGGCTTATTGGGATCATTAAAAAGATCAATTATAGTTATGCCGCCATTACCCTGTTTTATCATCCAAATATTTGAATAATTAATCCCTAGGATGTTACAAATTAGAGTTTTATTGACTGCATCATGGGCAACCATGAGGGTTTGATCATTATCCCTTTGAGATAAACAAATTTTCTCAAAAGCTTCTACTGACCTTTCTGATACATCTTTTATACATTCTCCTTCGGGCATTATTACTTCTTCAGGTTTATCATGCCAATTTTTTAGTAAAGCAGGCCACTCTTTTCTAATTTCTGCTTCCAATTTACCCTCCCATAATCCGTGACTGATTTCTACAAGTGAATCTATTTTCTCAATTTTTAAATCTTTGTTATTTTGAAGGATTATTTGTGCAGTCTCATATGGCCTATGCATTGAACTTGAAAATGCCTTATTGAAAGAAATATTTCTCAAATATTCAAAAGTCTTTCTAGCTTGATTTTTTCCGTTTTCATTTAAAGGGACATCAATTTGGCCTTGAAATCTACCTTCTTTGTTCCAGTTAGTTTCACCATGTCTTATAAGAAATATTCTGGAATCTCCAATTTTATTTGGAATATTTTTATTAAGATGGGAAGTCTGATTTAAGCATTCAATTTGAGTCTTAAAAGAGTTTTCTTTCTTTGAAATGTTGAGTATCGAGAAAGAAGCATTTTCTAATCTTATTTTTCTAAAACCTTGCTTAGGCTTTCCTAATAACAAAAGTATTAAACATCTGAGAATCGCATTATGTCCAACAACTAAAATATTAACATCATCTTTTTCTAGATAAATTTTTAAAATATCTTCTACAAAATTTGTTGCTTGAAAAAATAACTCTTGAATTGGTTTATAAGTTTTATTGTCATTTCTTTTTAAGATAAGATTCTCTGGATCATTTTTCCATATAGGATAAATTTCTGGAAATTTATTTTTTATTTCATCTATTTTTAGACCAGACCATTCACTAAGATCTACCTCTAGCAAATTTTCGTCGAATACAATATTTTGATCTTTATTGAAGGCCTTTTTGATTGTTTTTGCAGTCTCTGCTGCTCTTACAAGTGGGGAGGAATAGATTTTATCGAAGTTTATTTTTGATAATGCCTTTCCTGCTTTTCGGGCTTGTTCGTATCCTTCATCGGTTAATAATGAATCGTCTGTTCTTCCTTGAATTAATCCTTTTGCATTGAAACTGCTTAGTCCATGCCTAACTAAAACTAATCTTATTGCCATTATATAAATTTGAAAATTAAGATAATTTAATCATCTCACGGCGTGATTAAAATAGATACATAAATATAAGGAAATTCAATGATAACTAACTATAGTTTTAGAGAATATAATAAATTATGATCTTTAAAGATATTTCTAAGTCAAAACTCACTTTAGCTTTTATTTCTATCGTCATAACTTTTTTTGTATGGCAACAAGGCTTAAGAGATAGTTTAAATAGACCATCTGTTTCATTTGATATTAGTCAAAAAGAACAAGAAATTGTTGAATTATCTGTCCAATCAATACCTGTAAATCTTAAAAAATTTTTTATAATTAATGATCCTGTTGATCAAATAAAAAAATCACTCTCTGATGTCTCATTTGAAGAGCTAACAGAAAGAAATAAATTAATTCGAATAATTACTTCAGAATTAAATGATCCTTTAATTTATGAAAACATATCCAAAAATTTTGAAGATAAAAACTTTAAATTTGTGATTGATGAGATAGAAAAAAAATCAAATAATAATTTATATAAAGCAAATTCTGATAAATTTGATTTATTTAAAGAAGATAGATTTTTATATCACCTTTTAAGCCGGAAATTTGATTTTGACGACAGTGCATTAATAACTAAATCATTTTCAAGAAAAATGTTTTTTAAAATATCAGCCATAAGACTAATACCACTTTTAACAATACTTATTGGCTCTATTCTGGCTTTAAAAATATTATGGACAACCATATCTATGAAAAAGTTTGATTGGAAAGAAATGAAATTCTTAGATTTAGAATTAATAGATATGGTTTTATTAATTGCAGGGGGATTTGTTGTTTTAGGTGAGGTTGTATCACCTTTGTTTTCTATCAGTTTGGTTGAACTTTTTTCTAAAAATATTTCTAATGAATTGTCTCAATCTTTAAAAATATTCTTTGGATATCTTTTTATGGCAATTCCTCCTTTGGGGATAGTTTATTATCAAATTAAATCTTTAAATGGTGAATTTACTTTTAAAAAGGATTATTTACAGTTCAATTTATTGCCAATAAAATATGCAATTATTCAGGGAATTAAAGGTTGGTTAACAATTATTCCTTTTGTTTTATTGATTTCCCTAATTATGAATAATCTGATCGATAATCAGAATGGTAGTAACCCTTTACTAGAAATTGTTCTTAATAATAATAGTTATCTATCATTTTTTTTATTATTTGTAACAACAACTCTATTAGCTCCTCTATTTGAGGAAATTATATTTCGCGGTATTTTACTACCAACTCTTTCAAGAGATTTTGGGGTAATCCTGGGCATCATAGTTTCAGCTTTTATATTTGCTTTAGCCCATTTAAGTTTGGGAGAAATGCCGCCATTATTTGTTCTTGGGATTGGATTAGCAATTACAAGAATTGCTTCAGGAAGTTTGTTCTCTTCAGTTATCATGCATTCTTTATGGAATGGATTGACTTTCTTAAATTTGTTCTTATTGAGGACATAAAGAATTTAATTTCTTACTTGCGAATCAAACAAAAAGATGTTTATTTAATTAATAAGACTTCTTTTATTTAAAAAATAAATCATAGATGAAACCTTATGGGAATCAACTTAATTTAAAAAAAAAAGTTTCATATGAAAGTAAAAAAAATTCTGAAAAAATATCCATAATTAATATCAAATTAATTCATCAAATTTTTGACTCCATTAATATCTCTCTTTTGGTATTAATTTTCACCTTATTATTCTTGTCTTTTAGTAGTCAAAGAAAATGGTCAAATACATATAAAAACTTATCCAAAACAAGAGCTATCAGTAATAATCTGATTGATTTGATTTCTAAAATTGAGGAGTTTTATATTGGTGAACTTGAGTCTATGAATACTTATAGAAAAACTAAACCTGAAGATTTAATTTATCTAGATAAACCACCAGAAAAAAAAGAAAGTTTGTTTAAGAAAAACTTTAGTAGTTTCATTGAGGGTTTTAGAGATAGCGAATATCAAAGGGGATATTGATGAAAAAATACAAAAAAATTGTTCGTCTTGTCCCCCTTGATCAAAGAAGATTTAAATTTCTATATATTTTTAGCTTACTATTAATATTTTGTTTGTTTGGAAGGTTAGTTAAATTGCAAGTCTTTAACGCCTCTGATTTGCAAAGGAAAGCTAGAATAATACAGTCTTCTAAAACTAATGCATTAAAAAAAAGGAGAGCTATTGTTGATAGAAATAATAGACTAGTTGCTTATGATAAACCTCTCTATAAATTATGGGCCCATCCAAAATATTTTAATTTTCCTGGTGATTCAATTAACAGAGTTCGCAGTATTGAAGAAGTCACAGAAAAATTGTCACCTATCTTGGAAATAGATGGTGAAATACTATTGAGTAAATTTAATAATAAAATAAGTGGTATCAAGCTTTTGGATAAAATTTCCGAAGGAAAGGCTGAAAAGATTAAGAACCTTCAAATAAGCGGAATTGATTTATTTAAATATTCGCAGAGATATTATCCACAAGGTAAGCTTTACTCTAATCTTGTCGGTTTTGTTAATGATGAGAATATAGCTTCAGCAGGTTTAGAGCTTCATCTAGATAATCAAATTAAAGTATTTAATAAAAGTAATTTAATAAAAAGAGGAGGAGATGGAACTCCTCTACCGGATTATTCAGCCCCAGGTGATTTTGTTTCTGATCATAAAAGTTTAGGCCTAACTATAGATTCAAAATTACAGAAAGCTTCATTCAATGCATTATCAAAGCAAGTGAGCAAATGGAAAGCAAAGAAGGGATTTGCCATAGTTATGGATGTTAATAATGGTCGGATTCTCTCCTTGGTTACAGTCCCGTCATACGATCCAAATAAATTTTGGCAGTATGATTCTAGACTTTTTAGGGGTTGGTATTCTCAAGATATATTTGAGCCTGGTTCAACTTTTAAACCTATTAATCTTGCCATAGCTTTAGAAGAAAGAGTAATCCAGAAAGATGGAGTAGTCGAAGATATTGGAAAAATTAATGTTGGAGGATGGACACTTTCTAATTGGGATAAAAAAGGTAATGGATACATTGATTATCCAAAAGTTTTGCAGGTTTCAAGTAATGTTGGGATGGTAAAAATAATGCAAAATTTAGACCCTAAAATTTATTGGGATTGGCTAGAAAATTTAGGTATAAATAAAAATTTAAATACTGACTTATTTGAATCAACTGCGGGCCAACTAAAGAGAAAAGATTTATTTGTAAATCAATCAATCGAGCCTGCTGTAACTTCTTTCGGAAAAGGTTTCTCGATCTCGCCACTTAAATTGCTTCAACTTCATGCGGCTCTAGCAAATGGTGGTTATGAAGTGACTCCACATGTAACCTCAACTTTCAAAGATAGAGTTAATAAAAATCCAAAAAACCAATTTTTTTCAAAAGAAGTCTCTAAAACTGTTCTTGAATGGATGGAGAGCGTAGTTGATAAAGGTAGTGGATCTGGAGTAAAAATCGAGGGTTATAGGATAGCTGGGAAAACAGGCACTTCCCAAAAAGCATTAAATGGTAGCTATACAAGTAAAAAAGTTTGCAGCTTTGTGGCTACCTTACCAGTTAATGATCCTAAATATGCTGTCCTTGTAGTAGTTGATGAGCCATCTAAAGCTTATGCATATGGTTCAACTGTTGCTGCACCAGTTGCTAAAGAAATTATCGAGAGTTTAATAGTAATAGAAAAAATCCCCCCCAAGATTAAAGATAATGGAATGATTGTTAAAAAACCCTAAAATTATCCAATTTTATAAATATTTAGTTCATTATCTGATGATTTCATCAGGAATAAAAGCTAGTTTATGTATATATATGATTATCTAAATATGAAATCAATTTTAGAACAATTGTCCGC
Organism: Prochlorococcus sp. AG-424-P18; assembly: GCA_003213235.1. GTDB lineage: Bacteria > Cyanobacteriota > Cyanobacteriia > PCC-6307 > Cyanobiaceae > Prochlorococcus_A. The sequence goes on along the minus strand of QCNJ01000007.1, from coordinate 9,411 downwards.
AATGACCGTTGTTGTTGCTGATACTGGAGATTTAGATTCGATAAAAAAATTTCAACCGAGGGATGCCACTACTAATCCATCGCTAATACTTGCTGCTGCTAAGAACCCTGATTATGTGAAATTAATTGATAAAGCTTTAGAAAGTTCGGAAAATGCTTTGCCCCAAGGATTCTCCGAAATTGAATTAATCAAAGAAACTGTTGACCAAGTTTCAGTATTTTTTGGAAAAGAAATATTGAAAATTATTTCAGGGCGCGTATCTACAGAAGTTGATGCAAGACTGAGCTTTGACACCGAAGCTACTGTAGAAAAAGCGAGAAAATTGATCAATCTTTACAAAAATTTTGGAATCGAAAAGGAAAGAATTTTGATTAAGATTGCAGCAACTTGGGAAGGAATTAAGGCAGCTGAAATTTTGGAAAAAGAGGGTATTAAATGCAACTTAACTTTACTTTTTAACTTCTGCCAAGCGGTAACTTGTGCCAACGCAAAGATAACTCTAATTTCTCCGTTCGTTGGACGTATATTAGATTGGCATAAAGCAAAAACTGGTCAAACTAGTTTTGTTGGTGCTGAAGACCCTGGTGTTATTTCCGTTTCACAAATATACAAGTACTTTAAAGAAAAGGGATTCAAGACAGAAGTAATGGGAGCGAGTTTTAGAAATCTTGATGAAATAAAAGAATTAGCAGGTTGCGATCTTTTAACAATCGCACCAAAATTTCTTGAGGAACTAAAAAAAGAAAAAGGAGAGTTAGTTAGAAAATTAGATGTAAGTACCCAAATAAATAATTCTATTGACTACGAATTTGAAGAAAAAGATTTCAGGTTAAGTATGTTAGAAGATCAAATGGCAAGTGAAAAGCTTAGTGAAGGTATCACTGGATTTAGTAAGGCTATAGAAGAATTGGAAGAGCTGCTACTTAAGAGATATATAGAGATTAAAAATCATAAACTGATTTCCGCTAACTAAATTTAAGTTTGAATTGAAAAAGAATTAAGTCCCACTTTTTGTTAAAAGTCTTCTGATAACTCTTTTTGCGATATCTTCATAACTCATTTCTCCTGATAATATTTGAGCAATACGTTTAGGTGCTGTTTTTCTTTTAACACCTAATTGGTATCCAGTTCTGGGAAATCTATAGAATACTTGTGCTATTCTCCTCCCCCAAGCCATTGATTTCCCCCAAATGTTGTTAATTTTTTTCGTATAGTGATTTAAATCATCTACTTTTCTTGCTAAACACTGATCTATGTATTCTGCAGCATAAAAACTGCTAATTAAAGATGGTCTAATTCCTTCTGCTAAAAATGGATCACATAGAGATGCTGCATCTCCAACCGCTAAAACTTTGTCACCATTAATTGAGTGGAAGCCATTCCATATTCTCAGTTTCTTACTAATTGTTTTATGAGGAAAATCATTAAAACCGAAGCTTGTGATTACTTGTTTATTTATAGCTTTATCATCTAAAAGACCATTATTTATAAAAGTACCTAAACCAATATTCAAGCTTTCTCTTAGGGGGAATGCCCATGCAAAGCCATATTTTATAAATCCAAACTCAAATCTAACTGCATCTTTAGGTATTTCACCTAACCCTTTTAATCTTAATGAGAGTGTTTTTGCAAATTTAGGTTTTCTTGGCCCTAAATTGAAATAACTCGCCCATTTCGATTGTGACCCATCTGCAATTACAAGAAATTCTGCAACATATTTTATTTTGTTATTGCAAGTAATTTCCCAATTATCATTTTTTTTTATGATTTTTTCTATCAATAATGGTCTCATCATCTGAGCTCCATTACTCAAGGATTCATCAAGTAATAATTGATCTAGTTTTTCTCTTTTAACAATCCAAAATGGGGATTCACCAGTCAGATCAGCAGTTACATTATCTGCAGCCTTCCATCTGAATTCAACATTCTTAATTTTTGATTCTATACAATCTTCAATATTTAAAGGAAGAAATCTTTGCATTGAAGATGCCATCCCCCCTGCACATGGTTTGTAATCTTGGGATTTTTCTTTTTCAATAATTAAAACTGAATATCCTTTCTTTGATAGGTTAAGAGCGGTGGAAGATCCTGATAAACCACCACCAATTATTGCAACGTCAAATCGTATCAAACTTTTAGAATTTCCTTCTCTTTTTCAGACAATTTGGTTTCTATTAAAGAAATATATTTATCAGTAATTTTCTGAATTTTAGATTGATTATCTCTCGATTCGTCAATAGAAATAAGACCATCTTTTTCGTCTTTTTTTTCTTTATCAACAGCATCTCTTCTGATATTTCTCAAAGCTACTTTTCCTTCTTCTGCATATTTAGAGGCTAATTTACAAAATTCTTTTCTTCTTTCTTCTGTTAAAGGAGGAACATTTATTCTTATTACTTTCCCATCATTATTTGGAGTAATACCTAAATCACTCATAGAAATAGATTTCTCTATCGATTGTAAACATGAAATATCAAAAGGTTGTATTGAAATTGTTTGCGAATCAACAGTGCTTATAGTGGCAAGAGATTTGATTGGTGTTTCTGCTCCATAGTACTCAACACTTACTCTGTCTAACAAGGAGGCATTAGCTCTACCAGTCCTGATTGTATTAAAGTTTCTTTGTGTGGCTTCAATACTTTTATTCATATTTTCTTGAATTTCTTTTTCTTTCATAATTAAAAAAATTAAATGATCTTTAACTAATTAAAGAGCCTATTGGCTCACCAGCAACAGCTTTAGAAATGTTCCCTTTTTTGAATATATCAAAAACCATAATTGGGATATTATTATCTTTGCAAAGTGCAATCGCAGTACTGTCCATTACTGCAATTTCATCACTAAGAACTTGTTGATAACTGAGGGAGGAATATTTTTTTGCATCTTTAAATTGATTAGGATCACGATCGTATACTCCATCCACTTTAGTAGCCTTCATAACAACTTCAGCGTTTATCTCTGCTGCCCTTAAAGCTGCAGTAGTGTCAGTTGTAAAAAATGGATTTCCGCATCCACCCCCGAAAACTACAACTCTACCTTTTTCTAGGTGCCTCATGGCTCTTCTTCTGATGTAGGGTTCGGCAATTTCTTGCATTTCGATTGCTGTTTGCACTCTGGTCGCAACTCCTACTCTCTCAAGACCATCTTGAAGTGAAATTGCGTTCATTACTGTTGCTAGCATCCCTACATAATCAGCAGTCGCACGATCCATTCCGTCTGCAGATCCTTTAAGCCCCCTAAAAATGTTTCCACCACCAACAACTATTGCGAGTTGTACATTATTTTCGACTACTTTTGAAACATCCTCTGCAATTGACTGAACGATAGCAGGATCAATACCATAAGGTTTTTCACCCATTAGTGCTTCACCGCTAAGTTTTAAGAGAACTCTTTTGTAAGTCATTCAATAATTGTACTTTTAAGACCTTAGCAAGTAAATGTGCCAAATTTATTTTTTGTTCTGATATTGCTTGCGTCTTTAAACATTTCTAAACCTGCCTAATTAAAATTCAAATAAAAATTTTCTTCAACTAAAATTCAACGCACTTTTGTGCTTTTATTCCTTGCTCTTTGAAAGGATGTCTTATTAGTTTCATTTCTGTAACTAGATCAGCATAATTGATGATTAAATCAGATGCTTCCCTTCCAGTTAAAACAATATGATTTTTTCTATTATTTAAGCTTTTTAAAAAAGTGATTATTTCTTCGGGTGCAAGATAACCAAGTTTTGTCGCAATATTAATTTCATCAAGAATGATAAGTTTATAAGATTCGTTTTGTATATATTTTTTGGCTAGTTGCCACGCCTCTTGAACTAATTTTTCATCTCTTACTCTGTCTTGTGTTTCCCAAGTAAATCCCTCTCCTAATGAATGCCAGGATATGTTTGAAGACAAGTTTTTAAGTGCTTTTTCTTCTCCAGTGGTCCAGCCTCCCTTAATAAATTGAATGATGGCTACTTTGTAGCCATGCCCTATGGTCCTTAAAGCCATGCCTAAGGATGCAGTTGTCTTGCCCTTGCCATTTCCTGTGAAAACAATCAATAATCCTTTTTTTGTTTTTCTAAGTTGCAGTCTTTCTGCTTGAATATCTTTTCTTTGCTGCATTCTTTTTTTATATGAGCTCTCATCGATATCTTGTGATAATTTACCTCCCATTCCAAGTTTATTTGCTTGATTATCGAGGTTAAATATTTTCTCGGAAGATGAAGGTTTCTCTTGCATATGACACTTATTTTTATTTAATTATTATAAATCTTTAAATATTTTTAACTCTTTTAACTTTTAAAAGTGCATTATTTACTGCCTGTTGTTGATCTCTTTTAGTAATCCAGTGGTGATAAGTTTGAGTATGTAAACTAACCGAATGTCCCATCATTCTGGCAGCCACAGTATCAGGCAAATCATAAAAAATTGTTCTAACTGCCCAAGCATGCCTAAGATCATAAGGTTTTATTTGCAAAGAGTAACGCTTAAACTGGTCTGTAATTTTTTTTCCAATATTCTGTAGGGTTGTAATTTTAAGGTCTCTCTTAATATTTGGTAGAAGTTCTGGATTTTCACCAAGTTTTGATAATTCGAACTTTTCCACCCATTCAGGATGAAATGGCCAAACTTGATGTTCCCCAGTTTTAGTCGTAGGTAAAACTCTAATAATTTTGTCCCCAAGATTAGTAAGAGAACTTAAATCACAAAAAAATACTTCATGATTTCTTAATCCATATGTAGCCATTAGACCAAAAACAAATCTCCAAGACTTGTTTGGTATCCTTTCCCACAGTTTCTCTATTAATTCGTCTTTAGGTAGATCCCTAAATCCTGCTTTGTTCAGACCATATCCTCTAGAATTTAATTTCCAATCTTCTGGTAGTTTAATATCCAAAAACTTAGCCAAAACACTTAAAGAAGTAGCGCATTGTTTCCTACTTCTAGTACCTTCCTTATAACTTTCAAGTGTTTTTTGAAATATCTTTTCTAAAGCTTCATTCTCATAGTCATTGTAAATATTTAGGATTCTTTTCATATATGGTTTGTAAGAGCTTCTCCAAGTAGTTTTTCTTGTGCTGGTTAGAAAATCACTTTTATTTTCTTTAAAAAAAAATTCCTCAAATTGATTTAGTCTTTTTGGGAATTCAAAACCATCTTTTATTTCCTTTTTATAAGGTTTGCCTATCCAATTAATCCAATCAAATTGATTCAATTCTAATTGTAAATTGATTAATTGTAATTTTTTTTTGGCCTCCTCTAATCCAGAAATATCAGCCTTTAAACCAAGAGATATTCTTTGAATTTTAAAGTTATTGTTATCTTCTTTGGAGGGTAGCGAACCACGAATATTTAATTTCTCTCCTCTTTTCTCAATTTTAAGCCTGCTGCCTTGAGTAGCAAATTTATCATTGACATTATTAATTTCCTGAATTACGTTCATTTACTTATATAATTGTCCTTATAATGACGTTTTTAATGTTGATTTTCAATCTTCATAAACTTTAAATGGATAAAATAGGCGTCTTACTAATGAATTTAGGAGGGCCTGAACGCATTACTGATGTAGGGCCATTCTTATACAATCTTTTTTCTGATCCAGAAATTATCAGGACGCCTTTCCCTGTTTTTCAAAAACCCCTAGCATGGTTAATTAGTACGCTTAGGAGTACTACTTCGCAACAGGCTTACCTTTCTATAGGTGGAGGTTCACCTATTAGAAGGATAACTGAACAACAAGCAAGAGAATTACAATCTAAATTAAGGGAAAAGGGTTTTAATGCTACTACCTATATCGCTATGAGGTATTGGCATCCTTTTACCGAATCAGCAATTGCTGATATGAAAGCAGATGGCATAGATCAAGTTGTTGTAATACCCTTGTATCCACATTTCTCAATAAGTACTAGTGGTTCAAGCTTTAGGGAATTAAAAAAATTGCGAGATTCTGATGGTGAATTTAAGAAGGTTCCAATGAGATGTGTAAGGAGTTGGTTCAGTCAATCCGGTTATTTAAAGGCTATGGTCGAATTAATTTCTGAACAGATTTCACTTTGTGAATCACCTTCAAAAGCGCATATATTTTTCACTGCTCATGGGGTTCCTAAGAGTTATGTAGAGGAAGCTGGAGACCCTTACAAACAACAAATTGAAGATTGTTCTTTAATAATTATAAATGAGCTGGAAAAATGTTTAGGGCATAGTAACCCTCATACACTTTCTTATCAAAGTAGAGTTGGTCCTGTTGAATGGTTGAAGCCTTATACAGAAGAAGTGTTAATTGATCTTGGAAGGTCAAATGTTAATGATCTGATTGTGGTCCCGATAAGTTTCGTTGGAGAGCATATTGAAACATTGCAAGAAATTGATATTGAATATAAAGAAATTGCTGAAAAGGCTGGTATTAAAAATTTTCGGAGAGTTAAGGCTCTAAATACTCATCCTACTTTTATTGAAGGCCTAAGTGATCTCGTGATTTCCTGTTTGGAAGGACCTCTTATTAATATAGAGGAGGCTTCACAGTTGCCTGAGAAAGTTAAACTTTATCCCCAAGAGAAGTGGCAATGGGGTTGGAATAATAGTTCAGAAGTGTGGAACGGAAGAGTTGCAATGATTATTTTTCTGGTCCTTTTTATTGAACTTATTTCAGGCTCTGGTCCTCTACATAAATTAGGGATTTTATAAATAAGAATTAAAATTTATTTGATAATTTTTTTATTTATTGAAAGATTATTTTAAATAAATTTCTGACATTACATTTCTAAATGAGGCAAAAGTATTTAATTAAGTTTAATATTTAGAGTAAATATTGAATTTCTTTAGTGACTCTAACTTCGAGATCCTTTTCAAAGGGTAGTTCAAAACATGAAAATCCAGTTTGGATAACTGGTGCAGATGCACTAATGGATTCTTTAAAAATTCATGGAGTAAAAGTTATATTTGGATATCCTGGGGGAGCCATACTACCAATATATGATGCTGTTCATAAGGCAGAACAAGAAGGTTGGTTAAAGCATTATATGGTTAGGCATGAACAAGGTGGTTCACATGCAGCTGATGGATATGCAAGATCTACTGGTGAAGTAGGAGTGTGTTTTGGGACCTCAGGTCCAGGGGCAACAAATTTGGTAACTGGTATAGCTACTGCGCAAATGGATTCAGTCCCCCTAGTTGTAGTTACAGGTCAAGTACCAAGACCGGCTATAGGTACAGACGCCTTTCAAGAAACTGATATTTTTGGCATAACTCTTCCAATAGTTAAACATTCATGGGTAATAAGAGATCCTTCAGACATCGCGAAAGTGGTTTCAGAAGCTTTTTTTATAGCCTCATCTGGTAGACCTGGTCCTGTTTTAATTGATATACCCAAAGATGTAGGTCAGGAGTTCTTTAATTACCAAAGAGTTTTGCCTGGTGAGATTATTCCTAAAGGATTCAAAAGGAATGGAGAAATTAATGATTGCGATGTTTATAAAGCAATTAAATTAATAGAAGATTCAGAAAGACCTCTTCTATACGTAGGAGGTGGGGCAATATCTTCGGGGGCTCACGATGAAATAAAAACTTTGGCAAAGAATTATCAAATACCAGTTACCACAACCTTAATGGGGAAGGGCGCTTTTGATGAAAAAGACAATTTATCGGTAGGGATGTTAGGAATGCATGGAACTGCTTACGCAAATTTCGCTGTTACAGAATGCGATCTTTTAATTGCTATTGGAGCTAGATTCGATGATAGGGTGACAGGAAAATTAGATACTTTTGCACCTAATGCAAAGGTAATTCATATAGATATTGACCCAGCAGAAGTTAATAAAAATAGACGTGTAGAAGTTGCAATTGTTTCTGATGTTTCAAAAGCAGTTCTCAAAATTAATGAGCAAGCTCAAAAAAATAAATTTACTTCTCAGACGAAAAACTGGTTAGAAAAAATTGATTTATGGAAAGATAAACACCCTTTATATGACCCGCCTAAAGAAGGAGAAATTTATCCTCAAGAGGTTCTTTTAAAAGTAAGGGAACTTTCATCAGAAGCTTATGTAACTACAGATGTTGGACAACATCAGATGTGGGCCGCTCAATACCTTAGGAATTCTCCAAGAAAATGGATTAGTAGTGCAGGCTTAGGAACTATGGGTTTTGGATTGCCTGCGGCAATTGGAGTTAAAGCAGCCTTACCTAATTCAGATGTAATTTGTATCGCAGGAGATGCAAGTGTTTTAATGAATATTCAGGAATTAGGAACTTTATCTCAATATGGTCTAAAGGTGAAATTGATTATTATCAATAATCGCTGGCAAGGGATGGTAAGACAATGGCAGGAAAGTTTTTACGATGAAAGATATTCCTCATCTGATATGAGTTGTGGTGAACCTGATTTTGTAAAACTTGCTGAGTCTTTTGGAGTTAAAGGATACTTAATTTCTGATAGGAAACAATTACAGAATGAATTAAAAAATGCGCTTGATCATGACGGCCCTGCCTTGATTAATATTCTTGTTAGAAGAGGTGAAAATTGTTATCCAATGGTTCCTCCTGGTAAAAGTAATGCTCAAATGGTTGGATATGTTAATTGTGAAGACTAATTTTTTTAAATTTGTCATTTTAAAAAAATTAACTTTAAGATAATTTAAAAACTTAGATATTTCTGAATTGAAAAAATTATCAAAAATTTTAATTATATTCTGCTTGATTGTTCTTAATCCTGTAATAGTTAACTCGGCGGAAATTCTTCAAATTAAAAGTTCAAATACTGTTTTGGTGGGAGATCAAAATAGGAATTTAACGATTGGACTATTTTGTGTAAATGTAAATGAAAATGATGAGCTTGAAGCAACTAATTTACTTAAGAGTGAATTCCCAAGGGGAAGCAAAGTGAAGATAAAACCTTTTGGTTTCAAAGAGAATGTTTTGTTAGCCAAAGTTTTTAATATTAAAGGTACTAAGGAGATGACTGAATTATTAGTCGCCAAGGACTTAACTAGTGAAATTTGTCCAAGTTAACTATCTTTATGAGCAGATGAAATTCCATTGTCTCGAAAATGTTTTGCTCCTTCTCCAGGAATTAAATTCATTATTTAATTTGTATGTGCATAAATTTGAGATGTCTATATTTATATTGGGAATGTTCTCATTTAAAAGTTGTCTATAAGCAGATCTTTTAAGATCAAGTTGCTTTAAGTTTTGATCTTTGCAGTTATTTGAATCACTAATACAGAGATCTTTTTCAGCTTTAGTAAAATTGACCGTTATGTTTTTGTTCTCGGTCTTTCTATAAAATTCTTTGAGTGTCATTTTATCAACTAGATAATGTTCCTTAGAAATCGCTGGTCCTATTGCAACAATTAAGTTATCTCTATATGTCCCTAAATTATCGAAGATTTTTACTAGATTTTTTATTATTTTTTTTTCTAAACCTTTTCTTCCA
>QCNJ01000006.1 GCA_003213235.1 Prochlorococcus sp. AG-424-P18 | reverse complement strand
ATTTACGTCATTAAGAGATAATATCTTCTAGTTAAGTATTTATTTTAAGGAGAGCATCTTTGAAAATAATTAATGGATTTCATCTAAAAAATGTAAGAGGCGATATTCTTGGAGGCATCACAGCCGCAGTGGTGGCTTTACCTCTCGCTCTTGCTTTTGGTAATGCTGCCTTGGGTCCTGGTGGAGCAATTTATGGACTATATGGAGCAGTAGTAGTTGGGTTTTTAGCAGCATTATTCGGGGGAACACCTGCTCAAGTTAGTGGGCCTACCGGTCCCATGAGTGTAACTGTCGCAGGCGTAGTAGCAGGCTTAGCAGCAGTAGGGGTTCCAAGAGATCTTTCTGCAGGACAGATTTTACCTTTAGTTATGGCAGCGGTAGTCATTGGCGGCTTACTGCAAATATTATTCGGAATTTTAAAATTAGGTAAATACATTACTTTAGTTCCATATTCTGTTGTTTCAGGATTTATGTCTGGTATTGGAGTAATAATCATTGCGCTTCAGATTGGACCATTACTTGGAATTAGCACTCGAGGTGGAGTTGTCGAATCTTTAACTACTGTATTTTCAAATTTCCAGCCCAATGGTGCTGCTATTGGAGTAGCAATAATGACACTAGGTATAGTATTTCTTACTCCTAGAAAAATAAGTCAGTGGGTTCCTTCTCCTCTATTGGCCCTATTGATAGTTACCCCAATTTCAATATTAATTTTTGGAGATGGTTCCATAGATAGAATTGGTGAAATCCCAAGGGGAGTTCCATCTTTAAATTTCCCAAGTTTTAATCAATATTTTCCAATTATTTTCAAAGCAGGATTAGTCCTAGCAGTACTTGGCGCAATTGACTCCTTACTGACATCTCTAGTAGCAGACAATATCTCTCAAACAAAACATAATTCTGATAGAGAACTTATTGGTCAAGGAATAGGAAATGCTGTTGCAGGTCTGTTTTCAGGTTTACCTGGAGCGGGAGCAACCATGAGAACAGTTATAAATGTTAAATCTGGAGGATCAACTCCAATTTCTGGTATGGTTCACTCAGTTGTGTTGTTAATAGTTTTAGTTGGTGCAGGACCTTTAGCTGAGCAAATACCAACTGCATTGCTAGCAGGAATTCTTATAAAAGTAGGCCTAGATATTATTGATTGGGGATTCTTGAGGAGGGCTCACAAATTATCTTTAAAAACATCAGTAGTAATGTATGGCGTACTTTTAATGACTGTTTTTTGGGATTTAATTTGGGCAGTTTTAGTCGGTGTATTCATAGCAAATATGCTCACTATTGATTCAATAACCGAAACTCAACTAGAAGGTATGGATGAGGATAATCCTTTATCAGAAAATGATCAAGGAAAAAATGCTTTGCCTGCTGATGAGAAAGCACTTCTAGATAGATGCTCGGGAGAAGTAATGTTATTTAGACTAAAAGGCCCACTTAGTTTTGGAGCAGCTAAAGGTATATCTGAAAGAATGATGCTGGTAAGAAACTACAAGGTTTTAATACTAGATATCACTGATGTTCCAAGACTTGGAGTGACTGCGACTCTCGCAATAGAGGACATGATGCAAGAAGCAAAAAATAATTCCAGAAAAGCATTTGTTGCTGGGGCAAATGAAAAAGTAAAAGACAGATTAGCTAAGTTTGGAGTTGAAGGCATTATTGAAACAAGAAAAGAAGCTTTAGAAACAGCTCTAAATGAAATAGCCTAATAATTTATGGAAATAAATCCAATTCTGCAAAATGTATTAGCCCCGCCAGTTCTTTTCTTTTTGATTGGAGCAATATCAGTCCTCTTTAAATCTGATTTAGAAATACCAGCTCCATTACCTAAACTCTTCTCCTTATATCTTCTACTAGCAATTGGTTTTAAAGGAGGTATAGAGATACAGAAAAGTGGTTTTACAGATCAAGTATTGCCTACTTTAAGTGCTGCAATTCTTATGTCATTAGTAATTCCGCTGATTGGATTTTTAATTTTAAGATTTAAGTTTGATGTCTTTAATTCAGCTGCAATAGCAGCAGCATACGGTTCAATTAGTGCTGTTACATTTATTTCCGCAGAAAGTTTTTTGGAAAGTCAAAAAATAGCTTTTGATGGTTTTATGGTTGGAGCCTTAGCTTTAATGGAGTCTCCTGCAATAATTGTTGGATTATTACTTGTGAAATTTGCAGCTCCCAAAAATAGGCCAAAATCAAGGAAAATGCATCTAAGCGCAATATTACACGAATCACTTTTGAATGGATCAGTTTATTTATTGCTCTCAAGCTTAGTTGTAGGATTTCTTACTGCTTCCAGTAATCCCTCAGGGATTGCAAAAATGGAGCCTTTTACTGGACAATTATTCTATGGAGCAGAATGCTTCTTCTTGTTAGATATGGGAATAGTTGCTGCTCAAAGATTACCGAGACTGAAGAATGCGGGTTCGTTCTTGATTGGCTTTGCCATTTTTATGCCTTTATTTAACGCATTTATTGGTGTTTTCGTTGCAAGATTTTTATCATTAGGACCTGGCAACGCACTTTTATTTGTGGTTTTATGTGCTAGCGCCTCTTATTTAGCAGTTCCTGCAGCGATGAGAATGACGGTACCAGAAGCTAAATCTAGTTATTATATTTCAACTACACTAGGTCTAACTTTCCCATTTAATATAGTTCTTGGCATTCCCATATATATGAGTTTAGTAAATACCATTATCCCATTGTCCCCTCTATAAAAATGAAAAGATTAGACTTGATATTTAGTGAAAGAGAACTAGATGCAATCATTAAAACATTAGAAAAAGCTAATGTTCCTGGATATACAGTTATGAAACACGCCACAGGCAGAGGGCCTGAAAGAGTTGTTACTGAAGATATGGAATTTACAGGATTAGGAGCAAATGCTCATGTAATTGTTTTTTGTGAGCAAGAATTAATAGATAAAATGAGAGATAACATCAGGGACGATTTAAGCTACTACGGAGGAGTTGCTTATATTTCTGAGGCAACACCCCTTTAAATTAAATAAGCAATATTTATTTTTAAGAATGAATCCAATCTACTCTTATATTTTTTCGACTATTTAAGTATCTATCAATTGACATTGCAGCAATACATCCATCAGAAGCTGCAACTACGGCTTGCTTAAATGGTGTATTTCTTATATCTCCAATAGCCCATACTCCATCAGAGTTTGTAGACATAAAGTCATCAACAATAACCCCTCCGTCTTCTTTTAGAGCAATTTGGTCCCCTAAAAAATCAGTAATCGGTTTTGAACCGCTCATATAGACAAACACTCCATCTAAATTTAAATTGATAGGATTTTCTTCTTGTTTATTTTTTACAACAACTCCATTCACACCCATATCATCGCCCAATATTTCCAATAATCTTGTTCTACTCCAATGTTTTATATTTGAATTATCCATCAATTCCATAGCTTCTTCATTATCTGATTTAGGATCACTTGATGTAATCCAATGCACAGTTGATGCAAATTTAGTTAGAACAGTTGCCTCTTCAATTGCCTCCTTGTTCACTCCAACAACAGCAACTTCTCTATTCTTATAAAAAGCCCCATCACATGTAGCACAATAACTTACTCCTTTGCCAAGAAAATCGGCTTCGCCCTTAAATGATGCAGGCCTACCCATAGCTCCACTTGCCAGTACAAGTGCTTTAGCTTTGAAAGTGCCTTCTGGCGTATAAACCATTTTCCATTCTCCACTAGCGTCTATTCCAAACACTTGTGCTCTTCTATAGTCTGTGCCATATTGCACAGCCTGTTCTCTCATAAGAGTAAGTAATTTCTCCCCACTTATATCAACCGGAACACCTGGATAATTAGCGATTTGATGTGTTATTGCTAAGGCGCCAACAGATGGATTTTTATCTAAAATGACTGTCTTTAAGTTTGAACGAGATGTATAAAGTGCGCAAGTACATCCGGCCGGGCCTCCTCCGATAATAACTACATCTGACTCAATGATTTCCAATTTTTAAAAACTCCTTTTTAGTAGTTAATTTAGATGAGTTCTTGGTTAGAAGATATTTTAATGTAAATACCTAAACCTTTACATAGGTATAAGTTAAAAGAAAAAAGAGAAAAAAGCATAATATAGAAACAAACTTACATAGGAAAAACATAAAAAATTAATTATCAAAATGATCAGGTACGTGAAATGTTCTGAATTGATCTATTATTAGTTAATATGCAGAATTAATTGCTGTAGAAACATAATATTTTTCATGACCAACTCTGATTACCTTTTAAAAGCTGCCATTAAGAAAGTAACCGAAAAATTAAACGAAATATTGGTTGACAAAATTGAAGAAGCAACAAATATTGCTCAAGATGCTCCAGAAATTTTCAAAAAAGAATTTGATAGTTTGAAAGAATCTATAATTGAAGAAGCCTCAAGAATGGAAAAAGCCGAAAATATTCAAGAAAATGAGTCTGGAAATACTTATCAAGATTCCAAAATAAAAAAAGCTTTAAATGAAATTGAAGATATTAATAAACAAATTGATCTCTTTAATAAAACCACAAATAATCAAATGAAATGAGTTTTCACATTTTTCATTATCGTTTAAAAAAGTTGAAGAGGGCCTTTCTTATTTGGATAACTCTGATTTCACTTTTAATAAATTTGTGGATAGATAATATTAGATTTACAATTTTCCAAGCTAAGAAGAATGTAAAAAGTAGGGTCCAAATTAAAAGAGCTAGGTGTTTTACTAATCAATTAATAAAGCTTGGTTCAGCATTTATTAAAATTGGACAATTATTATCAGCGAGACCTGATTTAATTCCTAACACCTGGATACAGGAATTGTCTAAATTGCAGGATCAAGTTCCTAATTTTTCATTTACGCAAGTTGAAGAGACTATAAGAAATGAACTAGGGTCAAAGTTTAATGAAATAGATCAAATTATATGTGATCCAGTTGGATCAGCATCACTAGCTCAGGTTCATAGGGCGACTTTAAAAGATGGTAAAAAAGTAGTTTTTAAAGTTCAAAGACCCAATTTAAAAGAATTGTTTATTATCGATTTGGGCATAATGCAGCAAATAGCAGGATTATTGCAGAAAAATAAGAATTGGAGTCGAGGTAGAAACTGGGTTGAGATTGCTAAAGAGTGTAGGAAAGTTCTGATGAAAGAACTTGATTTTAATTGCGAAGCGCAATATGCAGCAAGATTTAGACAGCAATTTCTTGATGATGAAAATGTTGAAGTTCCTGAAGTAATTTGGGATATGAGCAGTGAAAAAGTACTTTGTTTAAGTTATGTAGAAGGGACAAAAATAAGCGATTTAGAAAAATTAAAATCACAAGAAATTGATTTATCTAAAATTGCACAGATTGGTGCAATCAGCTACTTAAAACAATTAGTAAATTTCGGGTTTTTTCATGCAGACCCTCATCCAGGGAATCTAGCAGTTTCAAGTGAAGGTAAATTGATTTTTTATGATTTTGGAATGATGGGGAACATCTCAAATAATCTTCAAACAAGATTAGGGGGGATGGTTAAGGCTGCTGCTCTTAGAGACGCCTCATCACTTGTTAGTCAATTACAACAAGCTGGGCTAATTTCAAAAGATATTGATGTAGGACCAGTCAGAAGATTAGTCAGATTGATGCTTAAAGAGGCCTTAACTCCGCCATTTAGTCCTAATATTATTGAAAAATTATCTGGAGATTTATACGAACTGGTTTATGAAACGCCATTTCAACTGCCAGTAGATTTAATCTTTGTCATGAGAGCCTTATCAACTTTTGAAGGAGTTGGTAGAATGCTTGATCCAGGGTTTAACCTTGTATCAGTTACCAAGCCTTATTTAATAGAACTTATGACTTCAAATAATCAAAGTCCCAACGATTTAATTAACCAATTTGGAAGGCAAGTAGGTGAACTTGGATCGAAAGCTGTTGGAATTCCCAAAAGAATAGATGAAAGTTTAGAAAGATTAGAACAAGGCGATTTACAATTGCAAATAAGAATGGGAGAGTCTGATAGGCAATTCAAAAAAATGTTTACGGCTCAAAAAACTTTAGGCCATTCAATTCTCATAGGAAGCTTATCAATTGCATCTGCTTTACTAGTAACCAATAAACAAAATAATTTTGCATTGTTGCCACTTTTTTTTGCACTACCAATAAGTATTGATTGGATAAAGTGCCAATTAAGTATGAGAAAAGGCTCACGTTTAGAAAAACTTAAGCGCTAAAAAAACTATATATTTTTGGGACCTAAACCTAGAGCTCCAGCGAATCTTGCTTGATTTCCTAATTCCTCCTCAATTTTTAAAAGCCTATTATATTTTGCGATCCTTTCACTTCTGCTCAAAGAGCCAGTCTTGATCTGACCCGATCTTGTGGCGACAGATAAATCTGCAATTGTTGTATCTTCAGTCTCACCACTTCTATGACTTATAACACTTGTGAAACCAGACATCTTAGCTAACTCAATAGCTTCCAAAGTTTCAGTTAATGTTCCAATTTGATTTACCTTTATTAGGATTGAATTAGCAGATTTTTCTATAATCCCTTTCCGTAATCTTTCTGTATTAGTAACGAATAAATCATCACCTACAAGCTGAACTTTATTCCCTAATTCTTTGTTTAATTCTGACCAACCCTCCCAATCATCCTCAGCTAAACCGTCCTCTATTGAAACTATGGGATAATTAGAAACTAATCTTGAAAGATATGAAATCATTTCAGAACTATTTAAACTTTTACCTTCATATTTATAAATACCATCACTGTAAAATTCAGTGCTAGCAGCGTCTAAAGCTAAAGATACCTGCTCACCAGGCTTAAATCCGGCTTTTTGAATTGCTTCTAATAATAAGTCCCCTGCTTCTTCGCTTGATGACAAATTCGGGGCAAATCCACCCTCATCGCCTACAGCAGTAGATAGACCTTTTTGATCAAGTAATGATTTTAATGAGTGAAAAATTTCAGTACCCATTCTTAATGATTCACTGAAATTATTAACTCCATGTGGAACAAGCATAAATTCCTGAAAATCAAGACTATTTGGTGCATGAGCACCACCATTTATTACATTCATCAATGGAACTGGAAGAAGATTAGATAATGGATCTCCAAGATATCTATATAAGGGAATGTCTAAAGCATTTGCTGATGCTCTAGCAGTTGCAAGACTTACCGCAAGGATTGAATTAGCTCCAAGGTTAGACTTATTAGGAGTTCCATCAATTTCAATCATTAATTTATCTACTGCAGTTTGATCTAAAGATGACAAACCACATAAAGCCGGCGATATTGTTTCATGAATTTTATTAACAGCATTCAAAACGCCTTTCCCCATATATTTCGAACCACCATCTCTTAATTCATGTGCCTCATGAGCACCAGTGCTAGCTCCGCTGGGAACAATTGCTCTACCACTTGCACCACATTCCAAAAATACTTCTGCCTCTACAGTTGGGTTACCTCTTGAATCAAGGACTTGCCTTGCTTCAACAGTATCAATAAGAAAATCAATAGTTTCTTTCACAATTTAATTATTACTATTTAAATCCTATTAATAGCTGAACTATTTGGCTAATATATGAAATATATTTGTTAACCAACTATAATTTTAAATTTTATTAAGAGCTTAGATATTATTTAATGGTTTTTTTCATTCTAAAGGTCCCGCTAATCCTCTCATCTAAATAATTTTCAAATTCATCTTACAATTTGAAAATTATTGGATGATTATTAATGCAGATCCTATTTAGAATGTTAATTAATAATCAACTATAGTTTTTATAGTTTATGAGAGAAACACTTACATCCAGTCCTGAACTATTTAGCGATATTAGTTGGAATCTTCTTTTATTAGGGGAAGAAACTGCAAAAAAATGGGATCATAGCGAATTTAATATTGAACACATAATTCATACATTATTCTCATCAAGTGAATTCTTTGCCTTCGTTGAAAAATTATCAATCGATCAAGATACAGTTTTAGACATAACAGAAGATTTTTTAGAAGAGACACCAACAAATGAGTCAGATATTTTTACTATCGGAGAAGATTTAGAAATTTTATTAGATAACGCGAATCAGATTAAAACTCAATGGGGATCAAGATTAATAGAAATCCCTCATTTACTAATTGCTCTTGGAAGAGATTTAAGAATTGGAAATTATGTTTTTGAAGAAGGAAACCTTTCGATGGAAAAATTAGAGGAAGAATTAAAGTTTTTCCCAAATATTAATCAATCAAAAGATTCTTTTAATTATGGGAATGTAATTGAAATAAATAATCAATCTAATTTTGAATCAAACAACGAGACTAACGAGACTTTTGTAAAAGAAGAAAAATTTAAAAAAGCTATTGTTCCATTATCGAAAAGTGAACTTCAAATTGAAACCAAAAAACAAGTTGGAAAAGATGAAAATGCTCTTTCAATTTATGGAAAAGATTTAACAGAATCAGCTAAAAAAGGATTACTGGATCCGGTTTTAGGAAGAGAAAATGAGATCAATAATTTAATGAGGGTACTCTGCAGAAGAAACAAAAATAACCCTATACTTATTGGCAATCCTGGAGTTGGGAAAACATCAATTGCAAAATTACTTGCTCAATTAATTGTAGAGAAAAACGTTCCTGATACTTTAAAGGACTTAAAAATTATTTCGCTTGACTTAGGTGCATTAGTTTCTGGGACCAAATTTAGAGGTCAACTAGAGGAAAGACTAAGCTTAATAATGCAAGAACTAAATAATCCAAACCAAGGAATGATTCTATTTATTGATGAAATTCACTCAATATTAAGTTCTGACAGATCTTCTACCGACATAAGTAATATCTTAAAACCTTTACTAGGTGAAGGAGAACTTAGATGTATCGGTACAACAACACCTGAGAAATTTCGTGAAACTATTGAAAAAGATCAGGCATTAAATAATTGCTTTCAAAAGATAGCTGTTAATGAACCTTCAGTAGAATTAAGCGCAAAAATATTACAAGGGATCAAAAAGAAATATGAATCACATCATGGCATAAAAATTTCTGAAGAGGCTGTAAACTATTCTGCAAAATTGGCCGACAGATACATCAGCGATAAATGTCTCCCAGATAGTGCAATAGATTTAATTGATGAAGCAGCTGCACAGTTGAAAATCGAGTCTAATAATATGCCTCAAATCATTCTCCAACAAGAAAACAAACTTAATACTATTGATGAAAAATTGAATAATTTGCAAGGAGAAAATATCGAAGCTCAAGAAAAACTATTGAATAATAGACTACAAGCAGAGGCAAAATTGAACGTTCTTTTGGAAAATTGGAACAATTTACGTGAAGAAATGGAAGAATTATCTATTTTAATGAAAGAAGAAGATAAGCTAACCAAAAAAATTAAAGATAAATCAAATCGCGAAATTGAAAATGATCTAGATTATTTAGAAAAGTTTGAAGAAGAGTTAAGTGAAATAGAGAATGACATACAAAAACTTGAAGAGAACTTTAATAAAAAAAAGAAAAATAGAAATTTCCCTTTTAAATATCAAGTTGAACCTGATGATATTGCAGATGTTATATCAAAAATCACAGGTATTCCAATTTCTAAAGTAATTTCAAATGAACGTAAGAAATTAGTCAATCTAGAAACAGAACTAAGTGAAAAAGTTATTGGACAAGAAAAAGCCATAGAAGCTGTTTCTGCTGCAATTAGAAGAGCTCGAGTTGGTATGAAAAGTCCTAAAAGACCTATTGGAACTTTTTTATTTATGGGTCCTACTGGTGTTGGTAAAACAGAATTAGCAAAATCTCTTGCGACAGTTTTATTTGATGAAGAAGACGCACTTTTAAGATTAGACATGAGTGAATATATGGAGAAAAATGCCGTAGCAAGACTTTTAGGAGCTCCCCCAGGTTATGTTGGTTATGAAGAGGGGGGTCAATTAACTGAAGCTGTAAGACGTAAACCCTATTCAGTAATACTTCTTGATGAGATAGAAAAAGCACATGCAGAAGTATTTAATATCCTTTTGCAAGTCTTAGATGAAGGAAGATTAACGGACTCTCAAGGAAGGACCGTAGATTTCAAAAATACAGTAATCATTATGACAAGTAATCTAGCTGGTAAATCTATACTGGAGTATTCACAAAAGATTTCTAAAAGTGAGGGAAAGTTAGAAAAAGATCAACAAACTCTAGATGATTCAATTAGTAAGGCATTGTCTTCAATTTTTAGACCTGAATTTTTAAATAGAATTGATGAAGTGGTAAAGTTTGATCCATTATCTATTGATGAACTTCAAAAAATAATCATTCTACAAACAGAAGATTTAAAGAACCTGCTACTTGAGCAGAAAATAAATATCACTATAGACAAAAAAGTTATCAACAAAATTGCAAACGATTCTTACGAACCTGAATATGGTGCTAGGCCACTTAGCAGGGAACTTAGAAGACAAATAGAAAATCCCTTGGCTGCAAAACTTTTAGAGGATAACTTCAAAAATAAAAAAAATATAACAATTAAACTAAACCCTGCTAAAAAAGATGAGATCGTTTTCAAACCTAGCTGAGGAGTAAATCAATAAGCTAAAATAAATACTAAAGCATAAAGCTTAATTTCAAAAAAATTTTGTGACAAATCCTACTACTAATAAAGAACCTCTTAAAAAGGATTCTCCTGAATTTGAAGAGCCTAAAAAAAAGAATAATTTTTTTAGATCTACCTACGATGAACTTAAACTTGTCGTGTGGCCTAACAAACAACAACTTTTTAGCGAATCAGTAGCAGTTATAATTATGGTATCTTTTTCTGCTGCAGCCATTGCTTCTGTTAGCAGATTCTATGGATGGGCAGCCTCGCAAATTTTTGGTTGAATTATCTCCCGAATATCCATTAATAAAGATCTTAATTAAGCTTCCAGAAAAATGAGTAATGAATTAACTTCAAACCTTGCTTCTTCAAAAGCAAATACAAGCATCGCAAGATGGTATGCAGTTCAAGTTGCATCAAGCTGTGAAAAAAAAGTAAAAGCGACTCTTGAGCAGAGATCAGTAACTTTAGGTGTTAATAATAGAATCATTGAAATTGAAATCCCTCAAACTCCAGGAATTAAATTAAAAAAAGATGGAAGCAGACAAACTACTGAAGAAAAAGTTTTCCCAGGTTATGTCCTTGTAAGAATGATTTTGGATGAAGATACAATGATGGCTGTTAAAAGTACTCCAAATGTAATTAACTTTGTTGGTGCTGAAGACGGCAGAGGCAGTGGAAGATCTCGAGGGCATATCAAACCTCGACCATTGTCAAGACAAGAAGTTAATAGAATCTTTAAGCGCGCATCAGAGAAAAAAGCTGTAATCAAATTAGATATTGAAGAAAAAGATAGAATCATTGTAACTAGCGGTCCATTCAAGGATTTCCAGGGAGAAGTTATAGAAGTTTCTGGAGAAAGAAATAAATTAAAAGCATTACTTTCAATATTTGGGCGCGAGACTCCTGTAGAATTAGAATTCTCCCAAATCAATAAACAAAATTAATTTCTAATTGTTCTTGTTTATCGAGTAAAATTATGATTTTCTACTCCAGCTTAAATTCTCTAATCTAATGGCAAAAAAAATTGTTGCAGTTATCAAGCTTGCTCTACAAGCAGGCAAAGCAAATCCTGCTCCTCCTGTAGGGCCAGCTTTAGGTCAACATGGTGTCAATATCATGGCATTTTGCAAAGAATACAACGCAAGGACACAAGATAAAGCAGGTTTTGTAATTCCAGTCGAGATTTCTGTTTTTGAAGATAGAAGCTTTACTTTTATCACAAAAACACCTCCTGCTTCCGTCTTAATAACAAAAGCAGCTGGTATAGAGAAAGGCTCAGGTGAATCCGCAAAAGGCTCTGTTGGGAATATAAGTAAAGCTCAATTAGAAGAAATAGCCAAAACTAAGCTTCCTGATCTAAACTGTTCTAGTGTTGAATCAGCAATGAAAGTAATTGAGGGTACTGCTCGTAATATGGGCGTCTCTATCACTGATTGAGTTCAATACACAATTACTCACTATTTAGGGGAGGTTAGTTAATAACCGTTTGCACCCAATATTATTATGAAAAAACTATCAAAAAGAATGGCGGCTCTATCAACAAAGATAGAAGATCGCATTTACGCACCACTTGAAGCTCTTAGTATAATCAAGGAAAATGCTAATGCAAAATTTGATGAAACTATTGAAGCACATATACGTCTAGGTATTGATCCAAAATATACTGATCAACAATTAAGGACCACTGTTGCATTACCACATGGTACTGGTCAAAGCATCAAAATTGCAGTAATTACAAGCGGTGAGAATGTATCGAAAGCTAAGGCTGCTGGTGCAGATTTATTTGGAGAAGAAGATCTTGTAGAAAGCATCAACAAAGGAAATATGGAGTTTGATCTACTGATTGCAACTCCAGATATGATGCCAAAGGTCGCAAAATTAGGAAGGGTTTTAGGACCTAGAGGTTTAATGCCTAATCCTAAAGCTGGGACAGTAACTAATGACATTGCTAATGCAATAAAAGAATTCAAAGCTGGTAAGCTCGAATTTAGAGCAGATAAGGCTGGAATCGTTCATGTCCGCTTTGGAAAAGCAAGCTTCACAAAAGAGGCTCTATTTGACAACTTAAAAACCTTACAAGAATCAATTGATAAAAATAAACCAAGTGGAGCTAAAGGAAAGTATTGGAAAACTTTTTATGTAACTTCAACAATGGGACCTTCAGTTCAATTAGACATAAATGCTATACAAGATTACCAACCTGAAGGTTAACGCTTTGTAGTATAATTTAAATTGCAATAATACGGCCAAAGAAAGTAGGTTGATTTAGTTATTCTAAATTTTTAATTCCTACCGAGGACTCGTCTTAAATTATTTCTTTTTGGATCTAATAAAAGCGGCCTCTTTAAAAGAACTTTGCCGCATTTCCTGCTCTCCCTAAATTACGATCCAAAAAACATCAATGGGCCGAACACTAGAGAATAAGCAAAAAATCGTTACTGAGATTAAATCTCTTTTAGACGACTCGGAAATGGCTGTAGTTCTTGACTATAAAGGTTTAACTATCAAAGAGATGTCAGATTTGCGATCTAGATTGCAAACAACTAACGGCATCTGCAAAGTTACTAAAAATTCATTAATGCGCAAAGCTATTGATGGAGATAGTAATTGGAACGATCTTGAATCTTTACTGACCGGAACAAATGCTTTTGTGTTAATTAAAGAAGATGTTGGTGGTGCTGTAAAAGCAATCCAATCTTTTCAAAAAGACACCAAAAAATCCGAGACCAAAGGAGCTTTATTTGAAGGCAGACTTCTTAGCGATTCTGAAATAAAAGAAATTGCAAGTCTTCCATCTAAAGAAGTATTGATGGCAAAAATTGCTGGCGCTCTAAATGGCGTAGCAACAAAAATTGCGATCTCTATCAATGAAGTACCTTCTGGACTTGCTAGATCACTTAAACAACATTCTGAAAAATCAGAATCTTAAATCAAAACCCTAATTAACTTTTAAGAAAATGTCCGCAAAAACTGAAGAAATTCTTGAATCATTAAAATCTTTATCACTTTTAGAAGCATCTGAGCTTGTAAAGCAAATTGAAGAGGCTTTTGGTGTATCTGCTGCAGCTTCTGCAGGTGTAGTAATGGCAGCTCCAGGAGCAGCTGGTGGTGACGCAGATGGTGGCGCTGCTGAAGAAAAAACTGAATTTGATGTAGTTCTCGAAAGCTTTGATGCAGCTGCAAAAATCAAAGTACTTAAGGTTGTAAGAAATGCAACTGGTCTAGGTCTTGGCGATGCAAAAGCACTTGTTGAATCTGCACCAAAAACAGTAAAAGAAGGAATTGCCAAAGCAGATGCTGAATCTTTAAAGAAAGAGATTGAAGAAGCTGGCGGTAAAGTTACACTTAAATAAGAGTACATTTTTTCAAGCCGATAACCTTAATATCGGCTTCAAAAATTATGAATAGTGATAGTATTGCGATTGAAGCCGCAACAGATGGAGCCTGTAGTGGTAATCCAGGCCCAGGTGGATGGGGGGGATTAATAATTTTTGAAGATAACAGTGAATTAGAAATAGGTGGTTCCGAGCAAAATACTACTAATAATAGAATGGAACTCACTGCGGCTATAAAAACTCTTGAGAAATTAAAAACCTACAAATTAAAAGAGAACTTTAAACTAAGAACTGATAGTAAATATGTAATAGAGGGTTATACAAAATGGATTATTAATTGGAAGAAAAATGGATGGAAAACAAGTTCAGGGAAACAAGTTCAAAATCTTGATCTATGGCAAAAAATTGATCAATTAAGAATTAATGGCCTAATCATGGAATATGTTAAAGGTCATAGCGGGGATAAACAAAATGATAGGGTTGATAAAATTGCAACTAATTACAGCAAAGGTATATCTATAAAAAGTAACTTAAAAAAAGAAGAATCCTCAATTGATTTTTTTGAAAAAAATGCACCTGCAGAAATTCAGGAATTATTTTCCCGAAATGAATTAATTCAAAAATTTGCAGAAAAACAGTACCTGTTAAGTTCACCTGAACTAAACACCTTATTAGGTGATGAAAATCACTTAAATATAAAACAATATTCACTTTTTGAATGGCGTAATTGGAGATTGATTCCTAAAGATAAAATATATTGGATAATAGAAAAAAAAGAAGCCTAATTTTTTATGAATGATAAGAAGGGGGGATTTAAAAATCTTTATAAAAACTTGATTACCCCTGTATTAAAAAAAGACTCTGGAATTGATGCAGAATACTTAACAAATTTATCTCTTAGTCTCCTATCATTCAGTTCAAGAAAATATAATTGGCCTATAGTATCTTCTATCTTAAAAAATCTAAATGAAGAATTTTCTGTAGTTGATAAAAGGTTAACTCAGAACATATGTGGAATAAATTTTTGTAATCCAATTGGTTTAGCTGCGGGTTTTGACAAAAATGGAAATGCCGCGAATATATGGAAAGATTTTGGTTTTGGATTTGCTGAGCTTGGTACAGTAACTAAATTTGCTCAGAATGGAAATCCCAAACCAAGATTATTTAGATTGGCAGAAGAAGAAGCAGCATTAAATAGAATGGGTTTCAATAATAATGGCGCTGAAAATCTAGTTAAAAACTTTGTCGAACAAGGTATTGAATTTAAAAAAAACAGGGAGAATATTTGTTTAGGAATAAATTTCGGGAAGTCAAAAATTACAGGTTTATCTCAAGCAAAAGATGATTATTTAACTTCTCTAAAATTATTAATTCCATATTGTGATTATGCAGCAATAAACGTTAGTTCTCCAAATACTGAAGGACTAAGAAAATTACAAGATCCAATTCTTCTCAAAGAACTTCTTAGAGAAATTAAAAACTTACCTAATTGTCCACCATTATTTGTAAAAATTGCGCCAGATTTAGGCCTTAAAGATATTGAAGATATTTGCCAATTAATAATCGAGGAAAATATAGATGGAATAATTGCTACAAACACCAGCATTGATAGATTAGGTCTTGAAAATAGAAAGATCAGGCAAACTGGATTATTACTCTCTCAAGAGAATGGAGGATTAAGTGGAAGGCCTCTCCAAAAAAAAGCAAATCAAATAATAAAATATATACATGATATTGATAAAAAAATTATTTTAATTGGGGTTGGTGGAATAGATAGTCCTGAGTCAGCTTGGGAAAGAATTTGTTCTGGCGCATCATTAATTCAACTTTATACAGGATGGATATATAAGGGTCCACAATTAGTACCAGATATACTTGAGGGAATTATAAAGCAACTCAATAACCATCAATTATCTAGTATAAAAGAGGCAATTGGATCAGATTTAAAATGGGTTGAATAAAATTAGAGAATGAATAATGAACCTCATGATTACTCAACGTTAGCCATGCAAGGATCAAACTTGAAGCACGGTGGAAATGTATATGCAATTGCGAAAAAATTAAATTTATTACCATCCGAAATCATTGATGCAAGTGCATCATTAGTACCCTTTGATCCCCCTCAAATACTAATAGATTCAATAAATGCGGAAATTAAGAATCTTGGCTTTAGATATTACCCAGAAAGAAACTTGGGCGATCTGAAAGAAATAATCGGCAAATTTCATGGGATAAATCCAGACAATATATTGCCTGGGAATGGAGCTTCTGAATTAATAACCTGGGCAGGTCATGAAGCATCCAAATTCGGAATAAGTTGTATTCCATCTCCATCATTTGTTGATTATGAAAGATCTTTAAATTGTTGGAATAGCAATTTTATACATTGCGAATTACCAAAAAAATGGAATGATATTTTTCCTCAATCATTTCCGCTTCTTCCAAAAGGTGATGTTATTTGGATAACAAATCCACATAACCCTACCGGCCAATTATGGGGAAAGAATTCATTGGAGGAAGTAGTGAAAAAATATAAATTAGTTATCTGCGACGAAGCTTTTTTATCGATAACACCTAACGGAGACAAAGAATCTTTAATACCATTAACCAAAAGATTTGATAATTTATTAGTCTTGAGAAGCTTGACCAAAATCTTCAATATTCCTGGTCTTAGATTAGGTTACGTTATTGGCTCATCGAAAACACTTAAACAATGGGAAATAAATAGAGATCCTTGGCCTTTAAATTCATTTTCTATTAAAGCCGGAATTGATCTACTAAGTAATAAGAAATTCTATGAAGAGTGGACAAAACAGATTCACAGCTGGATAAATATTGAAAAAAAGAGAGTATTTGAAAAATTATTAAAAATAGAGAACCTTAAAATACATAACTCTTCAACCAACTTTTTTTTAATAGAAAGTGCAACATCCTTGTCTCCAAATATAAAATACTTAGAAAATAAAGGAATATTGCTTAGGGAATGCACTTCATTTAGATTTCTTGACGAAAAGTGGGCAAGAATAAGTCTACAGAATAGAAAAAATAACACTCTTTTATGTGAAGAAATTCAAAATTCCTTTAAAAAATAATCAATATACTTTTTAATCTCATTTTTAGATTTAATTTTATTATTATTTTCCATATTCTTCTTCATGAGATCTAATATTTCATAACATTTTTTTCCCTTTTTTGATTTTATTTTAAAAATTCTTTCTAGAGTTTCTTCAAAAACTTCCTTAGACATTTTATTCTGATTGATTAAAACTGAGCCTCCACTTGCAGCAAGAATCATGGCATTTTTCTCCTGATGATTATTTTTAGAATCTGGATATGGAATTAAAATTGAAGGTTTTTCAGTCTCCATTAATTCATTGATTGTTCCTGCACCAGATCTCGATATTACAAGATCACAATTTTGAATTAAAGCTGCTATTTCATTAGTAAATTTCTTTTGAATATAATTTTTGGAGTTTTTTACATAAAAAGGTTTTAGATTAGATTCGCCAACAATATGAACTATCCGAAATTGTTTTTTTATTAAAAATTCTAGAGATTCATAAAGAATTTGATTTATAGCTTTTGCTCCTTGGCTACCTCCCATAATAATCAAAAGAGGTCCCTTGCCTTTTGGAACCCATTCTGGCAAAAAATTAAATTTATAGAATTGTTCTCTTAAAGGTGTTCCAGTGAATATAGTTTTACAATTTTTTAAATAAGAATTTGTTTCTTTAAATCCTAAAAGAACATAGTTACATAAAAAACCAAAATATTTCGTGACCATTCCTGGAATTACATTTGATTCATGAATAATGATAGGTATCCTTAGAAGTTTTGAAGCAATAATAGTAGGTGCTGATATATAACCGCCAGTCGCAAAAACTAAGTTAATTTTTTTTTCTTTTAAGATCCTAATTATTTGAAAAGTTGACATTAAAATTTCTATATATTGATAAAACAAAAAAATATTTTTTCTTGGTGTCTTTATATTCAAAGTCCTCAAATTATATTTTTCGGGAATAAATTTTGCATCAAGTCTTTGACTAACACCCAGCCAATGAATATTCCATTCATCTTCCACCTCTTTAGAAACTGCTAAGGCTGGGAAAATATGCCCCCCTGTCCCACTTGCTGCAACTAATAAATTATTTTTTTTAGACATAAAAACCTAAAATAGTAGAATAAAATAACCAATGATTAATATGTTTAATTTAAACTTATTCAAAAATATAGGATTTCTTCTCTACTTATTTGTTTATCTTATTTTTCCCTATTCAGCAATAACGCAAACTTTGAAAGTTGATTTTATAAGAAATCTAGAAAACTCCCTAAATACAAAAGATTTAGAATTCATTAGAAAAAATTTTAGAAATGAAGAAAGCCAAAATATACCAAAACAATTTTCAAAGATTATTAATGATTTCCCTAACAGCAAATGGAAGATCAAAAGATTAAAATCTAATATTCCAGATGAAGATATTTTGCGAATAAAAGTTTTTGGGGAAAAAATCGTTAATGGAGAACTATATATACTCGAATCCAAATTTGATTATTTATTTTCAATCGTCAATGGGAAAATAGATGAAGGGATTGTCAAAAATTTATTAACCACAATAAGAAACGATAATAAAAAAATAGATATTAGTTTTAAAATTCCTGATAGAGTTCTTACTGGTTCAAAATACGATATCGATATAATTCTAAATAAGCCTCTTGAAGAAGTGATTATTGCTGGAGCTATAAAACCTCATCAAGTCAATTCATTGTTGGAACAAGAAATATTATTGGAGCCATTGGCGTCTGGAGGGATTTTTAAAATAACAAGAGCCCCTTCAAAACCAGGGATACAAATTTGGACAGGAATCATAGCTCATCCTGAAGGAATGATTACTTTCACAAAGAGCATTGATATTGTTGATAGGATATAGTCTAAACGTCGTTTAAAGCAGCCACACCTGGTAGAGTTTTACCTTCTAAAAGTTCTAAACTAGCCCCACCTCCAGTAGATATATGAGACATTTTTTCAGCTAATCCTGCTTTTTCAACTGCTGCAACTGAATCTCCACCACCAATTATTGTACAAACTTCAGAAAAAGCACTTAAGTCCGCAAGAGTCGTAGCTATTGCATTTGTACCGTCTGCAAATTTATCAAATTCAAAAACTCCCATTGGACCATTCCAAATAATTGTCTTACATTCTGCAAGAGCATTCTGAAAAACTTTAATGGAATCTGGACCAATATCTAGACCCATCCAATTCCCACTAATTGCATCAATTTGAGATATTTTACTATTGGCGTCAGGAGAAAATTCATCAGCCAAAACGACATCAGTGGGTAATAGCAATTCTACTCCTTTTGCTTTTGCTTTTGCTTCTAAATCTTTAGCAAGCTCGAGTTTATCCTCTTCTACAAGGCTCTTTCCGACATCTAAACCTCTAGCTTTATAAAAAGTAAAAATCATACCTCCACCAATCATGATTTTGTCACACTTATCTAGTAAAGAATCAAGAACTCCTATTTTGCTACTAACCTTTGATCCTCCAACTATTGCTGCCAATGGACGATTTGGGGAATCTACAGCTCCTTGTAAGTATTTCAATTCTTTTTCTAAAAGGAATCCAGCTACTGAGGGACTTAAATAATTTGTAACACCCTGAGTTGAAGCATGCGCTCTATGAGCAGCACCGAAAGCATCATTTACATAAATATCTGCATGAGATGCTAATTGTTTAGAGAACTCTAGGTCGTTCCTTTCCTCTTCACCAAAAAAACGAACATTTTCAAGTAAAAGAACATCTCCATTAGATAAGCTATTTGATTGTGCAACTGCTTCATCACCAATACAACTATTAGTAAGAGCAACATTTTGCCCCAACAATTCACTTAATCTTGCTGCTACTGGAGTTAATCTCATTTTTTCA
Organism: Prochlorococcus sp. AG-424-P18; assembly: GCA_003213235.1. Lineage (GTDB taxonomy): Bacteria > Cyanobacteriota > Cyanobacteriia > PCC-6307 > Cyanobiaceae > Prochlorococcus_A. The sequence continues at coordinate 72,004 of QCNJ01000006.1, read as the reverse complement.
TTTACCTGACCCTTTGGTCTTCCAAAATGAGCAGCTAAAATAACTTTTGCGGAATGATTAATAAGATATTCAATAGTTGGGATCGCTGCACGAATACGCGTATCGTCGGTTATTTGACCATCTTCATTTAATGGAACATTAAAATCTACTCTTACAAGAACTTTTTTTCCTTCTAAATTTGTCTTATCAAGATTGGAAAGAGATAATTTTGGCATTAAACAAGCTATATTTATAATCCCAAGACCCTAACGTTAATTTGGGCTTATTGGGTTAAAAAGTAGTTACTGTTACCTATGCCTTAATAAATTTTAAAAATTAACGATTATAAAAATTTTTTAGTCATTAAATTTATACTAAACTTTAGAAGTAAATACTTTTGAAACTTATAAAAACTAAAAGGAATACAAAATTTTATTTGATTTATTGAAGTGGACATACCCAAAATCCAATGGTACCCAGGCCATATCGCAAAAGCAGAAAAGAAATTATCTGAAGTTATCAATAAAGTAGATTTAGTCATAGAAGTTAGAGATGCACGAATTCCTTTGTCAACAGGACATCCACACTTAAATAAATGGATAAATAATAAAAAACATATTCTTGTTATTAACAGATCAGACATGATCTCCCCTCATACAATCAATAGTTGGAACAAATGGTTTAATGATAAAGATCAATATCCTCTTTGGTGTGATGCTAAAAGAGGAATAGGGATTAAAGAAATTTGCAAGTCAGCCAAAGATTCTAGGTCATCAATCGACGATAGAAGACTCTCTAGAGGAATGCGAATTAGGCCAATTAGAGCCCTTACACTTGGTTTTCCAAACGTAGGAAAGTCAGCATTAATTAATAGAATTGCAAAAAAAAGAGTTGTAGATAGCGCTAGGAAAGCAGGCGTGACTCGTAATTTAAGATGGATAAAATTAGAAAGTGGTATAGATCTGCTAGATGCTCCTGGTGTTATACCTCCAAATTTAGAAGATCAAAAATCAGCACTTAATCTTGCACTTTGTGACGATATTGGTGAAGCTGCTTATGAAATAGAGAGTGTCGCAATTGGGTTTATCAAAATTATATCCACTCTCAACAAAGATAAGAATGCGAATATCTCAGTTAAACAAATATCTAACAGATATGGAGTTGATATTACCAAAGGCTTTAAGAGTCCTTCTGCTTGGATCAACGAAGCAGCTTCAAAACATACCTCAGGTGATAAAAGGAGAATGTCTCATAAGTTATTGGAAGATTATAGAAATCAAATGTTGGGTAAAATTGCTTTAGAAGTCCCACTATGGAATTAAATAATCAAAATTCTTTCGGCATTGGAGAAGGTGAGCTTATAGAAATTATTTATGAGCAACCTCTACCTATGAGGCTAGACAGATGGTTGGTAAGTAAAAGGCCAGAACAAAGTAGAGCAAGAATTCAACATTTTATAAATTCAGGTTTAGTGCTTGTAAACTATAAGACCGCAAAAGCAAAGACCCCATTAAAAAATGGCGACAATATTCAAATATGGATGCCTCCTCCAGAACCTCTTATTTATTTGAAACCTGAAAAAATGGATTTAAATATCCTTTTTGAAGACGAGCACATCATAGTCATTAATAAACAATCAGGTCTAATAGTTCATCCAGCCCCTGGACACAAATCTGGAACTTTAGTGAATGGATTACTTTTTCACTGTAAAGATCTGCCTGGAATTAATGGGAAATTAAGACCTGGGATTGTTCACAGGTTAGATAAAGATACCTCCGGATGTATGGTGGTTGCAAAAAGCCAAGAGGCATTAGTAAATCTCCAGAAACAAATTAAAGAAAAAATAGCATCACGCGAATACATTGCAGTAATTCATGGAGCACCTAATTCTGAAGAAGGCCAAATAGTGGGACACATTGGCAGAGATAAATTAAATAGATTGAAATATAAAGTAGTTGAAGAAACTTCAGGAAGGTATGCCTGTACCTATTGGAAGTTAGAAGAAAGATTTGGCAATTACTCATTAATGAGTTTCAAACTAGATACGGGGCGAACACATCAAATAAGAGTTCATTGCGCTCACATTAATCATCCAATTGTGGGTGATCCATTATATGGAAGATGTAAAAAACTACCCTGTAAATTAGATGGCCAAGCTTTACACGCCATCAAGCTTGGACTTATACATCCAATAAATGGTAAAGAAATGATATTTGAATCAGAATTACCATTAGATTTTCAAAAATTACTAAGTGTTCTTAAAGTTAAATGAGATTTAAAGAGGAATTTAGAAGCGATTTTGTATAGGGGTTTTGAGTTTTGGTGAATATTGTAGAACTTTCTCCTTCATCAACTATCTTTCCATGATTCATAACTAGCAACCTATTACAAAATCTTTTAGCAATGCCTAAATCATGAGTAATAAAAATAATCGTTAAATTCATTTTTTCTTGAAAGACTCTTAGTAATCCAAGAATCTCTATTTTTACTGAAGCATCCAACATATTTACGCTCTCATCACAAATTAAAATTTTTGGGTTCAACAATAGCGCCCTGGCTAATGAAATTCTTTGCAATTGACCACCAGATAATTGGTTAGGATAAGAATTAAAAAAATCATTATTTAAGGGAAGATTTAAATTTCTTAACATTAATCTTATTTCTTTTTCGATTTTTCCTTTATCTGAAATTTGTTGAATAAAAAATATATCTTCCAAAATACTTTTAATTGTCATTTTCGGATTCAAACTTGAAAAAGGATCTTGAAAAATAATTTGCACTTTATTGTTCTTTTTAAAAGATTTATTTTTTTTCAATGCATTATTTTTATTATAAATTTTGATTTCACCACCTCTTACTTTAAGAAGTCCAATTAAAGCCCTACATAATGTACTTTTACCACTCCCTGAAGAACCAACTATTCCAAGAGTCTCATTCTCATATAACTTGAAACTAACTTCATTTAAAGCCTTATTCCATTTATTAATGAAAATTGAAGAATTTAATTTATACCAATGTCTTAGGTTATTTACCTCTAGAACGACCTCATCTCGAGCATTATTTTTAGTATTTGGTTCTAATACTATTTTTGAAGCATTTACTAACTTTTTCCCGATATCTGATTTTGGTGATTGAAAAATATCTAATATATTACCTTTTTCAACAATCGATCCCTTTTCAATTATTGCAACTTTTTTACACCACTTTGCTGCAAGATTAATATCATGACTAATTAAAATTAAAGTTGTATCAATTTCATTACATAGATGAATTATTTCTTGCATAATTTCAAAACTTGTTTTGGTATCTAAGCTTGTTGTGGGTTCATCAGCTATTAATAATTTAGGTTTCAAAGCAAGTGCCATTGCAATAGAAACTCTCTGTCTCATTCCACCGCTAAATTGATGAGGGAAAGAATCAAGTCTACTTTCTTCAATTCCGACTTTTTGAAAAACTTCTCTTACTAATTTTTCAATAGCTAAAGATGATTTAGTTTGATCATGTGTTTTAAATAATTCATATAAATGATCCCCAACTCTCATTAGCGGATTGAGTTTTTTTATAGAGTCTTGATAAATAAATCCAAAATTCTTTCTTCTAAATAATTGTGCATCTTTGTTGTTTATTTTCCTAGGATCTACATTAGAAATCGATAGATACCCTTTAGAAGTGGCCTTTTCAGGCAATATATTTACTAATGTTTTTGCAAAAGTGGTCTTTCCACATCCAGAAGGTCCTATTACAGCCAAATGATCTCCACTATCTATTTCCAAATTAAAATTTTTGATAATAGGTTGCTGTTTTAGACCATATTTAACAGTAAGATTTTTAACTACAATAATTTTTTCTTTATTTTTTTCCATGATTTATAGCAAATTTTTCTAGACCTAAATAAAATACATCTAAAGCAATATAAAATGTCCGAGGCAGCTGCAAATTCAAAAGAAAAAAACGAAATTGAAGTTTCCAAAACTATTTTGCCTGAAAATAAAAAATATGAAAGTGAATCTTTGAATTATCAAATAAATATTCCCGATTGGCTTCTTAAAGATATTCATAATTTTGAAAAATCAAATAAAGAAAATGATGAGAATCAAAACCTTATAGTAAAGGCTTTTAAACTTGCTTATAAAGCTCATAATGGTCAATTCCGCGCGAGCGGCGAGCCATACATTATCCACCCAGTTGCTGTTGCAAATCTCCTTAAAGAAATAGGTGCTAGTTCATCTGTTATTGCTGCAGGCCTTTTACATGATGTAGTTGAAGATACTGGCATTAATTTATCCGAAATAGAAACAAATTTTGGATTAGAAGTAAAAATACTTGTAGAGGGTGTAACAAAATTAGGCGGCATTCACTTTAACAACAGGACTGAAGCACAAGCTGAAAATCTTAGGAAAATGTTTTTGGCTATGGCCAGCGATATCAGAGTTGTCTTAGTAAAACTTGCAGATCGACTTCATAACATGAGAACAATTGAATGGCTAAATGATGAGAAAAAACTAAGAATAGCGAGAGAAACAAGAGAGATTTATGCACCATTAGCTAATCGACTAGGAATAAACAGATTTAAATGGGAATTAGAAGATTTAGCTTTTAAATTCCTAGAGCCTAAAGAATATCTAGATCTTAAAGATCAAATCGCCGTTAAAAGAAGTGATAGAGAAAAAAGATTAAAAGTAACTTTGAATCTTATGAAGGAAAACTTGATTTCAGCAGGTTTAAAAAATTTTGAAATAACAGGAAGGCCAAAACATCTTTATGGCATCTGGAGCAAAATGGCAAGACAGCAAAAGCATTTTCACGAGATTTATGATGTTGCTGCCCTAAGAATTATCGTGGACAATTCAGATAGTTGTTATAGAGCTTTAGCAGTTGTTCATGATACTTTCAAACCAATTCCAGGTAGATTTAAGGACTATATAGGATTACCAAAACCCAATGGATATCAGTCCTTACACACTTCTGTGATTGGAAGACATCGACCTATTGAAGTTCAAATTAGAACTACTTCGATGCATCAAATTGCTGAATATGGTATTGCCGCTCATTGGCAATACAAAGAGGGTGGTTCTCCTGCTAAAAGTAATGCCGAGAGATTTAATTGGCTAAGACAACTAGTAGAATGGCAACAAGAAGGTAATGAAAGGGATCATAATGATTATTTAGCTTCAATTAAAGAAGATTTATTTGATGAAGAAGTATTTGTGATCACCCCAAAAGGAGATGTTGTTGGTTTAAGAAAAGGATCTACTGCGATAGATTTCGCCTACAGAATCCATTCTGAAGTTGGAAATCACTGTAATGGAATAAGAATTAATGAAAAGCTTTCTCCATTATCTACAGCACTTCAAAATGGTGACTTCATAGAAATTTTGACAAGTAATAATGCTACTCCAAGCTTGGATTGGCTGAACTTTGTAGTTACGCCAACTGCTAAAAATAGAATTCGCCAATGGTATAAGAAAAGTCATCGTGATGAAACGATTAAAAGAGGTAGAGAATTACTTGAAAAAGAAGTAGGTAGAAACGGTTTTGAAGCATTACTTTCTAGTGAAGCCATGAAAAAAGTTGCAAATCGATGCAATTTAAAAACTACTGAAGACCTTCTTGCATCTCTTGGTTTTGGTGGTTTAACTTTGCATCAAGTATTAAACAGACTAAGAGAAGAAATAAAATTACAGACAGAAGATGATAAAAATGATTCTGACTCTGAAATAGCAAAATCTCTTAAAAGTAATAATAATTTATCCACTAATCAATCTAATACAGCAGCTAAATCACCAATTTCTGGGATAGAAGGTCTTGATTACAGAATAGGTAAATGCTGTTCCCCACTCCCAGGCGAGGATATTATTGGAACTGTGTCGCTAGGCAACCATGGGATAACTATACATAGGGAAGATTGTGAAAATGTAATGCCAATTCCAATAGAGAGAAGATTACCTGTAGGGTGGAATCAAGATAATAAAACTGGCGATAATAAGTTTCCAATTCAGCTACGAATAGAAGTAATTGATCGAGTTGGAGTTCTTAAAGATATTCTTATGCGGTTATCTGATAAAGGTATAAATGTTAGCGATGCCAATGTTAAAACTGCTTATGGTAAACCAGCTATTATAAATCTTTGTGTAGGTCTTGAAAGTTATAATCAACTTCACAAAACAATTGAACAAATTAAATCAATGGCAGATGTTTTAGATATTGCCAGAGTTGGACAAAGTTAATTTTAAAATCAGATCAATTTATCTTTTACTTTTTATCTTGTAGATAAAGAAAACAATACTACCGCAAATCAAAGCTAATAAAATACCTACACAAGATGAACCTAAGAGTAATTTTAGGGAAAAAATTCTACCTTGTTTCCATAAGTCATCAACAACTAAACTTTTTTCAAGAATTTTATTAGAAGGATTATTTAAAAAAATCGAACCAACTTTATAGTTAAAATAATAAAGTGGGATATATGTAAAAGGGTTACTGATCCAGGTACCAATTGCAGCTAGAACAATATTTCCCTTAGCTATTTTCGCAAAAAATACCCCCATTAAAGTCTGAAACCCAAAAAAAGGAAAGCAACCACTAAATACCCCTATAGCTAAACCTTTAGCATTAAAGAAAGGACTTCCATTCTGATTCCTAAATAATGATAGAATTTTCTTATAATTAATATCTCTTTTAAATCTCATTCAGAAAGAAATTTCAAAATTAAATTCTTGATAATCTTACTTAATTATCCGTAACAAAGCGAGAGATGGATTCGATAGTTACTACAGAAGATACGATAGCCGCAATTGCTTCAGCTATAAGTATTGGGAAGGGAGGAGTTGCGATAATAAGAGTATCGGGGAAAGACGCAATAAATTCTTGCAAAAAGATTGTTCAAACTAAATCTAAATATGCATGGGAATCACATAGGGTTTTTCGTGGTTTTATTCAGGAAAATAAACAAAATAAATTAGTAGATGAGGTTTTAATTTTAGTGATGAAATCACCAAATAGCTTCACAGGAGAGGATGTAGTTGAACTTCATTGCCATGGCGGAATTATCATAGTAAACAAAGTTTTAAAGATATTATTATCTAGTAATTCTAGAGTTAGACTTGCAAACCCAGGAGAATTTAGTCAAAGATCTTTTCTTAATGGAAAAATAGACCTTACTCAAGCCGAGTCGATTAATCAATTAATTAATGCAAGCAATACCAGATCAGCAGAGTTAGCCTTTAGCGGGGTTCAAGGAGAAATAAAGAAAAAAATTGATGATATTAAAAATGACCTTATAAATCAACTTTGCGAAATAGAAGCAAGAGTTGATTTTGAAGAAGACTTCACAGATTTTGATTACACCAAATATCTAAAAAACATTAAAAAAGTCAAAGAAAAAATAGAATTACTAATAGAAAATGCAAAAAGAAATTCATATATTCACAATGGAATATCCATTGCGCTTATAGGTAAAACAAATGTTGGTAAAAGCTCTTTATTAAATTTGCTTGCGAAAAAAGAGAAAGCAATCGTAACTAATATTCCTGGAACAACTAGAGATGTTATTGAAGTTAATTTAACTATTAATGATATTCCAATGAAAATAATTGATACTGCTGGTATAAGAGAAACTCATGAACAAATTGAAAGTATTGGAATTAAAAAAAGTTTTGGGAAAATAAAAGAGTCAGATTTTATAATTTATATTTATAGTCTTGAAGAAGGATTTAATGAAGAAGACAAAAAAATAATACAAGAAATTCCCAAAGAAAAATTAATTACTATTTTGGGCAATAAAAAAGATTTAATTGATTGCAAAAATATTAATTCAAATGAGTTAAAAAACACAATTCTTATGAGTATTAAGAATAATGATGGTGAAAGATTATTAATAGACACAATCATAAAAAAATGCGGATTAAAACAAGTAGAAAATATCAATATATTTTTAAACGAAAGACATCTAACAAATTTGTCTGCTTGCTTATCTAATTTAAATGATACTGATGAAATAATTGAAAATAAATTACCATTTGATTTGTTATCAATTGAACTTAGAGATGGAATTCAAAACTTATCTAAAATAACTGGTCAAGAATTAACAGAGGAACTTCTAGATAATGTTTTTTCTAAGTTTTGTATTGGTAAATAAATTTGAGTTAAATTACATAGTGATATATAGTTGAATCTCTAACTTAAGTTTAATTTTTATTAATTAATTATTTCCTAGTTTAGTGGATTTAAATACTCCAACAATAACTAAAATCATTGATAATTGGATCGATGAAGATATAGGTAGGGGAGATCTTACAAGTCCCTCTATTACAGAAGAGAATGGCAATGCATATTGGATTGCAAAAGAGGAGGGTATATTCTGTGGGATTGAAATTATAAAAGAAATTTTTAGAAAAATTGATTTAAAAATCAGTCCAAAATTTAATATCTCTGATGGAGATAAATTTGTTAAAGATCAAAAACTCTTAGAAATATATGGACCTTCAAAAAGTTTACTCGCTAGTGAAAGGATCAGCTTAAATATAGCAATGCATTTATCTGGAATATCAACATATACAAAGAATCTTACAGATAAATTAGAAGGCACCAATATAAAATTAGCAGATACTAGGAAAACGACTCCTGGCTTAAGAATATTCGAAAAATATGCATTCAAATGCGGAGGTGGGGTGAATCATAGAATGGGATTATACGATGCTGCTATGATCAAAGAAAATCATATTGCATGGACAGATAATCTTAAGAATGCAGTACAAAAAATTCGCCTAAATTCGCCTTTTACAACTCATATCATAGTTGAAGCTGAGAATATCGAACAGGCAAAAGAAGCAGTATTAGCAGGAGCAGATAGTGTCTTATTGGATGAACTTAGCCCTGAAATAATCAAAAAAAACGTTAAAGAATTAAGAGATTTATCAATGAATAGCTTTAAAAAAGAAGTCAATAAAAATTTAATTATAGAAGTTTCTGGAATTAACCCTGAAGAAATTAGTAAATATCTAATAAAAGGTATTGATTTGATTTCAACAAGTTCTGCAATCACAAAAAGTAATTGGATTGATTTGAGTATGCGTTATATTAATTAATTATATAGATTAATAATTGAATAATTAATGCTAATCATTCTTAAAGAATTAACAAAACAATTTGAACAATCTCTTTTAGATAGTCTTGCAAAAAATGATAAAAAAGGAGAATTCGAAATTCTTAAAAAAAATTTAATTACACAATCATCAAAAGAGGAATTTGGTGATTATCAATGTAATATTTGTTTAAGTTTATCTAAAATATATAAAAAGAATCCAAGAGATATTTCTAATGATTTTATTAACCTTTTAAATAAAAATAAAAGCATAGCAAAATTATGTAAGAGTCTAGAAATAGCTGGACCTGGATTTATAAATATAAAATTAAAAGATGAAGTTCTAATAAATGAAATTAAATCAAATATTCAAAGCCAAAGGGGTGGAGTACCTCAAATTAAAAAAGATTTAGATAGTGGCTTATCAAATAGAGTCATTGTAGATTTTTCTAGTCCTAATATTGCTAAAGAAATGCATGTAGGACATTTAAGATCAACAATAATAGGAGATTCAATATCCAGAATTTTCGAGTTAAGAGGTTATCAAGTATTAAGACTAAATCATGTTGGCGATTGGGGAACGCAATTTGGAATGCTTATTACTCAGCTCAAAGATTTATATTCAAATGATTTAGAGGAGATAGGCAAAATTAAGATAAGTGATTTAGTTGAATTTTATAAAGAATCAAAAAAAAGATTTGATAATGAATCTGAATTCCAAAAAAGATCAAGAGAGGAAGTAGTTAAGTTACAAAGTGGAGATATTAAATCGATTAAAGCTTGGAAATTATTATGTGATCAATCTAGAAAAGAATTTGATGAAATCTATAAAAATTTAAAAATAAAAATAGAAGAAAGAGGGGAATCTTTTTATAATCCCTTCTTAAAATCTGTTATTGAGGATTTAAATTTAAAAAAAATATTAGTAGAGGATCAAGGAGCAAAATGTGTATTTTTAGATGGAATGACTAATAAAGAAGGCAAACCTTTACCACTAATTATTCAAAAAAAAGATGGAGGGTTTAACTATGCCACCACAGATCTTGCCGCTATAAGATACAGATTTAATAAACCTCCTAATGGGGATGATGCTTCAAGAATTATTTATGTAACTGATCATGGACAAGCAAATCATTTTGCTGGAGTTTTTCAAGTAGCAAAAAAAGCAAAATGGATCCCAGACAATTGCCAAGTAGACCATGTCCCTTTTGGTTTAGTTCAAGGAATTGATGGCAAAAAACTTAAGACAAGGGAAGGGGAAACAATACGTTTAAAAGATTTATTAAAAGAAGCAGTTAGAAGAGCAAAAGAAGATTTATTGAAAAGATTAGAAGATGAAAATCGTTATGAGACAGAAGATTTCATTGCAAATACTTCAAGAATAATTGGATTAGGAGCTGTTAAGTATGCAGATTTAAGCCAAAATAGGATTACAAATTATCAATTTAGTTTTGATAAAATGCTTTCCCTAAATGGTAATACGGCTCCTTATTTGTTATATACACTTGTAAGAATTTCAGGAATTAAAAGAAAAAATGATTTTATTTATGACTTTAAAGATTTTCAGTACGTAAATTATGAAAATAAATCTGAGTGGAAACTTATCAGAAAATTACTTAAGTTCGATGAAGTTATAATTTCTATTGAAAAAGACTTGATGCCAAACAGATTATGCAATTATCTTTTCGAGCTATGTCAGACTTTTAATAGATTCTATGATCAAGTTCCAATACTCAAAGAAGAAAAAAATATAAAGATTTCTAGGCTTAATTTATGTGACCTAACTGCAAAAACACTAAAATTAAGCTTAGAGCTTTTAGGAATTGAAACTTTAGAAAGAATGTAATGAATGATTTTGATCCGTTAAATAATCTTTTCCCAAAACCAAGAGAAGAAATAATAAATATGCAGTCTTACTCTGCACCTTTAGAAAATAGAAGAAATTTACTCCGCTTAGACTTTAATGAAAATACTTTAGGTCCAAGTCCTAAGGTTTTAGAGGCATTACAAGCGATAAAACTAGATGAGATTTCAATTTATCCAGAATATAATTTTTTAAAAAAATTTTTATGTGATAAATACCTTGATTCAAGAAAATTTGGTAATGATGAAATTGGAATTTTCAATGGAGCAGATGCAGCAATAAATGCAATTTTCAATTGCTTTGGAGAAAAAGATCAAATATTTCTAACAACAAATCCAACTTTTGGTTATTATTCTCCTTGTGCAGAAATCCGAGGAATGAAAAAAATAATTTGTTCATACATTGGAGCAAATTTTCTATTCCCCATCGAAGAATTTAGGGAAAAAATAATAACACATCGTCCCAAGTTAATTTTTATTTGTAATCCAAATAATCCAACAGGAACTGTTCTAAGCTCTCATGAAATAATTAATTTAGCCAATATCAATAACGATTCATTAATAGTTGTTGATGAACTATATGAAAAATTTAATGGAGATAGTCTTCTTGAATCGATAGATTTTGAAAAGAATAAAAATATACTAATAATCCAATCTCTTTCAAAAACTGCAGGTCTAGCTGGTTTAAGAATAGGTTTTACTTTTGGCAATAAAAGTTTAATTCAATACATTAATAAAGTTACAGGACCATATGATGTAAATAGCTTTGCAATAACAGCTGCATTAGCAGCACTTAAAGACAAATCATATATTGATAATTATGTTTTAGAAGTAAAAAGGGCGAGGGAATGGATTTCAAATAAATTTAAACCAACAAAAATCAGAACTCACTTTAGTGGAGGTAATTATTTCTTAATTTGGCCAAAAAAAGATCCTAAAATCTTAATACAACAGATGAGAGAAAAAGGTATTCTTATTAGAAGTATGGAAAACAAAAAAGACATCTGTAATTCAATAAGAGTTAGTATTGGAACTAAAGAACAAATGATTTTTTTCTGGGACAATTACAAGATATTAGATTTAAAAAATTAATTACTAAAAATATAAATTGTATTTTGATCGATTCTTTTAGGTTTTATTTCAATATCTTTTCCAACATATTTTACTTTAAAATCTTTCATATTTTCGATAAATAAATCAGCATTTGAGAAATCACATTCTTTATTGATTTGTTTGCCACGTTCAAAGTGAACAGGAATAACTACTTTAGGTTTTAAGATCTTAACTATTTTTGAGGCTTCTTTACCATTGTAAGATTTTATTCCTCCTCCAATTGAAATAAATAATATATCTGGACTAGACAAAATAATTTCACTGTTTATATCAATATCACCAGCAGCTCCTCCCATATGCACAATTTTAAGATCATTCTGCTCCCAACTCCAAACAGTTGCCATCCCAAATCTTCTTCCATCTACTCTGTCATGTGGTACAGAAATTCCATTTAATAAAATATCCTCAAATTGATAGATTCCTGGCTCAACGAACATTAATTGATCATTAGGGTTATATCCTTCATCTGGAAGCCTAGAACTAGCCAAAATAAAATCTGCGTTAACTTCTTTTGGCTCCTCTAAATTACTTGCACAACCTATTGCTTTAAATGGATTTATAAGAATAGATTGATCTGCACTAGAAATTAAAAAACTACTATGTCCCAAACTTTTTATTCCTAAATTCCTTGCCAATAATGAGGTAGGTAAAAAAGAGCTAAATAATATCAAAAATAAAAAGTTTTTAATTTGAGAAATCATAATATTAATTTTTTTTTATTTTACTTTTGTTCAGCCATTTTTAGAAAATTACTAATTAATTTATGACCAAATTGCGTCAACACACTTTCAGGATGGAACTGTACCCCATGTAAATGTTTATATTCTTTATGAGAGATAGCCATAATAGTTGAATCTTCTAAAGTCGCAGTTATGTCGAAACAAGATGGTAAAGAACTTGAATCAATAATAAGGCTATGGTATCTAGTAGCCACAAATGGAGTCTCGATATCTTCAAACAATCCTTTTTGATTATGAAAAATTTTGGATGTCTTACCATGCATAAGTTCTTTCCCAACTATAACTTTACCTCCAAAAGCTTGGGCCAAAGCTTGATGGCCTAAACAAACTCCCAATGTCGGAATAGTTTTAGATAATTTTTTTAGTATTGGAAGACAAATTCCAGATTGATCTGGATTGCCTGGACCTGGAGATAATAAAATACCACTAGGATTTAGTTTGACAATTTCTTCTATAGTAATTTCATCATTTCTCTTAACTATTAATTCTTTAGTTATTTCATGCTCAACTGAAAGTTCCCCTAAATATTGGACAAGGTTATAAGTAAAACTATCGTAATTATCAATAACAAGAAACATATTTATATGGATTTAAAATAACAACTTAATTTTAGGAACAAAGATGAATACAGCAATAATAACAGAATTAATTGAAGCTAATAATACTGCACCTGCAGAAGTATCTTTTGAAATTTTAGCCAAAAAACTAAATTCTTTTTTCACTACTAAATCAACGATTGATTCAATAGATGTGTTCAATATTTCTAATATTAAAACAGACATTATTGTTGCAATCAAAATAACATAATTACTTAGACTAATTTTGAGTAAAAAACCAATTATTAAACTTGTAACTGCAAAAATTAATTGAATTTTAAAATTTCTTGAAGTTTTTAATACATAATTAATACCACTGAAAGCATACTTAAAACTTATAAATACATTACTAGAAGTTTTATATGATTCTTTTCTATTTTCTATATAGTTTATTTTTTTTTCCATTGATTTTTAATCTAATCGAGTAATTAAATATTCTTGGAAATTTAACATATTTTCTAAATCATGCTCATTATTATGTACCCATCCCAAAAGATGTAAAAATCCATGACTAGCCAACCAGATCATCTCTCTATAGATTGAATGTTTATATTCATAAGATTGCTCAAGTGCCATCTCTAATGATATAAATATATCTCCCAACTCTAAATGATCTAAATTATTTAGAGATTCATCAGAAATAATTGGAAAAGATAGAACATCAGTTGGACCATTTTTTTGCATCCATTTCTTATTCAAAGAAGCAATTTCTTGATTAGATATTATCTGTAGACCTAATGAAAAAGATTTTTTTTCTGAAATATAATTTGGTAATTCATAATCCTCTTTTTTTAATATTGTATTTATCCAAGATAAAAAAACTTTCTCCCAAAAAATAGATTCAAAAATAAGCTCAGTTTTAGTATCTTTTAACTTATTTGAAAATTGAGAAAAATCATTACATTGAAAAACCAAATCTAAATTTATTTCAGAAATAATTTTTTCTTTCATAAATTCTTAAACTGGAATATTGGGCTTACCTATTGTGGCCACAAGTATTAATATCCCAATTAAAACTAGAAAGGTTATTAAAAAATGAGAAATACTTTTTGAGCCTTTCCTTACCATATTTCTCATAGCAAGCTTTATAAAGCTTGGAGGAGAAACTTTTTTTTCTAAAATTTCGTTTTTATTTTCCATTAGTTATTCAATAGATTCGTTAGAAGAAATATTCATACGTAATAATTCATGAATAAATGGTTCAAGTCCACCATCTAAAACACTATCTAACTCGTTAGTCTCCTGCATAGTCCTAAGATCTTTTACCATTTGATAAGGATGGAAAACATAATTTCTTATTTGATTGCCCCATGCAGCTTCAACAATATCACCTTTAATATCAGCGACTTCTGCAGCGCGTTGTTCTTTAGCAATCACTAATAGTTTAGACTTTAGAAGTAACATAGCTTTTTCTTTATTTTGTAATTGAGATCTTTCTTGGGTACATCTTACTGAAATCCCTGAAGGCAAATGAACAATTCTTACTGCTGTTTCTACTTTATTAACATTTTGTCCTCCCGCTCCACCTGATCTACTCGTTGTAATTTCTAAATCTTTTTCAGGTATATCAAGTGAAATATTATCATCTAATTTTGGCATAACCTCCACCCCAGCAAAGCTAGTTTGTCTTTTGCCATTGGCATTAAAAGGAGAAATTCTTACTAATCTATGAGTTCCTTTTTCATGTTGCAGATAGCCGTATGCATATTTTCCATCAATTTCAAACGTTACACTTTTAATGCCTGCTTCTTCTCCTTGAGATAATTCATTAATGACAAGGCTCATTTGATTATTATCGGCCCATCTTGAGTACATTCTTAATAAGATCTCTACCCAATCCTGCGCATCTGTTCCACCCGCACCTGCGTTAATAGAAACTACTGCTCCTTCCTTATCGTATTCTCCACATAACAATCTTTCAAATTCCCATTTATCTAAATTCTCTCTTAATGTTTTTAATCCCTGCTGGGATTCTAAAATCATTTCCTCTTCAGGTTCTAAAGAATAAAGCTCAAGAGAGGCATCAGCATCAGAAATAAAAGTTTTCCATTTATCTAACAATTCGAGTTGAGCTTTGACATCATCAAGTATTAACATTTGCTTTTTAGCTTCTTCTTGATTTTCCCAAAATTCAGGCTGAGCAGAAATTTGCTCTAACTCTTTCCTTTTCGCTTTTAATCTTGGAACGTCAAAGACAATCCTGAGCATTACCCAGGCGTTTTGTTAGTTCCGAAAGATCTTTTTTGAAATCTGTAATATCTATCAAAATAGAATTTAATCGTTATTTATAATCTAACAAGCACTTTTGTTTAATAGTATAAACTAAGTATTATTTTTAAAAAATGTCCAAAGTTGAAATTTATACTTGGCAATATTGCCCATTCTGTATACGAGCAAAATCACTACTCAAGAAAAAAAATGTAAATTTTACAGAATATAAAATAGATGGTGACGAAGATGCCAGAGCATTGATGATTGAAAGAGCTGATGGTAGAAGAACATTACCACAAATATTTATAGATAATGAGGGTATCGGAGGCTGCGATGATCTCTACGCATTAGAAGATCAAAATAAATTAGAAGCATTATTAAACTAGACCTTATGAAATTTCTATTCGTAATAGATCCAATTAAAAATATAAATCCCTTAAAAGATTCAACTGCTGCTTTGATGCAAGCATCATCAAAAAAAAATATTGAAATCTGGAGTTGTACTCCTCAAGACCTTGAAGCTAGAGGTGATGAAGTATGGGCATCTTCCGTAAAAGTTGAAGTAAATCCTTGGATTTCTTTCAATGAGAATGATTGCATACCTCTCGCCGAATTTAATTGCATTTGGATGAGAAAAGATCCTCCTGTAAATGAGGCTTATTTATATGCAACCCATCTTTTAGAAGTTGCCGAAAGAAAAGGAGTAAAAGTAATAAACAAACCCTCATCGTTAAGAGCATGGAATGAAAAGCTAGGTGCTTTGAGATATAGCCACTTAATGGCACCCACAATAGTTGCGAGTAAGGTAAAAGATCTTATTAATTTTGCAGATATAAATAATGAAGTAGTTATAAAACCTCTTGGAGGAAAAGGTGGTCAAGGTGTTATAAGGATAAATAAAAATTCTCCAGGAATTAAATCAATCATTGAATTAATCACTTCTCAAGAAGAATTACCCGTTATGATGCAAAAATTTATTCCTGAAGTCATAGAGGGTGATAAAAGAATAATTATCGTAAACGGAGAAGCTATTGGATCTATAAATAGGATTCCACAAGGAGGCGACTTTCGGAGTAATTTAGCGATGGGAGGAAAGGCTGAACCCACATTATTAACAGAAAAAGAAAAAAGTATCTGCTCAGAATTATCTCAACACTTCAAAGATGAAGGTTTATTTTTTGTGGGTATTGATGTAATAAATGGAATGCTTAGCGAGATTAATGTAACCAGTCCAACAGGTTTAAGAGAAATAGAAAATTTATCCAATAAGAATGTTTCAACGGAAGTTATTGAAAAATTAGTAGAAATTATCTAGGATTTTTAGAGCAAAATATCTGTTTTACTATAGATTCAAATTTTAATTTAATCTCATCTATTTCTTTCTCTAAAACGGAGCCTGAAACTATACCTGAACCTGCAGTAAATTCAATATTTTCTTCAATACATCTTGCGCCTCTTATTGCTAAAAGAAATGAAGCATTTCCTGATGAATCAACCCAACCCATTGGAGAGGCATAATTTCCTCTAGGGAAAGACTCAAGAGTATTTATCCAATCCAATGCTACATTTTTTGGGTATCCACAAACAGCCGGAGATGGATGTAGATTTTTAAGCAATTCAAAAGGACAGATATTTTCAACTTTAGAGAAAATAAATGTTTGCAAATGAGAAATATCTCCAAATGAATTTACCTTGATATCACTTTTTTTAAAGTTTGTTATTTTTGAAACTTCTAAAGATTTAATCAAATACTGTATTACATAATTATGTTCCTTTAAATCTTTAGTACTTTTTAGGAGTTTCTTAAAATTTGAATTGGTAGAGATAGTTCCAGCAAGAGCCTCTAAAGTTAAATTAGGTTTAGAAAAAGAAAATAATTTTTCTGGGGATGCTCCAAATAATATATCCTTACTATTCCTTTTCCAAACGTATCTAAATGTATTTGGTTGCTTCTTTTTAAATCTTTTTAAAATTTCTACTAAATCTAATTTATTTTTAAGTTTTATTTTAATCCTATTCGCTAAAACTATCTTTTCGAGTGTACCTTTCTCTACTAATTGAATTCCTCTATTTACTATTTTTTTCATATATATTTTAGAAGTTTCTAAGGATCTCGAGAAATCATCAATATAAGGGAAATCAAATCTAGTTTTTAAGCCAGATGATTTTATTAATTCTGAGCCAGAATTAATAACTTGATTTCTAATTGTCCATATTTCTTCAATTAATGTTCTTAATGATGATTTACCTTCAACATGACCATTGATTCTTAACCAGCAATTCTTACCACTTTTAGTAATTAATATTTTTGGCAAGATGGCTTCCATACTAGGGATATCTGAAGGTAAATTCTTATTATTCAAATTTTCAGAGAAAGAAAATAAATAAATTATTTTTGAAAGTGCAGAAGTATGCGATTCATTAGTTAAGTTAATTAAATTTTTAAAATTCTCAGAATTAAACTCTTTTGCTACCTCAAATCTTTTTGGACCATCCAGAGTAACATATTTACACTTCTCGAAGGCTATATATGAAATGCCATTAGATTCCTCCCACAATGAAGAAAAAGGATATTTATTTATTAACAATTCATAAACTTGAAATAAATCAATACGAGGAATCTCAACACAAATACTTACTAATCCAGAATTTTCAACTTTCTTATCGAAAGAGGAAAATACATCTTTTAAAAAATCTGTTAAGTTTAAATCATTTTTCATTACTTATTGAAAATAACTAAAAATCATGCAATAAAGTAAAAAATGTAACTCAATTTATAAACTACATTTAATAATTATCTAATTTTGTGTGTTAATTAAAAATGGATAAAGATAAAAAAAAATTATGGAAACAAGCAATAAAATGGCCTCTTTATTCTGTTGCCATACTTCCAGTTTTTATAACAGGGGCTTATTTACTCAATCAATATGAAAAGGTAAAAATTTATAATTTGATTGCATTTACTTTAGCTGCAATTTTGATATTACTTTGGGAAAATCTAACTAATGATTTATTCGACGATGAAACAGGAATCGATGAATTTAAATTCCATTCAATTGTAAATCTTGTAAAAAATAAAAAAATAATTTCATTTTTTGCATATACATCATTAGTTATTGGTTTATTAATAATTTCAATTATTTCATTATCAACAAGTATAAACATTGTGATTTTGGTGGCAGCTTGCTGCTTCTTAGGATATTTATATCAAGGGCCTCCTTTTAGATTTGGCTATCAGGGTTTTGGAGAACCATTATGCTGGCTTGCATTTGGACCTTTTGCTTACTCTGCAGTCTTAATTGCGTTAAATCCTTCTAATATTTTCTTTGAAGATATTCCCTGGAAAGTTTCTTTATTACTTGGTTCAGGACCTTCCTTGGCAACAACTCTTGTATTATTTTGTTCTCATTTTCATCAAATTTCTGAAGATAAAAAGCATGGGAAAAATTCACCTTTAGTTCGCTTAGGTGCAAAAAAAGGTTCTCAATTTGTGCCTTGGATAATTTTTACAATATATATTTTTCAACTTTTTACTATAGTAAATGGATTTATTCCAGTTTTTTGTATCCTTTATTTGATTAGTTTTCCTCAAGCAATAAGACTTATAAATTTATTAAGATCTTCATATAAAAACCCTAGTGCAGTAAAAAATTGTAAATTCATCGCAATAAAATTTCAAACTCTTAATGGAGTTGGCTTAATCACAGGATTAATATTTAATTACTTGCTTAATAAATGAACTTAATATTTCAAAAAAAATCTTATAGCTTTAAGTTGTCCGCCAAAGTAGAAAATTCAAAAACCACTTACCATACAAAATCAGGTTGGATAATTAAATTAACAAGTAATGATAAAAAAATTGGGTTTGGAGAAGTTTCACCGCTTCATAAAGAAGACTTAAAAAAGTGTGCGAAACAACTAAATATGATCCCTTCGTATGTAGAGTTATTTAATTTATCTGAGCAAATAAATATTTTTCACCCATGTATTCAATCTGCAATAAATTCTGCATTAGCCGAAATAAATGGAAAAATAATTTTTAAAAAAAACTACTACTTTGATGAAATTGATAAAACAGCCATATTGTTAAATCATGAAAATGTAGTTTCAGATCTAAATGAAATCAAAAAAAGACAATCTGATATTGGAAAATCATTAACCATAAAATGGAAAGTAGCATTAAAAAATAATCATGAGGAAGAAGCAAGTTTAGAAGAAATTTTAAGCCAAATAGGCAATAATATTAAGTTAAGAATAGATGCTAATGGTTCTTGGGGAAGAGAGATAGCTAATAGATGGGCTGATATTTTGAAGGATAACAAAAATGTAGATTGGCTTGAACAACCTCTCTGTGTTGATGATATTGATGGACTGACAGAACTAAACAAAAAAATTCCTATAGCCTTAGACGAATCACTTTTAAAATTTCCAAATTTGATTGATGAGTGGAAAGGTTGGCAAATTAGAAGGCCTTCTCAAGAAGAAAATCCAGTTAAGCTTTTAAGAGAATTAGAAAATAAAAAAGCGTTTATATCTATAAGCACCTCATTTGAAACTGGTATAGGGAAGAGATGGCTTTATCATTTATCCTCTCTACAATTACAAGGACCAACTCCAAAAGTTCCTGGTTTAGCAATGAATAAATTCCCCAATTCGTTTCTATTTTTAAATGAACCAAAAAAGATATGGGATCAACTATGAAAAATAAAATTTATACTATTGAAGTTGAAAATAACGAAACTCAATCTGTAGAAAAGATTATTGATAAAATTAGAGAGAATAAAATTATTTATGTAAAAAACAAATTTCATCAAGACAAAGATGTATTAGATTCAATTACTGAAAGTGGGCCAGCAATTATCTTAAACAGTAGTGGGAGTTCTGGAAAACCGAGACAATGTTTTCACCATTTAGATAATCTTAAATTATCTGCAGCTACATCTGGTCAGTGGCTAATAGAGCAAGGATTTGAATTGCAAAACTGCTTAATTTTTAATACTTTACCCCTGAACCATATAAGTGGTTTAATGCCAATTTTTAGAAGTCAAACTTGGGGATGTGATTGTATTAATATTTCTCCTAATTTGATAAAAAAAACTCGAGAACTTTTACTTTTTACAATTAAATTTAAAAAAAACAAAAAACACTTTATTACGTCATTAGTACCTACCCAATTACAAAGACTTTTAGCTCAAAAAGATGGAATTAGTTGGCTAAAAATTTTTGATCTAATTTGGGTAGGCGGAGCTTCAATTTCAGAAGAAACTGCAGAACAATGTATACAAGAAAAAATAAAATTAGCACCTTGTTACGGCTCAACTGAAACAGCAGCAATGGTTACGAGTTTAAAACCAAAAGAATTCTTAATGGGTTTTAAAAATGTTGGAGAAATACTGCCTGATACAAAAATAAGAATTAACGCAAAAGGATTAATCGAGATAAAATCAGCCAGAATTGGAATCGAAATATTAGACTCTTTAAAAACTGAAAATTTCAAAAATAAAAATGGGTGGTGGCAAACAGGAGATTTAGGTGAAATTAATCAAATCAATAATTCTTTCTATTTAAATTTTGTTGGAAGAAATGATAATGCCTTTAATTCAGGAGGAGAAATCGTTTTCCCTGAGGCAATTGAATCTAGATTAAATGATTTCATTATGAAAAAAAATATCCCAATTAATAAATTCAATATTTCAAAAGTATCTAACAAATTATGGGGAAATAAAATTAAAGTAATAGTTGAATTTAGAGAACTTACAAATAATAAAAATATTGAAATTTATTTAAATTTATTAAAAAAATTTTCTCAAAGTTGGCCTAAACATGAAAAGCCTGAAAAGTGGATTGTTAAAAACAAAAATAGCATTACAGAAAAAATAAACTATAAATTTAAAAAATAATAATTAGCATTCTTTTAAATTTGTACTCATATTAGAAGCCTCTATCCATCTTTCTAAATGATCGGGAAGGTCTATTTTATTTCTTGAATCAACATCTAAAGAACAATGTATAATTTTCCCTTCGGCTACTTTATTTCCATTTTTTATAAAAAAGCTATTTACTTGAAACAAATGAGTATTAATTTTATGAGGGGCAATATTTACTTTTAATAAATCTCCAATTTTTATAGGCGCAAGAAAATTTGCTTCACAATTTACTATTGGAAAAATAATTTGACTTCTACGAATAGAAAAATCTGGGAAAATATCTTGAGAAGGAATACCATAAATTTCAATACTTTCTTCCCATGCTTCATGCGACCATTTTAATAAGTTATGAAAATGAATTACACCTGCAGAATCACAATCACCAAATCTTACCTTCTTCTGCAATATTAACCAGTCAGCGGGTTTCATTTAAAGAAATTATCTATCAACGGATCCCATAATGACATCTATTGAACCAAGGATTGCCATAATATCTGCGATTTTGGCACCTTTAAGAATATGAGGCAATATTTGCAGATTATTTAAATCAGCTGCTCTGATTTTAAATCTCCATGGGGTAACTTCATTATTTCCTTGAATAAAAACACCTATTTCTCCTTTGCCTGACTCTAATCTTGTATATAATTCTCCGTTAGGAATTTTAAAAGTTGGAGCAACCTTCTTAGCTACGTATTGATAGTCAATACCAAATATTTCGCTTTTCTTATCTTCAGTCGCCATTCTTTGAGCTTCTAAATTTTCTGTTGGACCTCCTGGAATCATTTTGCAGGCTTGGCGAATGATGCTTAGTGATTGTCTCATCTCTTCAACTCTTACTCGATATCTCGCATAACAATCTCCTTCTTTTTCTGAAGCAATCTGCCAATCAAAATCGTCATAACATTCATAACTATCGACTTTCCTTAAATCCCAAGAAACACCTGAAGCTCTAAGCATTGGCCCAGACAAAGACCAATTAATTGCCTGGTCCCTATGTATTGTTCCAAGACCTTCAATTCTTTTTCTAAAAATTGGATTATTTGTGATTAATTTTTCGTATTCATCTATCTTAGGGCCGAACCAATCGCAAAAGTCTATACATTTTTCTAACCATCCGTATGGGAGATCACATGCGACACCACCTATCCTAAAGAAATTATTATTTATTAGCCTTTGCCCAGTAGCAGCTTCCCAGAGATCATAGATCATCTCTCTTTCTCTAAAAATATAGAAAAATGGAGTTTGAGCTCCTACGTCTGCTAAAAAGGGACCAAGCCATAAAAGATGATTAGCAATACGATTAAGTTCGAGCATAAGAACTCTGATGTAACTAGCTCTTTTGGGAACGGGAATATTAGCTAATCTTTCAGGAGCATTTACTACAATAGCTTCATAAAACATTCCTGCTGCATAATCCATTCTGCTTACATAAGGGACATACATTACATTTGTCCTATTTTCAGCTATCTTTTCCATTCCTCTATGTAAATATCCAATTACTGGCTCACAATCAATGACATTTTCACCATCAAGAGTTACAACTAACCTTAAAACCCCATGCATTGAGGGATGGTGAGGGCCAAAATTGACCACCATTGGTTCGGTTCTAGTCTCTAGCTGAGCCATTCGAAATTTAACTTCTAAATAAATCTTAGTCGAAAGTTATGCAAACTGACCTATCTGATTCATCTTTTTTCAATCATCAATCAGTTATGAAAGATGAGATTATGGCCTCATTAGAACATTACCCACTTATACATAACAATCAACTTCAGGGAATAGACGCAACTTTAGGCGGAGGCGGGCACTCTTATCATTTATTGAGAAAATATTCGGATTTAAATATAATTGGACTTGATCAAGATCCATTCGCAAGAAAATCAGCATCAAAAAAACTTGATGAGTTTAAAAGTAGGATTGATATAAAGGCTTCAAATTTTGCGGATTTTGTACCAAAAGAAAAAGTTTCTTTTGTGATTGCAGATCTTGGAGTAAATAGCAACCAAATTGATGACCCTAAAAGAGGGTTTAGTTTCCAAAAAGATGGTCCACTTGATATGCGTATGAATCCTCTTCTTGAGGTTGATGCAGAGAAATTAATTGATGCTTTAAATGAAAAAGATCTAGCTAACCTAATTTATAAATATGGAGATGAGAGATTATCAAGAAAGATTGCTAGAAAAATAAAAATGGATTTGAAGGAAAATGGAAAATATTCTGGAACAAAAGAGTTAGCTTATTCTATTGCAGGCTGCTTCCCTCCAAAACAAAGATATAAAAAAATACACCCAGCAACAAGAACATTTCAAGCACTAAGAATTGCTGTTAATAAAGAAATTGAAGTATTAGAAAAATTTTTGCAAGTTGTCCCTGAATGGCTTTTGCCAGGAGGTATTATTTCTATTATTAGTTTTCATTCCCTGGAGGATAGATTAGTTAAAAGTTCTTTTAAGAATGATCAAAGACTAAAAAACCTGACAAAAAAGCCAATAACTCCTTCCGAACAAGAAGTCGAACTCAATAAAAGAGCGAGAAGTGGGAAATTAAGAATTGCTCAATTAAAATAAGAGCCAATAATTTTTATCGTAATGATCGGATCGTATTTGTAAGAATATTAATTGCTTGTTTTATATCTTTTGAATTAGTGCTTAATCCAATACTTAACCTTATTGAAGATTCTGCTTCTTTAAAAGATCTACCTAAGGCTAGTAAAACATGAGATGGTTCACCATTACTACATGCAGATCCACTAGAACAGATTATTTTAGATTTCAAAAGTTTATGAAACTTTGCTCCATTTAAATCCAATACAGTCAAATTTAAATTGTGAGGCAATCTTTTTTCTATGGAGCCATTAATTAATAAACCAGAATTATTTTCTAACAAACCTTCTAAAAGGTTATTTCTATTCAAACTTAATTTCTCAGCATTATTTTTTTGATTGAAAACTGCTATCTCTATTGCTTTAGTAAAGCCAACTACTAAAGGAAGAGGTAATGTACCAGACCTGAGACCATATTCCTGACCTCCTCCAACAATTAAAGGCTCAAGATTAATTGCTTCATCAATCAAAAGAAGTCCTATCCCTTTAGGACCATATATTTTGTGAGAACTCATCGTTATCATATTTACATTTGATAAAAGATTGTCTATCTCGATATAACCTAAACATTGTGCAAAATCAGAGTGAAAGGTTATCCCTCTAGATTTACATATCTTTGAAATATTCTCTACAGGCTGGATAACTCCTATTTCATTATTTGCCAACATGACACTGACCAGAAATGTATCTTCTCTTATATTTTTTTTGAATTGTTCTTCTGAAATTAAGCCATCTTTCTCAGGATTAATTTCTGTAACTATAAATCCCTCTTTTTTTAGTTGGTTTAAGGGCTCCAAAACAGCTTTATGCTCCGTTTTTAAGGTGAGAATATGTCCATAATTTCCTGTTTTTTTATAGAAATTTCTAGCAAAACCTAATAAAGCTAAGTTATTAGATTCAGTTGCCCCACTTGTAAAAATAACTTTTTTATTTTTAAGAAATAAACTTTGTTCTATTTTTTCTCTTGAGGCTTCCAATATTGCGCTTGCATTAATCCCCGCCAAATTAGTTTTGCTTGCAGGGTTAGAAAATATCTCACTCCAAAAAGGTTTCATAGAATCAACGACATCTTTAGAGCAAGGAGTCGAAGATTGATAGTCTAGTAGTATGGGAGTTGATAGCATTATGTTTAGTATATAAAATTCTGTTTATTACTAGAAAATCAAATTAAAGAATTAAAAAAATGAATGAAATTAATCTAATAAATAATGAACCGGTAAGAAAATCAAGAATTTTATTAGTTGATGATGAGCCTGGTTTAAGAACAGCTGTTAAAACATTTCTAGAAGATGAAGGCTTTGAAATATTTATTGCAGTTGATGGAGAGGATGGTTGGGAAAAAGCTCAAACAATTTTCCCGGATTTGATAATTAGCGATGTTATGATGCCTCGAGCCAACGGTTATTCTTTATTAGAAAAAATTAGAGAGGATGAAAAATTAGGCGGAACTCCAGTTATTTTTCTAACGGCAAAAGGAATGACCCTAGACAGAACAGAAGGTTATCTTGCAGGAGTTGATGATTATATTTCCAAACCTTTCGATCCAGATGAATTAGCTGCAAGAGTTAAAAATGTAATCAACAGACAAGAACGATTACTAAAAGAAGCAGCACGATTCGCAGATATTGACGTAAGCAAAATGGCAAAACAAATTACTGAAATAAAATCTATGCTCACAGACCAAAACCAGACTAATACAGAAAATAAAATAAATCTTCCTAGTTTTACTCCTAGAGAAGCAAGTGTGCTTCAACTAGTGGCAGAGGGACTGATGAACAAAGAAATTGCAAGGCAGCTTGAAACATCTATTAGAAATGTTGAGAAATATGTAAGTAGACTTTTTATCAAAACAGGTACATCTAGCCGAACAGAATTAGTTCGTTATGCACTTGAAAATCATTTAGTAAAATAGATTATTTAATTTTTTCGAATTCAATTAGTTTTGAAAAATAAAAAGGTGCTTGATTTAATTTCTTTTTAACAACTTTAAATCCTCTTTCTTTAGCAGCATTAATAATACCCTTTTCTTTCAATGTATATGCTCTTGTAGTTTTACTTGGCCCAGGAAATAATTTTCCAATATTTTTTAGAACAGCAAGAACTGGGGTATAAGGAGCAAAGCTAACGATTAGTTTTTCTTTACTTAAATCGCATAGATGTTGAACCATTTCTTCTGCAACCGGTTGAGGATAATGAATAAATACATCCAAACAAACTACAACATCAAATAATCCCCTTAATTTTTCCAGATCACAGACTTCATACTTAATTTTACCTTGGTTCAAACCTAATTTATTAATGCGTTTTTTTGTTTCTTTAATCATTTCAGAAGAAATATCGCTCACCTGTATGTCTTTTATACCAAGTCTTAGTAAAGGTATGGAAAGACTTCCTACACCACATCCTGCATCACAATAACTTTTTTTTGTTAGTTCAGGATAATTTCTGATATATGAGACAACATCATCAACAGTTTTTTGATGCCCTTTCCTAATATTTTTCTGAACTGTATTAATTTCATCAGATTTGCTATAAATTTTATTCCATCTTTCAAAGCCAGTACCATTAAAATACTTCCTAACTTCACTTTTTTCGATAATCTTATTTGACGTCATAATATTCTATGAAAATTTATTCTTTTTATACTAACTAACTGGCGCCAAATTAATTGCACGCCATTATAGGAAAGAATTGATTTGTTATTTTGTCAGAATTGAATTCTAAAGATATTTATAAAGTTGCTGTCGTAATGGGTAGTGATTCAGATCTAAAAACATTGAAACCTGCTATTGATATTTTAAGAGAATTTGGAATCAAAACTGAAGTTTGTATACTATCTGCTCATCGAACGCCTATTGAAATGATGGAATATGCAAAAAATGCAGAATCAGAAAAAATAAAAGTAATAATTGCCGGTGCTGGGGGTGCTGCTCATCTTCCAGGAATGCTGGCATCCATAACTTGTATTCCTGTAATTGGAGTACCAGTAGAGAGTAAGACACTGAAGGGAATTGACTCTCTTTTATCAATCGTTCAAATGCCCGCTGGAATTCCAGTTGCAACAGTTGCAATTAATGGAGGACAGAATGCTGGATTATTGGCAATAGAGATGATCAGTTTATTTGATGAATCAATAATGGGGAATTTAAAAAAATTCAGAGAAAATCTTCATAAACAGGTAAGAACAAAAAATAGTAAGTTATCAAATATTGGAGCTGACAATTATCTTCAAAATAAATAAAACTATATTTTTCTATTAGGTCTTTTTAAGAAAGTTTTCTTTTTTAAGGTAGTTAATAACTTTTTCAATGGAATCTTTTAAATCTAAAGAACCTGTATCAACTACAATTTCTGGATTATGAGGAGCTTCATATGGACTAGAAATCCCTGTAAATTCCTTAATTTCACCCAAACGAGCTTTCTTATAAAGACCTTTAGTATCCCTATTTTCGCAAACTGTGATATCAGCAGCACAATAAACTTCAATAAAATCCTTAGATCCAATAATTTTTCTCACCTTATCTCTATCGCTAATAAATGGCGAAACAAATGCTGTTATAGTTATTATCCCTGCATTCATAAATAAATTCGCAACTTCGCCAATTCTTCTTATATTTTCTTCTCTATCTTCATCCGAAAAACCAAGATCCTTACATAAACCGTGTCTAATATTATCTCCATCCAACACATAAGTCGAAAAACCATCTAAGTGTAAAACTTCATTTAAAGCGTTGGCCAAAGTACTTTTTCCAGAACCAGATAAACCTGTAAACCAAATAACCATACCTTTATGACCTCTCATTTTCTCTAACTTTTCTCTGTCAATAGTTAAGTTGTGCCACTTTATATTGGTTGACTTTGTTTGTTCTTGTTCTTTCATTTTTTGCATCATCAAAATTAAAAACCTATCCTAACCCTTGCTTCATAAATTATGAAATCCCTCTTTACGAAGAAACTCAATTGATTTCGATACCATATCACCCTGTAACTGGATATTTCTATCAATCAATGTTCCACCAGTCCCACAAAAAACTTTAATTTTTTTTAGTAATTCTTTTAATAAGATTTCATCCTCAGTGCCTAAACCTCTAATTAAAGTTACAGTCTTTCCCTTTTTACCTTTTTTTTGTTTTGAAATATTTATTTTTGATCTTATATTAACAGTGTCTACCTTAGCTGTTTCTTCAGATTTTTTTTCTTGATTATCAAATTCTATCCAATTCTTTTTTCCCATTATTTTCAATATAATCTATAATTAGTTAATACTTATTCTATAGAAAAAGTGGTAAGTACATTTTCTCGCAAAGATCAAAACTATACCAATGACGATTTAGATCAACCCTCCAAAGAGGGGAGATTTGGAAAATATGGTGGTCAATATGTTCCTGAAACGCTAATGCCTGCTCTTTTTGAGCTTGAAACTGCTGCATCTAATGCATGGAAAGATAAACTTTTTGTAGAAGAATTAAATCATCTACTTAAGACTTATGTAGGAAGAGAAACACCACTTTATGAAGCCAAAAGACTAACTGAACATTACAAAACTAAACAAGCAACTCCAAAAATATGGCTTAAAAGAGAAGATTTAAATCATACTGGGGCTCACAAAATTAATAATGCCCTCGGACAAGCTTTACTGGCAATAAGAATGGGCAAAAAAAGAATAATTGCAGAAACTGGAGCAGGTCAGCATGGAGTGGCTACTGCTACTGTTTGTGCGAGATTTGGCTTGAAATGTATCATCTACATGGGTGCTGAGGATATAAAAAGGCAATCCCTTAACGTTTTCAGAATGAAACTTCTAGGAGCTGAAGTCAAAGTTGTAAATTCTGGAACTGCAACACTTAAGGACGCCACTAGTGAAGCCATTAGAGATTGGGTTTCTAATGTCGAAACCACACACTACATTTTAGGATCTGTTGCCGGCCCACACCCTTTCCCAAAAATTGTTAGAGATTTTCATGCAGTTATAGGAGAAGAAACTAAAAAACAATGTATGGAATCATTTGGATCTTTACCCGATATTTTACTTGCATGTGTAGGCGGGGGATCAAATGCAATGGGGCTTTTCCATCCTTTCGTTAAAGAAAGTTCTGTACGACTCATTGGAGTTGAAGCAGCAGGAAGCGGAGTTGATACTGACAAACATGCTGCCACTATCACTAAAGGGTCAGTTGGAATTTTGCATGGATCAATGAGTCTTCTCTTGCAAGATGATAATGGTCAAGTACAAGAAGCTCACTCAATAAGTGCAGGTTTAGATTACCCTGGAGTAGGACCTGAACATAGCCATTTAAAAGAAATAGGTAGAGCAGAATATGGATCAGTCACAGATCAAGAAGCTTTAGACGCTTTAAAACTTGTTAGTGAACTAGAAGGAATTATTCCTGCACTTGAAACTTCCCATGCCTTTGCTTGGTTAGATAAATTATGCCCTACTCTTGAAAAAGATACTCATATAGTTATCAATTGCTCTGGAAGAGGCGACAAAGATGTTAATACTGTTGCATCTTCATTAGATATTTAATCAATACCTTGGTATTGATTGGTCAATATATCTACTCCATCCATCAATACCCTCCTCCAAATTCCATATTTCGCTCACAATATTATTATCCAAGCACCATTGAGAAAAGTTATAACTTCTTATTCCTGCATGACAGGTAACTACAATTTCTCTATCTAATAAACCAGCAAATATTTCTTCAACATATTCAGATGTAACTTTACTAATTGGTATATGTAAAAATTCTTTTGAGAAACGAGCCAGTTCAAGCTCTGACTGCTCTCTTACATCAATCAAGACTGGATCTTCTTTCTCAGAATTAAACCAATCATTTAGACTAGAAGCATTTATAGATTTTGGATAACTTCCCAATTTATAGGATAAATTATGTGTTATTTACAATTTAATAAATTAAGTTGCAGTAGGAAGTTTATTGTTAAAAATAAAAATAAACATTGATAATGAAACTTAGAGTTATAGCAATAATCCTATTATTATCTTTATTACTTTTTTTTGGTTTTAAAAAAGTTTCTGCTAATAAAAATAAGGAACAAAGTACAAATATTGAGCAACTAAATATCTTAAAATATGCACCTGAAAACAATAAATTATTATTTATTTCAAATTTAGATAGTTTTAATATCGTTAATAATAATGAAAAGGATAAAAATCCAACAAATAAAGATAACTTTTTTTTAATAAAAGACTCTATATTAGATTACTTAGGAATAGACCTAGGCAACAATAAATTAGAAGATATCTATAATAATGAACTTATAATCTCAACTTTTGAAAATAATAAAAGGCTTGAAGATGATATTTTGATTATTTTTAAAATTAAGCCAGAAAAAACAATAGATGATTTATTAAATTTGCCTAATAAAATAGATCAGATTGATGAGATAATTTCAATTAATAGAGAAAACAAAATAAATTTTCTTAACTATATATACCGAACCGACGATAATTATATAATTGCTTCATCAGATAAAAAATTAATCAAAAATAGTATTATCTCTAGTAAAAATTTTAAGAAAAAAAAATTTCAATATGAGGGAGAACTTGTTGGACTTAACAATGAAAAAAATATATTATTCACAAATAAATTTTTGGAAAGTAAATTTTTTAATAAAGAAATTTTTCCTGAGAATAATGGGGATAAAATTGCTACAATTTTTGACTTTAAAAATAAGCAACTAATTTTTAAATCATATTTACTAAATAATAAAAAAAACATTGATATTCTTACTTACGAAAAGTTAATTAATAAAGAAAATAGTAATGAAGAGAATCCTGAAAATTTAATTTTTTGTGATACGAAAAATTTTGACAAACATCTTAATCCCTTAATCAATGATTTTCAAAAAAGTTTTTTTGAAGAGTTTAATCAAAATAATAATCAAAACATTTTAATTCTCAATTCAAATAAAGATTGGCTTATTACGTTTGAAAAAAATAATGAAGATCAATTTGATTTAAGTGCTTTGAAAAAGCTAAAAGATTTCAACAAATATACTTTGAAACAAAATGAAGATATTTATTCGATATATTCCAAAGATATTCTTGAAGAAAAAGACGATGTTATAAAACAATTATCTTTTGAAAATATCTATTCGATAGAATCAGAAGGTTTACAAATCATAAGTAATAATTTAATTGATGGTAAAGAATTTGAGAAAATATCAAAAAAATTTTTTAACCTAAAAAGTAATAAAGATAAATCTGCTTTTCTTTATTCAAAAGTTGATATCAAAGATGGTAATTCTAATAAAATTGAATATTTTTCTAATTTGCAGGACCTTAATTTTCTCATTAAAAATATTTTAAAAATATCAAATGAAGAATCGCTAGAAATCATAAGTCAGTCTATTCCTGAAAAAAATCCAATTATTTACAGAGAAACAATATTAAACATTCTTTAAATTAAATTTATTCAAACAAGCTTCAAAAACAATCATTTTAATTTTTGGCTAAGTTAATATCTTGTGGTTAATTAAAAATTATTTGACTATCTTTAATCTATAAGTATTTGATATTGAATTAAGCAATTGGATAGTAACAAACTAATTTTAAAACCAGGATTAGAGGGTGTCCCAGTTACTAATTCATCCATATGTGATATTGACGGCAACAAAGGTAAATTATTGTACAGAGGCTATTCCATTGAGGAACTATCCAAAAAAAGCAGTTTTTTAGAAACAGCTTACCTATTGATTTGGGGTGAATTGCCCACAGCTATTCAACTAAGAGATTTCGAACAAGAAGTTCAGATGCATCGAAGGTTAAGTTTTAGAGTTAGAGATATGATGAAATGTTTCCCTGCAACTGGTCATCCTATGGATGCTCTTCAATCTAGTGCAGCTTCTTTGGGGCTCTTCTATTCGCGTAGAGCAATAGATGATCCTAATTACATCTACAACGCAGTAATAAGACTAATAGCAAAAATACCCACAATGATTGCAGCGTTCCAACTTATTAGAAAAGGACAAGACCCAATTCAACCTAGAGATGATCTAACTTACTCATCAAATTTTCTTTACATGTTGACTGAAAAAGAACAAGATCCTATAGCCGCAAAAGTTTTTGATAGGTGCTTAATTCTACATGCCGAACATAGTTTAAACGCAAGTACATTTAGCGCTAGAGTGACTGCAAGTACTCTTACAGATCCATATGCTGTCATAGCCTCTGCAGTAGGAACCTTAGCTGGCCCATTGCATGGAGGAGCAAACGAGGATGTGATTGCGATGTTAGAAGAGATTAAAACCCCAGAAAATGCTGGGTCTTATTTAGATAATGCAATAAAAAATAAAAGTAAGATAATGGGCTTTGGCCACAGAGAATATAAAGTCAAAGATCCCAGAGCAATAATTCTTCAAAAACTTGCAGAAGAACTCTTTATTAGATTTGGAGCAGATGAAATGTATGAAGTTGCTAAATCACTTGAGGCAGAGGCAATACCAAGACTTGGACCTAAGGGTATATTCCCTAACGTGGATTTTTATTCTGGCCTTGTTTATAGAAAACTTGGTATTCCTCGTGATTTATTTACTCCAATTTTTGCCATATCTAGAGTGGCTGGTTGGTTAGCTCATTGGAGAGAGCAACTTGGAGCAAATAGAATTTTCAGACCATCGCAAATCTATACAGGTTCAGCACCAAGAGATTGGATCAGCTTAGAAAGTAGAGAATAATATTTGCAGCTTTTCATAAAAAACACACATATTGTTTGTGAAGAGTTAATCTATTAAGTAAATAACATAAAAATTTTGGAATACGGATTAGATCTCGAATATAGTTTTAATGAATTCTTAAAAGGTTTTGGCCTTTCCAGCGAAATTGCTCATATAATATGGCTCCCTCTTCCTATGCTTTTGGTTTTGGTAGCGGCAGTTGTTGGCGTTTTAGTAACAGTTTGGCTTGAAAGAAAAATATCTGCTGCTGCTCAACAAAGAATAGGTCCAGAATATGCTGGAGCGCTCGGCGTCCTCCAACCAATTGCAGATGGTCTTAAGTTACTTGTCAAAGAAGATATTATTCCTGCCAAAGCGGATGGGATTCTCTTCACTGCAGGACCTATATTAGTTCTTGTCCCAGTGATTCTGTCCTGGCTAATTGTTCCTTTTGGACAAAACCTTTTAATAAGTAACGTTGGCATTGGAATTTTCCTATGGATTGCTTTAAGCAGTATTCAGCCAATTGGTCTTCTTATGAGCGGATACGCATCAAATAATAAGTATTCTTTATTAGGAGGTTTAAGAGCAGCGGCTCAATCAATAAGTTATGAAATTCCTTTAGCTTTATCTGTACTGGCTATCGTACTAATGACAAATTCTTTAAGTACTGTTGACATTGTCAACCAACAAAGTGGTGCTGGAATCCTAAGTTGGAATATATGGAGACAACCAGTTGGTTTTATAGTCTTTTGGATTTGTGCTCTTGCAGAATGTGAGAGACTTCCGTTTGACTTACCCGAAGCTGAAGAAGAATTAGTTGCGGGATATCAAACTGAATATGCAGGGATGAAATTCGCATTGTTCTACCTGGGTAGTTACATTAATTTAATTCTTTCCGCTTTATTAGTATCAATACTTTATTTGGGAGGATGGGGTTTTCCTATTCCAGTTGAATTAATAGCTAAGTTTCTTAATTTACCTATTAATGCACCCTTTATTCAAGTTTTCACTGCATCAATAGGAATTGTAATGACTGTACTGAAAGCATATCTTTTAGTTTTTATTGCAATTTTATTACGTTGGACAACCCCTAGAGTAAGAATTGATCAACTCTTAGATCTAGGATGGAAGTTTCTTCTGCCAATTTCTCTTGCTAATCTTTTGATAACAGCAGGATTAAAACTTGCTTTTCCGCAATTCTTTGGTGGTTAAATTTAAGTAAAAATACTTAAATTCAAAATTATTCCACTAAAATAAAATAACTAAGTAAATTCTTCGAAATGAACAATTTCCTTCAACAAATAAATAGCTATATCAAAGAAGCATTTAATGCTGGCAAATATTTATACAATGGTATATCTGTAACTTTTGATCATCTTCGAAGAAGACCAGTTACTGTTCAATATCCATATGAAAAATTAATACCTTCTGAAAGATATAGAGGAAGGATACATTATGAATTTGATAAATGTATTGCTTGTGAAGTTTGTGTGAGAGTATGTCCCATAAATCTCCCAGTAGTTGATTGGGTAATGAATAAAGAAACCAAAAAAAAGGAACTTAGAAATTATTCAATAGATTTTGGAGTTTGTATTTTTTGCGGAAATTGTGTTGAATATTGCCCAACTAATTGTCTGTCAATGACCGAAGAATATGAATTAGCTACTTTTGACAGACACAATTTAAATTTCGATAATGTCGCTCTTGGCAGACTACCCACAAATGTTACAACAGATCCTTCAGTTAAACCTCTAAGAGAACTTGCCTATCTTCCTAAAGGTGTCATGGACCCTCATGAAATCCCAGCCTCAGATGCAAGAGTTGGTAAATTACCGGAAGAAGTTTATGATTGGATGAGGCCTGAATCCAATGAAAATAAAGATAAAGTTTCTAATCCAAACAATTAATTCAGATTAATTTATGTCCATTGCCATAACAACACAATTTATTTGTTTTACAGTTTTATCTTTAGTTGTCATTATTGGAGCACTTGGTGTTGTGTTGCTCGAAAGTATTGTTTATTCAGCATTTCTACTTGGTGGAGTTTTCATGAGTGTTGCAGGATTATATCTTCTATTAAATGCAAGTTTTGTCGCTGCAGCTCAAGTTTTAGTTTATGTGGGTGCAGTGAATGTATTAATAATTTTTGCAATAATGCTAGTCAATAAAAAAGAAGATTTAAAGCCTATTAATGACATTAAATCGAGAAGAGTTATATCAACATCGATATGTTTAACACTTCTAAGCCTCTTAATAAGAGTTGACTTGACCAATGTATGGAGCTTATCAAGTCCTCAAAACTCTATTGGAGAAGAATCAACTATTAGGATTGGTGAACATCTTTTTAGTGATTATTTACTCCCATTTGAAGTAGCTTCAGTCTTACTTTTAATGGCAATGATTGGGGCTATTGTTTTAGCTAGAAGAGATGTAATGAGCAAAGATATTTCGACAGGACTACCTGTTGATCAAGAGTTAATTGAAAAATCATCAGAACCATTACTTACAAATAAAAATTAACCTTTTGTATTTCTTAATTATGAATTTAGAATCAATTCCTCTTCAAGCTTTTTTAATAGTTTCTTCAGCACTATTTTGCATTGGTATTTGGGGATTATTAAATAGCAGAAATGCAGTCAGAGTTCTTATGAGCATTGAATTAATGCTCAATGCGGTAAATATAAACTTAATGGCGTTTTCTTCCTATATTGATAATAATTTAATTCAGGGACAAGTTTTTACAATTTTTGTGATTACTGTTGCTGCCGCAGAAGCAGCCGTTGGATTAGCTATATTGTTATCTCTTTATAGGAATAGGGTGACTGTCGATATGGAAAGTTTTAATTTATTAAAATGGTAAAAGCATTAAATGAAACTTTCATTAGTGCTTATTGTATATCGTTCAGATAGTTCTATAGCTCAAGAGGCTTCAAAATTCTGTGAAGAAGTTCTTAAAGCAAAAAATATCAAATCAAACAGGATTGAAAGTAATTTTCATAAAGATGAAATTGAAAAATATTTTTCTAATTCAGAATCACAACCAAATATTGGCATAGTTCTTGGTGGAGATGGAACCTTCCTGAAATGTGCAAATGCATTAGCTGATTATGATATTCCTTTATTGAGTATTAATATTGGAGGTAATTTGGGGTTTCTTACTCAAAAGAAAGAATTTTTATTTGACAAATCTTTTGTTGAAATCCTTGAAAACGAAGAATATTTAATTGACTTTCGTAATAGATTAAATTGTAATGTTTGTATTGAGGGGACAAGTTCTGAGAAAAAAATCATAAAAAGCTATAACGCCTTAAATGATTTTTATTTTAAATCCGTTGAAGAAGATATTTCTCCTACCAACCAAATACAAATTGAAATAGATAATGAGAAGGTAAATGAATATAAAGGTGATGGATTGATTGTATCTACAACCACGGGTTCAACAGCCTACTCAATGGCTGCAGGAGGTCCAATAGTACATCCTAGTATAGATGGAATGATTATTAACCCTATATGCCCAATGAGTTTGGCTAGTAGACCAATCGTCATACCTAATACAAGTAAGGTAATCATTAAGCCAGTAAAAAAAAGTAAAGGGGAAATTAAATTATGGACTGACGGTTCAAAATGTATGACCATTAAGGAAAATTATTATTGTGAGATCAAGAAAGGAAAATCACCCTGCAAAATAATAAAGTTTAAAAAAAGCACAAGTTACTACAATACCTTAATAAAAAAACTAGATTGGAAAGGCGATTTGTCTCCAAAAAATTTCAAAAATTAAATGGCCTTTGAGATAGAAAGAAGATTTCTTATAAAAAATGATAATTGGAAAGAATTCATAAATAAAAAAGTTTATATTGAACAAGGATATTTTTCCAAAAGTTTAGATGGTTGGATTATTAGGGTAAGACTTATAGGCAAAAACTCTAAAATTACACTTAAAAAACACATCAAGGGTTTTACCAACTTTGAATTTGAATACTCCATTCCACGAAGCGATGCTGAAATAATAATGTCAAATCTTTCAAATAAAATTAAAAAAGATAGATTTTTTCTAGAAATTGAAAAAAAATCTTGGATCATAGATTGCTTTAAAGAAAATAATTATCCACTTGAAATTGCAGAAATTGAACTTTCTAATGAAAAAGAAGATTTATTTCTTCCATCTTTCATTTCAGAAGAAATTACTGGGCTGACCCATTACTCCAATTTCAGTCTCGCTAACAATCCTTTTTCAAATTGGGAAGAAGACTAATTAACAACTTTCAAAAGTAACTAGTCAAAGGAACCACTCATCCTTTATATTTTCTTTATATTTAATCAAAGTATTTTTTTATTTTATTCAGATGTATGGTCTTTACGACAAAGAAGGAATATTGAGATTTGTTGATTCAGACAAGGATGCATGTGTTGCATATGCTGAACTCTTTGAATTAGGCTCTACCAATTATTGTCTAATGGATTTGGCTAATGACACCAAAAAAGTAAAGGGTAATATTAATCTTGATCAGAGTCTGGGAGCGTACAGCAATTAAATCCATCTCTACAAATCTTGCCGTTGTCCATTGCCCAATTCAAAAGTGCTACTCTGTTTTTAGAACCAGTTTTTGTAAACATATTACTTACATGATTATCAACAGTTCTTTTACTAATAGTTAGTTTTACTGCAATTTCTTGATTTGTAAGCCCATCAGCTACGAGATCAATGATTTCCATCTCTCTTGCTGAGAGACCCATCATATCAATGTTGTTTACTTCTTCTTCAACCATTTGCATTTAAACAGTTCCTTTTTTATATTAATTAAGTTTAGCAATCTCAGTACACTTGTTAACCAACTAGGAAACAAAAGCAATTGAAATCAAAACTTCAGAATACTTTAGAAAAAAGATCTAAGGTAATAACGGCAGAGTTAATGCCGCCAAGAGGTGGAAGCCCCATAAGATCTCTTAAGATAGCACAACTTTTGAAAGGTAAGGTACATGCTGTTAACATTACTGATGGAAGCAGAGCTGTAATGAGAATGTGCAGCTTAGCAATGTCCAAACTATTACTGGAAAATGGGATAGAACCAGTAATGCAAATTTCTTGTAGAGATCGTAATAAAATTGCTTTACAATCAGACATTCTGGGAGCAAATGCTTTAGGAATTAGAAACATCTTATGCATTACCGGTGATTCAGTAAAAGCTGGGGATCAACAAGATGCCAAGGCCGTACATGAGTTTGAGTCAGTTAGATTGCTTCAACAAATTCAGGCTTTCAATAAAGGAATTGATCCTACTCTAGGAGAACTTTCCGATAAAAAAACATTTATTTTTGCAGGTGCTGCAGCAGATCCAAATTGCAGAAATAAAAGAAGTCTAGAAAATAGAATAAGAAAGAAAAAAGAGGCTGGAGCTGGATTTATACAAACTCAAATGGTTATGGAAAAAGAAAATTTGATAGAGTTTTGTGAAAAAATTAGCGAGCCTCTTGAAATCCCTGTAATCGCAGGTGTATTCCTATTAAAGTCTTACAAAAACGCTCTCTTTATCAACAAATACGTTCCAGGAGCCAACATCCCTGAAAATATCTTAAATCGTCTTAAAGATGCTAAAGAACCATTACAAGAAGGTATTGAAATTGCAGCTGAACAAGCTCATGATTTTATTAATATCGCAAATGGTGTTCATCTTATGGCCGTAAAAGCAGAGCATTTAATTCCAGAGATTATTGAAAAGGCTAATCTTAGTCTGGAATATTAATCAAATCAGTACCTAATAATTCTGCCATAGCTTTCTGCTGAGGCGATGGCTCAGTCAAATCAGATCTTCTTGAATCTGCTATTAACCAATCTAAGGATGCATCTTGCAAATCAAAATGATCGCCATTTTTCCCAACACAATATTTACCAAAGACTAACTTATCCATCAGTCTTACTCCTTTACCAATTTTAGAATAATCAAAAATAATTGAGTTATCTATAGTTGCTCCCTCGCAAATACAACAACTTGGTCCAATCATGGAAGGGCCAATAATAGTTGCTCCATCCTCGATCCTAGTCATACCTCCTATATAAACAGGACCGGTAATATTAACCTTTTCCCAGTTAGCCGCTACATTCAAACCTGTAAAAACTCCAGGTTTTATTTCCTTACCTGGTATTTGCACTTGTCTTACCTTACCCTGCAATACATTTCTAATCGCACTCCAATAATCAGGAACTTTTCCAATATCTACCCATTCAAAATCCATTGGTAATGCAAAAAATGGTAAATCCATTTCAACAAGTTTAGGGAAAAGATCAGCTCCAATATCAAATTTCTCTGCTGAAGGTATGTAATTAAAAATTTCCGGTTCGAAAAGATATATGCCTGTATTTATAGAGTCACTTAAAGCTTGATCAACTGTTGGCTTTTCCTGAAAAGCCTTTATACGGCCGTTTTCATCAGAAACTACGACACCGTAACTTGATACTTGATCTTTAGTTACCTTCTTTGTTATTAAGCTCGCAATAGCTCCTTTCTGCTTATGTTTTTTAACAGCTTGAGTTAAATCTAAATCAACTAAAGCATCACCACATAAAACAACAAAAGTTTCATCAAAGAAATTTTGAAAATCCTGAATTTTTTTTAATCCTCCTGCGGATCCCAAAGCATCTCCTATTAATTCTCCTTCTTCAATTCTTCCCTCAAAACTATAAGCAATTTCTACTCCAAATCTTTGCCCATCCCTAAAATAATTTTCAATTTCTTCCGCCAGATGAGAAACATTTACCATTATTTCCTTAAAGTTATGTTCTCTTAAAAGTTCCAAGAGAAACTCCATAACAGGTTTTTGCAAAATGGGAATCATCGGTTTCGGAATCACATGCGTTATAGGCTGAACACGTGTACCCTTACCTGCAGCAAGTATCATTGCCTTCATGAATTCAAAACCTCTTTTTAAAGATTATACTTTATTACTAATAAGCTCCTAAAAAGCAGAAGGGACGGTCTTGGTTACATCAAGATTCTCTATAGGCAATTGAGCTAAACCTCCTTGAGGAATAATTCTTTTAATTTGAATTGGGCCATATAAGGAGTTAATTTGTTTAATTTCAATTTTGTTTTCCGATGATAAAAATAACAAGGCCCAAAAAACCCCCAAGCGATCTTTATCTAAATCATTTTTTACAACAGTTTGCCATTTCTCAACTAGATATTCAAAATCTGTCCACTGTAATGCTTTTTCCCACCCATCAATAAATTTACCTAATGCTTTAGTGGTTTCCGGTAGTTTCTCACGATGCGCTAATGATTTCACTTGAGCAATTAAAGCTTTATCTGAATATTTTTTATGTCTTTTTCTCTTCATTAGTAGAAGATCTTGGGATTCTATAACTTCAGCAATAGACTCTAACTGACTTACCAGTTCTCCCAGAGTTGTTGTACGTTTGAGAATTGGTTGTGCTATTGACCTCCTCCTTAGATATTTTTCAGGATATTTTGGTATGTCAAATTCTTGGTCAATCCAATCTTGATCATCCAAGTTAAAATCATCTTCAAAATCGGAAGAATTTTCTTTGAAAACATCAGATTCCAAAACCTGAGCCTTAAGATTAACTAGTACGGAAGCCGCAAAAAATGCTTCGCTGGTCTCAGCTAAATCTTTCTGATATGAGATTTGACTATTTGAAGGTTGATTAAAAGTATGTGAGTATTGCTCTAAAAAACTATCAATAACACTTATTACATCAATATCCCAAGGATCAAGCTCCCCTTTACCTGCAGCGTCTTGAAGAAACTTAATCAACAATCTTGGGCCTAATTGTTGCCTATCAATAGGATTGAAATAAGTTATTTTGAAATAGATAAAATCTACTCACAAGATATCTTTTAATTTATTTAATGCCAAATAATATTGAATTAATTTAAAAAAATTATATTGTTGGAGCTTTTAGAATGTCATTTGTTTTAGTTCCTGAAAAAATATTTGTTTTCACAGCACCTTTTTTAACTGCAGTTAAATCTCGATCGACTAAATTATTGATGGATGCAATGTAACTTTCAGTAACTAATCTTGGGTACAAACCTATTCCAATAATAGGTAAAAGTAAACAAGCAATAATATAAACTTCCCTTGGTTCTGCATCGATAAGTTTTCGTTCTTCGATTAATTTAGGATTTTCTTTACCAAAGAAAATTTCTCTTAACATGGAAAGAAGATAAATAGGAGTAAGTATTACTCCGATAGCAGCTAAAGAAGCCATTACTACCCTAAATGGAAGTGTATACACTTCATCAGTAACAAATCCTGTAAATACCATCAATTCGGAAACAAATCCACTCATACCGGGCAAAGCCAGGGAAGCCAGAGAGCAAGCAGTCCATAGGGCAAACATGATTCTCATTTTTTGTCCTACACCACTCATTTCATCAAGTTTAAGAGTCTTTGTTCTGTCATAAGTGGCACCAACAAGAAAAAATAAACTTGCGCCTATTAATCCATGACTTACCATTTGCAGCATAGCTCCGCTTGTTCCAAGGCTACTAAAACTTCCTATACCAATAAGAACAAAACCCATATGACTTATCGAACTGTATGCAATTTTTCTTTTAAGATTTCTTTGAGCAAAAGAAGTTAATGCAGCATAGATTATATTGACCACCCCTAGAACTATTAATAATGGGGCAAATTGAGCATGAGCGACAGGTAATAATTGTGCATTAAATCTTAAAAGAGCATATCCTCCCATCTTTAATAAAATTCCTGCTAAAAGCATATGAACAGGAGCTGTAGCCTCTCCATGAGCATCTGGAAGCCAAGTATGAAGAGGAACTATTGGTAGTTTCACACCAAATGCAATTAAAAGCCCTACATAACATAATATTTGGAATTTTTGACTAAAATCTTGAGCTGCCAAGTGAGAAAACTCAAAGTTAGGAATTTCTGTACCATAGAAACCCATTGCTAAGGCTGCCAAAAGAATGAAGATAGAACTACCAGCTGTATAAATAATGAATTTTGTTGCTGCATATTGTCGATTTTTGCCACCCCATATAGCCAACAATAAATAAACGGGAATTAATTCAAGTTCCCAAGTTAGAAAGAATAAAAGCATATCTTGTACTGCAAACACAGCGATTTGTCCTCCATCCATAACCAATATCAAAAAGAAAAATAACTTTGGTTTGAACTTGACTGGCCATGCAGCAAGAACTGCTAAAGCAGTTATAAAACTAGTCAATAATATTAAAGGCATTGACATGCCATCAGCGCCAACAGACCAAGTAAGACCTAAATCAGGGAGCCAGCTAATATTTTCTTTCAGTTGAACATTTTCATTACTAATATCAAAGCCATTTATATATGAACCTACAGTTATTAAAAAAGTTATTAATGCAATAGACAATGCAAACCATCTCACCTCTTTACCATCCCCTTTATCTGGGAAAAAAGGTATCACAAATGCACTACCAATTGGGAATAAAATTGAAGCAGATAACCAAGGAAAATTTGACAATCCAGCGCCCAAAGTTCCCAACATTTGTGTCGCAAAATGTGTATAAAAGTAAGTACTCAATTTAAGAAGAAATTTATCTTAAATAAAGTCTAGAAATTTTCTGTATTTTTTCACCCCAATGGACAGTGAAGACACACAATTGAAATTAAGATGCTTGTGGAGATTGAATACCAAATATAGCAACTAGTAGAATTACCCCTCCAAAAACAATAAGTGCATAAAATTGAGCCCTACCAGTCTCAAAATATTTTAAACCTTCTCCACTTCCTAAAGTTACAAGTCCAGTAAGATTTACAACGCCATCAACAACCTTAGAATCAACCTCTAAGACTTCCTTAGCAAGTTTTCTACTACCCTTAACAAAAAGTTTTTCATTAATATCATCTAGATACCATTTATTGGATAAAAAACTATTGATACTAGGAAACTTTTCGGCAAATAAAACTGATAAATTAATTTTTTTCACAAAATATGCCTGATAAGCAATTATGATTCCAGCTGATGCAATAAGAACTGAAGCTATCGCTAAAGGCAAAAATTCTTTTAATTCGAAAGCTTTTGCAGCAGTCTCTGCTTCTTCAGGATCTAGTAGATTTGCAATTTTGCTATCCCATGGAAGTCCCATAAAACCTATAATCACGGAGGGTACAGCAAGAAATACCAAGGGAAATGTCATTGACCAAGGCGACTCATGAATAGAGCCATGTTCTTCATGATCTACTTCATTTTCTTCATCTAGGTTTGTTTTAGAAGCTATTAAAAGCTCTTTTTGCAATTCTTTATTCTCCCCTCTGAAATCTCCTTCAAATGTCAAGAAATAAAGCCTAAACATATAAAAAGCAGTCATGCCAGCTGTTAGAAATCCTACAAACCAAAAAGCTGGAAATGATATAAAAGCATTTCCGAGTATCTCGTCTTTACTCCAAAAACCTGCCAATGGGGGAATTCCACTAATTGCTACACAACCTATTAAGAATGTTGTTGCTGTATATGGCATTTTTTTTCTTAAACCGCCCATCAATCTCATATCTTGAGCTAATACTGGCTGATGGCCAACTACTTCTTCCATAGCATGTATTACGGAACCAGATCCCAAAAATAGCATTGCTTTAAAGCAAGCATGAGTTACTAAATGAAAAATTCCTGCTACTGGTGCTCCGCAACCCATTGCGAGCATCATATACCCAAGCTGAGAAACTGTACTATAGGCTAAACCTTTTTTTAAATCCATTTGAGTTAAAGCTATAGAGGCTCCTAAAAAACAAGTAATGGTGCCAACTAAAGCAATAATGAACTGAATAGAGGGGAATATTGAATACAAAGGTTGAAGTCTTGCTACAAGAAATATTCCTGCTGCAACCATTGTTGCAGCATGGATAAGTGCAGAAATTGGTGTAGGACCTTCCATTGCGTCAGGTAACCAAACATGAAGAGGAAACTGAGCGGATTT
This sequence comes from Prochlorococcus sp. AG-424-P18, assembly GCA_003213235.1. Classification (GTDB taxonomy): domain Bacteria; phylum Cyanobacteriota; class Cyanobacteriia; order PCC-6307; family Cyanobiaceae; genus Prochlorococcus_A. The sequence goes on along the minus strand of QCNJ01000006.1, from coordinate 28,275 downwards.
AGCCATTGGCCCAAGAAAAACTAAAAAACAAAGTAATAAAGCTGCCCAAATGGGTATCGAATGGTCAGATATCGATTGAGAAATTCCAGTAGCTATTTCATTAAAATCAAAACTATTTGTTGCCCAAAATAGGCCGAGAATTCCAAGTAATAAACCAAAATCTCCCACTCTATTAACAACAAATGCTTTTTGTGCAGCGTGTGCAGCGCCATCCCTGTCATACCAAAAACCAACTAATAAATAAGAACACATCCCAACTAATTCCCAAAAAACATAAATTTCTAATAAATTCGGACTAACTATTAATCCCATCATTGAACTGCTAAATAATGCTAAATATGTAAAAAATCTGACATATCCTTTGTCATGCGCCATGTAACCATGAGAGTAAATCATTACCAGCAAAGTTATTGTAGTTACTAACGCAAGCATTACACTCCCCAAAGGATCAAGGACAAATCCCATTGGAATTGTGAAATCCCCTGCATTGGCCCATACAAATAATTTTTCAACTGATTGATAACCATTAACTTGTTCAATTAAAGCTTTATAACTAATTACCGCAGAAATCCCAACGAAAGAAATCAGACCTACAGAAACAATTTCTCTTGAATTATTAATTTTCTTGTTAATGCTTATTAGTCCTAAGCCAGAAAGAACTGCTCCAATAAGTGGGAAAACTGGAATTAACCAGGCAATTTCTGAAGCTTGAGGCATGTTTTAAAGAATTTATATTTTGATTTTAAACTGTCAATTGAAAAATTCCGACAAAAATGATGAATTAAATGTTTTAACAGCAATATTTATATACTGATGAGACCACCAAAGTACGCCTATTGCAACTAATATACCGATTTGAGATAACTTAAAAAATTCTTTAATTCTAAATTCTTGCCTTCCATCGAGTATTGCCATAAAAGGAATTATAGATGTATTTTTTTTAAACTCTTCAAACTCTTCTCCAAATCTATTAGCTAACCTCTTATCCCCATGCCATATTGCAAAAAGGTGATGCAGAATTAAACCAATAGAAGTTATTACTGTGAATGATGTACCAATCCATAAAGTATGAGCAAAACACCAAATTATCTGACCAAATGCTTGTGGATGTCTTGTTATTCTCATTATCCCGGTCCCGTAAATTCTCACTGTAGGTTTTAATACTGAAGGAATTTCAAGCAAATTGTAAGTGGCGGGATATAAAAATAGAAAACTTATTGCAGTTAAAAACCAAACTATCAAAAAAACAAAATTATTACCCTGTAAATTCCATAATCTGATTCCGTCATATCTATGGGCTAAAAAATAACTAATCAAAATAATTGCAGATGGCAAACTAAAAAAAACAAAGCATAGTCTCCATAATCTTGGACCCATAATAGTTTCTGCTTTGCTTCTTAAAGCAGCTCCGCCACTATGAATTATCGCAAAAATAAAAATTAAGGATAAGATTATCAAAGAAGTTTTATGAGTATCCATAAATTTAAAGTATTCAAATAATTTTTTTCTTAACAAGAATGCTTCGAAGCATTAGAATTATAAGTAATTGTAGGCATAATAGATGCCAGAATTACCATTTACACTCGACCAATTAAGAATATTAAAAGCTATAGCAGCTGAAGGAAGTTTTAAAAAAGCTGCCGATCTTTTATATGTAACTCAACCTGCAGTTAGTTTACAAATTCAAAATCTTGAAAAACAACTTGAAATCACAATTTTCGATAGAGGAGGAAGAAAAGCTCTGTTAACTGAAGCAGGGAGACTATTACTCGAATATTGCGAACGAATTTTGAATCAATGCGATGAAGCGTGTAAAGCAATTGAAGATTTAAATAGCTTAAAAGGCGGAACCCTTGTTATTGGAGCGAGTCAAACAACGGGAACTTATTTAATGCCAAGAATGATAGGACTTTTTAGACAAAAATATCCTGATGTATCAGTTCAACTTCAAGTACATAGCACAAGAAGAACTGGCTGGAGTGTGGCCAATGGACAAATTGACTTAGCCATTATTGGAGGTCAATTACCTAGTGATTTAGAAAATTTACTGCAAGTGATTCCTTATGCAAAAGATGAATTAGCACTAGTTTTACCTCCCAAACACCAACTTTCTAACAAAAAAGAACTTTTAAAAGAAGACTTATATAAATTAAACTTTGTGACATTAGACTCTCAATCAACTACCAGAAAAGTTGTTGATAAACTTCTTCAAGATTCTGGGCTTGACATTCAAAGATTAAAAATTGAAATGGAACTTAACTCTCTTGAAGCAATAAAAAATGCAGTTCAATCTGGTCTAGGAGCTTCCTTTTTACCCGTTGTTTCAATTGAGAGAGAATTAGCAGCTGGAACAATCCACAAAGCATTTGTTGCTGACCTAGAAGTCAAAAGAGCGCTTAAACTAATAACTAATCCCTCAAGATATACATCAAGGGCATCAGAAGTATTTAAAAAAAACATACTTCCACAATTTGCTAGTTTAGAGAGCCCATTAAGACAGGTTTAAGGGAGCCCATAAAGGTGGATATAAATTTGATCAGAACTGAATTGCTTCTTTGTTAATACCTACTCCCCCATCTTCAGCTTGTCCATCTCCTTTTATTATGAATTTATTTTCATTTACATCAGTCTGATAAACGCACTTAACAATTGGCTTATCTCTTATAGATCCAATATAAGCAAAAGTATTCATCCTTTGCTTACATTCTCTTACATCTTCATTACTAATCGCTCCCTGTTTTTGTAAAACTGTCCAATTCTCTCGTCTAATGACACAACCTGGCTGAAGAGCAGGCTGAGTTACAAAACTCGTAGAGGGATTAAGAGTTGTATACATTTCAACATCAATTACGAAAGCGCTTGCTCCCCATTGTCTACAAAATTCAGGATCTGGAACGGCCATATCTAGTTGTTGTTGGCTAGCTATATTTCCCTGGCCGCCGTCTGTTGTACTTGTAATAGCGCTACCAATACCAACTCCTAAAATTAATACTCCCGCAAGTACAGCTATGGTTCCTGTATTGAAGTTGATCTTTTGTTCTGAAGAGCCAGGTAATCTACTATTTCTTTGACCATAAGAATCCATATCTCTTGAATTTGAAGAGTAATAATTTCTATTTGAGCCTCTCCTTGGCCGTCTGTTAGAGGGTGGTCTGTTCACAGTACTTCATTTGTTTTTGGTAAACCCATTGAATAGTTCATTACTCTACATTCAGGGTTGTAACTTAATTGCCCATTTTGAAGCAAAAATTTAATTAAACCTTCGATTTCTGATCCTATTTTCCTAAGTTCATAATCATCTAAATCTTTGCCAGCTCTCTCTTTGATTAGTTCATTAAATTTCTCATTAATTTTGGCCAAAGAATCTTCATCCCAAATAAATTCGTTATCAGGATCTAAATCGAGAGTCAATTTATTGGGATGAAACTTTAATTCTTTATCAACTACTTCAGCTGTAAAAATTCTTACATGTCGAGTTGTTGATTTTAAAAGCATTTTTTCCATAATTTTGCGAAATAATCAACGAAAAAAACTAATATGTTCTAACTTTAATGTAGCTTAATAATAAGTGTTAATTTATTTCTTGATTTAATAATGCGTGTTGTAATTGCTGGTGCTGGTTTAGCAGGTTTATCTTGTGCTAAATATCTAGTTGATAATGGGCACATTCCAATTGTACTTGAAGCTAGAGATGTTCTAGGAGGTAAAGTTGCGGCATGGAAAGATGAGGATGGAGATTGGTACGAAACTGGTTTGCATATATTTTTCGGAGCATATCCTAATATGTTGCAACTTTTCAAGGAATTAGATATTGAAGATAGACTCCAATGGAAAAGTCATTCAATGATCTTTAATCAGCCATCCGAACCAGGAACTTACAGTAGATTTGACTTCCCTGATATTCCAGCTCCCGTAAACGGAGTATCAGCCATACTTAGCAATAATGACATGCTTTCATGGAATGAAAAAGTCTTATTCGGGTTAGGTTTAGTGCCTGCAATGTTGAGAGGCCAAAAGTATTTAGAAAAATGTGATGCCAAATCTTGGACAGATTGGCTCAAAGAACACAATATTCCTGAAAGAGTCAACGATGAAGTTTTTATAGCCATGAGTAAAGCATTAAATTTCATTGGGCCAGATGAAATATCATCTACAGTTTTATTAACAGCACTAAATAGATTTTTACAAGAAAAAAATGGTTCAAAGATGGCATTTCTAGATGGAGCTCCTCCAGAAAGACTTTGCCAGCCAATGGTTGATTATATTACTTCACGTGGTGGAGAGGTGCACATGAATAGCCCATTAAGGCAAATCAACCTTAATGAAGACAGCACTGTTAGAAGTTTTACTATAGCCTCTTTAAATGAAAACGAAAAGAAAGATATAACTGCAGATGCTTATGTTAGTGCAATGCCTGTAGACCTCTTTAAATTAATGATCCCCAAGCAATGGAAAGGCCTAGATGCTTTTTCTAAATTAGATGGTTTAAATGGTGTACCAGTAATTAATATTCACTTATGGTTCGACAAAAAATTAACAGATATTGACCATCTCCTATTTAGCAGATCACCCCTCCTCAGTGTTTATGCAGATATGAGTATCACATGTAAAGAATATGAAGATCCAAATAGGTCAATGCTTGAGTTAGTTTTCGCACCAGCGAAAGATTGGATAAATAGGAGTGATCAGGATATAGTTGACGCAACTATGGAAGAATTAAAAAAATTATTCCCATCACATTTCGTGGGTGATGATAAAACAATATTAAGAAAATTTAAAGTAGTCAAAACCCCAAGATCTGTATACAAAGCTGTTCCTGGATGTCAAGAGTTCAGGCCCAGTCAAAAATCTCCCATTAAAAATTTCTTCTTAGCAGGTGATTATACAATGCAAAAATATTTAGCATCTATGGAAGGAGCTGTGTTAAGTGGTAAATTATGCGCGGAATCAATTAACAAAGAGTATTCCAAAGCCCCTCTAAATGTTTCTTAACAACATTTAAAAAATTTCTAAATTCAGCTGAAACTTTTTGAAAAATTCAATTTCTCAACTAGATCACGCATACGAGATATGCCGTAAAGAAACTCAACAATGGGCTAAAACCTTTTACTTGGGAACTCTTCTACTACCACTAGAAAAGAGAAAAGCTATTTGGGCTATTTATGTATGGTGTAGAAGAACAGATGAAATTATGGATAGCGAAGAAGCCTCAACTAAATCGCAAGATGAGCTTTCAGACAATTTAGATGCATGGGAAGAAAATACAAAGAATGTATTTAAAGGGAATATTAAATCTGAATTAGATTCAGTTTTATTAGATACTATTCAAAAATATCCACAAAGTATTCAACCTTATTTAGATATGATAGATGGTCAGAGAATGGATCTTAATAAATTTAGATACAAAGATTTCGATGAGTTAAAACTCTATTGTTATAGAGTCGCAGGCACTGTAGGTTTAATGACTCAGAATGTTATGGGTATTGATAGTGCTTACACATCAGCGCCATGGAGTTCTAAGCCCGACCCCTCTGAAGCAGCTATAGCTCTTGGAATTGCGAATCAATTAACAAATATTTTGAGAGATGTCGGAGAAGATAGACATAGAGGAAGGATTTATCTACCACAAGCGGATATTGAAAGATTTAATTATTCTGAAGAACAACTTTTAAAAGGCGAAATTAACAACCAATGGAAGGCACTGATGAACTTTCAACTAACAAGAGCACGTGATTGGTTCAAAAAGTCTGAAGATGGGATTAAGTGGTTATCTTCTGATGCAAGATGGCCAGTTTGGACATCTTTACGTCTCTATAGAGGAATATTAGATTCTATTGAAAGGTTAGATTATGATGTCTTTAATAACAGAGCTTTTGTAAAAAATTCCATAAAAGCTTTTGAAATACCAATATCTTTTTTAATTTCTCGAATTAAATGATTAAGCAGGAGTCCTCTGATTAGCCAACAAATCTTTTAATTTTGATAGTTCTCCAGCCCATCTTGGGTCAGGTGCCCCAAGATCAGGGGCATCACTATGAACAATTTTCTTGAAATCTTTTCTTTTCTTGTTCTTGTTTAGGTTTCCGCTATTTCTTTTATTAGAAGCAGAGTCTTTTTTCTCGGAAAGCTCTACTCTTAATTTGGAACCATTAAATTCAAAACCATTTAATTTCTGGATTAGTTGATTAGCATCCTCTTCATTATTAGTTGTTGCGAAACCAAAACCCCTGCATTCTTTAGTTTCTTTATCTAAAACTGCTTTAAATCTAATAGAATTAGAAACTGACTTTAAGATAGTATCAAATTCTTTTGGATTAAATCCTTGTGGTAAATTGCCAATGTAGATGCGAATACTCATAAATTTTAAAAATGTTTTTGAAGTCTGAACTTTTAAACAAAACTAAGCTATGTGTATTTAATCACATTTTGGCGCATTTTGTTCAATCCATTGCTTTGCTTTATAAATAGCTTCATCAAAATTATTTAATCTGTTATATGCAAGCTCCTTTGAAAGATATTGCAAAAGCTCTCCCAAGATAGGTCCATCCTCTATTTTTAACTGTTTTTTAATCACATCACCATTAATTATATTTGAAGGATGAAATAACTTGTCTTCCTTGTCACGCCACCTGTTTAACCAATCTAAGCGCAAATTTTGAGGTAGATAAAAAATAAAAGATGGAAGCAAGATCTCTAATTCTTTATGTAATTTAAATCTATCTAATTCATTTAATTGAGCTATATTTTTGTTCTCCAAAAAAAAGTACCATTTTCGTATTAAATTTATTTTTACAATTTCAGCTTTACTAAATTTAAATTGTTTTAAGGAGACTTCATCTAAAATTTGAGAAATAAAAAACAATGGTAAAAATTCCCCCTTTTCATGCTGATTAAGAACTGCATAATTCAATTTCTGTAAATCTAAAAAAAAAGAATCTTCATATAAATTTTTAAATCCAAAAATATTAAATTTTTGAACTAAAGTCACTGCCTCAAGAGCATTTACCCCATTAACTATTTTTTTTATTTCAATATTTATCCTCTCTTTAGCTACAAAATAAATGGTTTCTTTATTTTTTTTTATAAAATCAGTTAATTTTAAATCAATTTTAAAATTCAATTCTGAAACAAATCGAAAACATCTTAATATTCGTAAAGGATCATTTATTAAATTTTTTTCAGAATGAGTTCTAAGCAAAGAATTCTCTAAATCTTGAAGACCATTTAATGGATCAAACAAACACTTCTTATCAAATAAAAAAGCAATTGAATTTATCGAAAAGTCCCTACTACTTAAATCGTCCTCGATCGTGGAGGAAACCTGATTGGCAATATCAATTGAGATATTATTAAGAATAATTCTTACTACCTCTCTTTTTTCATCTAAAATTATAAATTTTAATCCAATATTATTTGCAATCTTTTTCCCAATTTCAATTGCATTTAAAGGTACCACAATATCAACATCTACTTTTTCAGTTTCTCTTCCCAAAATAATATCCCTTATGTAACCACCAACCAAATATGATCCTTTAGGTAAGAAATCTAGTAAAAAATTCAAATTATGAAATTTTATACTTGTTTCTAATTCATTAATTATTATTGTATGATCTGTGAGAATACTATTTTTCATTTAATTTATTTTTATGTGCATTTGCATCAACTGTCGATGGGTAGATAGATGTATCACTTATCATGATGTTGAGAATAAACATGGTGTTGATCATATTTGTGATCTACCCGATTTTAAAGCAAAAAAACCATTCATTAATGTCAATATAGTTAAAGATAATAATGGTGATTATAAAACTGATTGGGATGTTCAATCTTGTGAAAGTTTTGAAAATGAATTTGGTAAATGGTCTAAATGTAATCCGGGTATTGAATTACCTGTTTAATGGTTATAGATGACAAAAAAACTCAAACGAAGAGAAAATTACCCTACATTAGTGATTCATAGCACAGACAATTCTTTTTGCTTTGGGTATAGAAAAAAAAATGACCTTAAATCTGATAAATTTTTTATCAAAAAATTTGATAATGACCTTTGTAACAACATAATTCATGATCTTAACGAATTCATTCCCAAAGAAAATTTACAAAAAATAAATAAGTTATCTGTCAGCATAGGGCCAGCAAATTTTAATGCCTCAAGACTTATTGTGGTTTTAGCAAGAACAATCTCGCAACAAATAAATTGTCCTCTAGACAGTTTTAGTTCATTTCAAATAATGGCAAAAAGAATTGCATCAAAAAATAATATCTTTACAAACAAAAAATCATTCTGGATTTACAAAAAATTAAAACGAAAAGGTTTTATCGCAGGTAAATATGAAATTAGTCATAACGAAAAAACCACCTCAGAATTAGTCATTCGAGAAACAGTTTTACCAAAAGTTGTTAAAGAACTTAGAATTAAAGAACTTTTTTTTGAGGCTATTTATGATGATAAAGAAGATTTAAAAGAACTATTAAATTTATCAAATAAAAACTTATTAAATTCAAATGTAGATTCATGGAAAAAAGTTGTACCTCTTTACCCTATTTCTCCAATTAACTAAATATTCATCCAATCAAATTATTAATTTTATCTTGAAGAAGCATTGTTACAGAATGCAGATCATCTCTTGATGAACTTTGTGGAGGTTGAACAGGTTTTCCCACTTTAATAACTATCTTAGAAAATAAAGGAATACAAAATTTATATCTTATTAGTCTATGTGAATTAATTATTGCAACAGGCAATAATACTTTTTGATTTTTAAAAGCTAGTAATGCTGCACCTTGTTTGGGCTTATTCACTCGACCATTTTTTTGACGAGTGCCATCAATAAAAATTCCAATAGAATTATCATTACATAATTTATTACATGCTGTTTTAATTGTATTTTTATCAGCAATTCCTCTTTTTACTGGATAAGCCCCACAGGCTTTTATAATAAAGCCAAGAAAAGGAATTTTAAATAGCTCTGCCTTAGCCATAAAAGATATATTACGTCCAAGGGCATGGCCTAACAAAGGGGGGTCAAGTAAAGAACCATGATTAGAAACCATGATGAAAGAATCTGTTTGAGGAATATTGTGTCTACCTATTAAATCGCCCTTAAAAACAAATTTATAAATAGGAAATACAAAAAGCTTGCTAACTAATTCATAGATTAATTTTTGAATAGTATAATTTTTCATAAAAATTAATAAGATATTTGATCAGAAGATGAAACTTGAGAAATTTTTACATCTTTAAGATGTCTTTTTACTAAACCGCTTAGTACATTAGAAGGGCCAATTTCTACAATATGAAGGCTGCTATCTTTTGCCATTAAATCCATAGTTTCTCGCCACCTAACTCCATTACACATTTGCTTTTCTAATCTAATTTTAAGCTCGTTTGAATCACTACAGAGTGAAGGTTCATAATTGCTTATGATTGGGAAAGAAGGATTGTTAAATTTAATCTGTTTTAAATACTCAGAAAATTTTGATGAAGGTTCATTCATAAATGGTGAATGAAATGCACCTGAAACATTTAATTTCAAGAATCTTTTACAAGAAATTTCTCTCGACAAACTATCTAATGCTTCAATAGATCCTGATAAGACAACTTGAGAAGAGCTATTATCATTAGCAATTACAATATCATCATTTTTTTGTACTAATATATCTAGTTGATTTCTATCAAAACCAATTACTGCTGCCATAGATCCTTTCCCAGCATTTTCCATTAATTGAGACCTTTCTTTTATTAGAGAAACACAATCTTCAAATGAAAAAACATCTGCACAATATAGTGCAGTGATTTCTCCGAGACTATGCCCAGCGACATAATTTGGTTTAAATCCATTTTCTTTTAATGCATCTAATAAAATTGATTCAACTAAAAAAAGACAAATTTGCGTATTTTTTGTGTTATTTAAATCAAAAAGAGGATTTGTTGGTTCAGTATCTAACTCACAAATTTCAAATAAATTCCTCTCAAATACATCAGATGCATAACTAAACCTCTCTTTTGTGTTGGGCAAATTTTCAATTTGTTTTGCCATGCCAATTTTTTGCGAACCCTGTCCAGGGAATACCCATGCAACTGTCATAATGCTCCTTTTGTTTTTAACCCCATTTAATGAGGGCTGCACCCCAACTTAAACCAGCACCAAAACCACTTGTGGCAATAATATCATTTTGTTTAATTCTATTATTTCTAATAGCCTCATCCATTACTAGTGGAATTGTTGCTGCTGAAGTATTGCCATATTTTTCTAAATTGCTAAGAATTTTTTCACCAGGAATTTTTAACCTGTCTCCTACAGAATCCAATATCCTTTGATTAGCTTGATGCAATACAAGCCAATCAACTTCATCGGCTGTATAATTTATTTTTTTAAACAACTTTTCAAGAATTATAGGAACTTCTCTAACTGCAAATTTATATACTTCCTGACCATTCATCTGAATTGGAGAAAAAGCTCCACTTAAAAAATCAATGTTATCAATTATTGAATCCTTAGTATTTTTTGATGGAAGATTGAGAAAAGAGCCCCTTTCTCCGTCAGTTCTCATATCAAAACCAATTAAATTATCAAATTCATTAGTGGCTTCAATTGCTAATGCACCTGCGCCATCTCCAAAGAGAATACAACTTCTTCTATCATTCCAATCAACAAAGCTTGATAGTTGATCTGCTCCTATAACAATAGCCCTTTGAAAACTACCTCCTTTTAAAAATTGTGAGGCTGTAATTAAGGAAAATATGAACCCACTACATGCAGCAGTTAAATCGAAAGCAACCGCATTAGCTGCCCCTAATTTAGCTTGAATGGATGGAGCTGATCCAAATAAATCATGCGGAGTTGAAGTAGCTAAAATAATCAAATCAATCGTTTTAATATCCCAATTAGCCATTTCTATAGCGGTTAGAGCCGCCTTATAACCCATCTCAGTAACATTATCTCCTAAGCTAGAAATTCTTCTCTCAGAAATGCCCGTTCTAGATTTTATCCATTCATTGCTTGTATCAACTTTTTGACTAATTTTTTGATTCGTTAGAATTTGATCAGGTACATAACTTCCGCTTCCCTTGAATGATACTCCAATCTGATTAAAATTTATTCCTTCCAAAAGAGTTTTTTAGTTACTTATATTAGTCAAACATAAATTTGACTCAATATGTTTTATGAATTTAAAACTTGAAGCTTTTGTAGTTGATTCAAATTGTCCATAACTCCATGATTCACAGCGGAGTGAGCCAAGCGAAGAGCACTAACTACTGATAAAGATTTGCTACTTCCATGACCAATAACGCAAATACCATTTACCCCAAGTAATAAAGCTCCCCCATGTTCGGCATGATCTAATCTTTTCTTAATTCTGAGTAGATTACTTTTTAAAAAAGCAGAACCAACTTTACCCCGCCTTCCACGTGGCAGCTCAGATCTCAAGATATCTAATAAAACTCCTCCAACAGATTCCAGAAATTTCAATAATATATTTCCAGTAAATCCATCACAAACTACTACGTCGAAACTACCTGATAATACATCTCGGCCTTCACAATTACCTCCAAAATCAAAACTTTTTTCAGTTGAAAGTAGTTCAAATGTTTTTAGGGATAAATCATTACCTTTGCATTCTTCTTCTCCGATATTTAAAAGGCCAATTCTTGGTTTTTTTACTTGTAAGACATCTTTTGCATAAATATTACCTAGTAGAGCAAATTGATGCAGATAAGATGGCTTACAATCAGTATTTGCTCCGACATCTAAAACTAATACCGGGCGTGTTTGATCCCTTGTTGGAAATAACGCTCCTATGGCTGGTCTATCAATCCCTTTCAATCTCCCAATTCTAAATATGGCAGAAGCCATCATCGCACCTGAATTACCCGCCGAGTATACAGCTTCAGCTTTATTATTTCTCACTAAATCCATAGCAACATTTATACTTGCATTTTTATTTTTTCTAACTGCAGTAGCTTCTTCATTCATCCCAATAGGCTCTCCACTATCAACTAATTCAAGACGATTTTTCTCTATTTCATTTTCTAATAATTCTGCTAAACCAGTTTTTTCTGCTATGTCTTTAACTTTTTCAATTTTGCCGACAAACTTTATATTTATTGGAAATCTGCTTATCGCTTCAAGGCAACCCTCAAGAATTGGACCAGGAGCATAATCACCACCCATCCCATCAACTGCAATCCAAATTCTTTTAGATTGAGAATCCGCAACCCTATCTAAAACATTATCGTTATTTTGTAATCTCTTTAATGGATCAAAAACTAATGGCTGCAATGTATTTTTAGCTATTGAACTAGCACTTGAAACAACACTGCTGGCAGTATTCACAACAGATTCAGCGCTTGAAACTACATTACCTGCCACATTACCTGCAACATGACTAGCAACATTACTAGCTGTGCTCACAACAGAACCAGCACCAGAAACTACATTACCTGCCACATTACTAGCCGTTACAGCAGAACTAGCTGCAGTATCTACTATTGAAGTAACAGCCGAGTTTCTTTTGTACCAAATAACTAATCTTCTGATAGCTCTTGGCTTATTAATTTTTTGTACACTTTCTTTGCCCATTTATTTACCCTCAAAAGGAGCGATATCTACAATCCTTTGAAAAAGATATCCTGTGCCCCTTGCTGTTAATATCAATTCAGGATTTGCTGGATCAGCCTCTAATTTTGATCTTAATCTCGATATATGAACATCGACTACTCTTGTATCTACATGCCTCTCAGGTGTATATCCCCAAACTTCCTTCAGAATTTCTCCTCTACTAAATGGCTCGCCTGACCTACTTACCAAAAGCTCTAAAAGACTAAATTCCATGCCAGTTAATCTTATTCTCTCATCGCTTTTAAAAACTTGTCTTCTGTTTGTATCAATTTTTATATCAGTAACCAAAATTAATCCTGAATTAGGCATTCCAGGAATTTGTTCTTTATCAATTCTTCTTAAAACGCATCTAATTCGTGCTTCTAATTCCTTAGGACTAAATGGCTTCACGACATAATCATCAGCGCCTAATTCTAAACCTGTTATCCTGTCTGCAACATCTCCTAGTGCAGTTAGCATAACGATTGGAACATCAGAATCTTTCCTTAATTCTTGACACACTCCATAGCCATCTAATTTTGGCATCATGACGTCAAGTACGACTAAATCAGGCTCATAATCTTTAAATAACTTTAGTGCTTCTTTACCATCACTTGCAGTGACTACTTTGTAGCCAATCATGGAGAGGCGGGTCTCAAGAATTCTTCTAATACTTGCCTCGTCATCTGCGACAAGAATTGTTTCTTTAGTTTGACTAGATAGAGCCATTTGTTTCTATTAGCTAATCAGTAAGAGAATTAATTATTATCCTAATCTAACTTGTAGAGGGGCAATATCCCAAACATTCTAGTGCTAATTCTTTATTCAAAAAGTAAATGTCTAGCAAATTGTCGATTTTTATTTGTCAAAATTGCGGAACGGAAACTTCTCAATACTTTGGGAAATGCCTTAATTGCAACTCATGGAATTCTATTGTAGAGGAAATTAAAAGCAAGAGATCTAAACATCAAGATATTAAAAATAATAAGAAATCTATTCCTTTTAATGAAATTTCATCAAGTAAAATATCAAGATTTTCAAGTGGTTTTAAAGAATTTGATCGAGTGCTTGGAGGTGGAATAGTACCTGGATCAGTTGTCTTACTCGGAGGAGAACCAGGGATAGGTAAAAGCACAATAGTTCTTCAATCAGCAGGAAAAATATCTCTCAATAAAAAAGTTTTATACATAACTGCAGAAGAATCCCTAGAACAAGTAAAAATTAGATGGGAAAGATTAAATCAAAAAAGCATTGATTTAAAAATTTTTGCAGAAACGAATTTATCCCTAATTATTGAAGAGATCAAACGTGTAAATCCAAGTTTCGCAATTATTGATAGTATTCAAGCCATCCACAATCATGAAATGGAAAGTTCGCCAGGATCGGTTTCTCAAGTTAGAACATGTTCGTCTGAATTGCAAAATCTAGCCAAAGACAATAATATTGCGCTTCTAATAATTGGTCATGTAACCAAAGATGGTGCTTTCGCTGGCCCTAAAACTCTTGAGCATTTAGTTGATACAGTAATAAACTTTGAAGGAGATAATATTTCATCTCATAGATTACTAAGAAGTATAAAAAATCGATTTGGATCGACTTTTGAAATTGGAATTTTTGAAATGCTTGAAGAGGGTTTACGAGAGATAAAAAACCCAAGTTCAATTTTCACAAATAAAGAAAATATTTCAGGCGTAACAACTACTATTACAAATGAAGGGACTCGACCATTAGCAGTTGACATACAAGCACTGGTTAATAAAACTTTCTACAGCAACCCAAGACGAACTACAACTGGAATTAGCCTAAATAGATTGCATCAAATTCTTGCTGTTATTGAAAAACACGTAGGAATAAAATTATCTGAATTTGATTGTTATATAGCTACTGGTGGAGGTTTTGAGATTAATGATCCCTCATCTGACTTAGGTGTAGCAATATCAATTTTATCAAGTTTGAAAAATATTCCTCCTTTGGCGAATACCTCATTTATTGGGGAATTGGGTTTGAGCGGTCAAGTTAGAAAATCGAACAACCTTAGGACAAAGATAGAAGAAGCTGTAAGACTAGGGATCGAAAATATTGTAGTGCCAAAACTTGAGGAGGGACTAAATAATAATTTTCAAACTTTAATAAATATCAAAGAAATATCCAATATTAAAGAAGCAGTTGATTATTCTCTATCACAATAAAAAAATCAAAGATACATATCAATTGAGCTTCTGCCTGAATTTTTCAACCAATTCTCAATATCGAGATACCCACCTGGATATAGTCTCACTGCTTTAGACCAAACTTCAGCAGCCTTATCGTACCAAATATCTCTTTGATCTAAATCACCATTTTGCTCAGCATACCTTCCCCTTTTTTCATAAATTAAACCAATATTTTTTAAGCATGATGGCTGTTTGGGATTTTCTACTAATGCTTTTTCATAAGTTTCAATAGACAAATCTTCCTCCCCGTTACTCATATAAATAATTGCCATATTTTTTAAAGTCTCACCTCTATCAATTTTATTTTCTTCAAGCATTAGGCTTTCTTTATAGTATTCTAATGCTTCCGAATAATCCCCATTATTTTGTGCAGCTAATCCATCTCTATAATAAATATATGCTTTTTTTTCTTTCTCAGCGATAGGCATTATTTTTACAATAGATTCAGCTATGACTGTAAAAGCTTTATCAATAAAATTGTCTCTGTTTTGATTACTAGGCACTGCTTTAAATCTAATAGAATTATTATAGTAATTTTAAAAATAACTATTTAAAAAGTCTATTACATTTATTATTATAGTTAGGAATAAGTTAAGCATTAGGTTGCTTTTATTGTGAAAAATATGAAGAGCATTCAATTAAACATTACTGGAATGAAATGCGGAGGTTGTGTTAATACTGTTGAAAAAATATTGAATAATTCTGATGGTATTGAGAATGTTTCTGTTAACTTGCTTACTGAAAGTGCCTATTTTGAAATTACCCAGAAACATATTGAAATAGAAACAGTTCTCGAGAATCTAAAAGAGAATGGTTTTCCATCAAAGATTTACATAAATGATTTTTCAAAAAAAATAAATAAAGCAGAATTAGAAAAAAAAAAGAAGTGGAATAATCAATGGAAAAAACTAACTTTTGCCCTATTACTTTTATTATTTTCAGGTTTAGGTCATCTTGCAGAAGGAAGATATATAAATTTTCCAATATTAGGTAATATATTTTTTCACGCTTCATTAGCAACGTTAGCTCTATTATTTCCTGGCAGAGGAATCATTATTAATGGATTTAAATCATTTATTAAGAACCATCCAGATATGGATTCTTTAGTAGCTCTTGGAGTAATTAGCGCATATACAACCAGTCTTCTATCCTTAATATTTCCTGACACTGGTTTTCCTTGTTTTTTTAATGAACCAGTTATGCTGCTAGGCTTCATATTGATTGGGCGTTTCTTAGAAGAACGAGCTAGATATCAAACTGGTTCTTCCATTGGAGAATTATTAGATCTTCAACCTGAAATGGCAAATATATTTACAAAAGACAATCAAATACAGTCAATAAGAGTAAGCACTTTAAGACCTGATCAAGAGATTCAAGTTTTAGCAGGAGACAGAGTGCCTGCAGACTGCATTGTTACCCGAGGTAATTCATATATTGATGTTTCACATATTACTGGAGAATCCAAACCTATCGAAGTAAAAGAAGGCGATAATCTATCTAGTGGGTCTTTAAATCTTAATTCAACTCTTAGACTTAAAGTACAAAAGGTTGGAGGAGATTCGTCTCTTGCAAAACTAGTAAATCTTATTGAGTCTGTAAACGCTAGAAAACCTCGCATTCAAAGAATTGCTGATGAAATTGCAGGAAAATTTACTTACTTTGTACTTATTTTTGCTACTTTAACTTTCTTCTTTTGGTGGAAGGTAGCAAGAAACATATGGCCGAATTTATTAAGTGTTAATCATGAATTCATAACTCACTCAAGCCATACACTTCATAGTTCGCTTGGAAGTAATGCTGAGAATTTCCTGAGTTTAGCAATTCAATTGTCAATTGCTGTTTTAGTAATAGCTTGTCCTTGTGCATTAGGCTTAGCCACCCCAACGGTAATCTCTGTCGCATCAGGTAAAGCAGCAAAAAAAGGGGTTTTATTTAAAGGCGGAGACAAAATAGAGATCGCTTCAAGAATTAATCACATTATTTTTGACAAGACAGGTACTTTAACAAAAGGTAGGCCTTTTATTGTTGATTATAAAAATAATGATGACCATTCATTTTTATTAAAAATAGCTGCCAGTTTAGAAAAGGAAAGCAGACATCCAATCGCGGATGCTTTAATTCAAGAGGCAAAAAAGCAAAATTTAAGTTTATTTCCAATAAAAAAAATTTTTACTCACTCAGGTCGAGGTATTTCTGGAGAACTTGAGTCAATTGATGGACTTATTAATATTGGAAATATTGAATGGCTACTAAGCAAAGGAATAATTTTTGATAGTGATGCAAAAAAAGTTATTGAAAATGAAGAAACAAAAACGAACACTATCATTGGAATTAGTATCAAAGATAAGTTATTAGGATTTATTTTGCTCGGAGATTTACTCAGAGATGATTCAATTAAAACAGTTCAAAATTTGAGAGCAAACAAATTTAAAATTAATATTTTAAGTGGAGATAGGAAACAAACAGTTTTAGCTTTAGCAAAAAAAATTGGTTGTAAAGAAAACGAAGTTAAATGGGATCTTCTTCCTGAAATGAAACTAAAGACTATTGAAAATCTTAAAATTAAAAATAAAGTTGCAATGATTGGTGATGGTATTAATGATGTCCCAGCCTTAGCATCCTCAGACTTAGGAATTGCAGTGGGATCTGGGACTCAAATAGCCAAGGCAAATGCAGATGTAGTGTTGATGGGAGATCAACTAAATGGATTACCCTACGCCTTAAATCTTGCAAAAAAAACTATAAGAAAAATAAAGCAAAATCTAACGTGGGCTTTTGGTTACAACTTGCTAGCTATACCTCTAGCCGCCGGCATTTTGTTCCCTAAATACGGTATTCTTCTTACTCCCTCAATAGCAGCATTATTGATGGCTATTAGCTCCATTACAGTTGTAATTAATGCTTTATCTTTAAATTAAATGAAAGGGAAATTTATAGTTATTGAGGGTATAGATGGATGCGGTAAAACTACCCAAATAGATGAACTATCTAAATGGTTGCCTAATAGTGGTCTTATTAAGAAAGGATCTAAATTAATTACAACCAGAGAGCCTGGAGGCAGTCTTTTAGGTAAAAAACTAAGAGGACTTATTCTTGATAATAATGAAAATAATAAGCCTTCATCCCTTGCAGAATTATTACTTTATTCAGCAGATAGAGCTGAACACGTATCAAAAATTATTTCACCTGCTTTAAATAATAATGATTGGGTAATTAGTGATAGATTCTCAGATTCCACCCTGGCTTATCAAGGTTATGGAAGAAATATAAATTTAGAAATAATAAAAAAAATTGAATCTATTGTGTGTCAAGAGGAATATCCTGACCTAACCTTCTTTTTAGAAATTTCTCCAGAAGAGAGTATCTTGCGAAGAAAAAATGAAATTCCCGATAGAATAGAATCAGAAGGTTTTAGATTTTTAGAAAAAGTACATGAAGGTTTCAAACTAATTGCCAAAGAAAAAAAATGGACAGTAATATCTGCGTCACAAAATATTCAAACTATTTCTAATCAAATTAAAGAAACTTTAATAAACAAGTTTTCGGATGAATAATGATTGAATTTCAAGAAAATAATTATTTATTTAATGATGAAGTCCATACTTACCTCAACAGCATAATTAAAAACAAATCGTTTGCAAATGGTTATATATTTTATGGTGCTGAAGGAGTAGGAAAAAAACAAACCGCTATTAAATTTATACAAGAGATATTCAAACAAACTAACCCAAACGGAAATATTGAAGAAAGAATTACTAATAATAATTATCCAGATTTTCTAATTATAGAACCTAGTTCTCCTATGGAAGGTAAGAACTCAAAAAATACCGATAATGAAAAAATAACCAAAAATGAAACTGAAATTATAAAAGTTGCTCAAATACGCAATATCAAAAACTTTCTAGGTCAAAAATCAATAAATTCGGATAGAAAAATTGTTTTAATTATTGATTCACACCTTTTAAATGAAGCAGCCTCAAATTGCTTATTAAAAACCCTAGAAGAGCCTACTAATGGAATTTTTATTTTATTAACTTCAAAATTAAATCTTGTTTTAAATACGATCATCTCAAGATGTCAATTGGTTAGGTTTCGATCTTTTTCTAGTGAACAAATACAATATATTCTCAAAGATTATTTAGATCCTGCTAAATATAATATTCATAGAAAATTAGAGTTTGAAGATTTAATTAACTATGCGAATGGATCACCAAGTCAAATATTGAAAAATCTTGAAATATGGAATGAATTATCAGATGAAATTACGAGTAAATTAGATTCGCCAATAAAAAATAGTCTAGAAATATTAGAAATATCTAAATTAATATCTGAGCAATTAGAAATTTATCAACAGATTAGTTTAGTCAATTACATTCAAATTATTTGGTGGAGAAAGACAAAAAATTCTGATCTAATAAAGAAGCTTGAAAAATTAAAATTTTTTTTAAGAAAAAACATTCAACCAAGATTGGCATGGGAAATTACTTTCTTAAAAATTTCAATGAAGGTTAGTTAAATTTTAATCTATCGTAGAATTTATTAAATCAGGATTTCTCGCTTGAATAAACTCCTGCTTTGCAGTTTCGACTTGAGCACCAATAGGTAACTCAAGGCAATATCCAGCCCCATATACAGTTTTTATATATGATGGTTTACGAGGATCAGGTTCTAACTTAGTTCGTAAGTGTCTAACATGAACTCTTATTGTTTCGATATCATCGTCAGGCTCATATCCCCAAACTTCTTTAAGAATCAATGCTGGTGAAACAGTTTGACCATGCCTCTGTAAAAGACAATGAAGTAATTCAAATTCGAGATGAGTTAATCTCACAGGAGATTCAAACCAGATAGCTTCAAATCTTTCAGGTACAAGAGTGAGAGGACCATAATTCAAAATTTCTTGCTGACTACTAGAGTTTAGCTGCGCTCTATTCGTTCTCCTTAATAATGCTTTTATTCGTACATGTAATTCTTCTAAATCGAATGGTTTAGTGATGTAATCATCAGCTCCGGAATTAAATCCAGTAACTTTATCTTTCAGGCCACCCAATGCTGTTATCATCAATATTGGTATATTTGATGTTCTATCATCTCTCCTAAGTCGCTGGCACAAAGTTAATCCATCAACATTCGGCAACATTAAATCTAAGAGAATTAAATCTGGCGAATATTGAAGAGCTAATGCTTGTCCTTTAATGCCATCTTCAGCTTTTTGCACATCGAAACCAGAATGCTCTAAATGCCTAGCTACCAAATCACGCATATCACGATCGTCTTCAATTAATAGGATTGAAATTTTCATATTTATAAACTATTAAATTAAAATTAAAATTTGTAATATGATTCTCTCAAGAATTTAGAAAGATTGCTGAATG
This sequence comes from Prochlorococcus sp. AG-424-P18, assembly GCA_003213235.1. Classification (GTDB taxonomy): domain Bacteria; phylum Cyanobacteriota; class Cyanobacteriia; order PCC-6307; family Cyanobiaceae; genus Prochlorococcus_A. The sequence continues at coordinate 8,085 of QCNJ01000006.1, read as the reverse complement.
AATGTAAACAATTTTATCAATTAGATTTGTTAATTAAATCAATAATGGCAGCGTATTAGAGAGAAATCTAGAACTTTTTAAAAAATCAAATTTTATAATTTCTTTCGATTCTATTAATCATTTCTTAATAATCAGAAGATTTTTTTGAGATAATCTGCCATTAAATATAAAAGATTTTGTGATCCAAGGTTTAATAGCAAGGCATCTGAAAATATAGTTAAATTGTTTTTTCAAGCTTTCAAAATTGTTCAAATTGATTTTATAAATTCGAATAGAGTTACTCATTCATTTTGTGTTTAAGTTAAGAATTTTGTTTATATTTAAAAAAATCTAAATATTCATGAAAAAGAAGTCAATTATCTATTCTGATTTATCAAAAAAACAATTAGAAAATCTTAAAGAATTTTATATTCAAAAAAAAGTTGAATCAATGAGTCATAAACAACTCAAACAATATGTGCTAGAAATTATTTCTCATCAGATCAACGATACTATTGGCAAAGAAGAGGAAATGGAAGCTTGGCAAGAAATGTCAGATTTTTTTGGAGAAAATTTTGAAGTAATTATTTTAGAAATACAAAGAAAATTTAATGATGATAAAAAGCTAATTGAAAATGAAGAAGAGCTTCATGAAATGAGGATGGAATTACTTAAGAAAAGTAATTTAGATAAAGAAAAAGAAGATATGTGGAATGACTAGATTTTTTAAAAAAATATTAAGTCGAAAAAAAATAATTTTTTTACTTAATTTAGAACAAAAAACAACTTAAATTCTTTGGAGATTCAAATACAAAATCTTTAATCAAAGTTTTTTTAATGATATTAAAATCGACTATATATAAATTTATTTATTTTCCGTAACTCATGTAATAATCTAAATACTTATTAAATAAATGATTGTTTCCCATCTTAAATGCATATCTAAATTCTACCAGGAATAACATATTTGATAAATCTTTTAATATGATAAAAAATCAAATAATTGAAAAGTGATGGTTTGGTTAATTAATTACTTATATTATTTGAGAGAAATTAGTATCATTCACTTTAAGAATAATTATTTTCTACATTTAAACAAATTGATAAATGCTTAAGCAGGAAGGAATTCTAGTCAAAATCTATTCTATTAGTTTTAGTTTTAGTTTTGTTTTTTTAATGCTTGAAATATTCTCGAGAATTGCTCCTGCAACAAGTTTATTTCCTTTAGAGAAACCTATTGAATGTAATTTAAATAAGAAAATTAGTTTATATTGCTTACATAGAAGAAAACCATATTCAACAGGAACTTGGTCAGCAGGAAAATTTAAACCTTTTAATAATATTGTCTTTAAACGAGCAAATGATATTGGTCAATTTAGCGATATTGATTTTAAAGATTTCCTTAAAAATGAGAATAACAAAATACAAGTTCTTTCAATAGGAGATTCATATACTGAGGGACTTCAAGTCAAGAATGCATCAACATTTCATGGCATTTTGAATAATAAGTTGATCAAAAACAAGAAACGTATAATATCAACCTCAATTGCTGCATCAGGTATGGCATTACCAAACTATATTGCTTCAATTAATTATTCAAGGGAATTTATTGATTTAGATAAAATTATTTTAATTATCCCAATAACATCTGATGATTTTGACGAGTCTTTTGAAAAATATGCTCTTAAAGGTAGAAGAAACGGTTTGGGTCAATTTTACTTTGATGAAAATAATGAAAATATGAATTTTGTTAATTTTCCATATCAACAAAGTTTCCCTCAAAAATCAATTGATTTTATTTTAAATAAAAGTTCTTTAGCCCGATATCTGATTTACAATTTAAATCTTGGCAGTGTTTTAAGTCAGAATTTTAAATTTTTAACAAACCAAAAAGAAAACCAAAAAAATCCTGTAAATATAGTATCAACAAAAATAGAAGCCCCTTCTGAAAGATACACTATGGGAGAATTAGCAATAGATATATTTATTAAAAAACTTAAGGATATTCGGAAAAATAAATTTTCTCGTGAAAAGACATTCTTAGTAATTGACGCAGATCGAAAATCTATTTATAACAATACCTCATTAAACGAAAACTCTTTCTTTTCAATAATGAGAAAAAAGTTAATAAATAAAGCAAGAACAAATGGATTTAAAGTAGTTGATATGAAACCTATTTTTCAAAAAGACTATACAAAAAGAAAGTTAAGGTTTAATTCACCATATGATATGCATTGGAATGAGTATGGACATAAAAAAATTAGTGATGAAATAATACATTTAATAAATAATCTTTAAACAGCTTTGAAGAAGTATTGAAATTAATCCTATTATCAATGAAATTAAAGATTTTCTAGGCCATCTTAAAAGAAAATAAAAGTTAATATTCTTTCTATAATTGGTAATTAATAAACTTTATATTAACCCCAACATCAAAATGGTAAAGCTGCATTACTCCAAAATATCTGAATTTTTTATTTTTTAAGTTCTAAATCAGAGCATAAAAAAGACCTCAAGTGAATTAACTTGAAGTCTTAAGAACCCGTAATTGAACTCCCCGGGCGATTTTCGAACAAGTCTCTAATGACTTGGTATGACTACTCTTGAACCCCTATTTGATTACATTTAGTGAATTACACTAACTTTACACTAACTATTTTTCACAAGATTTTATCTTGTAAACATTTTCTCTTTCCATCATAAAATTAGAAATCTTTTTAATTTATCGATCATCTTCAGGATGATGAGGGTCTGGATGTGGAGGTATCGCTGCATTATATTCTTCTGATGTCGCATCTCCAGTCATCAATTTTGTAATCCATCCTCTGTGCCAAACTTCTAATTCATCCCTTTGCCACGGTTCTAGATCAGGATACATTTCTGCAAGTTCATCAGGCGTTTTAGCAGGTTGCATTAAATCTGTATTAATTTCACTATCAATATAATTAATTTTTGAATTGCATAAAAAAATTAAAATTACTAGTTTTAGAATATAATTCAGGAAATTAAAATTTCTATAGAAATAATTTAGTAATGTCGGAGGCAAATTCTAGGATAATCATTGATAACTTACTTAGAGAATCAGGATGGAATTTACCTGGAGATGAAGGAATAATAAATGTAGATACAGAAACTAGAAACAAATCTGGAAGAGCAGATTATGTCCTATTCGATAGTTCAACCTTCCCGCTTTGCGTAATTGAAGCAAAAAATGAACTAACTACTCCATTAAACGGCAAAGAACAAGCAAGAGATTATGCTAAATCTCTAAATTGCCGATTCATAATATTGTCGAATGGTTTTCAACATTATTTTTGGGATATTGAACAAGGTAATCCGACAATAATTAATTCTTTTTTTTCACAAGAGCAACTCGAATTAAGAAAATCTAATTTTAATCCGCCTAGAAAAGAATCAGAAGAAATTGATAACTTCTACATTGCTAAAACTCAACTACCAAATTTTCTCCAAAACCCTGACTATCTTGATGAAACTAAAAGAGAAGGTTTTCTTAAAAAGAACAAACTGCGAATATTGCGAGATTATCAATTAAGGGCAGTTAAGGCAGTTCAAAAAGATATCAGAGAAGGCAAAGATAGATTTCTCTTAGAGATGGCGACTGGAACAGGTAAGACTCTTACCTCGTCTGCGATCATAAAAATGTTTTTACGCTTATACAGCGTAAAACGCATCCTATTTCTTGTTGATCGGATTGAGTTAGAAACTCAAGCACAAAAAGAATTTGATGAAGTTTTAAAAAATGACTTTAACTCTGTCATTTGGAAAGAAAATCAGTCAGATTGGAAAAGAGCAGAGATTGTAATTTCAACTGTTCAATCTTTTGTAAATAAGAACAAATATAGAAAAGTTTTCCGACCTGACGACTTTGATCTAGTGATTTCTGATGAAGCACACCGTTCTCTTGGTACAAGAAGTAGAAAAGTTTTTGAATACTTTATTGGATTTAAATTAGGTCTAACTGCTACTCCAAAGGACTACTTAAAATCAGTTGATATTGAAGAAGTTGAAATCAATAATCCAAAGCAGTTAGAAAGAAGATTAATGCTCGATACCTATACTATTTTTGGATGCGACAGCGGTGAACCTACATTTAGATATTCTTTGGAAGATGGAGTAAAAGATGGATATTTACTGAACCCTAAAGTTATTGATGCTAGAACAGAAATTTCAACTCAATTACTTTCTGAAGAAGGATATATTTTGAATATGGTTGATGAAGATGGGAATGATTGTGAAGAATCATTCAAACAAAAAGATTTCGAAAAAAAGTTTTTTTCAGACAATACAAACACGATTTTCGCTGAAACATTTATCAAAAATGCACTCAAAGATCCCTACACGGAAGAAATAGGTAAAACACTGATTTTCTGTGTATCGCAAAATCATGCTTCAAAAGTGACTCAAACTTTGAATATCCTCGCTGAAAAACTTTTTCCAAAAAAATATAATTCTGATTTCGCAGTTCAAGTAACTTCAGATATCACAGACTCACAAAATATGACAACTAATTTTAGAAATAACTCGCTAAACGGACAATCTAAAATTAACTCCTATTATCGAACTTCCAAAACAAGAGTTTGCGTCACAGTTGGAATGATGACAACTGGATACGACTGCACAGATATTTTGAATATTTGTATGATGCGTCCTGTTTATTCTCCAAGTGAATTTATTCAGATGAAAGGAAGAGGAACAAGAAAGTGTGATTTCTCAGAATATTGGATATCAAAATCAGAAATTCCTGATGATACTGATGCCAATAAAACACAATTTCTTTTATTTGACTTTTTTGGAAATTATGAATACTTCGAAAAGGAATTTGATTATGACGAGGTTATAAAACTTCCTTCCAAACCATCAAATGGAATAAATCCAACACCGCCCCCTCCACCTATCGAAGAAGTAATTAGCACTATCCCAGATCCTATAGCAGAAATAAAAGAAATTTTAATTTCTAGTAAAGGGATGAAAATTGATAGAGATCTTTATCCATCTTTTAAAAGGAAAGTAACTGAAAATGAATTAATGAGAGAGTTAGTTCAGAGGAAGAATTTCAATGAAGCGGAAAAATATCTTTATGAAAAAGTTATAGACAAAGCGGATGAATATTTCTCTCTTGAAAAACTTAGAAAATCTCTTGGAATAGATAGGAAAATCTCAATGAAAGAAATCCTTCTTCATGCCTTTGATCATATTCAACATATACCTTCTCAACGTGAATGTTTAGATGAAGAATTCGATAAATTAGATAAAGCATTAAAACCAGATGATTCAATTTATTCAATTGCAAAAGAAGTGTTTGAAGCATATACAACAGATGAAGAATTTAGAGATATTATCGAAAGTAAACGATATGCAGAATTAGGAGTGCATCCATCAGGAGAAGCATTTAAAACTTTACCTATCGAACTAAAACAAGGAATTCCAAATTACATTAAAGAAAATATTGATTTGGAACGATTAGCAAATGTTGGATAGCGTAACAAAAAAAAGGATCGATAATCTAAGGAATATTCTTGTCGGAAAGATACCAAGTCCTCAAAGTCAAGTTGAACAGATAACTACAGGTTTAATTTATAAATTCATGTATGACATGGATAATGAAGCAATTGAAATGGGTGGCGTTCCCTCCTTTTTTATTGATGAATATGAAAAATATTCTTGGAAACATCTTTTCGACCCAAAACTATTAGGTGTAGAAAAAGTCAAACTCTATAGTGATGCAATTGAGAATTTATACAATAACCGTCATGCTCCATCCATATTTAGAGAGATTTTCAAAAATTCATTTCTTCCTTTTAAAGATCCATCTACTTTAAATATGTTTTTGAAAGAGATAAATACATTTCATTACTCTAATTCAGAACAATTAGGTAATGCCTACGAATATCTTTTGTCGTTCATGGGATCACAGGGAGATGCTGGTCAATTTAGAACTCCACGTCACATTATCAATTTCATCATCGAAATAGTAAATCCAAAAAAAAATGAGACTATATTAGATCCTGCTTGCGGAACTTCAGGTTTTTTAATCTCTGCGTACAAACATATACTTACTAAAAATACTCAAACAAGAATTGGAGATCAACTTAACGCTAAAGAACGAAAACGAATTGGAGAAAATTTAGTTGGGTATGACATTGACCCTGCTATGTCAAGGATATCTTTAGTAAATATGTATCTTCATAATTTTTCTAGACCAAATATTAGCGAATATGACACCATTTCTTCTGAAGATAAGTGGAATGAATATTTCGACATAATCCTTGCCAATCCTCCTTTCTTTTCGCCTTCTGGAGGAATAAAACCACATTCAAGATTTGGTATTAAATCTAATAGAGCAGAGGTACTTTTTATTGACTATATTAGGGAGCACCTCAAACCCAAGGGTAGAGCAGGCATAATTGTCCCAGAAGGTATTATTTTCCAAACAGGTAATGCATATAAAACTCTTAGAAAAAAACTCATTGAGGACTCATTAATAGGGGTCATTTCTCTACCAGGCGGGGTATTTCAACCATACTCTGGAGTTAAAACTTCAATTCTTATTCTCGATAAGGAACTCAATCAAAAATCAGAAAATATATTTTTCGCAAAAGTCGAGAATGATGGATTCAATTTAGGAGCAAAAAGAACACCCATTGCAAAAAATGACTTGCCCGATGTTATCCAATTAATTAGTGAAAGAGACTTGAATGATGAAAGATATATAGAGGTTGCCAAAAAAACAGTTTTAGATAATTCAGATATCTCATTTTCATTTTCTAACTATCTGGAAATATTCACCAATAAGAAGACAGATTTCGACTTGGTTAAGTTAGGTGATTTGGTAGAAATTCAGTCTGGTGCAAGAGAAAGAGGTGGAGCAAAAACAAGTGGAATTCCAAGCATCGGGGGAGGACAGATTGACTCAAATGGGAAAATAAAATCAGAGAAAATGGTCTATGTATCAGAGGATTTTTTTGAAGAACTTAATAAAGGCAAACTTGAACACGGAGATGTTCTAATTGTTAAAGATGGAGCAACTACTGGGAAAATAGGTTTATTCCAACGAGAGTATGAAAAAGCATCCATCAATGAGCATGTCTTTTTACTACGATGTAACCAGAAAATAATTAGCAAATTTTTATTCTATATATTAAAAAACCCAACCTTCAAAACAATTCTAGCGCCCTATATTCAAGGGATAATTGGAGGCATCAATCTCTCAATAAAGGAAATAGAAATTCCGCTCCCACCAATAGAAGATCAAAAAGTTATTGTTAATGAACTTGAAAATTATCAGCACGTAATAGACGGATCTGAAAAGATTTTTAAAAACTACAAACCAACCTTCGAAATTGATTCATCATGGGAAATGATTGAATTAGGCAAAGTTGCTACCCTAAAATATGGACTTGGAGGAGAAAGTGCCGCAGAAGAAGGAAGTCATAGATTTATTAGAATTACTGATATTAACGAGTTCGGTTTATTGCGATCAGATGATAAAAAGTATGCTTCTATAGATTCTTCAAAAGAAGAGTATATACTCAAAAAACATGACATACTTATTGCTAGAACTGGAGCGACTTATGGAAAATGTTTATATTTTGAAGATAATGAACCATCAATATTTGCAGGATATTTAATAAAGGTTTCTCTAAATGAACAATTTATTCCAAAATTCTTTTGGATTTTCGCTCAATCGAATAACTTCGAGATTCAAAAAAAACGACTCGTTATTGGTGGAGGACAACCTCAATTTAATGCTAATACATTAAAAAAATTACTAGTTCCTGTCCCCCCAATTGATCAACAAAAAAAGATTATTGATGAAGTCGAAAAGCAGCAAAAAATAGTAAAAGGAAATATTACCTTAATGAATATCTTTCAAGATAAAATAACTAATAAGGTTAATAAAATTTGGGGAAAGTAAAACTAAAGAGGAACGAATTAGATCAATTAATAAAAAAATATAACTTTTTATCTTTATACTGCAATATTTTTATCTAGTTTTTTTTCCACAATTATTAAAATCTAACAATTTCATTTCGACTTTATGAGTTGGCATTTACTATTTTTCAGCAACTTCGTAACTACATTATC